>JBHGUR010000079.1:0-174667 GCA_048976805.1 Ectobacillus sp. | reverse complement strand
GCCCCGCCGGGGTAAAGGGACCGGCTTTAGTGTAAAATCAAAAATAAATTTAAACAGAGAAAAGAAGGGCCTGACCGAAAAACGCATTAGCTTTTTGGGTCAGCCCCTTTTCTTCTGCTATAGCGCGTCGTATCAATACCTCGTTCCGTCAGCCAATGATGGGTTCCCCCGCTAATAACAAGCGGCGCCTGCTGGAGTTCGGCGATCGTTTTAACGCCCAGCGCCGTCATAATAAATACTAAATCTTCATGAAGCCGTTCAATCTCAAGAAGCAGCTCGTCCATTCCCTGCTTCATAAATATCTTCAAAAAATAGCCGGCATATGCCGCAGCCGAGGCGCCCAGCGCTATCGCCTTTGCCGCTTCTAAAGCCGTCTGCAGCCCTCCTGAAGCGATAAAGGAAACACCTTTTCCCTCACTCACACCTTCCACCAAAGAAGCTGCCGTCGGAATGCCCCAATTGTTAAAATAAGCAAGCATCCGTTTACGCCGCTCATTTTCAATATCAGCAAAATTTGTGCCGCCAAACCCGCCGATATCAATGATACGTACACCAACGCTTCTAAGCGCCCGAACCGTTTCCTTGCTCATCCCAAAACCGACTTCTTTGACAATCACCGGAACACCGCATTCCTTTACAATTTGTTCAATACGTATTAAAGCATTTGCAAAATCGCGGTCCCCTTCAGGCATCGTCAGCTCCTGTATAACATTCAAATGAATTTGAATCGCATTCGCTTCAAGCATTGCAACCGCCTTTTTGGCTTGTTCAACTGTCGCTTCGCTTCCTAAATTCGCAAACACCATTCCGGTTGGATTATATTTTCTTACAACTTTATAAGACCGCTCTTCTGTCTCGTCTTTCAGCGCTGCCATTTGCGAACCTACCGCCATTGCCAAATTGTAATGACCTGCTGCCTGTGCAAGGACGCCATTAATCTTTTCTGTCGCTTCACCGCCGCCCCCAGTCATCGCGTTGATAAAAATAGGCGAACTTAAGGAAAGTTCGCCTATTTTTGTATGCAAAGAAACATCGGCACATGCCATATTCGGCAAACTTTGATGCACAAAGGTAATATCATCAAAGCCGTGCGCCCGGGACTGTCCAGTTGAAAGAGCATATTGAATGTGATCAATCTTCCGCTTTGCTCTTGTCACAGCTATCCTCCATTATTTCTTCAGCTTTTTTAATTGTTCCCCGATAATATCGCCAAGCTGGAACGTAGCGCTCTCAGAAGCAGGCTGATATTTGCTGTAATCTTCCTTCACTTCCGGCTCTTCTTCCACCGCTTCTTTCATACTTAAGGAGATCCGCTTATCTTTCGCGTTCACTTCTAGCACTTTCACTTGAACAACTTGACCTACTTCTAATACCTCATGCGGATTTTTCACATGGCGGTTTGCAATTTGCGATACGTGCACTAAGCCTTCTACAGAAGGAGCGATTTCTACAAAAGCGCCGAAAGCAACCAAACGCTTTACCGTTCCTTCTAAAATGTCCCCTGCTTTTACTTTTTCATTAATACTATCCCAAGGGCCAGGCTGTGCCGCTTTAATGGATAAAGAGATGCGCTGTGTATCAGGGTCTACAGAAAGAACTTTCACTTTTACTGCTTGCCCTTCAGACAATGCATCGGACGGTTTCTCGACACGCTCATGGGAGATTTGAGAAATATGGACTAAGCCATCCACTCCTCCCACATTGACGAAAGCGCCAAAATCAGTTAGGCGCTGAACAGTGCCCTCGATTATATCTCCTGCTTTTAAAGCTTGAATCGCTTGCTTCTTGCTCGCTTCCAGCTCTTCTTCCACGACCGCTTTATGAGAGAGAATCACACGGTTTTTCTCGCGGTCAAGCTCTACAATTTTCACCTTCAATGTTTTTCCTTTATAGTCGGTGAAATCTTCTACATAATGTTTTTCTACAAGAGAGGCCGGAATGAAACCGCGTACGCCAAGGTCGACAACAAGGCCTCCGTTTACAATATCCTTTACAGTTACATCGAACGCTTCGCCCGCTTCAAATTTCGCGTATAAATCTTCCCACGCCTTTTCCGCGTCAACCGCCCGTTTAGAAAGCACAAGGTCATCGTCTTCTAGCTTGGTCACTTTTAATTGCAGCGTTTGCCCTTCTTGTACAACATCGCTTGCCTTTTCGATATGTACATTAGCCAGTTCGCTGATTGGAATAACACCTTCTGTTTTGTAGCCGATGTCTACAAGAACTTGTTTGTCCTCAACTTTTGTAACTTGGCCTGTCACAATATCACCGACCTGCAATGCTGTTACTTCTTCATTCATCTTTTCAACCATAGAAATACCTCCCTACTGAATTAACAAAGCATTTTTTATGTATATACGAAATGGAAAATATAACCATTTTCGTGTTGGATAAAATATTTAGAAAATACCCTCTTTTACTAACTTCTAACAAATCGGAACATTTGTCAAGTGAATTGAATGTATTTCTTAGCGATTTAAAAAAAGAAGGAAAGGGCAAAACCCTTTCCTTTCTATTGTGCTAATTTTCTCCTGACAATATCCATAATCTTTTCCACAACTTGTTCAATAGATAGAGATGTTGTGTCAAGTTCAATCGCATCATCCGCTTTTTTCAGCGGCGCTACCTCGCGCTCGGAGTCCAATTTATCACGATGGGCAATCTCCCGTTTTAGCTTTTCCAAATCTGACGGAAAACCCTTTTGCATATTTTCCAAATGTCTTCTTTGCGCGCGTTCCTCAACAGACGCCAACAAGAAAATTTTTACTTCTGCATGTGGCAAGACGTGGGTGCCGATATCACGGCCATCCATGACTACCCCGCCATTTGCCCCCAAAATTTGCTGGCGGCGTACCATTTCTTCACGAACAAGCCGGTGCTTTGCCGCAATTGATACTTGATTCGTCACTTCAGGCGTTCTAATTGCTTCTGTTACATCGATTCCATTTAATAACACTCGCTGTAATTGTTGTCTGTTTTGAAATGTAATCTGAATATCTTTTAACACATCCATAACTTCCTCTTCGCTATGAATGTCAGCACCTCGATTTAGCACGGCATATGTTAAAGCACGATACATCGCTCCCGTATCAATATATACGTATGAAAGCTTCTGGCCGATAATTTTCGCGACAGTGCTTTTGCCAGCAGCCGCAGGGCCATCAATTGCAATGGAAATGTTTTTGGTCATATTGCCACCTCTTTTAACATCATAAAAAGACATAACGAAAAGCAGGAGTCTTCCTGCTTTTGCATGCCTTCTCTCTTCGATGAAAGTCTGAAACTATTGTAGCACAAACCGACTAGGAAGCAAGAAAAAACTACCTGCCTGTTTCCAAAACATTTGTCACTACCCCTTTTGTTACCCCTTCATAGTATACAACCTTCGATAAATGGCGGGCAAAGTGCTCCTGTGTTAATAACGCTTGTCCTAAAAGCAAAAACAGCAGCTGGATAATCGCCAATTTAATTAAAATACGCTCAACATTCTTCACGCATCTCTCTCCTCGTTTTTAATTCCAGTTTGAAGCAAGAAAATTCATTTTATTCATCTTCCAACAGTTTTTCGTTGTCGAAATTTACCTAGACATGATATGTTCATATTGTATTGTCAACAAGAAAGGCGTGAAGACATTGAAAAAAATCTTAGTTCTGCATACAGGCGGCACAATTGCTATGGAAGAAGACCGCGAAACAGGAGTTGTAAAACAAAAACATAATAATCCTCTGTTACAGTTTGTTCCGTCTTCCCTTCAAGCAGATTTAATTGTGGAAGACGCCTTTCATCTTCCATCTCCCCATATGACACCGATAGAAATGCTGCAGCTTCAGCAGATTATCGATGAAAGAGCAAAGAAGGAAAAGATTGACGGCGTCATTATTACACATGGCACTGATACATTGGAAGAAACGGCATACTTTTTAGATTTAACCGTTCAAGCCGAAGTTCCGATTGTTGTTACAGGGGCAATGCGCTCAAGCAACGAACTCGGTTCGGACGGCCTATACAACTTTCTGTCCGCAATGAGGGTCGCCTGCAGCGAGGAAGCGCGGGATAAAGGCGTTCTCGTCGTACTAAATGATGAAATTCATTGCGCGACGAATGTAACGAAAACCCATACAAGCAACGTCGCTACTTTTCAAAGCCCGCAATACGGACCAATCGGAATTGTAACAAAACGGGGCGTTTTCTTCCATCAAGCTATTTTGCATCGCGAATCATATCAAGTAAACCGTGTCACTAAAAATGTAATACTGTTAAAAGCATACGCAGGAATGGATGATACGCTGCTTACGGCTATCGAGAACCTGCCGGTCGACGGATTGGTTATTGAAGCGTTAGGACAAGGAAACCTTCCGCCTAAAACGGTTCCTGCCCTTTTGCGCCTAATTGAAAAAAACGTCCCGGTCGTCCTCGTCTCCCGTTGTTTTAACGGCATTGTCCAGGACGTGTATTCATACGAAGGCGGAGGCAAACAGTTGAAAGATATAGGAGTTATTTTTACAAATGGATTGAGCGGTCAAAAAGCGCGTATCAAGCTTCTTGTGGCTTTAGAGGTTGCGAAAAATATAGAGGATATTCACAATATGTTTAAAAATTAGGCTTTGTTAAATTTGATTGTTGATTTTCCGCTACAGGCGGACGCTTTCCGCGGGCGGGGCCAAGCCGCTTCTCCCGCTGGAGCCGCCGCCTTTCGTTCCCAATCAACAAATGAATCCAAATCAACATTAGCCTTTAACAGAGCCAAAAATTAAAGGAGAGGTTCCCCCTCTCCTTTAATTTTGTTTTCGCTCTTGAATTGTTTGCGCAATGGCGTCGCCGTGAAATCTTCCGTTTTCAATAAAGATTTCATTCGCGTTGTTTCCTGCCGCAATTACACCCGCGATGAAAATGCCTTCCACATTCGTCTCCATCGTTTCGACATCATAAATCGGACGCCCTGTTTCAAAATCAATCTCTACCCCCATGTGCGTTAAAAAGCTATGATCAGGATGATACCCAGTCATCGCAAACACAAAATCATTTGCAATCGTAACTGATTCTTCATTAACTGTATATGTTAAGCTATGCTCTGTTATTTCCTTCACTTGCGCCCCGAACACCATTTGAATCGTGCCGCTGCGAATAAGCGCTTCAAACTCGGGCAAAATCCACGGCTTAATGCTTGCGGAAAATGTTTGGCCGCGGTACAGCACTGTCACCCGCGCCCCTGCCTTTACGAGTTCAAGAGCCGCATCAACGCTTGAGTTTTTCCCTCCAATAACCGCCACATCACGGTTAAAATACGGATGGGCTTCTTTAAAATAATGCGATACTTTATCCAATTCCTCGCCCGGAACACCCATAACATTCGGGTTGTCATAATATCCTGTCGCAACGATTACATACCTTGCGCGATATTCACACTGCTCCCCGCCGCGCTTTACTGTGCGGACAACAAACGAGCCGTCCTGCTGCTTCGTTACTTCCTCCACCTTTTCAAACGGTTGAACGCGCAGCCCTTTTCTCCTTACAACCTCCCGGTAATATGCGAGCGCCTGGTTTCGTACCGGTTTGCGATTTTCTGTTATAAACGGTACATTGCCAATTTCCAGCTTTTCACTTGATGAAAAAAAAGTTTGATGCGTTGGATAATGATAAATGGCATTTACGATATTTCCTTTTTCAATTACAAGCGCATCTATGCCGATATTTTGCAAGGCAATTGCTGCTGCAAGGCCGCAAGGGCCCCCACCTACAATAATCACTGTTTCTGTTCGCATTGCTTTTCACTCCCTATACTCATACAACATGCTTATTATGTCACGAAAGCTCGCATCTGTCCAAAAAGAAAAACCCGCTTGCAAAAGCAGGCTTATATTTATAGTCCTATCCGGCCTTTTAGCTATTTGTAAGAAACGTACATGCGATACACATCATTAATAAATTGATTGAAGGTAATACCTTGCCTTTTAAATACTTCAAGTGGATCGATTTTCCGTTTTGGGTCCAACTGTTTATGCGAAGCAATTGCCTTCTTTGGATTCAGGCCGTACCGCCGGCATAAATAAGCGTGGTACCAAGCAAAACGTGTATAGGCAGCCCAGAAATCAATATTCCCCCCATAACAAAGCTCTACTCCAATCGCAGCTTTATTCGCATCATATCCATATATTTCATTGTCCGTTGGCACACTGTAGCGTACATGGTACGCAACCTCATCAAGAGGAATAATCTCGATGATACGCTTATCATCAATGAACGTATGAGCTGAGGATTTCGGTTGGTTTTGCTCAAAAAAATCGCGATTTCCAATCGCATTGCTGCCCGGGTTTCCGGTGTCATGACTGACAATAAAGGCTCGCTTAGGCACTCGAATACCGGGGCGGGAATTTCCGTACGAAATATATACCCTTTCTATAGGAAAACTCACCATGAATCATCAACTCCACGATTGAATTTTTTCATTCCTACATCATGTGTATTCCTTCCCATTGTCCCTATAGAAGCAAAAGATTACCTATATACCCCGTCCATAATAGTTGCTGCGGCAATCGTAAACAGACAAATACCTAATGAGATGCCGTACAAGCCGTAAAACCAAACATAGTCCGCCGTTGTTTCCAAGCCAAAAAAACCGTTTATACGATTCCATATAGAACGCATATTCCATTTCTTTTTCACTTTTTCTCGTAAAGGCACAACATACAATTGGTCGTATATCGCTTTCATGCCATTCTCCCCTTTCTCGACAGAACAAATGTTCATCTGAAAAAAGTATAGCATGAATACCATTTTCGAACAAGTGTTCTTTTGAATCACTAAAGATTTTTTGCACACTCCCGTACGTAAAAAGGCGATTTCCGCAACGGGAAATCGCCTTTATTTTTATACCCAGCCTCTAAAGCGGCTTGCTTCTGCCATTTTGCGCACACCGACCATATAGGCGGCTAGGCGCATATTTACTTTACGGACCTGCGCTGTTTCATAAATGGCATTGAATGATTTTACCATTACTTTTTCCAAGCGCTCTTCTACTTCCTCTTCTGTCCAATAGTAGCCTTGATTGTTTTGCACCCACTCGAAGTAGGAAACAGTTACGCCTCCGGAGCTTGCCAGCACATCTGGAACGAGCAAAACGCCGCGCTCCGTCAAAATTTTCGTTGCTTCTAACGTTGTCGGGCCATTCGCTGCTTCTACAACAATTTTCGCCTTAATATTGTGGGCATTTTCTTCCGTAATTTGATTTTCAATTGCAGCAGGAACTAAAATATCACAGTCGAGCTCCAGCAGCTCTTTATTTGTAATCGTATTTTCAAATAGCTTCGTCACCGTTCCGAAACTGTCGCGGCGGTCAAGCAAGTAATCAATATCCAAGCCGTTCGGATCGTGCAGTGCTCCGTACGCATCGGAAATACCGATTACTTTCGCCCCTGCGTCATGCATAAACTTCGCCAAAAAGCTGCCTGCGTTTCCGAAACCTTGTACAACAACCCGGGCGCCTTTAATATCAATGCCTTTTTTTCTGGCCGCCTCGCGAATGCAAATGGTTACCCCTTTTGCAGTAGCAGTTTCACGGCCGTGAGACCCGCCGAGAACGAGCGGCTTGCCCGTAATAAAACCCGGAGAGTTAAATTCGTCAATCCGGCTATACTCATCCATCATCCACGCCATAATTTGCGAATTTGTAAATACGTCAGGTGCCGGAATATCCTTAGTAGGGCCGACAATTTGGCTGATGGCCCGCACATATCCGCGGCTTAAGCGCTCTAGCTCGCGGAAGGACATTTCCCGCGGGTCACAAACGATGCCACCCTTTCCTCCGCCATATGGCAAGTCAACAATGCCGCATTTTAGACTCATCCAAATTGAAAGGGCTTTCACTTCTTTTTCTGTCACATTTGGATGAAAACGAATTCCTCCCTTAGTTGGACCGACAGCATCATTATGCTGAGCTCGATAACCGGTAAATATTTTTACAGTTCCATCGTCCATACGGACCGGAATCTTTACTGTCATCATACGAATCGGTTCTTTTAGCAATTCATATACTTCCTGAGGATAGCCTAGCTTTTCTAGCGCCTCTTTGATGACCACTTGTGTGGATTTCAGTACGTCTAAATGCTCTTCCCTTTGTTGTGTGCGATCTCCCTTTTCGGCTACCATAATAAGTAAACCCCCTGTAATTTTCACTTGTTTAGTAAATCTACATTGCTAGTATACACCCTTAAAATAAGAATGAAAATAAAAAACATTAGAATAACCACTGTGCGACCCTTTTTGTAAACGCTTGCAACATTATTATAGTAGGTTTTCACTATCAAAGAAAGCAAAACATCTCGCTTTTATTAAATTGTCTATGTTAAACATTATCTTTAACATAGACAACAGTGAAACGCTAAAAAAGCACTCCATAAAAACCCCCCAACTTAAGTATTGGGGGGTTGCCGTATTCAGCATAGCGAAATTGTCGAACATGTACATACTCGTTTTATTCATTTAACCGCTAGTAAAGAGGAAAAAGGCGTACTTTTAATAAATTTTAATCCTACTTGGAAACAAAGTAGGCATACACTTGTTCAACAGCCCGGTCTGACATCAATTCTTTACCGTACTCCATAAGACGATAAATCGTGATGGTAGCGGAATTTCCAAACTCCGCCAAAAGAGCAATTAAATTTTCGCTTAAGATAGTCGCATCGTCTTCAAGCAACAGGTAAAAGCGATTATGAAACGAATAAAGCTTCCCGCCAGTAATCCCAAGCGGATATAGACGCTTAGAAAGCGAAATTACATCCTCAAAAGAATTAAATTCATATAATATATCATCGCTTTCATCAAGCGTTACTTGCATTTCAATAAAGTCATCGCTAAAATCTTCATCCAATTCCGTATCTTGATGTTCTTTCGTTACGATAACAATCATTCCTTGCGCTTGCAGGGAAAATACCTCAACTGCAATCGGCCCATCCGCTTCAAAGCCGAGTTCCCGATTTGCTTCTTGCATCATATCTCGAAAAAGCTGCTGTACCTTTGGCGCATTTTGCCATAAATCTTCCTTCGTCAATCCGCGCTCCAGCAAATCATCGAACGTTAGAAAAATCTTGATTTTGTTATAAGTTAGACGTTCCAGCCTCATCTCTTGACCTCCTTACTTCAACCGTTGCATCTAATGGTTATTATATGAAAGTTAAAAAGGATGGTTCTTATTCATTGTTTTGCCATCCATTGATTCCATTGTTCACGGCCCTCACCCAACAGATATTCTCCAATCACTTCCCTTTCTTGATCGGGCAAAAATTGAAAAGCACTCCCCCCAAGTCCGATTGAAAGATAATCATACTCGCTGCAAAGCCGATTAGCAAGCTTGATTGTCGCAACGATATTTTTTTGCAGCGTGCAAGATAAAAACAGGAACTTAGGCTTCACTTCACAAATTACGGCATCGATGTCTTTTTCATCAATGCTCGTCCCAAGGTAAATAACTTGATAGCCTTTGCGGCGCAAATAAATGGTGAAGATTAATAATCCGAGTTCATGAGACTCTCCCGGGCCGCATACAGCAATCGCCTTTGGAAGTACATTGTTAACCGGAAGATTATGATAAATCATGCCGATTCGGGAACGCAAAAAGGACGTTGCATAATGTTCATGAGCGCTCGTAATTTTATTTTCTATCCATAAATCACCGATTTTCACCAATACCTTTGCGATAATATCCATCGTGACCTTCTCAACTGAGAAAATGCTAAAAGCTTCGTTTAAATACTCGTGAGCTCTTATTTCATCAAATTGTAACAGAGAATGTAAAATCCTGTCTATTAAAAAGTCAGTTCTGTTATCTTCTTTATCTGAAAATAGCGTATGATTAAATTGGCTGCTCTCCAGCAAACTAACAGCTTGGCCAATTGTGAAGCCTTCGTTTACTTTCATAAGAAGCCACTTTAATATTGTAACATGTTCTTCAGTATACAGCCGATGTCCTGCTTCATTTCTTTTCGGAGCGATAATTTGATAGCGTCTTTCCCAAGCCCGCAAAGTTCCCGGCTGGATACCAAGCATATTTGAAACAGCTTTAATATTGTATTTTCCTTTTGAAATGCCCATACCCTTCCCACCTTATACAGCATACCGCCTATGCCTGTGTTGCCTTTAATGTAATGTGATGTGTTTGCGCAGGCGCCCGAAATCGAAGCGGAAGCAGCGTTGTTCCATACCCGTTGCTTACTAGCAAATGCGTATGGGAATATTGGTACAATCCGCCTTTTAAAAAACGTCTGTGCTGAAATAAGCGAATTTGCCCTCCATGCGTATGCCCGCTAAGCACAAGCGAAATTTGTTCCCGCTCTGTAAATTTATGAATAATATCAGGGTTGTGGCTTACCAGCACCCGAAATCCATCTTCTTCACAATCTAGTAAAGCCAGGTCAAGGCGATCGCGCTTTAAACCTGCGTCATCTACGCCAAGAAGAATAAATTTTTCTCCTTCTTCCGATTCAAATATAACTCTCGTATTATCGAGGATTTTAACTTTATGATCCAAAAGAAGGGCATCGAGTTCATGATAGTCCGTTTCATAGTCATTATTTCCCCACACAAAATATACCGGACCAATTTCATTAAGCAACCTAACATTTTCGGCCGCTTGCGACAACGGAACACCTTTTTCTGTTAAATCTCCACCAATAATAACTAAATCCACCCTGCCTTTTACCCTTTCAGCTAACTCATGAGAGATTCTGCGCTTATGAATATCAGAAATAAAAAAAATACGCACCTCGCCAAACGTTTCCGGAAACTCCGAAAAAGACAGCACGTGCTCCACGATCGTATTTCGCTTTGCTTCCTTGTACATATGCAAAAGAAATATACACATAATACCTATAAAAATACATGCGAATATTATAAAAGCCATACTGTCCCCCTTATAATTTGATTATACATACCCTATACAATCCATAACATATTGTAGCATAAATAATAAGAAAAGCGGAACCGGCTTGCTCAGGCGCAGCTAGCCTAGTCCAAAATAAGAGAGAAGCCCTTCAAACGAAACATTTGAAGGGCTTCTTCTTAATCTTCATGAATATGTAAAATTTTAAAACCGGATTGTTCCAGCTTTTGAATAAACTTTTGTATATTTTTATTTTTTTCCACCTTCAACACGATACGCCTCATCAATTTGTCTGTTTCATCAAAGGTAGATAACGAAATAATATTTTCATGAAACGTCTTTGTAAGGTCGGAAAGCTTAGCAATTTGCCCTTCCGTTTCCATACAGGCAACTGCAATGCGCACACCTTTGCTTTTTACACCAAAAGCGCTGCGAAATTGCTCTAACACATCGAAGCGGGTGACGATACCGGCCAACTGGCGTTCGCCCTCTACTACGGCTACGATTGGAAAGCTTTTTAAAGTAAGCAACGCATTTTCAAAGATTTCATTTCCTCTAAAGTAAACATCTTTCCTTCGAGCCGAAACTCCTGCTTTCGTACTCCGAAGAAACTCCTCTTTTGCCATATTAGAATAAAAACAATCTTCATAAATGCCAAACCGTGTAATTACGCCTTCATACTTTCCGTTTTGGACAACTGGCACCGATTCAATATCATGTTGAATCATCCTGTCCAATGCTGTTTGTAAATTCTCCTCGTATTCTACCGTAATGCATTGATGCTTTGGAATCATTATACTTTTTACAAACATATTTCCCACCCCGATGTTGTTATTCTCACCTTTGTTATATCACAGTCTGGCAAATACATTATGCATCATATGTGAACAATCTTTGAAAGCTCTACCGTTTTTTTGGCGTAATGAGCCAAGTTGGAATTTTTAATACTTGTCCGGGCGCAATTGCCGTATTTCGCAAACGATTATATGTATAAAGAATAGTCTCTCCATCTTTACCCGAAAAATACAAATCGGCGATACTCGTCAATGTTTCCCCTTCTTTTACCTTATGAAAAATAAAAGAACCTGCTTGAAAATCTGAACTTGAAATGCGTTCTGTTCCTGGATTTGTTTCAAAAAAAATTTCCTCAAATTCATTCGTTTCAAAGCGAAGATTCATCTTTTCCCTCTCCTGTTGCTCTACATACCGTTGTGTAGCAAAGAGAACGAAAACGGGAACTAAAATAAACAGCAGCGTCAGCATCCGGATAAAAAAATATCGAATCCTAAATCGGCCTGCTTTCCGCTTGCGCTTTTTGTGCACTTCGCTTCGCGGTTTGAAATTAGCTATTGTTTCCTGCTGCACTATTTCACTCTCCAAAGATTTCTTCATCTTCTTCACCTTCGTTTTCTTGTCGCAAGTACATTCCCATAATAAAATCAACGAGAAAATGAGCAAATACAGTTACAAATAAATTACCGGTATAGTGAAATAAATATCCAAACGCAATGCTGATGAGAAGAACAAATATAAATAGAAAGGGTTTCATAACATATCTAACATGCAGCAAAGCAAACACAATACTCGCGAACGCAAGACCAAAATGCGTTTGTAAAATCCCTCGAAATAACAGTTCTTCTGCAAAACCAATGACAAACGTTACAAAAGCGAGATGAGAGATGGACATGCCGCGAAAAATCCGTTCATTAATGCCGCCATCATCAAACCACGACTCAGGAAAAAATTGCATCGCGGCATAGTCAATTAACACAATAAGCAGCGCCGCTCCCCCCCCGTACATAACGATAGAAACAGGCTCCCATCGCCATAGAGCTCGCAGTGCCGCAAAATCATCAAACAGCCAAAAAGACAGCAGAATGCTAACAGCCAGGATAATTAGCTGTGTAATATACAAATTTAGCCGAAGCTCCCGATTGCTCATCGCTTCAATTTTTTTATGTTGATTCATAATTCCTCCGTTTTTCTACACCAAGCAATAGTTGCAGTTCAGTTCTCCAATCGCCTATATACGTTTCGTTTTCCGGTGCAATCTGCTTATAGTCAGACAAGTCGATGCCGCACAAATCGCAGCAGTTTTTCGGCTCCGCTCCTTTTGCGCTATCAAACAAGCGCAAAAACGCTTCCCTTCTGCAGATTTCTGTTTGCAACCACCCACGCATCATATGCAGCTTCTCATATTTCTTATTCAACCGCCACAACACCTGTTCACATAGTTTTTCTTCTATGTATGGTTTAACCGCTACAACAAGAAACAAACCGTCCCGGACAACTCCCAGCTGCTCCAGCTGATATTGCAAAAAACGCCAATGCTGCTCACTCAGCCCTACAACATTCCTCGCGATTTCCTCGGCATCTTCTAACGGCAGAGCCGCCCGCAAAACAACCTTTTCCTTCAATAATGACAACAAATAAGAAATCGACTCTTGACTAGGCAGCTCTTCCCGAATAATCGACACCGGCAAATCATGGTCCAACGGCGTCAATAATAAAATAGCAATGCTATCTTTGCCATCCCGTCCCGCCCTTCCGATTTCCTGCAAATAAGCTTCTAAATTCGTCGGATAATGAAAATGGAGCACATAGCGGATATTCGGCTTATTAATCCCCATGCCGAACGCGCTCGTACAAGAAATTACTTGGAGCTGGCCATTTATAAATTGTTGTTGAATTAGCATTCTGTCTTCCTGTTCCATTCCTCCATGATAGTGAGACACCCCATTAATTCCTTCAAACCGCAAATATTGTGCGAGCTCCTCCGACCAAAAACGGCTTGAGCAGTAAATAATTCCCGGCCCTTGCAGCTCTTTCACATAAGCTAATAAGCGCGATTTCTTTTCCTTCAAGCTAGAAAGCCGCTCGACTTGCAGCGCTATGTTCGGACGGTCAATCGAATGGAGGTGAAGCTTTACACCGGACAGCCGCAAACTTGCCACAATATCTTGCAGTACTTCCTTTGTTGCCGTAGCCGTTAAAGCTAATACCGAAGGGTGGCCAAGCTGGCGGATAACACGGTGAAGCCTTTGGTAATCAGGACGGAAATCGTAGCCCCATTGCGAAATACAGTGTGCTTCGTCTACTACAAACAGCGAAATATTAATCCGTTTTAAGGAGCGCACAAACGCGGCAGATTGCAGCATTTCCGGAGAGGCAAACACAAATTTATAAAAAGCGATATTTCGCAGCGCCTCTTGCTTCTCTTCCATTGTCCGAAAGCTGTTAAATGCGATAACCCGCTTTTCACCAATCAATCGCAGCTGATTCACTTGATCTTCCATGAGCGACAACAGCGGTGAAACGATAACGACCGTCCCATCCATCGCATACCCAGGAATTTGATAGCAAATCGATTTCCCGGCTCCTGTCGGCAGCATCGCTACTACATGCTGCCCATTTAATAAATCAGTAATAATCTCCTTTTGCCCTGTACGAAATGCCTTGTATTTAAAAATTTTATATAGCAAATCCTCAAGCTCCATGCGTTCCCCCCATTCCCGCAAGCACGAGGCGAATCTCAAAATAGCCGATTTCTTCCCCTGCGTATTGCTTCAGCACACGCAGCTTCCTCGTCTGCATCCGCTCAACAATTCTCTGGATTTTCATAATATATTCCTTAGGGACAAATGATTCAAGCGGAAAATCCGGCTCATGCATTGCGATTTCCACCATATGATCTTCAATTGTACTGCGTTTTAGGCGACGAATCGCTGCGATTTCTTCCATGCTCTTGCCTTGCTTCCACAGTATGTACGTTTTTTGGGTAGAAAGGCTTAACACAGTATAGTCATCATATGAAACAATTTGCGCAAGCAGCGGATAGTCTGTGGGACACTGTATCGCAGTCTTTACAATAAAGTGCAGAACATTTAAAAAGCGCAAATGAATTTGAAAAGAATCTTCCTTCATGATTTGTGCAATTTGTTCCTTCGTATAACCGACTCTTCGCGCCCCGGTAAGCCGCAGCACAAACACATGCACCTCCTTCTGTCCAAGCAAAGACAGCACGCTCTCACATTCCTCATACAGCTTTTGCGCCAGTTTTTCACGGGAGAAACGAACCGATAAAAAAAAGCGTTTTACCCATGCTGTTATTTGCTGGTCCTGTTGGATAGGCAAATAAGCGGTGCGGCTTTGCAAATGGGAAATCGTTTGGACAATAAGCGACAGCCGCCTCCAAAACGCTTCCCCCGCATCGCCATACTGCAGCCCGTGTATATGCATTGGAAAAGGATGCCTCTTCAGATAAAGCTCGAATTCTTCTTCTCC
Source organism: Ectobacillus sp. (assembly GCA_048976805.1). Lineage (GTDB taxonomy): Bacteria > Bacillota > Bacilli > Bacillales > Bacillaceae_G > Ectobacillus. Next base: position 159,509 of record JBHGUR010000079.1, on the reverse strand, counting down.
CGCCGGCGTCAAAATGTATGTATTTTCCTGTACCTTCTTAATCCAATTTTCGTTTAACAATCCCTCGATTTGCTCATCATATTCATGTCGGCCTAGTTTTTTATAAATGCCAAATAAAAAGGATAAGCGATACATGGTGCCATCTTGCAAAGTTTGCGAAGAGCGCTTTCCTTTTAAAAGGTGGTAAATGGAAGATGATGTCCGCTCACCATTCACCTTGTGCAATCCGTATAATATGATGTATGGCAGCTGCATAACAAATCCAACTCCTTCATCAGGCTTCGCTATATATTGTAGCAAATCGACAGCTATTCAGTCATTTTAGAAATTGTAAGAACGTTTTACAAAAAGCATTGACATTTTTAATTGATAAGAATTATCATTATACTTTTATATTGAAAAGTTAGAGAAACCGTTTTACAATAAGGTTAGAATTTTCATTCATTAGTCATAAATTTCTAATGAATAAAGATACATATTTAGCGGGAGGAATACTAATATGGCAAAGTATACAATTGTTGACAAAGAAACTTGTATTGCATGTGGAGCTTGCGGCGCAGCTGCTCCTGACATCTACGATTATGACGATGAAGGCATCGCATTTGTAACACTTGATGACAACCAAGGCATCGTTGAAATTCCTGATGTACTGATTGACGACATGATGGATGCATTTGAAGGCTGTCCTACTGATTCCATCAAAATAGCGGATGAGCCATTCGACGGCGACCCTTTAAAATTTGAATAATTTTAAGTAAAAACGTTGCCTCGCTTCGAGGCAACGTTTTTACTTTCACGGGGAGAGTTTTTTAGGCAAACAAAAGACCGGCTACCATCACGATAATAGACCGGTCTCTTCTATATTATTAAGCATTATGCATTTTCGTGTTCATCCATACTTTCAAACGTGAGAATATCAACATAAATACTGCCGCAATCAAAATGCCTTTCACCGCATTGAACGGTAAAATTCCCGTTACAATCAATTGGCGCGTTGCTTCATCGGACATCGCCGGCGCATTCAAAAACCATGTATATGCAGGAAGAATTACGTAGTAATTCAGCACGCTCATAATAAACGTCATTAATGTCGCGCCTGCCACAAGCCCTGCTGTTAAGCCCTTAACAGTACGATATTTGCGGAAGAAATACGCTACCGGCAAAATAAAAATGCAGCCGGCGATAAAGTTTGCCATTTCTCCAACTGGCACCCCTGTTAGGCTTCCTTGGATTCCGTAATGTAAAATATTTTTAATGGCTTCCACAATCACTCCGGCCACTGGACCGAAAATAATTGCAGCAATTAAAGCCGGAACTTCGCTAAAATCAATTTTTAAAAACGCCGGAAATCCTGGAAACGGAAAGTCCAGCATCATGAGCAAATACGAAATGCTGCTTAGCATCGCCACGCTCACCATTTGTGTAACATTTTTGTTTTTCTTCATATTTCCTCTCTCCTTTTCCCACCGATCTTCTTAATGGAAAAATGGAAAGGTTCCTCCGCACAACAACAAATCCCCTTTGTATACATACGCAAAGGGGAGAGTTTTTAGATACGGCAAAGAAACGTTCAAATTCCTCTATTTTTTGAACGCCCGAACCTCCATCTTCTCCCATCCAGACTGTACTGTCGGCTTCGGAATCGCACCGAATCCTGCCAAAAAGGCTCGCGGGCTTAGAATATTCATTCATCACCGCCGGTCGGGAATTTCACCCTGCCCCGAAGATAGACCGATATTTAGTTTTTACAAGACCCATTATACAGTATGAAATAGGAATTGTGAATAAAAAAGCTCGCTTTTTGCCATTTTGCCGATAACTATATAATAATTGCCGCATACACTCTGCTATTTTTTACATTTTTCATGGTCTTTGAAAAAAGAAAATGCTAATATTATATACTGGTAAGAAGATGCATTTTCTTAAATGGGGGAAATGTGATGAAGAAAAAACAAAAACAAAGTGTTTATCAATTTATGAAAAAAAGCCTTCGTAAAGAGTACTTTTATTTAAAAAAAGAGCTGCTTTTATACTGTCCTGTCGACTTCGGAAAATTTTCCGCAGATACGTACTATGCAGCGTTTGACAAGGACGGCATCAGCATCTATCAATACGACAAAACGGTAGAAAACCGCCTTCGCTTATTAGAACGCCATCCGTGGAAATCATGGCACCGTGTCAAAGTGGACCACTTCTTTAAAAGATCAGAATTTTTATTTCAGGGACAGCCAAATCGAATGTTTCATTTTTTGCAAAACGGCAAAGAAGCGCAGCGCATCATTCAAGAGCATACTTCCATTGAAATCGAAGAAGCCGAAAGGCCGTGGTGGAGAAAATTGCCGGGATTTCGTTCCAAAACACCGCTCAATATGTATGTTGCCGCATTATTTTATACTATTTTAGCTGCATATACATTAAAACTTCTTCTTCCATACAGAGCTGAAATTGCACTGTTTTCATTTTCAATCCTATCTATGCTGCTCGGGCTGCTTTTTTTAACTATCGGACTGATTGAACCGTCAATTGTACTTCCGAAAACGAAGGAAAAAACACGGCAAAAGGTCGCTTATTATTACAGCTATTTAACTGTTTGCGGGTTCATTTCCATCTTCATATTTTGGTAAAAAAGAAGCGCATGTAAGCTGCGCTTCTTTTGTTAAGGCTCTGTTAAAGGCTAATGTTGGTTTTGATTTATTTGTTGATTGGGAACGAAAGGCAGCAACTCCAGCGGGAAAAGCGGCTCAGCCCCGCCTGCGGAAAGCGTCCGCCTGTAGTGGAAAATCAACAATCAAATTTAACAGAGCTTTTTTAATTATTTTCCGCCTGCATCTTTATTTGCAAACATACAATAAGCATTAATTAATAACCAACACTTGAGACGGATATATACGGTCTCCTTGCAATCGATTTTTTGTTTTTAAATCTTCAAGCGTAATGCCGAATTTTCGTGCAATCCCCATGAGCGTATCGCCTTTTTGCACCGTATAAGAAGAAGCGGACACAACTTCGTAGGACGGTTCCCCCAATACAAGGAGCGGGTTTACAGCGTTTGTTTTGGCAAAATTCCATGATCCTTTATGTACTTCAAAATGAAGGTGGGCGCCATGAGACTGCCCTGTATTTCCAACCTCTCCGATGGTTTGCCCAGCTTTGACAGCCTGGCCTTTGCGAACGAAACGTCTGTTCATATGCGCATACACGGCTTCATGGCCGCCATGATGGCGAATAAACACGACGTTCCCATAGCTATCAGAGTAATAGGATTTTGTCACGACGCCTTCGGCTGCAGACACAATCGGCGTTCCTATAGGAGCTGCAATATCAATGCCATAATGCTTGCCGTTTCTCGTTCCGAATTGGTCGCTAATTTCACCGGACACAGGCCAGGTCCACTGCTGCTCCGCTTTTACCTCATGCTCTTTAGGAAACGAGGCAAGCAGCAGCATGAACAAAAACGCATACAGTTTCATTTTCCAACCTCCGTTTTGTTTAAATTCACACCTTCCTATTGTGAGTGGTAAATTGGAAAAGTATTCATAAATAAAGTTTGCCGATTGGTGAACCTATAAAAACGAAGGAAAAAATGCCTCTGCCCGTTTTACCGTTTTCAGGGCGGGAACCGTCCGCAGCGCCTGCTAAGATAACTGAGCGATAGCTTGGTGTTCGCAGGAAGAATCCCCTTCTTCAAGCGAAGCTAAGCGGCAGGTAATTCAATGTTTTTAAATGGACCTAAAATAGAAACTCTCCTTTCTCTTATTCCTTCGTCTCATCTTTGCTGCGAAATACAATTGCGCTTCGCTCGTATTCCACATCGTTTACGCCAAATCGTGCATTTATGACGCGCGCGACCGCGAATAAATAATCCGATAAACGGTTCATATATTTTAAAACGTGCTCATTAATTTCCTCTTCCTTCTTCAAAGCTACAATACAGCGCTCGGCACGTCTTGTTACCGTACGCACTACATGAACGGCCGCAGCGGCGGGCGCCCCTCCCGGCAAAATAAAGCGCTCTAACGGCGGCGCCTCAGCAATATAAACGTCAATGCGCTCCTCTAAAAATACAATCATATCTTCTGTTACTTTATAAGGAATCTTTTGATTGACAATAGCCAAGTCCCCGCCGCAATCAAATAGCTCATGCTGAATTTTCTCCATTTCCTGATATATATCTTGAAACGGCTCATTCTTTAATAAAGTCATCGCTTGGCCGAGAAAAGAATTTACTTCATCAATTGTTCCGTAAGCCTCAACGCGGAGGTGGTCTTTATCAACGCGTCCCCCCACCAAACTCGTTTTTCCTGCATCGCCAGTTCTTGTATAAAGCTTCATGCTCCCATTCCCCCAATATGTACGTTTTAAGCTGCAGGCTATGCTAAATAACAGTATTGAATGTTTAACATAGCCAAACTGTAATGGCCAGAAACTCCCATTTCTTTCCCTAAAAGCTGCTACAGCTTGTATTTCTCCAATTTCCTCTTTTCTCCTTCTTTTCTTCCCCAAACCAGCTAAGTCAGGCATAAAACTTTGAATTCTTAAAAAGCATCCTTATGCTGGCAGAGTTAAAAGAGAACGCTTTCTTATCTTCTCCAAAAAAACTCCTTCACCTTCTTGGAATCGAGAAGCATTTGAGGGATGCATAATCGAAGAATAGAAGATAAAGGAGCTTGCCTAGGCACAATCGCCTGATGTATAAGAAAACTTGTTACCAGGCCCGCCTACTGCACGAAAAAACCCCGTTCTAGGTGAGAGCGGGGTTTTTAAGAACAACAAAAAAGCATTGTTTTCCGTTCTCACTCCCCGAAGAACAGCAATGTATGACAGATAAGGCAGGTCTACTGGCTCTGCTTCTTCCTACTCTGGACCTTCCCGTTTCCAGTGGCATTCCATTTCGTCTGCATTACAGTTGCGGGGACAGCTTTGGCTTTTCACCAAATTCCCTTTTCAGTCTCTTTAGGAGACACCTCACGTCAGCTAGCTTATTAAATGGCATTACGGTTATTATAATAAAAATTGTAATTCTTTTCAAAATTTTTTCACCGTTTCAAAGGCAAGAATACAGAAAATGTTGTACCTTTATTTTCCTCGCTGGAAACGGAGATTTTCCCTCCATGCGCTTCTACAATATTTTTGGCAATAGCCAAACCAAGGCCTGTGCCTCCTGTTTTTCCGCGCGTCCGAGCTTTATCCCCTTTATAGAAACGTTCAAATATAAACGGAACGTCCTCTTTCGGAATTCCTACACCTGAATCCTTCACCTCAAACGAAATGCCGCTCCTATCTTGATGAATGAGGAAAGATACCGTACCGCCGGCATCAGTATGGCGAACCGCATTATCAATAAGATTCGTAAACACTTGCTCCATGCGATCCTGGTCAAACAGCTGCTTGTCCGTTTCGGAAAGAAAGCCTGTTTGGAGATAAACTCCTTTTTCCTTTGCAATGCCTTGAAACTTTCGAACGAGCTTTTCTACAAACGGAATAATTTCAACTTCCTCTAAACGCAATTCAACTCTGCCGCTTTCCATTCTAGCAAGATCAAGAAGCTCGTTTACAAGCCTTCCAAGCCGTACGGATTCATCATAAATAATTTGCACAAATTCATGCACTTCTTCCTTTGTCGTTACAATATCATCTAAAATCGCCTCGCTATATCCTTGCAGCATAACCATCGGCGTCCGCAATTCATGCGAAACATTTGCGATAAAATCCTTACGCATTTTTTCAAGGCGGCGCTCTTCTGTCATATCGCGCAATACAGCTACAGCTCCGCGAATTTTTGTTTGATTGTATAGCGGCGTCATCAATATCACATAATTGCCTTTTTCCAGATTGATTTCAATGACTTGCTGCTGCTCGCTTTGCGCTACTTTGTGAAATAAATTCATCAACTCAAGCGGTAAGTCTTCAAGTGCCTCTTCCTCTGTTTCATTATCGGCGTGCCACAGCTGCAAAAAACGTTCCGCAGGAGGGTTGGTCATTACGACTTCACCTTCTTGATTCAGTGTAATAACGCCGTCAGCCATACTGCTCAATATGCTAGAGAGATGTTCCTTTTCTTGCTTTAATGCATTAATATTGAATTTTAACTGCCTCCCCATCTGGTTTAAAGCTGTGGCCAACTCTCCGATTTCATCCTGCGATACCATCGGAGCCTTCGTATCAAACTTTCCGCGCGCCACTTCAAACGCAACCTCGCGCATTTTGCGAAGTGGAGCGGTAATGCGCGTAGATAGGAAGAATGCAAAGAAAGTTGTTAACACAATCGCAATGCCGGCGGAAAGAAAAATAAAATCCGTCGCCTTTTCAATAGCTTGCTTTGGCACCTGTAAAGACTGGTAAACGAATACAGCGCCTCCATTGCTGTTTTTAATCGGCACTCCAACAATCATAATTTCATCATCGGGATTGTTATTCTGTTTGACGCTTGGAGCATACACCTTTTTCTTAACAATCTTCTGTTCGGTAAACACTTTGGTTAAATCACGGTCTTTTTTTAAATCACCAAGAGAAAGAACAACCAATTCTTCTTCTCCCGGCGAATAGGAAATACTGTTTTCATTTTGGACAACCACAATACGGGAAAGCGGGTCTACAAACTGATATGCAACCGTTTCTACTGTCTTTTCGTCCATTCCGTTCTCTAGCATATCCGTAACACGGACTGCCAGGTTTGTCAGTCTTGTCTCGCTCATCGTTACATAATAGTTTTGAAAAAATTGCAACAGCAAGATAGCTACTATTCCGAGAACAAACGAAACGAGAAGTAAAATAGTAAGCCAAAGCTTCCCTACTACACTTCTCCAAAGCATCAATCGTTCACAACCTCAAACTTATACCCGACTCCCCATACTGTTACAATCATTTTTGCCGCGCTTTGCGACTTTTTGTTTAACTTTTCGCGCAAACGCTTTACATGTGTGTCCACTGTACGCAAATCTCCGAAAAATTCATATTGCCACACTTCTTTTAATAGCTGTTCGCGGTCGAACACTTTATCAGGCGCCTTTGCCAAAAATAAAAGCAATTCGTATTCTTTCGGAGTCAAGTTTACTTCTTCGCCGTCTGCTGTCACACGATGGGCATCGTTGTCAATCGTCAAATGCGGGAACACGATAATATCCTTCGTCGTCGTATCCTTCGTAAAGAACGTCGTTGAAGCAGAACGGCGTAATAACGCTTTCACACGCAGCACTACTTCACGCGGGCTGAACGGTTTCACGATATAATCGTCCGTGCCGACTTCAAAGCCTTGCACGCGGTTCACTTCTTCCCCTTTGGCAGTGAGCATAATAATCGGCGTAGATTTCTTTTCCCTTACCTCCCTGCACACCTCAATGCCATCCTTGCCCGGCATCATTAAATCTAGGATAATTAAATCATAATCGTGTTGAAGCGCCTTAGATACAGCTATATCTCCATTATCGGCTTCGTCAATTGTATAGCCTTCCCGTTCTAAATACATTTTCAGTAGACGACGAATTCTTTCCTCATCATCTACAACTAAAATTTTCACTTCATTTTGCATCGTAATCGCGCATTGAAGCTTTCGCCCCAATACGGCTCACACCTGCCTTTCTCATCGTACTACTGTAAATTTTACCACTATTTCACACTTTATGCTCGCTGTTCTTCACAAGAGCATCGAAATTTTGTCATAAAATTTCTAAGAACATGGCATTTTTTTGAATTCAGCCATTCTCTCACGACAACATTTTACATAAAAAAATTATAGTTTGTCATGCAATTTTATAAAAATGAAAAAAAATTGACAAAAATAAAAACAGGAAGTGACATAGTCACCTCCCGCACGATTATGCGTACGAATGCAAGCCGGCAATTACTAGGTTAACGGCGACAAGGTTAAACATAATAATGGCAAAACCGACTACAGCCAGCCATGCCGATTTTTCTCCGTGCCATCCCTTTGAAAGGCGCAAATGCAAAAATGCCGCGTAAAAGAGCCACGTAATAAGAGCCCATACTTCTTTTGGGTCCCAGCCCCAAAAACGGGTCCAAGCAATTTGCGCCCAAATCATTGCAAAAATAAGCGCTCCAAGCGTAAAGACCGGAAAACCAATGGCAACGGAACGATAGCCTATTTCGTCAAGCAAATCATTGCTCACCCTTCTCACAAAAGGCTGTATATATGCTGCGATCCGCTTTCTTAACACAAGTCGGAGCCCAGCGTATATGCCGGCGCCAAATATTAAAGACCATATAACTGTATTTAATTTTTTTGCATTAATTACAGCCGGCGTCTGCAAAGGCGAATCAAACTTTCCAGTCGTCAGCATTTTTCCTTCATGAGGCGCGACAAGCGCTGGCAAATGATACACCTCTTGCGCCTTTTGGTCATTTTTATTAATCCATTCATACTTTGCTTCATATTTTGCTGCCTTAAAGGAGGTCGTTGCTGTTACAAACCCTAACGTGGAAATTAAACAAAACATAATTACCTCTAACCAGAACGTGTGTTTGTTACTGATTGTTTGATCAATATTTTTAATTAAATAAATGAGGCCTGCCACAAAGCTGATTGCCAGTATCGCCTCACCCGCCGCTGCCGTTGTCACATGAATATGGAGCCAATTGCTCTTTAACGACGGAATAAGCGGCGTAATTTCCCGCGGAAACATACTTGCATACGCGATAACAAGAATCGCTACCGGCAAAGCAAACAACCCGAGCACGCTCGTACGGTAAATAAAATAAATAATAATAAACGAAAGTACGAGCATCATCCCAAAGAACGTCGTAAATTCAAATAAATTGCTCACTGGCGCATGCTTTGCTGCAATCCAGCGCGTAATGAAGTATACAAGCTGCGCAAAAAAACCGACGATTGTAATAATAATCCCTATATTTGCCCACTTTCGTCCTTTTTCACGGATCGCCCCGCCAAAAAAGAGCGTTGCCACCAAATACAAAACAAAGGAGGCAAACAGAGAGTTGCTGCTTAATTGTGCCATTTCTCCCCCACCTTTAGCTTATTTTTCCCATTAATACTTTATCCTGCGGCTCTGGAATGGACGTTCCCTCTAACACTTTTTGAATTTCATTCCGGAAACCGTACCAATTTTTATTTGTATGCCCCGCAATCCACCATTCTCCGTTTACACGTTGAATCCATATGCGGCGATGATTCCAATACATCCCTTGAACCACGCCAATCATAAAGATTGCTCCGCCCAGCGCAATCACCCAAAGCGTTAAATCCTTGCGAACCGTAAGCGCTGTCGCGTTGCGCGTTTCAATGCCGGCAAATGTCATTTTATATTGGTTTGTCCCGGCAGTTTCAATATTTTGGCGAATTCCCACAAAGCTTACTTCTCCGTCAGGCGTCTTAGGCGTAACCATTTTAAAAACAAAGCCCGGATTATTAGGCTGCTTTGTTTTTGTACTTGGTTTGCCGTCTTCATCTAAATAAAAGTCAGGAAAATAGTTTAATAGCTCTACAGAATAGCCATTCCCTAATGCATATTTCATCTTCGGATTTGTTAAATCAATTTCAATCGGGCCCCATTTTTCCCCACTTTCCTTTTGCTCAAGGTGGAACAGCATTTTGCTGAATTCACCTTCTTTAAAGTCTACTTGGTACAAAGCAAAGCTATCAAATTTCAACGGTTCATTTACACGAATCTTGTATTCTTTCACTTTCTCAAGCTTCGGCTTCTCCCCCGGCACAGATTCGCCCTGCACCTTATATAGCACAGCATTCGTTTGGTAGTTTTTCGGGATCATTTGATTGCCGACGCGGTCAATCGCAGCGCCGAACACTTCATCCTCCTGCTGTTTATCATATACTTCCTTAATAAATTTTTCGTTTTTCAAATAGTATTTTCCGTCTGTACCCGGAATTTCTTTCGTTTCGCCTTCTCTTAACCAAATGGCCTCATCCACATAAAACCCCGGTACAAAGCGAAGAATTGTTCCAAATAAGAAAATAATTAAGCCAATATGGTTCACATAAGGGCCCCAGCGCGAGAATCTTCCCTTCTCGGCGAGTACATTTCCGTTTTCCGTGCGAATGTGGTATCTTCTTTGCTTTAGGCGCTCTTTAATATAGTTTACTTCTTCATCCGTTGCGGCGCCTGCGCCGAATAAACGCTGGCGCTTCAAAAAGCTGGCATGGCGGGTTACCCCTTGTTTTTTCAAAGCTTTATAGAGCGGAACAACGCGGTCCAAACTGCAAATAACAAGGGAAATCCCGATGGAAGCAATCAAAATCATATACCACCAGGAACTGTATAAATTATTAAATCCTAATGTATAATATATTTTTCCTAAAAACCCATACTTATCAGCGTAATATTCTCCCGGCGTCACATTTGGCGGAAGGTACATTTCTTGCGGGAAAATGGTGCCGATTGCAGAAGCCGCTAACGTAATGACAATTAACCATACGCCGACTTTCACCGAGGAAAAGAAAGCCCAAATTTTATCGATAATCGTTTTTTTATGAGTGATAGAACGTCTTGCGCTTCCCTCATATTTCATATCGAGCAGGCCTTCCTCAGGTTCAAACGGCTTGCCGCAGCTTTCACAAAAAATTGTGCCGATCGGATTGACGTGGCCGCATTCACATTTTACGTGTTCCATTCCCTCACCCCATTTTTCAACCTTTCTATGTAAAGGCTTTCTTTATGATTAAGGCATAATTTCTTTCAAATAGCCTTCTATTTGTTCTTTCGTTTGCGTGCCTGTAATTTGTTTGACGACTATGCCGTCTTTATCGATCAAAAATGTAGTAGGCAGCGGTCCGACGCCGTATGTATTCAAAATTTCCTGACCCTTGTCAATCGCCACAGGAAATTTCAAGCCGTATTGTTCAATAAATTTTTTCACAGCAATTTCCGTCTCATCGGCATTTAGGGCGACAATTTCCACACCTTTCTTTTTATAAGTATCGTACAATTCATTCATATAAGGCATCTCTTCTTCACAAGGCTTGCACCATGTTCCCCAAAAGTTTAAAAATACGCCTTTGCCCTTTAACTGCTCGAGCGACAATTGCTCGCCATTCATATCGGTTACAAGAAAGTTTGGCGCTTTCTTTCCTATTTGTACTTTTTCTTTATCTGCAAAGAAATTTTGGTATAGCGTAAATGCTAACGCGCCCGTCAAAACGAGCAAAATAGCCAGCCGAAACATAAGTCTGCTTTTTTTCATTCCTCTTATCCCCCCTCTACGCTGCAGGTTCGTCCATTGCCAAGCCGCTAATTCGCTCCCAGGGGAAAATCCCCCAAGAACGTCCATTAGCTCTTACTTTTTTTAGGCTCTGCATTAGCAAGCGTGCGCAGCTGTTTTACTTCGTGCGGCGTAAGCACTCTTGCATCCCCAGGACGCAAGGAACCTAAGCCTAAAAAAGCGTATTGCTCGCGTTTTAATTTTACGACTTTACAGCCTATTGCTTCAAACATTCTCCTAACTTGGCGGTTCCGCCCCTCGTGGATTGTTATTTGTACCACAGCCGTTTCCTTGCGTCGATCGCCAGAAAGAATTTTGACGCGCGCCGGGGCTGTCTTTCCGTCCTCCAGCATGACACCCTTTTCCAACATGCGGATTTTCCCTGCATCTAACGGGCCTTTAACTTTCGCGATATACACTTTCTCTATCTCATTGCGCGGGTGCATCAGCAAATTCGCGAATTCACCATCATTTGTCATCAACAGCAAACCTGATGTGTCATAATCAAGGCGGCCAACCGGAAAAATGCGCTGTTCAATTTCCGGAAAGAAATCTATTACAGTTTTTCGCCCCTTTTCATCCTTTACGCTTGAAATCACCCCGGTCGGTTTATATAACATAAAGTAAACAGGCTCCTCTTTTTCAATCGGAATGCCTTCCACCTCGATTCGGTCACTTTTGTTTACTTTTGTTCCCAATTCCGTCACAATTTTGCCGTTGACTTTTACCTTCCCTTGCTGAATTAGCTCTTCAGCCTTTCGCCTTGACGCAATTCCCGCCTGCGCAATCACCTTTTGTAGTCTTTCCATTCTTCTCTTTTCACCTCAAGTCCATCTTACTCCCATAAGAAAAGGAAAACAAGTTACCCATTCTTATAATTAAGTATTTTCGCAACATTTTGTTAACAAATCGTTCACCTTTTCGTCAAAAAACGTCATATAAAAAATGCCACTACTAAGCATTAATTCTTAATAGTGGGGTTTATATTATTATAATAAAATTTTATTTAAAAATAAAATATATATAAATACAAGTTAAAAAAAGAACATAAAACCTTTCTTTTGAAAGGGGGAGAGAGCATCCGGCTATGCATAGAAGCGGTCAAAGTTTATTTCTGCCCCATGCGACGGAAAACCAGAGAGAGGAAGCAAGTACAAGTTGCTGTTTGTTCTACTTAGCCGCGATGTACATGTCCAAATAATCAATTGGATATATATAGAAAATAAAAAAGTAACCATCAATCATACGATGGTTACTGAAACATAAGCGATACAAATACAATAGAGCAAACAATCCCGATTAAATCTGCAAACAAGCCAACCTTCAATGCATCTCCCATTTTTCGGATACCTACCGCGCCAAAATACACCGTTAATACATAAAACGTCGTATCTGTACTTCCCTGCATTGTAGACGCCAATCTTCCGATAAAGGAGTCCGGCCCATACGTTGCAATTAAATCTGTTGTAATACTAAGGCCGGCAGAACCGGAAATCGGCCGGATAAGGGCAAGCGGCACAATTTCCGCGGGTACGCCAATTTGGTCTAAAAACGGCTTAATAAAGCCGACCATCGCATCAAGCGCCCCCGAGGCTCGAAAAATGGAAATAGAAACGAGCATGCCGACCATAAACGGCAAGATAGAAACTGCAATTTGAATGCCTTCTTTCCCTCCCTCTACGAAAGACTCATAAGTCGGTACTTTTTTAAACGTACCATACAATAAAATGAAGCCAATCATACACGGAATTAACCAAAGGGAGATTGTATTGACAAAGCTCATTTTTTCCGCCCTCCCTTTCTCATACGTTTATTATGGAAATATCGGTCAATCCAAATCGCTCCTATCATGGACAATACTTGCGCAATAAATGTCACGCCGACAATTTCTGTCGGATTAGCGGAGTTGTAAGTCATGCGAATAGAAATGACTGTCGTTGGAATGAGCGTAATTGCCGATGTGTTTAAAGCCAAAAATGTGACCATCGACCGGCTTGCCGAATCTTTACCGCCGTTTAATTCCTTTAAATGCTCCATCGCTTTAATCCCGAGCGGGGTTGCCGCATTTCCCAAACCAAACAAATTCGCCATCATATTGGATAAGATAAAGCCCATCGCCGGGTGATTGTCCGGAACATCCGGAAACAGCTTTTTCACAAGCGGCATAAAGATAACTACAAGCTTTTTCAATAACCCTGCTTCCTCCGCAATCCGCATCAGCCCGAGCCAAAAAATAAGCACGCTTACAAGCCCAATACAAATGGTAACGGCATTTTTCGCTCCGTCAAATACTGCCTTGTTGACTTCCTCCATCGTTCCGTTAAACATGGCAAACACAACACCGATAATTGTCATTGCTACCCAAATTAAATTAACCATCGTACGTTACACCTATCATCGAGGAAAATACTTCCCGGAAATCGGCCCAAAGCTTCCCTGTTGTTACAAATAGTTTCTTTTTGCTATAAAAGATGTTGCGTTCTCCAATGCTCTTGCCGCCTAAATAGATGGTTGCCCTTCCTACAACCGCGCCGGCTTGTGTGTTTTTACCGTATTTTTCTAATTTTATATTTACCGTTACTTTCTTCATTTCTTTTTTAGCCAAAGGGTAGGAAAAGTCATTTTTTATATAAAGACGGGATTTGTAAGGTCCCTTTGTAACAGCGGCAATTGGACCTTTGTCCATAATCTTTGTTGGCTTATATTGCTTAAACCCTTGAGTAAACAAATACACATGATCGTTCCAATCGCTCGGGGCATTTAACGTAACCGCAATCAAATCAAGCCCATCCTTCGAAGCGGTCGTAACGAGTGTACGCCCTGCTTTCTTTGTAAAGCCGGTTTTCCCGCCTGTTGTATATTCATAACGGGAAGTTAACAGCTTATGTTTATTTTTCCACGGATAATCCCACACCTCGGAACGATACGATTTTGTGCCGAATATTTTTTGAAACGTTTCATTTTGCATCGCATACCGCGTCAACAGCGCCATATCATACGCAGAAGAATAATGGTTGCCATCGCCATCCAGTCCGCTCGGATTTGAAAAATGGGTATTCTTCATCCCGATTTCTTCTGCTTTTTGATTCATTGCATACACAAAACCTTCCACACTTCCGCCGACATGCTCTGCAATCGCCTGAGCCGCATCGTTGCCTGAGCGCAGCATAAGCCCGTATACAAGGTCCTCAAGCTTTACCTTATCCCCCGGCTTTAAATAGATAGCTGATCCCTCTACCCGCACCGCAGTATTGCTAATCGTCACCTTTTCAGACATTCTTCCCGACTCAATTGCTAAGATTGCCGTCATAATCTTTGTAATACTGGCAATCTTTCTCGGCTCATGTGCAAGCTTTTCATAGAGAACCCTTCCTGAATGTTGTTCCATTAGCACAGCATTATGAGCGCTCACATGTTGAAAAGAAGCGTATGTATGGAGCGGAAATATACATAAAAGGGCTATGCAAAGAACGGAAAGTACGATCTTTGTCTTCATTCGCATCGGCTTCACGTCCTTCTTCCATCTGTTTTTTGTACAAGTGTATGGCTTTGTCCGAGCAAATATGATTACAAATAAAAAGTTAGCCGGATTCCAACATAAGAGAGCGGACAAATCCCGCCTTTTGCAGTAGCGTAGGGGTAGGCAGGAGTGAAAAGCGCTTTTTGCATTTTCCAGAGACACAGCCCTACGCTGCTGCTTTGGGAGCTAGACCATACCCCCAAAACCTTATAATTTCTTATCTATAGGCTCTGTTAAAGGCTAATGTTGATTTGGATTCATTTGTTGATTGGGAACGAAAGGCGGCGACTCCAGCAGGAAAAGCGGGATAGCCGAGACCCCGGACTGAACGCAGCGAGGGAAGCGGCTCGGCCCCGCCCGCGGAAAGCGTCCGCCTGTAGTGGAAAATCAACAGTCAAGTTTAACAGAGCCTATCTATAAATAAAAAAGGGTGTTCCAAAAGAACAGCATTATGCGCTGTCTTTTGGAACACCCCTCTGAACCTAACGCCTTTGCCTTAAAACGGCTGCCATTTTAGCTTGCGCGCTGCTTGAAACCGTTCATTCACATCGCCCCAATTAACGACATTCCACCAATTCTTCACATACTCTTCCTTCCTGTTTTCATACTGCAGATAATAAGCATGCTCCCATACATCGAGCACAAGGAGCGGAATCGTATCCCATTGCGTAAATAGCTGATGAAGCGTACTTTGCAAAATTTCAAGCCGGTGGGTACGAGGTGCCCAAACGAGTATCGCCCATCCGGCTCCTTCTATCTTATTGGCCGCTTCCGTAAAATGATTTTTAAACTTCTCAAAGCCCCCAAAATCCCGTTCAATTTGCTGTAACAGTTCACCCTTTGGTTTTCCGCCGCCCTTTGGCTTCATATTATTCCAAAAGATGGTGTGCAAATAATGGCCTGAGCCGTGAAATGCTGCTTCGCGCTCCCAATGCTTCAATAGTTCGAAATTGTTCGTATTGCGGGCGGTTTCCATCATCTTTTCCGCTTTATTCAACCCTTCTACATAACTTCTGTGATGTTTATCATGATGAAGGCGCATAATCTCTTTGGCTATATATGGCTCTAATGCATTATACGGATAAGGGAGCGGAGGAAGAACGTGTCCGCCGACTGGCACCGCGCTTGCCCCGTTATTCCGTTCGTAAGCCGCATATTCTTCATAGTGCCCCTTCATTAACACTTCCTGCAAATACAGCTGAATATGATCGACATCATCGCTTATTTCATGCACGAATTCAACATCATAATTCTGTTCATGTACTTTAAGACGGTCCAGTAAAACTTGAATTCTATATTCAAGCATGTGCACATCGTAAATTTCCGCCGCACGGCTGTCTAACACATGCAAAACGCTTTCGCACCAGTTTTCTACTTCATGAAAGTAATGGTCGAACAGTTCCCGCTGGCTCATGAGGCACCTCCGTTTTAGACTGTACCCTCTAAATGTATTCATGCATTGTTTTGACTATGACGTTTTCCTGCCACATCAAAAAGAGTGCGAAACGCCGCACCCTTTTTAATCTTATTGAGACTGAATAATTTTTGTTTGGTAATCCGTTTCATAATACTCCAACTCTTCGCGCATCGTTTGAAACTTTCCTTCTAGTGTTCTCATTAACTCCTTCACAGATGGAGGAGGTGTAAGCGGAAACGCAATCGCGTTTTTACCTGTATATGCAGAACGGCTGTTTTCAAACCAGTAATCATTTTTCGGCGAGAAAAACTCGGAGATTACTTGATGGTAAATTTTAAAAAGTGTACGCTCCGCTGCATTTTTACGGAAGGAGCTGCTTTTTAATAATACGCGGCATGCATCAAGCCCTTCTTCGCAAAATACGAGCAGACGGCGCAAAGACGCCAAAATCCCTTCAAAATATTTTTTATCCCCCTCCTTCACCTCCGCCAGCAAGGAAGTAATGGTGTGATGATTAACATAATCTGTCATAATCGTAACTACATCTTGTAAAAATGCTTCCACTTGCTTTGTTTGATTTTCCACAACCGAATTTGACATTTTTGATTCCCCTCTTTCCTTCTAATTCACGCCTTATGCAATATGATTCGCCAAACTTGGCTCAATACCTTTATGGAGCTGTTCAATAATCTCTTGGACGCGCTGCACTGTTTTGGAATCGATGTATGTACGGAACTCCTCTATTGTATTAATGTAGATGCGTTTTCGGTTCGCAAATGCCGGACAGTTTACGAGACAAAGGAGTGCGGCAATTTCCTTAAAGGTAACATCCCGTCCCTCTAGCTTGAATACAGGATTTCCTTCAAACGGAGTAAACTCTTGCAATTGTTCCTCAAAATAACGGATATACAACACGTGCAGAGTCCGTTCCATACCGTCGTTTATATATGTAACCTCTGAACGGTTAAAATAGTCTTCAGACGTATTTGGCTGCGCTTTTACAAGTTCGTATCCGGTATACGCCTTAATAATCATCCTCTCACCTCTATTCTATTTCTCTATTTGTATCTTATCATAATTATTTTCTAAAATTATAAAAAATTAACCACTTTCTAAAACTTTATTTTTTCTATGTCCATGTTAAAGCTTAGGATTGTTTCCCGTCCAGGCAATGAGGCCTTTACATTACGCGAAGGCCTACTTATCAAAAGCATTAGCCAACGTCGGCACTGTCATAAGGTGATGGTGGCGAAATTCCGTCGGGTGGGGCGTAATATATACGGCATACATCCCTAGCTTCAACGCAGGGGAAATTTCATTGATAAAATTATCTCCTATCGATACAACTTCCTCCGCTTTCACCCCATGCTTGCTGATAACCATTTGAAAATGCTTAATAGTTTCAATCGGCTTAAGCGCATCTGTAATGACGAAATCAAATACTTCATGCAGCTCTAGCCCCCTAAGCAACCTCTTTACATCCAGCTCATCGGAATTTGTTATCAATACGAGCTTCTTTTCATTTCTCAGCTTAAGAAGCGCCTTTTGCAACCCCGGCGTTTTCGGAAGATGAAAATCGGTAGAGGACATATAGATTTTTGTTTTATCATAAGCGCTGCGCATATTTTCAGCTCCGTAATGGGCGCCCGCGGCATACGGAAGCCACCAACCATCGCCGACAGCGATCATTCGCGCCGTGTCATATATAATGGGAGTGCTATATATGCTTTGCACTTTCTCCGCCCTCCACTTCTGCCCTGTCCATGTATGCACCTCTATTGCCTTTAGGGACAGTGGATCTAACGTTAAAATTACATCGTATTCCTTATCATATACCTTTCCAATCGTTAAAGGATGTGCCCCCCGCTTCATCTTTTCATAATCCTCAGCAAACAGCGGCCGCTGCTCAACTGGAAGTGTCTCTTCAATCTGCTTAGCATAATAATCAAAGTGGCTCGTTCCTTCGTATAAAGTTCCATCAAGGTCGAAAATTATAACTTTACATTTATCTATTATTTTTCGCATCCATACTTCTCCTTGCTTTTTTGTGTCAGATTCATCATTCTTCGCCTCCAATTTACCGTTCATACAGCCTGTCCCACACAAAAACTGTAATCAAAAACATACTCTTCCCTATTTCGCTCTTATTATTGTATATTTCCTTGCCGGATAACAAAAAACGCCCAAGCCTTTTTCAGCCGGGCAGACACCTTATTTTGTCACTCGTACAACGAATGGCCGTTCATATTTTTTTCCGTTCAAGTAAAAGACAGCCCATATTTTATATAAGCCTTCCTCCGGGAATATCACCGTATATTGCATCCGCTTTTCCTGTTCATGCTCAGCAGGTACGACGGCGAAAAAATGCTTTCTGTTTTCATCTACAATCAATAGACGCGATGATTTCTTAGGAGAAAATTGGAAGCGCGCACTACTATCTTTCCTAGCTTGAAATTGAAATGTCAAGCTTTCTTGTTGCTGCGCTTTTAAAGTGTTAAAAATAAACGACATTTCATAGGAAGCAGTTTTCGTTGTCAACAGCGGGTCAAGCTGCAATGCCGGTTTCGCCGTTCCTTGCTGCTCGTCCGCTTTATCGGCCGCTAGCACCTCCGTTCTGGCAAATTGCTCCTGGGAAGTACCGTCATCTATGTATAAAAAAATGGTGTAGGTTTTTTTAGATGAAAATTCATAAGGAAAAGTAAATGTTCCAGCCCCTTTAGCATCAGGCTGCACCTCTTTATAATCCTCTAGCGTCTCGCCCACAACGACAGCACGCAGCTCGTTTTGAAACGTATCATTTAAACCTCGCATTTGTTTCCCTTCGCTATCCTTCATTACAAATGTAACCTTGCTGTTTTCGATTTCCCATGATACATTTACACGATTTGTTATGCCAGTCTTTTTTCCGCCGAAAAGAGAAGGGCCTTCATTTCGGAAATACGAACTTGCCAGAAAAGCGAGAAATACAAGAATAATCCCGACTGTAACTTTCTTCATCCACTCTCCTCCATTATGTTTTATTTAAATTGTAACATAATTCTGTGAAATCAAAAAAGCCTTTCTGCCGAGCCCAGCGGCAGAAAGGCTATGCTTTCATATAAGATTGCTGCATTTTTCGGATACGTTCTGTCTCTGTCAAGCGCGGGCATGTATAACACGCGCCCTTCGTACCCGCCTTATAATTCAAACAGCACGTTCTTCTTAATAAAACCTCTTCCCCCTGTGCGGGATGCTGCACTTTACAAAAGGATACTTGAAACGGATTTCCTTCATCCCTGCCGAATAAATGGGCAGGAGCTTCACATAAATAATGAAAATCTTCGATCAATCGCTCGCGCTCACTCTCGCTCAGTGCTTCTTGTATCCATTTTCGATACATAACATGAACATAAAAAGCTACGTGAGACCACATAATGGACGAAGCTAGTCTCGTTTCCTTTGCAAGCGCATCAATGATAACGCCTACATGCTCCCGGAAGATTCGCGCTATAACTCTGTCTCTCCATAACGTCCGATTTGCATTCATACATTCTTCTACGGAAGGGGCAAGAGTATAGATAGCAACTTGTGTTTCCGTACAAATAAAGGATATAGATTGCAACGGCAGCTCCACTTTCATATTCCGTCTGCTCATCGCCTCAAGAACAGCTATATAAGCGCAATATCTCTTCACAAATAAAGAAGCGGCCACCTTTGCATCTGGAGCTTGAAACATCCGGCCAATTTCCTGCAGTTCAAACGAAATATTTTCTCTATTTATAAATTGTATTCCGTATACGTGTCCATCCTTGCGTTTTCTTTGGTTTATATGAATCCGATACTGATTCCACAAGTCCCGCATCTATAAGCCCCTTCTTCCCATCTTATTTCTTCTTTTAATTTATCAATAATGAGAATCATTGTCAACGAAAATAAAATAGCGTAGTAGATTATACACGCTATTTTATTTCCCTTTATTTTTTCATTTCCTGTAACTATTTTTGTTTATACACAATAACATCCTGTCCTATCAATTCCTCAAAGGAAAAACCGCCTAGCGCCCCTTGGGCAATTTCCCCCGCTGCGCTCACGGTTGCCGTAGGGCTAATTTCGACTTCTATTTGTTCATGAATTTTTTTAGCTTTTGCTATATCGTGCCCTTCATCCCCTAGGTTCTTTGCCGCTTCGGTTTGTAAAATATTATCTCTTTCATTCACTCTTGCATCCATCTTCTTACGCTCCTTTTTCATTTCATCTGCCTAAAACTTTCTAAATACCTTTGGCGCTGCCGTAACAGCATATTGCCACCTTTGCTTATTGTGCAGCATAGAAGCAATGCTATACATCCTCTTTCCCCATACAACAAGGATTTCCTGTTGATATAGCACGATTTTGACTCATTTGCGCTAAAATTAGCATGAACGAAAATATATTTATATGTTTTGGTTCATACTAAAACCGCAATAAGCCCTCTCAATTAAAAGATTTTACTGTTCTTTTGCGAGAGTACTGTTATATAATTCATATTGCATTAAACAAAATGCAGTACATAACAAATGTCAGGAGGACGATTTATGAGCGTTCATATTGGAGCGAAACAAGGTGACATCGCAGAAACGATTTTGCTTCCGGGAGATCCCTTACGCGCAAAATACATCGCAGAAACATTCCTCGAAGGAGCTCAGTGCTATAACAATGTCCGTGGAATGCTTGGGTTTACAGGTACTTATAAAGGAAAACGCGTTTCTGTTCAAGGAACAGGGATGGGAGTTCCATCCATTTCCATTTATGTGAACGAATTAATCCAAAGCTATGGTGTGAAAAATTTAATTCGCGTTGGAACATGCGGCGGTATTCAAAAGGACGTGAAAGTGCGCGATGTGATTATCGCGATGACATCATGCACTGATTCTAACATTAACCGCCTTACCTTCCCAGGCTTCGACTTCGCCCCTTGCGCCAACTTCGACTTATTGAAAAAAGCGTATGACGCAGGAATAGAAAAAGGATTAAGCGTTCGGGTGGGCAACGTTTTAACCGCGGATGTATTTTATCGCGAAAGCATGGATATGGTAAAAAAACTCGGGGACTACGGTGTGCTTGCAGTCGAAATGGAAACGACAGCCCTATATACAATTGCAGCAAAATACGGAGTTAATGCATTGTCTGTACTAACTGTAAGCGACCACATCTTTACGGGCGAAGAAACAACGGCAGAAGAGCGCCAAACTACTTTCAACGATATGATTAAAATTGCCCTAGATGCGGCCGTTCAATAACTTTTTAAAAAGCATCTCAAGTTGCAATTCCGCCTTTCATAAATAAAAAGCGATGAACAGTTAAAATGTTCATCGCTTTTTATTTGAAATATATATTGTAGTCCATTAATTCAACAACCCGTTGCCTGCTTGTTTCAACAGCTTCAATTTTGCAGGTGTGATATCATTTCCTTTATCATCGACAACTTTTACAGATTTTAAATGTGTAAGAAAGTTGCCGCGGAATGCCTTCAAGTATTCCTGCCGAAGCACTTTTTGCTCTTGAAGCTCCTCCTTCGTTAAACCTGTTGTCTTCGCTTTATTTGCCAGCGCATTAATGCGGTCTAATTTTTCCTTTGTTAACATGCCCATTCTCCTTTTCCACTAGAGCTGCTATACATCATACAACAGTTACTTTCGAATATCAAGCTCTTGTTCCTTCATATAATCTATAAAACGGCGATGCACCGTCGCTTTAGAAACATTATAGCCAAAACCGCGTAACGTCGCGGCAATTTCTTCAAATGTTAGCTCATTGCGGCGCAGCCGAACAATTTCCTCAACCGGCACCTCTTTTTTGTCGCGTCCGCTATTAATATGACGGTTTTTTAAATTTTTCTCAGGGCGAAAGCCATTTTCTACAGCTCGCTTCATGCCGCGCTTAATCTTTAAGTTATGAATTTTGCGTTGATACTCCTCAACAATCCCGATAATCTCCAAAACCATCGAGTCAGAATCGGATAGCTGCAGTTCTCCGCTATTCATATGTGTGTATACCTTAACACCTTCTTTGCGCAAGCAGTGCATTAAAGCAATTTTAGCGTTTCCTCTGCCAAGACGCGTTTCATCTTGAATGAGCAACACGTCGACGCATTGTTCTTTTATCGTATCAAGAACGTCCAATATACCTTCTCGTTCAATGCTATAGCCGCTTGCTTGCTCCTGTACCACCTTTATCACTTCCATATTATATTGCTTTGCCAGCTGCAGCAATTCTTCTTTCTGGCGTTCCAAAGATGTTTCTTGTGTCTCTTTTTTCGTGCTTACTCGTGCATAAACAATTGCCTTCATTTGGTACTCTCCTCGCTTCACTTTTCATACTATTATAACATACATACAGAACAGATTCGAACTTACGTTTGCGAAATGCATCATAGCATGCTATAATGAAAATAGAATTTTCTATACAAGCGAGGTGTAAAACATGGAGAAATTATCAAAAAGACAGCAGGATATACTTCAGTTTATTAAACAAAAAGTTCAAGAAAAAGGATATCCGCCATCCGTACGCGAAATTGGTCAAGCTGTGGGCCTCGCCTCAAGCTCTACTGTACACGGTCATTTAGCAAAGCTTGAGGAGAAAGGATATATACG
This sequence comes from Ectobacillus sp., assembly GCA_048976805.1. Taxonomy (GTDB): domain Bacteria; phylum Bacillota; class Bacilli; order Bacillales; family Bacillaceae_G; genus Ectobacillus. Next base: position 136,771 of record JBHGUR010000079.1, on the reverse strand, counting down.
CCGCGACCCTACAAAGCCGCGCGCTATTGAAATCTTAGGAGACGGCACGACGAATGCTGCAAATAAATCGGTAGTTCATGTCCCAATCGTTGGCAAGGTAACAGCAGGCCCTCCTATTACAGCAATCGAAAATATCGAAGACCATTTCCCACTCCCTTCCAGCCTCGTTCCAGAAAGCGATAAAGTGTTTATGTTGTCTATCGTCGGCGACAGTATGATTGAAGCCGGAATTTTAGACGGCGACCTCGTTGTCGTCCGCCAGCAGCAATCAGCAAATAACGGTGAAATTGTCGTTGCGCTCACCGATGAAAACGAAGCGACAGTGAAACGGTTTTATAAAGAAAAAGATCACTTCCGTTTACAGCCAGAAAATTCCTCCCTAGCACCAATCATTTTAGACAAAGTATCGATTGTAGGAAAAGTAATCGGAGTGTATCGCAGCATTCATTAAAAACTTTTTACACTAAAAATGACTTCCGCGAAAGCGCGGAAGTCATTTTTTCTTTTAATACATGCTCATATACTGATCGCGTTCCCATTGATGGACTTGCGTGCGGAACATATCCCATTCAATTTCTTTCGCCTCAACGAAATGATCAAGCAAATGATCTCCTAATGCTGCACAAATTACTTCATTGGATTTCAAGTTATCCAACGCTTCTGCTAACGTTGCTGGAAGATCGATGATGCCTGCTTTTTCACGCTCTTCTTTTGTCATCACGTAAATATTGCGATCTACAGGCGCTGGAACTGCAAGCTTGTTTTTAATTCCGTCAAGACCTGCTGCAAGTAATACTGCCATCGCTAAATAAGGATTAGCTGCAGGGTCTACGCTGCGTACTTCCACACGCGTACTTAAACCGCGGGAAGCAGGAATGCGAATTAACGGGCTGCGGTTACGGGCAGACCACGCCACATAACAAGGCGCTTCGTAACCTGGAACGAGACGCTTGTAAGAGTTAACAGTCGGATTCGTAACTGCAGTAAAGCTAGGCGCATGTTTTAAAATGCCGGCGATAAAATGACGCGCATCGTCACTTAGTTGCAAATCACCGTTTTCATCGTAAAATGCATTTTTTCCACTCGTAAACAAGGATAAGTTGCAATGCATACCGGATCCATTAACACCAAACAATGGTTTTGGCATAAACGTTGCGTGTAGGCCATGTTTACGGGCAATTGTCTTAACAACAAGCTTAAATGTTTGTATATCATCGCATGCTTTTAAAGCATTCGCATATTTAAAATCAATTTCATGCTGGCCAGGAGCAACTTCATGGTGAGACGCTTCGATTTCAAAGCCCATCTCTTCTAGTTCAAGAACGATATCACGGCGGCAGTTTTCACCAAGATCCGTTGGCGCGAGGTCGAAATATCCCCCATTGTCATTAAGCTCCAATGTCGGGTTTCCTTTTTCATCTACTTTAAATAAGAAAAACTCCGGTTCAGGTCCAACATTCAAATCCGTAAAGCCTAATGCGTGCGCTTCTTTCAAAACACGTTTTAAATTGTTGCGCGGATCGCCTTCAAACGGTGTGCCGTCTGCGTTATAAATATCACAAATCAAACGTGCCACCTTTCCTTTTTCCGCAGTCCAAGGGAAGATAACCCAAGTATCTAAATCTGGAAATAAGTACATATCAGATTCTTCAATACGTACAAACCCTTCAATAGAAGAACCATCAAACATCATTTTATTTTCAAGAGCTTTCTCTAATTGGCTTACTGGAATCTCTACATTTTTGATAATTCCTAAAAGGTCTGTAAACTGCAAGCGAATGTACTTTACATTTTCTTCCCGAGCCATGCGGAAAATATCATCTTTTGTATACTTTGCCATCGTTTCCTTCCTCCTGATTCCATCTTATATTGAAATGCTGTAAATCTACATTAGTGAAAAAAGCGGGACATATCTCCTTGTCTTAAAGAAGTGCGATTGAACCTTCCTGCTTGATATAGCTCATCCCGTAAAAGCCTGCGAAGTTCAGCTTCAGAAAGCTCTCTTTGTTCTTGCTTTACATGCACTGCCTGCTGTGCCTCACTCATTGCTTTCAGCTGCAACACCTGCTTAATACCAGCAAGATTTAATCCTTGGTCAAGTAAATCTTTAATTTCCAGAAGTTTATCCACATCGTTAAAAGAATATAAGCGACGGTTTCCTTCTGTACGAGCTGGCGATATTAACCCATGCTCTTCATAATAGCGAATTTGGCGCGCGGACAGTTGCGTCAAATTCATGACGATGCTAATAGGAAACAGCGGCGTAGAACGTCTGTCTTCGTTGCTCACTTCATTTCCCCCTTCGCCTTAACATATTTTTATTTTATATCATGTTATGTATCATGTCAACAAATGTCATCTTTTATAACATATATTTTTTCAGAATTTTTAAATCCCCTCTTTCTATGTTGCACAAAACGGCCCATTTTACACTGCAAAAAAAGCTGCCAATTTAATTGGCAGCTGCGTTTACCGATAATAATTGCTTCTCTATAAGCGAATCAACGGCTGAGCAAATTGCAATTTTTACATGAGAATACGTAAGTCCTCCTTGTACATAAGCCACATATGGCGCACGAATCGGACCGTCAGCGGAAAGTTCAATGCTCGCTCCTTGAATGAAGGTTCCTGCCGCCATAATGACATCGTCCTCATATCCCGGCATATAATTCGGATATGGCGTGAAATGAGAATTGATTGGCGACGCATATTGAATGGCTTGACAAAAAGCAACCATGCGATTTGGGTCATCAAATTGCACCGACTGAATTAAATCTGTACGCGGTACATCCCAGCGCGGCGTTGTATTCATACCGAGCCTCTCCAAAAATGCCGCTGTGAAGACCGCTCCTTTTAGTGCCTGTCCCGTTACGTGCGGCGCCAAGAAAAAGCCTTGATACATCTCTTGCAGGCTGTATAAAGAAGCGCCTGCCTCCGCGCCAATTCCAGGGGATGTTAAACGATACGCACATGCTTCCACATATTTTTCTTTCCCAACAATATAACCGCCTGTTTTGACAATTCCGCCGCCCGGATTTTTGATAAGCGATCCTGCCATTAAATCCGCGCCGACATGGCATGGCTCCAGCTCTTCCACAAATTCGCCATAGCAATTATCAACAAATACAACAACATCCGGTTTAATACTCTTTACAAATTCAATCATTTCTTTAATTTCGGCCACTGTAAAGGAAGGGCGCGTTGCATATCCTTTTGAACGCTGAATTCCAATCATTTTTGTATTTTCACAAATTGCTTCCCGTACAGCTTTAAAATCAACACGCCCTTCTGCCGTTAATGAAACAGAACGGTACCCGATGTGAAACTCTTTAAACGATCCAATCCCCTTGCCCCGAATACCGACGATTTCCTCTAATGTATCGTAAGGCCTCCCGGTAATATACAACAGTTCATCACCCGGGCGCAATATACCAAAAAGCGCAGTGGATATAGCATGCGTACCGGAAATAATTTGCGGGCGCACAAGCCCTGCTTCCGCCCCGAATACGTCTGCATACACTTTTTCCAACGTGTCACGGCCAATATCATCATAACCATACCCTGTTGTCGGGATAAAATGGGAATCGCTAATTTTATGTTTCCGGAAGCTTTCCAATACACGAAACTGATTGCTATCTGCTACCTCATCAATACGCTTATGAACATCGCTGATCATCTCTTCTACTTCTTTTACAATTGGGGCAATGAGCTCTCCATGCTTTAACCTAGTAAACATCTCTTTCTTCTTCTCCCTTTCTTGCTGAATATCCCTTAATCGGCCCGTTGAGCGGAGAATTGGCAAACACATAACCATGGCATGTGTACGTTTGTTCTTCTTCATTAAAAAGCGTTTCTTTAAGAATCGTTTCTGTTCTAAGTAAAGTAAGCAAACGCCCTTCCGTGGACGGAATAACCACGCTGTACGGATTCATTAGTTGCATCATCTCTTGTTCAATCTTTTCCCGCAGCATCCGTAAATCCGCCGGAGCAAAAGCGCTGATAACGACGTGTTCTCCCTTTGGCGCAGGCAAAAATTCTGGGTGCTGTATATCTTTTTTATTGTACACTGTTAAAGTCGGGATTTGCTCGACCTCAAGCTCATGCAATAGCCTTTTTACCGTCTTTTCGTGTGCCACGTAATTCGGATCTGATGAATCAATAACATGAAGGATAAAATCTGCTTCATTCACCTCTTCCAATGTAGAACGGAACGCTGCTACAAGAGAAGTCGGCAAGTCTTGAATAAACCCGACCGTATCTGTCAACAGCACTGTATAACCGCATGGAAGCTGCATTTTCCTCGTTGTAGGATCAAGCGTCGCAAACAATAAATTTTCCTCGAATGTATCCGCTTCTGTTAAACGGTTAAACAGCGTTGATTTCCCCGCATTTGTATATCCGACAATTGACACTTGAAACGTGCTATTTTGCTTGCGGCGGTCCCGATAGCGTTTGCGGTGCTCCACCACGGCAGATAGCTGCTGTTTAATTTCATCAATGCGGCTGCGGATATGGCGGCGGTCTGTTTCGAGCTTCGTTTCCCCCGGGCCCCGCGTTCCGATTCCGCCTCCGAGACGGGATAACGCCTCCCCTTGTCCGACTAGGCGCGGCAAAGCATATTGAAGCTGTGCAAGCTCAACCTGCAATTTCCCTTCCCTTGACTTAGCGCGCTGCGCAAAGATATCAAGGATAAGCTGGGTGCGGTCAATAACGCGCGCTTCTAACCCGCTTGATAGATTGCGAATTTGGCTTGGCGTTAATTCATTATTGAAAATCACCACATCCGGTTCTAATTCCTTTACAAGGGCGGCAAGCTCTTCAAGCTTTCCCTTTCCGATATAAGTTGCTGGGTGAAATTTCGGCCGCTTTTGCGTTGTTGATATAAGCACTTGCGCTTTGGCTGTTTTTGCCAATGAAGCAAGTTCTTCCATTGAATATGTAAAACGTTCATCATCATCGTTTGGCAATTGGCAGCCAACTAAAATTGCTTTTTCTTTCTCCAAATATATTCACTCTTTCTTTTCGAAACTTAAGTCTTCTACTATAATAGCAGAGGAAGCACAAATCAGCTAGTTGCTTATCATGCTGCGAGGAAGGATTTTGCAAAATGACATGGGATTTATTTAGCATCATTGGAACGATTGCTTTCGCTGTAAGCGGTGCCATCGTTGCAATGGAAGAAGAATATGATATTTTCGGGGTGTATATTTTAGGAATGGCAACGGCATTTGGAGGAGGTGCTATGCGCAACCTGCTTATAGGATATCCGATTGAAGCGTTTTGGAAACAGGATTTGCTCTTTCAAATCGCATTTCTATCAATGACAACTATCTTTTTATTTCCCAACAAATTAATGAGCCACTGGAAAAGGTGGGAAAATATCACAGATGCCATCGGCTTATCCGCATTTTCTATTCAAGGCGCTCTATATGCGCAAAAAATGAATTTGCCCATTAGCGCTACCATTGTTGCAGCAGTCTTAACAGGTACAGGCGGCGGCATTATTCGCGATGTATTGGCGAAACGCAAGCCGCTTGTCCTGCGCGCAGAGGTGTATGCATTTTGGTCCATTATTGCCGGCTTGGTTATTGGAACAGAAATTACCAAAAACGGCATAAGTCTATATATACTGTTTGTTCTTATAGTAGCATTTCGCATGGCCTCTATTCATTATAAGTGGCATTTACCGTATCGAAGCATTGCACAAGCACAAAATACGATTGACAGTTAAGGAGCGGCTAAAGCCGCTTCTTTTGTTTTTTTCTGTTTGAATCGGAAATACTAACTGCTATAAGGGGGTGGAAACGATGACAAACCATGTAAACAAGGGCAAACAAAAAAGCTCTGTAGGCCAGTGGGGACATACGCCAGATTCCGCATATGGGAAAAGCAAAAAAATGGAAGAGCATCACCAAGCAAAAATGAATACACTTAACAAGGGGGACTAGATATGGCGAAAGGAAATAGCCAAAAAAATCGTGGCCTCAACCAAGCAAGCAGCGTCAACCCGCAAGGCTATGCACCGGGAGAAGCGCATCATAGCCCTAAAAGCAAGCTAGAAAACCGTGCCAAAAAAAGCAATACAAAAATATGATAAGAAAAGCGGACAAATCCCGCCTTTTGCAGCAGCGTAGGGGTGGGCCGGAGTCTGCTGCTTTGGAAGTTAGACATACTCCCAAAACCTTATAATTTCTTATCTGATAAAAAACGCGCAGCTTATAGGCTGCGCGGCTCTTCTTCCAGTACTATGTCTATACTGGAGATTGTCATCAAATCATATTTGTCATACACGTCTTGCCCAAGCAAACGCATCGCCTGTTTACGCACCGACTTTTCTACTATATTTCTCACATAGCGCCCATTGCTAAAAACTGTTAAATTTGCAGAGTACTTTATAGCATTTAAATGGTCTCTTAGCTTCCATTCTGCTTCCTTCGATAATTGATATTCACGTTCCTCATACATGCGTTTGGCAATTTCCAAAAGCTGATTGACCGTATAATCAGGGAATTCAATAATGAACGGAAAACGGGATTGCAATCCCGGATTAAGCGAAAGAAATTGTGTCATCTCCCTTGAATATCCGGCTAATATAAGCACAAAATCATGTTGTTTATCCTCCATATGCTTTACAAGTGTATCAATTGCTTCCTTCCCAAAATCCTTTTCACCGCCCCGGGCCAATGAATATGCTTCATCAATAAATAAAATACCGCCCATCGCCTTTTTTATTAGATCACGCGTTTTTTGTGCAGTATGTCCGATATACTCCCCTACAAGATCAGCCCGCTCCGCTTCTACAAGATGCCCTTTGGACAACACGTTCATTTGAAAAAGCAATTTGCCGATAATACGTGCGACCGTCGTTTTCCCGGTTCCCGGATTTCCCTTAAAAAGCATATGAAGCACTTGCTTCTGCGCTTTTAAATCCACTTCCTGCCTTTTCTTATTAATATAAATCCAGGCGTAAATTTCCTTAATAATTTTTTTTAAATCCTCCATTCCGACGAGCTTGCTCATCTCCGCTTCAATTTGCTGCAGCATTTCATGCTTTGGGGTTGCCTCGCTTGCCGATACACTTCTTGTCACAGTGGAAGATGGCGCTTTCTTGCGATTATTTAATACTATATTGATTTGATTGTTATTTTTTTTGCGCATGGACTGTTCCACAGGCTCACCTCCTGTGATAAATTATGTCTATTTTGGAATTTTCTTAAGAAATAAACAATTCTGAATCATTTTCTGTTATAATCTAAAAATAACGCAACACCATTTTCATCGGCAGGAGCTTTTTCCTTTTGCCGATGAAAATAACTCGAATTGTATAGAAATAAAGGGTGGTGGATGAATGCAAACAAAACGTATTCAAGATGAAGAACTGCAGCATACTATTCAAGCGTTTGCGGCGTATTTAACGAGTAAGGGCAGGAAAGCTTCAACAATTAAACGGTACATGTACGACATTGAAGACTATATGAGCTGGATTAGAAACAATAAAAATATTTCTTCTAACAATATATGGTCTTCCCTCTGCACACAAGACTATGAAAATTACTTTTTTGACTTAAAAACAAAACGAAAGTACTCCGAAAAGACGATGCACCGTGTATTTATTGTATTAAATCGCCTATATCAGTTTTTGCAAATGCAAAACCCAAACCTTATCAACCCGCTTAAAGAAATGAAACTGGTAATCTCGCCAGATCGTGCGCTTCGCGATGAGGATTTTATTTCGGAGCAAGAAGAACAGCAACTAAAAAATACAATAACTTCATTAAAAGGACTGTCAGAAAAGCAACTGTCTGCGCGTCCGCTTCTTATTGATCGCAACATTTGCATAATTATGCTTTTGCTTGATTACGGCCTATCGCTTCAAGAGCTTGTGTCACTCAATATGCAGCATATCCACTTCGAAAATAACACACTTACTATTCCCCCAGTATCCGGTATCGCCAGAACAGTTACATTGCATGAAGATGATAAAAAGAAGCTGTATAAATATTATAAAACCATCCCTGAACCAGTTCGGCCGAAGTATCATACAAACGATCCGCTCTTTGTAGCATTCGACTTTAATCGAAATACGTATCGCTGGGTATATGAGAACGATGCACCAAAAGCGCTTACGGAAATTGCCGTGCAGAAAATGATTCGCCAAGAAGTAGCACGCGCCGGCCTGCGTAAAGGGATATCAGGGCAGCATTTACGAAATACTTTCATTCTTCACCTTATCCAAAAAGGCGTGAGCGAACAAGAAATTATGAGGCGCGTAGGCTTTAAAACAAAGCTCTCTTTAAAGCGCTACTGCGATTACGCAAACAAGCAAAATAAATAAAACCCTCTTGGTAAAAGAGGGTTTCTTTTATGTATATGTTATTCAAATTCGATGTTTACATTCTTTTGCGGAACGAAAGTAGAAATAGCATGCTTATAAATAAGCTGTTGTTTACCGTCTGTTTCCAATAAAACCGTAAAATTGTCAAAACCTTTAATTAAACCGCGCAATTGGAAACCATTTAGTAAATACAGCGTTACAAACGTATTATCTTTACGGAGTTGATTTAAAAATTGATCTTGAATATTGATAGATTGCTTCATGTCGAATCCTCCTCTTTTTCTCTACTCACTTATTATTCGACTAAACTTGCAGCTTTCCTTCTATGTATTCCAAAATTTCTGCCGTTTTCGGCCCATCTGTTACATCAAACCAAGCCACATCCATTTTATTGCGGAACCATGTCAACTGGCGTTTTGCATAACGGCGGGAATTAAGCTTCAACGTGTCTATCGCCTCTGCTAATGAAATCTTTCCCTCAAGATAATCATACAACTCTTTATACCCAATCGCCTGGATAGACTGACAATTGCGAATCCCGCTTTCATACAATCTCTTTACTTCCTCAAGCAAACCTTGTTCCATCATCATATCGACACGCATATTAATTCGCTCATACAATTTCTCGCGTTCCATCGTCAATCCGACAAGCGCAACATCGTATAAAAGCTTATTTTCCTGTTCATCCAACAGAGCGCTCATTCTTCTCCCGGTAACATGAAAAACTTCCAGAGCGCGAATAACACGGCGAACATTGTTCGGGTGAATGCGCCTAGCACTTTCAGGATCTATTTCCTGTAATCTTGCAAAAACAACTTCATTTCCTTCCCGTTTCGCAAGCTCCTCTAAAGTACGACGGTACTCATCATCCCCCGGTGCTTCTGAAAATTGATAATCAAATAAAACCGCTTGTATGTATAGCCCCGTTCCTCCAACAATAATCGGAAGTTTTCCCCGCTTGGCAATCTCTTGTATACGCGTTCGTACAGTCTTTTGAAACTCGGCAACGGAAAACGGTTCGTCCGGATCTTTTAAATCAATCATATAATGGGGAATCCCCTCCATTTCTTCCTTCGTAACCTTTGCCGTTCCAATATCCATGCCCCGGTATACTTGCATAGAATCGCCGCTTATAATTTCTCCGTTCAAACGCTTTGCCAGTTCAATGCTAAGCTTTGTCTTTCCGACCGCCGTCGGCCCGATAATGACAGCCACTTTCTCATTCTTTACTTCTCCCATGCTTTCCACTCTCTTTATATAAACTTATACATCTGACTATTATACCCAATTTAACAGATTTTAAAAGACATGGATTTAGACGAATTTTCATATGGTGAATGAAATTAAAAACCTCCTAAAAAATTGTACATGATATGGCATAGTTTGTCCACTTGCCTCATACATTGTACCAAAAAGCAGGAGGCATGAGTATTATATGGAAGCAAATAAAGCAGTTGAGCGGATTCATTTGTTATTAGAGGAGCTGATTGTTTCTACGTCCCGAAAAGAAACTCAAGTATCGACAGAAGAATTGCTTTTTTCTTTAAATTGTCTCCTTCGTTCCTTTCAGGCATTGCTAGACAATGAAGAAAAGAACTGGGACTATATCGAAACGAAATTTAATGCAGCTTTTAATTTACTAACCGGACGTACCGTCTATCCGTTTTAAGCAAACAATCGCATTAGAAATTGCACATCATTAACAATAGCGTGTTAATCAAATAAAAAAGGGCGCCTAATTATGGGCGCTCTTCCGTATTCATACCATTTTGCCTAAGAACAATATTCGCATAAAAACTTATCGAATTCTTCCGCAGGTGTTTCCTTCAGAACGTTACCCATTACATATAGGATAACTCCTTCTTCACCATTCAAGGCAGGTCCTACGGAAAGAATCACCCAACCATCTTGCAAGAAATAGTTTACTTGATACTCATCGTGCAAATGAACTACTTGCTTAATGTCTGCGAGATTCGTTTCCGTAACTGGAATCGTCGGAACTTTTACAGATGTTAATAGAGCCATTGTACTCACCTCCTTTTTATATATAGAAATTCTCCAAAACAATCCTGCTTCCTCTAGCTACCCATGGAAAAAAACGACAATTTTATGTACATTATTTTGAGTGGGAAGCAACTTTTTCACTAATAACTATATGCTGGTATTGTTGACCAATATACTAAATTACTTTCAAAAAAATGCGTTTTCATAAAAATGTTACATCTTTGTGCATACCATATAAGTGTATAGTACACATAGGTATAAACAGGGTTTTCGCATTTAGGACGCTGTGCCGACACCTAAAGGCAATACAGTTAATACGGGCATAAAACATTTTTTAAAAATAATAATTTTACCTATAAATAGAAACAAAAAGCTGTACCATAATTACGGTACAACTTTTTAAAATATAGCAATATTAACGAACCGCTTTGGCCTTTATTTCTCTACACTTCAATTACATGACCCTCTTAAACATCTTCTCTAGCTCATACGTAGAATGATGCACGATAATGGGGCGTCCGTGCGGGCATGTGTACGGGTTTGTTGTTTTGCGAAGTGTCTCAAGCAGTGCAAAAATCTCTTCGTGCTTTAAATATTGGTTCGCCTTAATGGAGGCTTTGCAGCTCATCATGATCGCTGCTTCCTCGCGCAGCTTTTTCACATCCACTTTTTTTAGCTTTAACACTTGCTGCATCATCTCTTCAATAATTTCCGTTTCCTTCCCTTTTGGAAACCACGTCGGATGCGAGCGAATGATAAAGCTTTGCTGGCCAAACGGCTCTAAAAATAAGCCGACTTTTTTCAGTTCTTCCAGCCGCTCTTCCACCCATAAATATTCGTTTAATGGCAAATCAATACGATACGGAATTAAAAGCTCCTGCACCTCGGAAGCAACCTTCCCGACTTTTTCCCTGTAGTATTCATAGTTAATCCGTTCTTGGGCGGCATGCTGGTCAATAATATAAAGGCCTCTGTCATTTTGCGCCAATATATATGTGCCGTGCATCTGGCCCACCGGATATAAAGGCGGCAAGTCATTTCCGTCCATTTCTACTGCGCACTCGATTTCTTCAGGATCGTCCCGTTCCATTTCTGGAAACTCATGCTCTTCGGCCAAAACAACATCTTGCCTTGCCGGTTGCTCGGACGCTGTCTCCTTTACGCTCCATACATCTCTATGCTCAACCGCCTCTTCCCTATCCTCCACCTGCACTTTTTCCTGCAATAGCATTCCTGTCGGAAGCTTAATTTCTGGAAATTGCATTTTTGGGGTGTGCTCTAAATGAAACACCCCTTGTACGCTTTCATCTTGTTGCTTTTTACGCGTCTGTACGACCGCATCGGGAATCAGTTTCACCTTTTGGAAGGCCTTTTTTAACGCCTCTTCCACCAAAGCAAGAAGCTCGGCCTCTTTACTAAAGCGCACCTCAAGCTTTGCCGGATGGACATTCACATCCACGAGCATCGGGTCCATCTCAATCGACAAAAATCCAACCGGATAGCGGCCGACTGGAAGCAGCGTATGATAGCCCTGCTGAATCGCTTTTATGAGCGAATAATTGCGTATATACCGCCCATTTACAATCGTTGAAATATAATTGCGGGAAGCGCGCGTAATTTCAGGCAGTGCCATAAATCCTTTAATTGTAAAATCAAGCGACTGCGCTTCAATAGGAACCATTTTTTTTGCAGTTGGGATACCGTAAATAGCTGCGAGAACTTGGCGCACATCGCCATTTCCGGACGTGTGAAGGATTTTTTTATCGTTATGAAATAACCGAATTGACACTTCTGGATGCGCCATCGCAATACGGTATACTAAATCGGTAATATTGCCGAGTTCTGTATTAATAGTTTTCATATACTTTAAGCGAGCCGGGGTATTGAAGAATAGATTTTGCACCGTAATTTCTGTTCCTTTGCGGCTCGCTGTTTTTTCATGCTTCAGCACCTCGCCGCCTTTAATGACAAGATGTGTCCCGGGCACATTTCCCGTGCTTGTAATAAGACTTAACTCGCTGACAGATGCAATGCTCGGCAACGCCTCTCCTCGAAAGCCGAGCGTACGAATACGGAACAAGTCGGTTTCATCCTTAATCTTGCTTGTCGCATGGCGGTCAAAAGCAAGCAGGCAATCATCTTCTTCGATGCCATCCCCGTTGTCGACAATCCGGATTTTCGAAAGCCCCGCTTCCTCCAAATATATTTCGACAACGGTACTGTTTGCATCAATTGCGTTCTCTACTAGTTCCTTCACGACAGAAGCAGGCCGTTCGACAACCTCTCCTGCCGCAATCAAATTAGAGAGCTGATCATCAAGCTTTCGAATTTTCCCCATCTGCTCACCCCTGTTTCTTTAATAATTTTTGCAGCCTATACAATTCATTAATTGCCTCAAGCGGTGTCATATCAAGCAAATCCATTTTTTGAATTTTTTCAAGCACTTCTTTTTCTTTTAATGCGAGTGGCTGTCCCTTTTTAACCCCTAATGGCTCCGACTCTGCAAAGAAAGAAAGCTGCGCCGCCTCCGCTGTATGCCCCAAATCCTCCTTCGGCTCTTCTTCCTTTACTAAAAGTTTTTGCATCTCTTTTGCTTCCTGCCCTTCAAGCGCCGCCAGCACTTCCTTTGCCCGTGAAATTAAAGCAGCCGGCAATTCGGCAAGCTCGGCCACATGAATGCCGTAACTCTTATCAGCTGCCCCTTGCTGAATTTTATGAAGAAACACAACCTTGCCGTTTTCTTCAATCGCAGACACATGGACATTTTGCAGCTTGCTTAACTCCCCTTCTAATACGGTTAATTCATGATAGTGTGTCGAAAACAACGTTTTTGCCCCGATATAATCGTGTATATATTCAATAATCGCTTGGGCAAGCGCCATTCCGTCATACGTTGACGTGCCGCGGCCGATTTCATCAAACAAAATCAAGCTTTTTTCCGTCGCATTGGCAATCGCATTCTTTGCTTCAAGCATCTCTACCATAAACGTGCTTTGTCCGGAAATTAAATCATCCGCCGCGCCAATACGCGTAAAAATTTGATCAAAGATAGGCAGTACCGCTTCGCTCGCAGGAACAAAGCAGCCGATTTGTGCCATTACGGCAATAAGAGCAAGCTGGCGCATATAGGTGCTTTTACCGGACATATTCGGACCTGTAATCAGCAAAATATCCAAATTTTGTTGCATGTGTACATCATTCGGTACATATGTTTTTCCTTCAAGCACCTTTTCTACAACCGGATGGCGACCATCTTTAATGTAAATTTCCCGGTTCGCTGTGAGCAGCGGCTTGACAAACTGTTCTTCCTCACTTACGGTTGCAAAGCTCTGTAACACATCTAGCTCGCTAATTACCTTAGCAAGCTGCTGCAATTTTGGAATATATAGCTTTACTTGCTCACGAAGCTGGACGAACAAATCATATTCGAGTTGGACGATTTTTTCCTCTGCTCCCAATATCATCGCTTCTTTTTCCTTTAGCTCGTCCGTAATAAAGCGCTCAGCATTCGCCAATGTTTGCTTTCGTTCATAGCGCCCATCTGGAAGCAACGATAAATTTGCTTTTGTCACCTCGATATAATAACCGAAAATACGGTTATACCCAACTTTTAAAGATTTAATGCCCGTGAGTTCCCGTTCGCGCTTTTCCAACTCGGCAATCCACGTTTTTCCATTCTTGCTAATATAGCGGTATTGATCCAATTGCTCATTGTAGCCATCCTTGATAATGTCTCCTTCCTTGACGGATAAAGGCGGATTATCCTGGATACTGCACTCTAATAACCGAGCAAGGCTTTCGCACGGATCTAAATTTTGTACGAGTGCATCAGCGTATGAATTATTAAGTTGTGTTACTAATTCGATAATTTCAGGAATTTGCAAAAGCGACCGCTTCAATTGCAGCAAATCTCTCGCATTTACATTTCCATATGCGACTTTTCCGGCCAAACGTTCCAGGTCGTATACTTCTTTTAGTTTTTCTTTTATATCTTCACGCACAAAATAATTGTTCACAAACGTTTCGACCATCATCTGCCGCTGTTCAATTTGGCCTTTCACGACAAGCGGGCGCTCCAGCCATTGCTTCAGCATGCGGCCGCCCATCGCTGTTTTAGTTTTATCAAGCAGCCATAATAATGAGCCGGTTTTCTCCTTCGTACGGATCGTTTCTGTCAGTTCCAGGTTGCGTTTGGAATGAACGTCAATTTTCATAAACTCATTCGTATAATACATTTCAACAGGCTGCAGATGGTCTAACGAACGCTTTTGCGTGCGCAATACGTAGCGCAGCAGCCTGCCGAACGTATCGACAAGCTTTGTTTGTGTAATCTGCTCTGTAAGGTGGGCCAGTCCATCTGGAATGCCCGTTTCATCTTCATAGGAAATTGTAATTTTCAGCTTCTCTGTCACTCTTTTTAACTCTTCCTCCGGGAAAGAAGAAGCAATGACTATTTCCTTTGCGCCAAGAGAATATACCTCTAGCAGAACATCTTCGGCGGAGCCGCCGAGCAATGTTACTGTATTTTGCCCGGTTGTCAAATCGTTGCACGCTAAACCGAAGGAACCATCCTCAAATTTCGTTAACGAAACAAGAAAGTTGTTTTCCTTTTCATCAATGGTACGGCCTTCCATCATCGTTCCCGGTGTAATAAGCTGCACAACCTCGCGGCGCACTACACCTTTGGCTGTTTTCGGATCCTCCACCTGCTCGCAAATCGCCACTTTATAGCCTTTTTCTACGAGCTGCTCAATATAATTGCGCGCCGAATGGTACGGAACACCGCACATCGGAATGCGCTCGCTTCCGCCGCCGTCACGGCTCGTTAACGTAATTTCAAGTTCATGGGCGGCTTTTACCGCATCATCAAAAAACATTTCATAAAAATCGCCTAGGCGAAAAAATAAAAAGGCATCTTGATAGTCTGCCTTGATTTTCAAATATTGTTGTATCATAGGCGTATACTGTGCCATCGGTTTCCTCCATCTTTCTATATTCCCTAAAAATGAATTATAACATATTATAGCATGAAACGTTTTTAGGAAGCGTTTCAGAAACATAAAAAAAGCTAGGAAGAAATCTTCCTAGCAGCTCGTTATTCCTCTTCTGCATCTAGCATAAAATTTGGATCTAAATCTTCAAATTCATCATCATCTACATCGAAGTAGCACTCATCATCATCCTTGCAGCCTTCCGGATTCACACGCACACAAACTTTCGTTTCCCCTACAACCTCTACAAGAAATTCACGCTCTACCGTTACAACAATTTTATTGCCATTTGGGGAAATGATGGCTTCCAAACAATTCGGATGCTGAATAATCCGCGCGATAATCTCATAATCTTCTCCCGTAAAGTTCTTATCGCGATAACGGATCTTTACTTCATCCTTATAATGCACCCGCTCCGTTACAACTTCTGTTTTCGTGTTGTCATCATAGGAATACCAAGTATTGATATCATAATACCCTTCCAATTCCACATACTTTCCACATCTTCTTGCCTCGTATGCATGATTGATAACCCAGCAGCCCAATATACTTGCCGGCGTATGGTTCGGATCTACAGTATGAGTAGATTTCATATATTTGCGGCCCTTGCCGACGACCGCTTTCGTAATAATCTCTCTATATTCGGACATTCCAAACCCTCCTCAATGAATATTCAATTAATCATATGCGAGACAATCGCGGAATGTGTCATTGTTTTGAAAAAAAGCATTGACAAACACGGTCCCAAGCACGGAATCCGTATAATTCATTATATGTGCACACACCTTATTATTTTCCAATCTTCACACATTTTTATAAATTAGAACAATTTTAAAAAGTCATAAGAAAATCGGACAAAACCCGCCTTTTGCAGCAGCGCAGGGGTGGGCCGGAGTCTGCTGCTTTGGGAGCTACATACTCCCAAAAACTTATAATTTCTTATCTTTTGGGCTCTGTTAAAGGCTAATGTTGATTTTGAACAAAAGGCCGCGATTCCAGCGGGAAAAGCGGGACAGCCGAGACCCTGGACTGAGCGCAGCGAGGGAAGCGGCTCGGCCCCGCCCGCGGAAAGCGTCCGCCTGCAGTGAAAAATCAACAATCAAGTTTAACAGAACCTCCTTATAAAAAAGGAGATGCCCTTTGAGGACATCTCCTTTTTTAATGACCGCAAGATCCGCAGCCATGCTTTTTGCTTTCTACTTCTGCACCCGTTTCCCCTTTTAACACATCTCCACCCGTTGAAAGAAGAATCTCATCTGTTACAGTGTTGGAAATCGTACTTGCAACAAGCTGCAATAAATCGTTCACATATGTTTGCGAAGATTGAAACTCTTGTACAATCGGAATCGCATCTAATTCCTCCTGCAAAGCATCGATTTCCGCTTCTACTTTCTTTAACGCTTCTACTTTACCGTAGTGCTGCAAATTTACAGCCTGCTTTTGCAAAGCTTTAATTTGGTCAATTCTGCGCTTTACGTTCTCATTTTTATGGATTTGTGCTTCGGCGCGTTTAAAGAAATCCACTTCTTCTGTTTGGGCAATCATTTTTGCCAATTCTTTTGCGCGTGCTACAATATCATCTTTTGTATATACAGTCATCCTTTAGTTCACCTCGATTGGCTCTTCTACCATTACCCCGTTCAATGACCACGTTTTTGCTTCTGTAATTTTTACTTTTACAATTTTGCCGATTGCAGATTTTGGCCCAATAAAGTTTACAAGTTTATTTTTGCGAGTATAACCAGCCAATACATCCGGATTGTTTTTGCTTTCGCCTTCAACGAGAACTTCTACAATCTTATCTTGGTATGCCAAGTTTTTCTTCGCGGAAATTTCATTAACTAGCGCATTTAAACGTTGTAAACGTTCCTTTTTCACTTCCATTGGTACATTATCCTGCATTTTTGCAGCCGGCGTACCTTCACGCGGAGAATAGATGAACGTATACGCGCTATCAAATTCTACCTCGCGATATAACGATAACGTTTCTTGGAACTGTTCCTCCGTTTCGTTCGGGAAGCCAACGATAATATCCGTTGTGAAAGACGCATCAGGAATGGCCGCTTTCATTTTGCGGACAAGCTCTAAATATTGCTCGCGCGTATATTTACGGGCCATAATTTTTAAGATTTCCGTACTTCCAGACTGAACTGGCAAATGGATATGCTCTACTAAATTTCCTCCTTTTGCCAAAACTTCAATTAAGCGGTCGTCAAAATCGCGCGGATGGCTCGTAGTAAAGCGGATGCGCGGAATATCAATTTTACGAAGCTCATCCATTAAATCGCCAAGACCATAGGAAATATCTTCAAAATCTTTCCCATACGCATTTACGTTTTGTCCAAGAAGCGTAATTTCTTTATAGCCTTGTGCCGCTAATTGACGTACCTCTTGAATAACATCCTCTGGCCGGCGGCTGCGTTCTTTACCGCGCGTATACGGCACGATACAGTACGTACAGAATTTATCGCATCCGTACATAATGTTAACCCACGCTTTAATATCGCCGCGGCGCATACGCGGAAGGTTTTCAATAACGTCACCTTCCTTCGACCATACCTCTACTACCATTTCTTTAGAGAACATCGCCTCTTTTAAAATAAACGGCAGGCGGTGAATATTATGTGTACCGAATACCATATCAATGAACTGATGTTTTTGCATAATCTTGTTGACAACAGATTCTTCTTGCGACATACAGCCGCATACACCTATTAAAAGATCCGGATTTTTTTTCTTAAGCGGCTTTAAATGGCCAATCTCGCCAAACACCTTATTTTCTGCATTTTCACGGATTGCACACGTATTCAATAAGATGACGTCCGCGTCTTCTGTTGTGTTTGTCGGTTCATAGCCTAATCCTGTTAAGATACCGGCCATTACCTCGGTATCATGCTCATTCATTTGGCATCCATACGTGCGAATATAGAATTTACGGCCCCGTCCAATGCCGATCATTTCTTGAGGAATTTCAAAATCGCGCTGAATTTCCACAGCTTCTTTGCCGCGTTTTTTCGCTTCTTTTAAAGAAGGCGGCTGATAAACTGTTTCAAAATATTTGCTGTAATCCTTTTCGGATTTTTTGTCCGAAGGATTCACTTGCTGGCTTTGCAATCTTTGTTGTTCGTTCATGAATAATCTCCTTTCAGTTTAGCATATTCAGTAAAACACAATGGTCTTAACCCGTGCATAATGCATGCACATTACCATAGTATATAGCGTTTAACATAATTAAACAATATGCACTGATCGGAATTCATAAACGAAACGTTGAACAGATATTTTAAAAAAGCCCCTCTGCCCTGTTTGGCAAAGGAGCCTACATGATTACATGAACTCCGCTACAAGCTCATCAAACATAGATTGATCGAGCGTTAAGTCAGCGTATGTCAACGGCTTTTCGCTATATGTTTTTATTAATTCTTGGTAAGAAGGCTGCTGTTTGTTTTGATAAATCAGCCCCGTTACAAGCCCGTTATTTTCCATCAATGTCTGCATCGCCATCACGCGGTTGGAAGGATCATAACCTTCTACTTCGCTAAGCTTTTTAAGGTTTTCTTTAAACCAATCGTATGTGTTAACTTTATTATAAGTTACACAAGGGCTGAATACGTTAATCAAAGAAAAACCTTTATGCTTAATACCCTCTTCAATTAATTGCGTCAATTCTTTTAAGTCGCTGGAGAAGCTTTGCGCTACAAACGTGGCGCCTGCTGTTAAAGCCATCTCCATTACAGACAATGCCGGCTCTACAGAACCTTGTGGTGTGCTTTTTGTTTTGAAACCAACGTCGCTTCGAGGGGAAGTTTGTCCTTTTGTTAATCCATAAATTTGGTTGTCCATAACGATGTACGTCACATCAATGTTACGGCGGATTGCATGGATCGTATGGCCCATACCAATTGCAAAACCGTCACCGTCACCGCCCGCAGCAATTACTGTAAGATCGCGGTTCGCCATTTTCACACCTTGCGCAATTGGCAACGCACGTCCATGAATGCCGTGGAATCCGTATGAATTAATGTAACCAGAAATACGGCCGGAACATCCAATACCGGATACAACCGCCATTTGCTCCGGTTCCAATCCTACATTTGCAGCAGCGCGTTGAATAGCAGCTTGCACGGAGAAATCGCCGCAGCCAGGACACCAGTTTGGTTTTACATTATTCCGAAAATCCTTAAATGTTGCCATTTAAAACAACCCCTTTTTTGCATTCGTTGTAAATTTCTTTTGGTAAGAACGGATTTCCATCGTATTTCAACTGGCTGGAAATCTTTTCTCCGTAGCCAACAAGATTCATTTTCATAATGTTAGCAAGCTGGCCTGTTGCGTTGTTTTCCACTACTACCACACGTTTTGCGCTCTTAACAAGAGGTAATAATTCATCCGTTGGGAACGGGTGAAGCAAACGTACATGGGCGTGGTTTACTTTCATACCATCTTGCTCAAGGCGCTCCATTGCCTCTTCAATCGCGCCGCGAGTAGAATTGAAGCCTACCAATAGAAGATCAGCGTCCTCATATTTGGCGTTTTTATGAACAGGGGTGTTGAATTTTAAATTCTCTAACTTGCGCATGCGCTTATCCATTTGCGCAATACGGTTAGCCGGAGATTCAGACGGTTTTCCTGTTTCCGCATGCTCTACACCTGTTACATGATGAATGCCATTTTTCGTTCCAGGGACCACGCGCGGCGATATGCCATCTTCTGTCACTTCATATCGCTTAAAGTATTCTTTATTTTCAATTTCCGGCTGCGGATTTAAATCGAGCTTGCCGCGTCGGATCTGAATTTTATCATATTGTAACGGTTCTACCGTTTGTTTTCCTAAAGAAAGCTGCAAATCTGTTAATAGGATAACCGGGCATTGATATTCCTCAGCAATATTAAACGCTTCAATCGCATCATAAAATGCTTCTTCGGCCGTGCTTGGCGCCATTACTACCTTCGGAATTTCACCGTGCGTGCCGTAAATCATCGCCATTAAGTCAGATTGCTCTTGTTTTGTCGGAAGTCCCGTACTTGGACCGCCGCGTTGTGTATCAACAATAACAAGCGGAGTTTCCGTAATTCCGGACAAACCGATTGCTTCCATCATAAGGGAAAGCCCCGGCCCTGCAGAAGCAGTTAATGTGCGTACGCCGCCATAGTTAGCGCCAATCGCCATTGTACATGCCGCGATTTCATCTTCAGTTTGGATAACTGTTCCCCCTACTTTTGGAAGCTTTTTAATTAAATATTCCATAATTTCAGAGGCAGGGGTAATTGGGTACGCAGCCATAAATCGGGCACCGCCGGCTAATGCGCCGAACGCGATTGCGTCGTTACCGATCATGAACAGGCGCTTTTGTCCGTCTGCTTTTTCTAATTGCATAACGTTTACCTGATTGCCAAGCTGCTCTTTCATATATTGAGAACCGCGCTTAATCGCTTCCATATTCTTTTCAATTACTTGCTGCCCTTTACGGCCAAAAATTTCCTCAACTACTCCTAAGTATACCGTTTCGTCCAATCCTAATAGGGCACTGGAAGCACCAACCGCAACCATGTTCTTCATTAAGGAAGTTCCAAGTTCGGTAGCAATATCTGTAAATGGAACCGCATACAAACTTGCTTCTGTAGTTTGCGGAATTGTTGGGTTAAACTTCGCATCAGCAATAACGATGCCGCCAGGACGCAATTCATGGAAGTTTACGTCAATCGTTTCTTGATCAAATGCCACAAGTATGTCCAAATCATCAGAGATAGCACGCACTTCCGTTGTGCTTACGCGAATCTTGTTGTTCGTGTGACCACCTTTAATACGTGATGAGAAATGGCGATAGCCGTACAGGTAATATCCCAATCTGTTTAATGCAATACTAAAAATTTCCCCTGTACTTTCAATTCCTTCACCTTGTTGTCCTCCAACTTTCCAGGAAAGTTGACTAATCATCTCCTACACCCCTTTGGCTGCATTCATTGTAGTGTATTTTTTTACATTACTAGTTTACCACTTTCTAAGAAAAGAAACTACAATGGATGCAAATTATACCTCTTCTGGTTTACAGAATTTTTTGCATTATGCTAATTCGCTTTCAATTCTAGACCTACTGAAGAAAAAATGCAAGAATTTGAAACAATTTCATTAACATTTTTTTAATTTTTTCGATAACTGTATCACACTTGAATAAACTTTAGTATAATAATAATTTTAGAAAGGAATATTCCTCACAAAATTCCGATATGTAAAATTGCAAACCTGCTCTTCGCTATAATGCTTCAGCAGCGCATTAAGCAAATTTTCGTAATGAGCAAACTTTTCCAAGCCGCTTACAGTATTAACAATTCCGTCAAAATCCGATCCAAAGCCAACGTTTTTCTCTCCCCCCATGCCGCATATGTAGTCAAGATGGCGGATTACATCGGCAATCTGTGCCGCTCCGTCAGTTAAGAAAGAGGGTACGAACGTAATTCCTACCATGCCTTTTTTTTCAATCAGTGCTCGGATTTGCTCATCTTTCAAATTCCTCTCGTGCTTCCGTAACGAATAACAATTAGAATGAGAAGCAATCGGAAAATCAGCAAGTTCCATTACATCCCAAAATCCTTTCTCTGACAAATGGGAGACATCCGTCCATAGCCGAAGTCTATTCAACTCGCCAACAACTTGTTTGCCAAATAACGATAAGCCGGCACCACGCGGCTCTAAAACACCGTCAGCAACCGCGTTGCCATAATTCCACGTCAAACCCACAGAACGCACCCCGAGACGGTACAGCGTTTGTAGCTTTGTTAAGCTTTGTCCAATTGCATCGCACCCTTCTAACGTTAAAATAACTCCAATTTCGTTCTCATGCAGCTGTTGTATCTCCCTCTTTTCAAGAATAAGCTTTATATCCGGGTGTTTCTCTAAAATTTCATGATAAAACAGTTGAATCATTTCAAGCACTACTTCAAAGCGCCGTTCATGCGGTACTTCTTCTGGTACATAAAGTGCAAAGCACTGCACCTTGCCCTTTCCCTCTTTCAGTCCGTTGAGCGTGACGTGTAAATGCGGGTCATTTTGAAAAGATACTCTCTCCTTACGAATCCATATTTGCCAAAGCACATCACAATGCGCATCAAAAACCTGCATCACCCTCCACCTCCTGTTTCGGATTATTCCAAAATGCAATTTGCACAACGGTCTGTGCAATCGTTTTATTCGACCGATACAACAAAACAACCTGCTTGCTATGCAAACAGGTTTTAAAATTTAACGAGGCTCTACAATTAGCTTAATAGCTGTACGTTCTTCTCCATCAATCATAATATCTGTGAAAGCAGGTATACAGATTAAATCCACGCCACTAGGTGCTACAAATCCTCTTGCAATTGCTACTGCCTTCACGGCTTGATTCAATGCACCCGCGCCGATTGCTTGAATTTCCGCTGAACCGCGCTCACGGATAACTCCTGCAAGTGCACCTGCTACAGAGTTAGGGACCGAAGTTGCTTTAACTTTTAATATCTCCATTCCTCGTTTCCTCCTCGTTTCCTTTAAATAAGCGATTAAATTCACTTTACTTATATTCACGAGAAGGCATTCGTATTCCTGCTTATCCTTTTCTACTTTTCTAAAAAATTTTAATTTACTGTATTTTTGAATATTTCATCTTATTCAAAGAACGATTGATCGTCATTAATTAAAATGCGATCTATTTTCTTTGCCTTTCCTGTAGACGGATCCACATCAAGTAAAACAGCGCTAAGTTGCGTGCGCCCTTCTGCTACTTCAAAACGAACAGGTAAATTTGTCAAAAACTTTTTCAAAACCGCTTCCCTGTCCATTCCTAAAATCCCATCATACGGCCCTGTCATGCCTACATCTGTTATATAGGCTGTTCCGTTTGGCAGGATGCGATTATCCGCTGTTTGCACGTGTGTATGCGTTCCGACAACCGCTGTTGCCCTTCCATCTACATACCAGCCGAGCATTTGCTTTTCGCTTGTTGCTTCGGCATGAAAATCAATAAAAATGATATTTGTCCGCTTCCTCGCTTCTGCAATCAAAGCATCCACCTTACGAAACGGGCAATCTATCGGCGGAAGAAACGTTCTTCCTTGCAAGTTAATAACGGCAACTTCTATCCCATTGCTGTTAACAAAAATCAAGCCTTTTCCTGGTGTCCCTTCCGGAAAATTCGCTGGCCTCGCTAAATACTTAGCACCGTCTATAAATTCAAAAATTTCCCGGTTATCCCAAGCATGATTCCCGAGCGTGATCGCCTGCGCTCCACTCTCAAGAAATCCCCGATAAATCTTCTCCGTAATTCCGCGCCCCCCTGCAGCGTTTTCCCCGTTAATAATCGTGACAGCAGGAAAATATTTTTTCTTTAGCTTCGGCACATACTCTTGCACCATTTTCCGCCCCGGAGACCCTACAACATCACCAACAAATAAAATTCTCATTCTTGCAATCCTCTCTATGTATGCTTCTTTATAACTTGTTTTATGAACCTCTAGACGAACATACAATGCTTTGTATTCGCTCAATTATATTTTATCCTAGCACAAAAAAATAAAGTGGCATTACACCACTTTATTTTGCATATTCAACTGCGCGCGTTTCGCGAATTACCGTAACCTTAATATGTCCAGGATAATCTAGCTCGTTTTCGATTCGCTTGCGAATATCACGGGCTAAGCGATGCGCTTCCAAGTCATCAATTGCATCCGGTTTCACGAGAATACGAACTTCGCGCCCTGCTTGAATCGCATAAGATTTCTCGACACCTTCATAAGATTCCGAGATTTCTTCGAGCTTTTCAAGGCGGCGAATATAATTCTCCAACGTTTCACTGCGCGCACCCGGCCTTGCAGCCGATAAAGCATCTGCCGCTGCAACAAGCACCGCAATAATCGAGGTTGGCTCCGTATCACCGTGGTGGGATGCAATCGCATTAACAACAATTGGGTGTTCTTTATATTTTGTCGCTAATTCGACCCCAATCTCCACATGGCTACCTTCAACTTCATGATCAATTGCTTTTCCGATATCATGAAGCAATCCTGCACGGCGGGCAAGCTTTTCATCCTCACCCAGTTCAGCTGCCATAAGGCCGGCTAAGTATGCTACCTCCATGGAATGCTTCAGCACGTTTTGACCGTAGCTCGTTCTGAATTTCAAGCGACCTAAAATCTTGATTAAATCCGGATGCAATCCATGCACCCCGACTTCAAAGGTTGTTTGTTCCCCAACCTCGCGAATGTATTCATCAACTTCGCGTCTTGACTTTTCAACCATTTCTTCAATTCGAGCCGGGTGAATGCGCCCGTCTTGCACCAGCTTGTCTAGCGCAATCCGTGCTGTTTCACGACGGATTGGATCAAATCCTGATAAAATGACAGCTTCAGGCGTATCATCAATAATTAAATCAATACCTGTTAAAGTTTCAAGCGTGCGAATATTGCGGCCTTCGCGTCCAATAATCCGCCCCTTCATTTCATCATTCGGAAGATTTACGACAGAAACCGTAGTTTCAGCAACATGGTCTGCAGCACATCGTTGGATAGCTAAAGACAAAATTTCTTTTGCCCTTTTGTCCGCTTCTTCTTTTGCACGCGCCTCGCTTTCTTTAATAACCATTGCAATTTCATGAGAAAGCTCTCTTTCGACTTTTTCAAGAATGATGGTTCTCGCTTCCTCACGCGTTAAGCTTGAAATGCGCTCTAATTCTTCTTGTTGCTTTTGAACCAGCTCTCCCACTTTGCTTTCCAACTCTTCAAGCTGCTGTTGTCTCAACACAAGAGAATCCTCTTTCCGCTCAAGCATGTGCTCGCGTTTATCGAGCGACTCATCCTTACGATCAAGATTCTCTTCTTTTTGCATTAAACGATTTTCTTGTTTTTGCAACTCACTTCTTCGGTCACGAATTTCCAATTCTGCTTCTGTACGAAGTTTATGAATTTCATCCTTTGCCTCTAAAAGCGCCTCTTTTTTGGAAGCCTCCGCTTCGCGTCTAGCGTCCTCCAAAATTTGATTAGCGGCATTCGTTGCACCGTTAATCTTCGCCTCAGCAATGGATTTTCGAACAAAAAAGCCAACAACTGCACCGACGACTGTGGCAAGCAAAATGGAGATGACTGCAACAATTGCGTTCATAATTTCACCTCCTCTTGCTACAAATGAGAAAAGACTGTCGGCATGTACATTGCATTTTGCTTCAACGTACAGCAATGACCTTCGTCCCCTATTTCCGGGACTCGTTTTCATCCACTTTATGGTCATGAAATTCTTTTTCGGAAAAAAGATATAGAAACTACATCTTGTCCGAATGTCATACTATCTCCAATAAAACTTATAGAAGATATGACAAAATGGTAAAAAAAGAATATACATTCTCATTTTATAGGTCGGCATTTTTATTGTCAAGCGTTGTATTCTTTTACTATTTTTACTTGTCAATATAAAAGAGCGTTTCAGATTGTTACAGTTTTCTTGCTAATCACCCTAACTCCATCTCCATTGCCCTTAAACAAAAAAATTCCAAATTTGCAAAAGGGGCTATTCCTCTTTACTGTAAGGAGTGCCGCCGCCTTTGTAGTACTTCAGGAAGGTTTCCATCGGGATGCGCTCCACCATCTCATGGACCACGTGAGCCATGTGGTCTGGGGAAATGAGGTCTGCCAAGCTGGTTGGCAGAGAGAGGTTGTCCATGGTATCCTCTTTAAAGGAAATATGTTGATAACAAAAATCGAGCGATTCTTTTATTTTTTTGCCTAAAAAACTCTGTTAAACGCTAATATTGATTTGGATTGATTTATTGATTGGGAACGAAAGGCGGCGACTCCAGCGTGGAAAGCGGCTCGGCCCCGCCCGCGGAAAGCGTCCGCCTGTAGTGGAAAATCAACAACCAAGTGTAACAGAGCTAACAAAAAATGGACTGACCGCAAAACGCGTTAGCGTTTTGGGTCAGCCCATTTTATTCATCCAATAAACTAAAATCTTCTTCACTTTCTTCCACTACACGAGCCTCATCTGAATCAATACCGTAATGGGCGCGAATTTTAACGGCAATTTCATTGCGAAGATGCGGGTTTTCTTTTAAGAATGTTTTCGCATTTTCACGTCCTTGCCCTAAACGTTCTTCATTGTAGGAATACCATGCACCGCTCTTTTGAACGATGTCCAGCTCAGAGGCCATATCCAAAATTTCTCCCTCTTTGGAAATCCCTTCCCCATACATAATATCGACATCTGCAGTTCGAAACGGCGGAGCGACTTTGTTTTTAACAACCTTTATTTTCGTTTTATTGCCGACAATATCGTTGCCTTGCTTCAATTGCTCAGCGCGGCGAACCTCAAGGCGTACCGTAGAATAAAATTTCAGTGCACGTCCCCCCGGCGTAGTCTCCGGATTTCCGAACATAACCCCAACCTTCTCGCGAATTTGGTTAATGAAAATTGCAATCGTTTTTGATTTATTAATCGCACCAGATAGCTTGCGAAGCGCTTGAGACATTAAACGCGCCTGCAAACCAACGTGCGAATCTCCCATTTCTCCTTCAATTTCCGCTTTCGGAACTAGCGCTGCTACAGAGTCAATAACGATAATGTCAATTGCACCGCTGCGTACTAACGCCTCTGCAATTTCCAGCCCTTGCTCGCCTGTATCCGGTTGAGAAAGCAATAGCCCGTCGATGTTAACACCTAATTTTTGCGCATATACAGGATCCAACGCGTGCTCGGCATCAATGAATGCTGCTTGCCCTCCTCTCGCTTGCACTTCTGCAATCGCATGGAGTGCTACAGTTGTTTTACCTGAAGATTCCGGACCATAAATTTCAATGATTCTTCCTCTTGGATAACCGCCTACTCCAAGCGCAACATCCAACGCTAGCGAACCGCTCGGAACAGTCGAAATTTGTCTCTCTGTTTGTTCCCCAAGTTTCATAATGGAACCTTTGCCAAATTGCTTCTCTATTTGCTTTAACGCCATCTCTAAGGCTGCTTGACGATCGCTCACTTTATTTCCTCCTTTGTCTTACCAACTAGACTTATTATACCTTCTTTTCTTTTAAAAAGCTAACAAAAAATCGAACGTTCATTCGTTTTTTTTATTTCTTCCTAAACAAATTGTGCACACCTTGCTGTAATAAAAAAGAAAAAAACCAGAAGAAAATTATTTTTCTTCCAGTTCATTACAAATGTGGTAAAAGCCGTACTTCACAGCGCGCTCACGCACAAGGCGGCGGCTTCCGCCAAGCTGGAGCTTAACCGCACTTGGCTCTTTTCCAAAAATAGAAATTCCGACAAAAACTGTTCCCGGCTGCTTGCCTTCTAACGAATCAGGACCTGCTGCACCGGTAAAACTGATACCAATATCCGTTTTCATTAAAGAGCGTACATTCTCTGCAAGCAAAACCGCACATGCCTCACTAATTGCCCCGTCCGTTTTTAGCACCTGCTCTGGCACATTCAGTACATGCTGCTTTACCTCATTGCTATAGCAAACAACTCCTCCCTTAAATAAAGCGGAAGCACCCGGGATATCTGTAATATATTCACTGAACATTCCGCCCGTTAAGCTTTCGGCACAGGCAATTGTCAAACCACGCTGCTTTAAAGCCTGCACCGCTTTTTTGACAAGAGAATCATCATTATAACCGTAAAAAAACTTTCCAACTCTGTCTAAAATAGCAGCCTCTGTTTTATCGATTAAAGAAAGCGCCTTGTCCTCACATTCATGCTTGGCTGTAAGCCGCAATGTCACTTCTCCTTCAGAAGCGAGCGGTGCGATAGTAGGATTGTCTTGCGCGTCAATCAGATCTTGAATCGCCTCTTCAAGCTGCGACTCACCAATGCCGAAAAAGCGCAGCACACGAGAATACAACTTTCGCTCCGAAGCAAGTTCGGTGAGAAACGGCTCTACATAATCGTTATACATCGGGTTCATTTCCTTTGGAGGGCCGGGAAGCAGAATATATACCTTTTTATCTTTACGCAGCCCCATGCCCGGCGCCATGCCGTGGTCATTTGGAAATACTTGTGCTCCTTGAAGGACGAGAGCCTGCTTTTTGTTGTTCTCTGTAAACACCCGTCCGGTACGCGCATAATATTCTTCTATAGAGTGAAGCGCCCTTTCATCATATGTCAATCCGCTTCCAACCATTTGCGCAATCGTTTCCTTTGTTAAGTCATCCTTTGTAGGACCTAAGCCACCCGTAAAAATTAAAATGTCAGCCCGCTCCCTTGCAATCTCCACAGCTTCTTTAAGACGGCCTGCATTATCGCCTACCACTGTTTGGTAATAGACATCAATGCCGATAGATGCAAGTTTTTCTGATAAAAACTTTGCGTTCGTATTTACAATCTGCCCGAGCAAAAGCTCGGTGCCAACCGCGATAATTTCCGCATTCATGCCCCATTCCCCCACGTACCGTTATTTTGAATTTGCAAATACTAACCGGTTCTTCCAGAAGTAGTCCCATCCTGAAACAACCGTGAAAATGACCGCCACCCACATTGAAACATCAGCAATAGAAAACGGAAGCCAATGTAAAGGTACATCGTGGAGCAAATATGCGGAAATTGCTACAATTTGCGTCCATGTCTTAATTTTCCCAAGCATATTTGCTGCTACAACTTCACCGGTTCCCGCTAATATAAGGCGCAGTCCAGTCACAGCAAATTCACGGCTAATGATAATAATAACCATCCAGGATGACACATACTGCAGCTCGACAAGTACGATAAGCGCCGCAGATACAAGCAATTTATCCGCAAGCGGGTCTAGAAACTTGCCCAAATTTGTAACTAAGCCATACTTTCGCGCATAATGTCCGTCAACCCAATCGGTGGCAGATGCTACAATAAAAATGATTGCCCCTAAAAGATGTCGCACTGTTAAATCCGATATGCCCACAATTTTGTCTCCCCATTCAAACGGAACGAGCATAATAAGTAAAAATAATGGAATTAAGCAAATTCTTGATACGGTTATTTTATTTGGCAAATTCACGACTATTCCTCCATCGGTTCCAAAACGTTTTGTTCATTGAAAATAGTCATCGCGCGCGATGACTATTGTTGAGCCGGTTGTTGCGGCTGCATCCGCAAGTTTTTAATCACAAGAATTTGGTGATATGCTTCGTTTGGAGTTTTCGGAAACGGAACAACCTGTCCATTAATCTTGATTTCAGTATTCGGCGTACTTCCGATATTTAAACGAATAACATCTTCTGCTGATAAATCCTGCTGATACGTTTCTCCTTGTGCTAACGTCTTCGTAAAAAAGAGCTTGCCCGCACCATTTTTAATGTCCACATATGTCCGCCCTTTGGCGTTTATTTCCACCATCAAGGCAGTATTGTTGCGAAGTTCCATTGTGGATACCTTCCCTGCTGACTCAACTACCTTAATTTCTTGTACTGGTTGCGGCGTCTCCTCTTTCTTAGGCTCAGCCTTTTTTTCTTCTTTTTGTTCTTCTTTCTTTTCTTCAGCCGCCTTTTCTAGCGGAGAATCCTTTGCTTTCTCCACCTCAGCTTCAGTCTTTGTATTGTTTTGTTTAGCCTGCTCCTGCTCCGGTTCCTGATTGGATACCGCTTGAAATACAAGCCATATGCCGACTGCTATCGATACAATAAGCAAAGTAATTAATATTTTAGGCATATGATCCATAATCTTTGAAGAAGCTGAATTTGTCACCGCTTCTCTGGAGCGCTTAACACGTGATAACTGTGTTATATCCTGCGGAGGCGGGGGTGCAGGAATTTCTCCTTTATGCTCCTCCAAAATGGATTCAGGTTTCAAATCAACCGCCTCGGCATATTGTTTAATAAACGCGCGTACATAAAAGTCGCCAGGCAAGACCTCGTAATTTCCTTCTTCAATACTAATTAAATACCGTTTTTGAATCTTTGTAATCTCTTGCAGTTCATCGAGAGATATGCCCTTCGCTTCCCTTGCCTCTTTAAGCTTTTGTCCTAATTCTGTCAATTACAACACCTCAATACTTCTCTAAAAGTCGAACATCGAGAAATTATTGCGTTTCTCTAATTCAATCTCGTCTACTAAATCATACTTAATTTCTTCATCCTCTTCATTGCGAAGCTCGATAATATAATCAAAATCATTCATCGTGTACTCTGATTGGGCAATAAAAATATCGGGATGCTCTACTACCTTTGTAGCAGGAATGCGCATAATCTCCCGAACAAGCTGCCAGTGTCTTTCGTTTGCACGTTTTGTTGATACAATTCCATCCAAAATAAACACGTTGTTTTCATTATATTCATCTTGAATAAGCTGACTGCGAATCGTTTGCTTAATAAGAGTGGAGGAAACAAAAATCCATCTTTTGTTGGCGCATACGCTTGCGGCTACAATTGATTCCGTTTTTCCAACACGCGGCATTCCACGAATGCCAATTAGCTTATGTCCTTCTTTTTTCATTATCTCCGCCATAAAATCAACAAGCAACCCTAATTCATCGCGTACAAATCGAAACGTTTTCTTGTCATCTGCATCCCGCTGTATGTATCTGCCATGTCGAACTGCGAGACGATCGCGCAGTTTCGGATAACGGTATTTCGTTACTGTTATATTATCCATCGTATTTAGAATTGATTCAAGCCTCGCGATTTGCTCTTCATTTTCACACATCAGCAACAGGCCCCGTCTAGAGTTGTCTACCCCGTTAATAGTAACAATATTGATGCCAAGCATTCCAATTAACGAGGAAATATCACCGAGCAAGCCAGGTCGATTCTTATGTATTTCGTACTCAAAATACCATTCGATCATTTTCTACATTCCCCCTTGCCTACGTCACACCTATGTACTATATTATATGATTTTCTGTCCATAGAAAAGGCAAATTATTCTATCCGTTTTCCAGATGTGTCAATATTGTATCAAACAGCAGAAAAAGAGAGGAAAATCCTCTCTTTCATTAATGCTTGTTATTGACGAGTTTAACCATTAAATTTGCAATTGTATGCTGCTCTTGCTCATCCGCTACCTTCCAAAGTTCAGCAAGAAGGCGCTCTTCTTCTGTGCGCGGTTCCACTTCATTTGCCAAGTAGTCCCCGATGCGATAAGCCATTTCAGAAATGTAGCTCCCGTCTAAGCCTTTTTGCTCCGCTTGCGTTAAGCGTTCCCCCAGGAAGGATTTCCATTGTTCGAAGTTATCTAATACAGACATTTTATAACACCTCTCTTTAATAATGGAGTCAGTTATACTATGCTCTGTCAAGATATTTTTTATGTATTCAACAATGCCACCCTCCATTTACACCGATAATTTGTCCTGTAATGTAAGAGGCGTTCTCAGATAACAAAAATGAAGCTACATTTGCGATTTCCATAGGCGTTCCCAATCTGCCAAGCGGAATGTCCTCGGCAATCCCCCACCTATCCTCTTCTGTAAAAATATTCAGCATCTCTGTTTCAACGGCTCCCGGCGCGATTGCATTTACCCGTATGCCGCTTGGTGCCGTTTCTTTTGCCAATGCTTTTACGTATGAATTTTGCGCCCCCTTTAACATGGAATACAACACCTCACAAGAAGCGCCGATTTGCCCCCAAATAGATGAAACAACAATAATATTTCCTCTTCGATTCCGAATCATAGCGGGCAAGGCGTATTTCACAAGCTTGTACAAGCTTGTGAGCTGCAGGTGTGTCATTTTATTAAGCTGCTCGTCCGTAACATCCGTTGCAAGTCCAAAAAGGCTTTTGCCTGCTGTATACACAATAGCGGCAAGCTCATGGTTTATCTTCCCCCATAATTGTTCCGCTCCATTTTCCAGCGATAAGTCCGCCTGTATAGGAATCCATTCTCCTATACCAAGATTCCTTATTAACTTCTCGATATTTTTGCTTCCCTGATTATAATGTAAATACAAGCTATATCCTTCAGCCGCCAGACGCACCGCCATAGCCGCACCGATTCCGCCGCTTGCTCCCGTAATTAAAGCATACTTTTTCACTTTCGTTCCCCTTCTCTCTTCCATCGGCAGTACGAAAAAATTACCGTTGTTTATGCCGCGTGCCTGCGCTTCTAAAGGCGCCAAGCTGTGTAAAGCGGCAACCCTATTCTACGAAAAAAGCATCCTCTATTCAAGGATGCTCTTCTTTACTGTTTCGGCACTACTTGACAAACGCTCATCCGCTTTTCATCTACAAAGTCTTTGGCAGCAGCTTGCAAATCCTCAAGTGTAATTTCCTCTAAAACGCTGAGCGCATCAAACAGACTGGAGCCGTTAAAAGCATAACGGGTAAATTGATTCGCAATATATTCCGGGGAATTTAAGGAACGCAAAAAGCCGCCAATTTTCTTTTTCTTCGCGCGATTTAGCGCCTCCGCTGACAAATTTTCATAATTAGTATTTAAAAAGATAGAAATCAGCTTTTCTGCAAGTTGATCCGGATGCTTCGTATCGCCTCCGACCATCGCAAAACCGAAATTGCTTTCTTCTGTGTAATCGTAAGAAAATGTATCGTCGATTAAACCGTCTTGATACAATCCCTCATAATTATTAGAGCCTTTGCCAAACAAATAATCCAATAAAAGCGTCACAGTAATTTCATGCTTCAGCAGCTCCCGCCCTGTCTTTTTCGAATTCTTTGCTTTAATGCCCACCAAGCATTTAGGAGTTTGCACCGTCATAGGAAGCACTGTTTTCTTTTCTTTCACTTCTTCCGGCTCCTCTTCAAAGAAGCGCTGGATTTCCGGCTGGTCCGTGTAATTTTTCTTTGCCTGGTTATCGCTGACAAGCCTCATAATTTCTTCGGGATTTACCGGCCCTACAACGAACAAAAGCATATTGCTCGGGTGATAGAACGTGCTGTAGCATTCATATAACAAATCCTTTGTAATGTTGCTAATAGACTCAATCGTGCCGGCAATATCAATTTTTACTGGATGCTTTTGATACAAGCTATCAATCAAGCCAAAATATAAGCGCCAATCCGGATTGTCTTGATACATTTGAATTTCTTGGCCAATAATCCCCTTTTCTTTTTCGACCGTTTTTTCCGTAAAGTACGGCTCCTGTACAAAATCCAAAAGCGTAGTTAAATTTTGTTCTACATTGGACGTACAAGAAAAAAGATAAGCCGTACGGGTAAACGATGTGAATGCATTGGAAGACGCGCCTTGCTTAGTAAATAGTTGAAAAGCATCGTGATCTTCTTTTTCAAATAGCTTATGCTCCAAAAAGTGCGCGATGCCGTCCGGCACATGAAGCTTCTCGTCTTTTCCTAGCGGTACGAACGTATTGTCGATTGAACCGTACTTTGTCGTGAATGTCGCATACGTTTTATTAAACCCCCGCTTTGGCAGCACATACACTTCCAAGCCATTTGGCAGCTTTTCATACAACAATTCCTCTTTTAATTGATCAAACACGATTTTTTCCATCTCAAGCTCCCTCCAATCCGCGCAGGAAGTAAATTGTATCCAACTCTATTTTATTGGCCACTGCCATAACCTGCTCTTTCGTTACTTCATCAATTTGCGCCAGCCAGCTGTTAATATCCCGCTCATAATCGGCCACTACATTATGATATAGCATCTCGATAAGACCCCGCGGCGTATCCATCGTTTCTAAAATTTGATTTTTGATGACCGCTTTCGTTTGTGCTAGCTCTTCCTTTGTAAAATCGCCGTTTTGCATTGCCGCCATTTGCTCTTTAATAATTTCCACTGCTTTTTCATAGTTTTTCGCCTCAATCCCGGACATAACGAACAGCAAACCTTTATGGCTTTCATAACGGGAAGCTGCATAATAAGCAAGGCTATTTTTTTCACGCACGTTTACAAACAGCTTCGAGTGGGCAAAGCCTCCGAACAAACCGTTAAATATTTGCAGTGCAAAATATTCTAAATCGCGGTACGTAATGTGCGTACGATACCCGATATTCAACTTCCCTTGATTGATGTCCTGCTTTTCAATCACTTCGTTTTCTTTTATTGTGTGTTTGCCTTTAGAAGCAACCGGCCGCTTGTTAACTTCCCTTTTTGGCAATGTAAAATATTTTTTAATAAGAGACAGTGTTTCATCCGGAAGGTCTCCTACAAGGTATAAGTTAACGTCATCCTCTGCAAGCGCGCGCTTATAATATTCGTATAAGGACTGCGGCGTGATAGCGGATATCTTTTCCTCTAACCCATTTGCGCTCAAGCGATACGGCTCTTCTTGGCACATTTCTTCAATAAGGCGCTCGCTTGCATAGCGCATTTTATCATCATAAGTAGATTGAATGCGCTGCTGCAAAGAACGTTTTTCACTTTCGACAATGGAAGCTAAAAACGCTCCGTTTTCCTGGGCCGGGTGCAATAATATATCGGCTAGCAGCGCAATTGTTTTTTCTAAAAGGGGCGGCGCGTCCTGTAAATACAGCTCATTCGGTACATCCATATAAATAGAAATCACGTGCTCTTCCCCTTTTTTGCTCACATCAACAGCAAGAGCAGCACCGTATAAGTCTTCTAAATATTGCCGAATATTTTTTACAGAAGCCAAATTTTCAGTTCCGCTCTGCAGCACGTAAGGCAGCAAAGCTCTGTATGTAACTGTTTCCTCACGCAACAGCGCCTTCATGCGCAGCACTAACGTATTCGTTTTATACTTAACTGTAGGAACCATATGTACTGTTAAACCATCAAGATGATGGATATGCTGAATGACTTCCATACCTCTTCCTCCTTTATAGGAATATTCTTCTTCAATATACAGTTTTTCCTAAGGTTATTGCAACTTCTTCATAGTATAGAGTTTACCGCTATTGTATGTGAAAAAACATGAATATTTGCAGCTCACGCAAAAAAACCGCACCTCAACAGTGCGGTTTTCATTTTATGTTTGTAGCAGAATAAAAGAGAAGGCGCCACTTACCGTTTTCCTTTCTCATACGGCGTGCCCAATGCCTTTGGCGCTTCGGAACGGCCAACGAAGCCAACAAGCGCAAAAATCGTTAAGACATAAGGCAAGATTGTTAAGAAAATAGACGGAACATTTTTTAAAAACGGAATAGTTCCCCCCGTAATTCCAAGAGACTGTGCAAAACCGAAGAACAAAGCCGCTCCGAGAGCGCCGATTGGATGCCATTTGCCAAAAATCATCGCTGCAAGAGCCAAGAAACCTTGTCCTGTAATAGTGGCTCCGGAAAAGTTATTCGAGATTGAGGTAGAAAATACGGCTCCACCTACACCCGCAAACATCCCGGAAAGAAATACGGCAATATACCGCATTTTATATACATTGATTCCCATTGTATCCGCCGCCATTGGGTGCTCGCCAACTGCACGAAGACGAAGGCCGAACGGCGTTTTATAAATAACGTACCAAACGACAAAAGCCAAAATAATAGCAATATAAGATGTAAGCGGCACATCGGAAAACAAAACCTTTCCAAGAATCGGAATATCAGAAAGACCCGGAAGATCGATTTTCTCAATGCGGTATTTAATGAAATCCGTTTGCCCTTTTCCGAAAATCTTTTTAATCGCAAATACGGTTACACCAAGCGCCAAAAAGTTAATCGCCACCCCGCTGACAACTTGATCCGCTTTAAACGTAATAGAAGCAACCGCATGCAATAGCGCAAACAAACCGCAGCTTACCGCAGCGATAAGCAAGGATATCCAAGGGGTCATCGCACCCCAAACATCGCCCATCAATAATGTCGTCACGATTCCGATAAATGCTCCAAACAACATTAAACCCTCTAAAGCAATATTTACGACGCCGGACCGTTCGCTAAACACCCCGCCAAGCGCCGTGAAAATGAGCGGGGCTGCTGTATATAGCGTTCCTGTTACAATAATTGCGAGAACGTCTAGGAAGTCCATCTATTTTCCCTCCTTACTGAAGCGAGAAAGCGCCCAACGAAGCACATAGCTGCACGCTACAAAGAAAATAATACAAGCAATGATTACATTGATTAATTCAGAAGGTACATTTGCTGCAAAATTCATTTGCGGAGCCGCGCTCTTTAATCCGCCAAACAAAAGCGCTGCAAGCACAATTCCAAATGCATTGTTGGCGCCAAGCAGCGCAACGGCAATTCCGTCAAAGCCGATGCCCGTAAAGGAAGACATTGCAGTCATATTTTGGAATGTTCCAAGTCCTTCCATTGCACCGCCAACTCCTGCAAATGCGCCGGCAATCGCCATAGATACGACAACATTGCGCGATACCTTCATACCTGCATATTGAGATGCGTGCTGGTTAAAGCCAACGGATTTTAATTCATACCCAAGCGTAGTGCGCTCTAAAATAAACCACATAATAAGCGCTGCAATTAAAGCTACGATAATTCCCCAATGCAAACGGGAACCTCCCGTTAAGTCTGATAGAAATGCAGAGACTAAAGAGGCGCTTTCCTTAACGTTATGTGACTTTTCGTTTCCCGCATGCAAAAAGCGCTTAATTAAATCATACGTTACGTATAATGCAATATAATTCATCATAATCGTAACGATAACTTCATTTACTTTAAATTTTCCTTTTAAATATCCTGGTACAAATCCCCACAGTCCTCCAGCCAGTACTGCTGCCATAATAGAAAGCGGAATATGAATGACCGGCGGCAAATCGAGCGCATAACCAACCCATACAGCTGCAAGCCAACCCACAAGCAGCTGCCCTTCCACTCCGATATTAAACAGCCCTGTGCGAAAAGCAAAAGCTACTGAAAGGCCTGCAAGCACGAGCGGAATCATTGTGCGTATCGTTTCCCCCGTTGCCCGCGGCGTTCCAAACATTCCTTCCCATAAAGCGCTGTAGCCTGCAACTGGATCATATCCGCTCACTACCATAACAATTGCGCCGATTATAAGTCCAAAAACAGCTGATAATACCGGTACAAGAACATTAATCATACGCGGAGTCAAAAAATTTTTACGCATCTACATTCACCTTCTCCCCTTGCTTCCCGCCTGCCATCAGAAGCCCAAGCTCCTGCTCATTCGTTTCTTTGGCATTGACAATTCCTACAATTTTCCCTTCATAAATAACAGCAATGCGATCACTTACATTTAGAATTTCATCCAGTTCTAAAGAAACGAGAAGAACAGCTTTCCCTTTATCGCGTTGCTCTACCAGCTTTTTATGAATAAATTCAATTGCCCCTACATCCAATCCGCGCGTCGGCTGCGCCGCAAGCAACAGCTCCGGATCGCGGTCTACTTCCCGGGCAATAATCGCTTTTTGCTGATTCCCTCCCGATAAGGCACGGGCCAAGGTATGTTCGCTTGGTGTACGAACGTCAAATTGCTCAATCAAAGATTTTGCCTTTTCATAAATTTTATTGAAGTTTAATACGCCTTTATTGGAAAAAGGACGTTTATAATATGTTTGCAGCACCATATTATCGGCAACAGAAAAATCGAGAACGAGCCCATGTTTATGGCGATCCTGCGGGATATGCCCTACCCCTTCCTCCGTAATGCGGCGTGTTGGCCAGTTTGTAATGTTTTTTCCATTTAAAGCAATAGAGCCTGACTCAACTTTTCGTAATCCTGTAATCGCCTCAATCAACTCGCTTTGACCATTGCCATCTACTCCTGCAATACCAACAATTTCCCCTGCACGAACAGTTAAGTCAAGTCCTCTTACTGCCGGCAAGCGGCGTGCATCATTTACAACCAGCTTTTTAATCTCCAATACAGTTTGACGAGGTTGGGCGTCTGACTTTTCTGTTTTAAAGTTCACCTCACGGCCAACCATCAGAGCTGCCAGTTGCTGCTCATTCGTTTTTGCGATTTCTACCGTTCCAATCCCTTTTCCCTTACGGATAATGGTACAGCGGTCGCATACTTGTAAAATTTCTTTCAATTTGTGGGTAATCAGGATGATAGATTTTCCCTCTTG
Source organism: Ectobacillus sp. (assembly GCA_048976805.1). Taxonomy (GTDB): domain Bacteria; phylum Bacillota; class Bacilli; order Bacillales; family Bacillaceae_G; genus Ectobacillus. The sequence goes on along the minus strand of JBHGUR010000079.1, from coordinate 98,593 downwards.
TACAAGACGCTTCATAATCCCAATTAATTCATGAATCTCCTGGGGAGTTAATACGGCTGTTGGCTCATCAAAAATCAAAATCTCCGCACCGCGGTACAACGTTTTCAAAATCTCTACACGCTGCTGCATGCCTACAGAAATATCCTCGATTTTCGCATACGGATCTACCGCTAAACCGTACTGCTTGGAAAGCCTTTTAATTTCCTGAGCTGCTTCTTCAATGTTGATTTTACCGCCCTTTTTCGGTTCATTCCCAAGAATAATATTTTCAGTAACTGTAAAATTATGGACAAGCATAAAATGCTGGTGAACCATGCCAATCCCTAAATCATTAGCAATGTTCGGATTTGTAATTTTCACCGGCTTTCCCTTGATTTTAATTTCGCCCTGCTCCGGCTGATACAAGCCGAATAAAACGTTCATCAATGTTGATTTCCCCGCGCCGTTCTCCCCAAGCAAAGCGTGGATTTCCCCTTTTTTTACTTGCAATGTAATATTATCATTAGCGATGATGCCAGGGAATATTTTCGTAATATTATTCATCTCGATTACATAGTCCATAGAATAACCTCCCCTTTTGGAAGTTTCATACTTTTTCATTCACTTCATATATACAGAGGTTAGTTCTTTGAACTAACCTCTGTTCTATTTCTCTACTGCTTATTTCTTTAAAGAAGCCTCATATGCTTTATACTCATCTGGAGTAGCTGGCGCTTTGACCGTACCGTCTAAAAGCTGCTTTTTGAATTCTTCTACTTTTGCCAAAGCTTCTTTACTTACATTTTCAGTTGTTGGGGCGATGTCAATCCCTTTATCCTTAAGGCCAAATTCTTCAATTTCGCCTCCTTTAAGCTTGCCGTCTTTCGCCTCTTGTGAAACCTTTTCTACCGCTACGTCAACGCGTTTTACCATGGAAGTTAACGTTACGTTTTCTGGCATGCCCTCTTGATGCTGGTCGCGGTCAACACCGATTACCCAAACGTTTTCCCCTTTTTTCTTGCGGTTTTTTGCCTCTGTAAACACACCATTACCTGTTGCGCCGGAAGCATGGTAGATTACGTCAACGCCTTGTCCATACATGGCAGATGCTAATACTGAACCTTTTTCAGGCTTATCAAAAGCCTCAGCATACTGGGATACAACTTCAATTTGCGGGTTTACAGCTTTAACGCCCGCAATGAATCCATATTCAAACTTTTGAATTAACGGGCTCTTAATGCCGCCGATAAATCCTACTTTATTTGATTTAGTTGTCATAGCTGCCACTACGCCGACTAAGAAGGATCCTTCATTTTCCTTAAACGTAATGCTTGTTACATTCGGCTTTTTAACAACGCTGTCAACGATTGCAAACTGACTATCCTTAAACTGGTCCGCTACTTTTTCAACCGGTTCTGCCAATAGGTAACCAATACCAAATGTTAAGTCATAACCGCTTTCTGCAAATTTTGTTAAATTTGGCTCATAATCAGAATCACGGCTAGACTGAAGATAACGATATCCTTCATTTTCCTTTAAACCGTTTGCTTTGCCAAAGCTTTTCAATCCTTCCCATGCAGATTGGTTAAACGATTTGTCATCTACACCCCCAACATCAGTAACCATGCCTACCTTAAAATCAGATGCTTTTTTGCCCCCGTTCTGTTCACCCGCTTTGTCAGAGCTTCCGCAGGCGCCTAAAATTGTACTAGCAGCAAGTGTCAAGGATAATAAAAGACCGGTTTTTTTCTTCATAAATAGAACCCCCTAATAAATATAAATTCCTATATTTGCAGCCTAGATGTTGTCTCTATTGAAAGAAGTCACCCCCCTAAAAGGATACGAAAGATTAAAGACGCTTCCGCAAAACATGAAAGCTGAACTTGTCCGCACGAAAATAATTGATGGAATATAAAATTGGCTCATCGCTTTGGTCATAATGCATTTGCTTTAAGACAAGCAGCGCCGTTTCCGGGTCACACTCCAATATTGGCGATATCTTCGAATGGTAGCCAAGAGGCTCAATGTACGCCACCGCATATGTAATTCTTTTGTTTGTAAGTTTATGGATGATATTCAACAACGATTCTTCTTTATATTCCGACAAATCAGGAAAAATATGTTTCGGAACTTTATCTATACAATACACAACTGGTTCACTGTCCGCTGTACGAACACGCTCGATTGTGAGCGCTTCCAAATCTGTTTCACTCTTAAACTTTCCTTTTTCTTCTTCCGTCAATCTTGTAATAGAAGAAGAAAGAAAGATAGTCCCCGGTTTCTTGCCTGCATCCGCAATCATATCCGTAATACTTGAGAGCTGCTCGATTCCAGAGGAAAACAGCGGTTTTGCGTTCACAAAAGTCCCAACGCCGTGACGGCGGATTACTACATTTTCTTCCTCTAAAATACGAAGAGCTTCCCTAAGAGTTGCTCGCGATACTCCTAGCTCTTTCGCTAAATCAAATTCAGACGGTAACTTTTGTTTTTCTTTATATACGCCGTTTTTAATATCCTCTTTAATCCGGTCTATGACTCGCAAATACAGATGCCGGCTATCTGATCTGATTAACATGCTAATCCTCCAGTACTCTTACTTATTCGACCTCTGATGTAAGACATCTATTCTTCTTTTTCCACCTTTACTATATCACGAAATTATCAAAACCGAAATATAAAAAAAGGGAATTTGTCGAATATTTAAATAAAAAAAGCCTTTGCGCTTTCACTTCTCATATATTCGAGAAAGAGAAAGCACAAAGGCTATTATTCCTTATCCTATAACATGTTGCTTTCCCCATAGTCTAGCAATTTCAGGTTGCTAGGTAGAAACTTCTGGACCATATCTCCAAGATTATATGAGGACTCCTATTAAGTTCGTAGTAATCTTATCACGGAAAAAGAAAAAATGTCAACACAATTCGACAAAATTAAAAAGTATTGAAATTTTTTAATTGAACGACATCCAATCGTTTTCATTACGCTAAAAGTTATTGTTTGTATAACTCGGCTTTTACATAGCCGTTGTTTTAAAAAAAGGCTCTGTTAAACTGGATTGTTGATTTTCTACTACAGGCGGACGCGTTCCGCGGGCTGGGCCGAGCCGCCTTTCGTTCCAAATCAACAAATAAACCAAAATCAACATTAGCCTTTAACAAAGCCAAAAAAAAGGGGAAAGCATAACGCTTTTCCCTCTGTTCACGAACTTTTTTCCTGTACATCTTTAATTAAAACTTCTCTCGGCTTGCTTCCCTCATACGGACCGACCACACCGTTTAGCTCCATTGCATCAATTAAGCGAGCCGCCCGTGTATAGCCAATGCGGAATCTCCGCTGCAGCATGGAAACAGAGGCTGTTTGCATCTCCACTACAAGCTGAAGTGCCTCATCATACAACTCATCATCAACATTATGAACGGATTCCTGCCCTTCTTGTATCATCATATCTTCTTGGTATTGGGCCTTTTGCTGCGCAATCACATATTCTACAACATTTTCTACTTCTTCATCGGACAAAAATGCCCCCTGTACGCGAATCGGCTTAGATGCCCCTACCGGCAGAAAGAGCATATCTCCGCGCCCGAGCAGCTTTTCTGCGCCTCCCATATCCAAAATTGTTCGCGAATCTGTCTGTGAAGAGACGGCAAACGCAATACGCGATGGAATATTCGCCTTAATAACCCCGGTAATAACATCTACAGACGGCCGCTGCGTAGCTAAAATTAAATGAATGCCAGCTGCGCGTGCCATCTGCGCCAAACGCATAATAGAATCCTCAACATCCGAAGAAGCAACCATCATTAAGTCAGCAAGCTCGTCTACAATGACAATAATATAAGGAAGTGTAGGCTGCTTTGCTTCCGCATTTTCATTATAATTTTTCACATACTCGTTATATCCTTCGATATTGCGCGTTCCGCTATGGGCAAATAACTCATAGCGCCGCTCCATCTCGCTGACAACCTTTTTCAGCGCTTGTGATGCTTTTTTCGGGTCGGTAACTACAGGCGCAAGCAAGTGTGGTATCCCATTATATACATTCAGCTCTACCATTTTGGGATCAATCATCATCATTTTTACTTCGTGCGGCTTCGCCCGCATTAAAATGCTCGTAATAATCCCATTTATACAAACGCTTTTTCCGCTGCCGGTAGCCCCTGCAACAAGCAAGTGCGGCATTTTATTCAAGCGTGCCATAATAGCCTCTCCAGCAATATCCCGTCCCAATCCAATAAGAAGCTTCTCTTCAGGATGATTGTTTCCTTTAGAATCCAAAACCTCGCGCAGCGTGACCATCGCCACTTCCGCATTAGGCACCTCTATGCCGACTGCCGACTTGCCCGGAATCGGCGCTTCAATACGAATATCCTTCGCTGCTAGCGCAAGTGCCAAGTCGTCACTTAAGTTTACAATTTTACTTACCTTTACACCCATGTCAGGATATACTTCATATTTCGTTACGGCAGGCCCTCTATGTACTTTTGTCACCTTTGCTTTAACGCCAAAGCTTTTAAACGTTCTTTCCAGCTTGCGGGCATTATCATAAATCGTCTCATTTTCATCTGTAACATGGGCATTTTCCGGAAGGCGGAGCAAATCAAGAGGAGGCAGCGCATAATCTTTATTTTCGATATTTGCAAACTGCATAGGCGGGCCTGAATCAATTATCTCAGAAGACACCGGCGTATCGTGTTTCTTCGGCTTTTCCTTTGCCATTTGTTCGATAGGCTCCATCGCTTCCTCTAGTTCCGCCGGTTTTTGCGGCTCTAAAACATAGCGTTCCGCAAAATTGGAAATAATCGGCGGTGTTACGTCAATCTCTTCTACTTCTTCTTGTATCGGCTCTTCAACTTTTTGATGCCGCTCGCTTCTTGTTTTTACTGCTTTTTTCTTTTCTGTCTTCTCAGCAGCGCGGCTTGCTCTCCAATCTTTATAATCATTTCCAAATGAAGCAATTTGCTGTTTTAAAATGGCAAGAATAGGAGCAAGCACTTCTCCAAGATGTTTATTTGTAATGCATAAGATTCCAAGTACAATACAAATGATACCAATAATATAAGCTCCTGCCTCATCGAATAAAAAATAACATGAGGCAAACATAATCGCTCCAAATATGCCTCCACCCAAATTTTGCGATCCGATTTTTCCTTTTGCCTCAATAAGAAATAACTCCTTAGTGCTTACAATAACGGATGGACTCTCGAATGCCCCGTTTTTTGTTAATAAATGAAACAAAGTAATATGGCTAAACATAAGAACGGCAAGAACAATCAAATATACTCCAATCAACCGTTTATGAAATAAATTAGGCCATTGCCTCTTTATTACAAAATAAACGGACAATGCAACAGCTCCAAGCACACCAATCATATACCATTCTCCAAAGAAAAAACGAAAAAACAATACAAACGCTTTTCCTACAATTCCAAGCTGCAATATTGTAATAAGAGAGAGCGCAAAAAGAGTTAAGCCGATAATCTCGTAATACATTGTCGGTTTCAACGCCGATCTTTCCTTTGTTTTTTTACCTCTCTGTTTTTGCTTTGCCACTTTTTTTCACCTCAAATTCCTAAAAAACAGAAGAAAGCAGCCGAAGTAGGCTGCTCCATTCTTTTTCCTATATAGTATACCATATACAGTGCATAAATTCCTGCTTTTCAATGAATCCATAGCCGCTGGCCAGGTTCATACTGAAGAAAATGTGCTGGATCGCTGCTGATAACGCGAATAACTTGCGACTCTCCATTTGGCCCGTTTTCCACTACCATTTGAACCCCGTTAAAATCAACAATTTTTTGCTTCGTATAAACAGCTTCATCAATGGGATAAATAAAATGCTCCGGAACAATTGTATATAAAATCATTGCAGCAGATTCTCACTTTCTTGCGCCTTAGCACGGCTAGCTATCAATTTATTAAGCTTTTTCATTGCTTCTCCAATTCCCCCCACTTCATCAATCAATCCGTATTTCACCGCATCAGCGCCGACAACATTTGTACCGATATCACGAGTTAAATTTCCTTTTGCAAACATAAGTTCCTTAAATCGATCTTCCGTAATTTTAGAATGCTTCGTAACGAAACGAACAACACGTTCTTGCATTTTGTCAAGATACTCAAATGTTTGCGGCACACCAATCACAAGACCAGTAAGACGAATCGGATGAATCGTCATCGTTGCCGTTTCTACAATGAACGAGTAGTCCGTTGAGACAGCGATTGGAACACCGATTGAATGCCCACCGCCAAGTACAATAGAAACAGTAGGTTTTGATAAAGAAGCAAGCATCTCCGAAATTGCCAGCCCCGCTTCTACATCTCCTCCTACTGTATTTAGTAAAATTAATAGCCCTTCTATTTTTGGATTTTGTTCAATTGCTACGATTTGCGGGATAATATGTTCATATTTTGTCGTTTTATTTTGCGGAGGCAATTGGACATGGCCTTCAATCTGTCCCACAATCGTTAAACAATGAATGCGCGACTCGCTCATTTGCGGTATATTCGTCTGTCCAAGCTGCTGAATTTTATCTACAAGCGAATCCTTCGTTTCTTGCTTCTTCTCTATATCTTCATTTGTTATGTAATCACGATCTGCCATTCATTATACCCCTTTCACTAATATAGGCTTAGTATTTGTCAACATCCCAATTTCATTCGGCAAAAGAAAAGCCCTTGCTACAAGGGCTCAAGGTGAAAGTTTAAATGGTTTAGCAGCTCACGCGTGCTCCCTTTAAAATAAAAGAAATACATCTTGTTTTCGTCATCAAAAACCATTACATATGGTCTTTCCCCCTTTGGAAAGATCAATACAGCTTGGCTCACTAAATCGTGCAGCCATTCATTCTCTATCTTTACAGAAGGTTCTAGCGGGACTTTAATCATAAAGCCTTGCTCAGGTATCGGCCTTACCCCTTTATACAGGCTCGTAATTCCCGCCAAGTATCCTTCCACTTCTTTTTGAACTTCCCAATCAACCGGAGTTATCATCACAACCGTACCCCGGTTTATATCAAAGATTTCCACGTTTTTTTCTTGAGCGGCAACGTTTGCGGCAATCAAAAGCAACAAAACGAAAAGCATCCCCGTTTTCTTCATAAAATAACACCTCATTGTTACTTTCCCCGAAAACAGCCCTAACTATCTCTATATTTTCCACAAAAGAAAAAAGCGCCCCGCAAGGCACTTTTATACTTCCATAATAATTGGCAAAATCATTGGTCTGCGCTTTGTCTTTTCGAACAAAAATTGGCCAAGCAAGTCGCGAATATGTTGCTTTAATGTCGCCCATTCAATCGAGTACTCCCTAATGGACTTTTCGATAATAGCTTTCACCATCTTAGCCGATTCGTCAATCAGTTGTTCAGATTCACGCACATATACAAAACCGCGCGAAATAATTTCCGGACCGGATACTATCTTCTTCGCTTCCTTGCTTAACGTAATCACGACAACTAAAATACCATCCTGCGACAACAGCTTGCGGTCGCGCAGCACAATATTTCCCACATCGCCCACGCCAAGACCGTCGATAAGAATATTCCCTGCCGGCACCTTTCCTCCCATACTTGCGATGCCATTTTTAAATTCAACGACATCCCCTTTATCTACAATAAAAATATGATCAGCAGCTATACCGACTTCTTCTCCCAGCTTTGCATGGGCTTTTTGCATGCGAAATTCACCATGAACCGGAATAAAGTACTGCGGCTTCATCAAGTTTAGCATAAGCTTTAATTCTTCTTGACTCCCATGCCCCGATACGTGAATTTTCTTTTCGCCATAATAGACAACGTTTGCGCCGGCGCGGAACAACAAATCGATTGTTTTAGAAACCGACGTTTCATTTCCTGGAATCGGAGTGGCAGCAATAATAACAGTATCTCCTCTTCTGATTGTCACTTGCTTATGGGCATTTTTCGCCATACGAGAGAGCGCTGCCATCGGTTCCCCTTGGCTTCCCGTCGTTAAAATCGCCACATTGTGCTCTGGATAATTATCGATATCTTGAGGAGAGATAAGCACGCCGTCCGGTATATTCAAATACCCAAGATTAAAAGCAATATCTACAACTTTAATCATGCTTCTGCCCACCACTGCCACTTTGCGGTTATTTTCATACGCAGCATCGAATACTTGCTGAATGCGGTGTATATTGGATGCAAATGTCGCAACAAGAATGCGGCCTTCAGCATCATGAAACACTTTGGAAATCTCTACCCCAACTGCCTTTTCAGAGCCTGTATGGCCAGGGCGCTCTGCATTTGTACTATCTGAGAGCAAACAAAGTACACCCTCACTCCCGAGCTGTGCCATTTTTCCAATATCAGCTGTATACTGATCAACAGGTGTTTGGTCAAATTTAAAATCGCCTGTATATACGACAGCCCCTTGAGATGTATGGAACGCGACGCCAACTGAATCCGGAATGCTATGATTTGTTCTAAAAAAAGAAACGGACGTATTTTCGAATTTGATTACCGAATTGGCATCAATTGTTTTTAGATCAACGCGTCCGAGCAGTCCCGCCTCGCTCAGTTTACTTTCCACAAGACCTAATGTTAAACGAGTTCCATAAACCGGAATTTGCAGCTTCCTTAGTACGTATGAAATGCCGCCAATATGATCTTCATGACCGTGTGTAATGAATAATGCTTTCACTCGCTCTTTATTTTCCACTAAGTATGTAATATCAGGGATTACAATATCAATTCCGAACATTTCTTCTTCCGGAAACATAAGTCCAGCATCTACAATAAAAATATCCGAGTCAATCTCTGTTATGTACATGTTTTTTCCAATTTCCCCTACTCCGCCGAGGGCAAATACTTTCACTGATTCTGTTTCTTTCTGCTTCACCTTATACCTCCCAATTATTTTAAGCATACCCGTACTAAGTCACTTAGGGATATTATAACTGATACAAGAAACAGAACACAAGACAATTTCTCTGTAAGCCTCCCCCTTGCAATAACTGTCTTGCTAAAGATTGATTTTTTTTTAAGTAAGGCTGTGTTAAACGTTAGTGTTGATATATAACCCCTTTTTTAGAGGGGGAGAGTGCTCCCAGCCGTGTGCAGTAACGGTCAGGGCTTAGCTTTGGCCTCGTCCAAAGGAAAACCAGAGGGAGAACATGAGTGCAGGCTGCGATTGGTTCTGCATAGCCGTAATGCACAGACGTACGTTATATAAAAATCAACAACGCTCTTTAACAGAGCCTTACATAAAAAAACAGCCCGGCGGCGCCTAGGCTGTTTTTTATGTTAACGAGGAATGGATTGAATGACTTGTAATAGACGCTGGCGCTCTTCCTCCGTTAAAGGGACTAGCGGCAATCGTACAGATCCTACGTCCATGCCGATCATTTGCAACGCGCTTTTTACCGGAGTCGGGCTTGGTGCCATAAATACAGCTTTTGTTACGCGCAGCAATAATTGGTGAAGTTGTTGCGCCTTTTTCATTTCGCCTTCTTGGAATGCCGCGATCATCTCTTGCATTTCATTTCCTACAATATGGGATGCCACTGATACGACACCCTTAGCCCCAATCGCCATAGCCGGCAAAGTTAGGCCGTCATCTCCGCTGTATACAGCAAAACTATCATCCGTTTGCTCAATTACTTCTGTCATAGCCAATACATCGCCACCCGCATCTTTTAATGCGACAATATTCGGGATTTTTGATAACCGTACAATTGTGTCCACCGTCATTGTTACAACGGAACGTCCCGGAATATTATAAAGCATTACCGGCAGCTCTGTACTTTCAGCGATTGTTTTAAAGTGCTGATATAATCCTTCTTGATTCGGCTTATTATAATACGGCGCAACAAGCATAACAGCATCTGCACCGGCCTCTTCAGCTTTTTTGGTAAGTTCAACGGAAGCTTGCGTATTATTGCTTCCCGTTCCTGCTATCACCGGCACACGGCCGTTTGCCGCCGCAACTACATGGCGGAACAATGCCACTTTTTCCTCCGTAGTCAAAGTCGGAGATTCTCCCGTCGTTCCTGCTGCTACGATAGCAGTTGTTCCGTTCTCAATTAAATAATTGACCAATTGCGTTGTTTTTGCGAAATCGATGTTTCCTTTACTATCAAAAGGAGTTACCATCGCGGTCGCAACGGTGCCGAAATCGATCATGCTCTCACTCCTTATATTCTGCTTGCTTTTCTTTTGATAACTCGAAGGCGCCGTGCAGCGCATTGACCGCAGCTACCAAGTCCTGTTCTCTTACAAGTACCCAAATGGTCGTATGGCTATCTGCCGACTGCAAAATTTGAACCCCTGCTTCGGATAATGCTGTGACAATGCGGGAAGTAACACCAGGAACGCCTGTCATACCTGCCCCGACAATCGATACCTTGGCACAGTCTTTCGTCACCTTCGGTTCATAGCCAATGCTCCGCAAGACATCGATAGCCCTATCAGCTACATCATTGCTGACCGTATATGCAACTCCTGTAGGAGAAATATTAATTAAGTCTACACTAATCTTTTCATTTGCCATTTCTTTAAATACACGAGCTTGCAAATCATAAGGAGCATCTTTGGCTAATACTTTAATTTGCGTAACATTGGGAACATGTGCAATTCCCGTAACCAGACGCTCTTGCACATCACGCCCTTTTCTAGCGCCTTCGTATGCCGTAACGAGTGTACCGGCACTATCTGAGTAAGTGGAACGAACACGAAGCGGTATTTTCGCATGCATGGCAATCTCCACTGCGCGCGGATGAATTACCTTTGCTCCTTGGTATGCCATATTGCAAATTTCATTGTAGGTAACTACATCTAGCGGGCGCGCGTTCTTTACAATGCGCGGATCCGCAGTCATAATTCCTTCTACGTCAGTAAAAATATCAATATATTCTGCATTTAGGGCAACACCTAAAGCAGACGCAGAAGTATCACTGCCCCCGCGGCCAAGCGTTGTAACGTCGCCATTTTTCGTTTGTCCTTGAAATCCTGCTACTACAACCACGTCATGATCCCGCAACGTCCGTAATACCCGTTCACATTTCATCTCAATAATTTTTGCATTCGTAAAATCTTCATTCGTTACAAAACCGGCTTGTGCCCCTGTAAATGCAGCTGCCTTAATTCCAGCTTCATTTAGCATATTGGAGAACACAACGGCAGAAATTAGCTCTCCGCACGATAAAAGAAGATCCTTCTCGCGATTGGAAATATAGGTATTTTTGTCGCCAATCAGGCTAAGCAATGTATCCGTTGCATACGGCTCGCCTTTTCGCCCCATAGCCGATACAACTGTTACTACCTTATAGCCTTCCTTTAATGCTTGAGCAATATGCTTAAATGCATGCTTTCTGCCGTTTTCATCGCGTACGGATGTACCGCCGAACTTTTGTACAATAATTTTCATGTTTGCACCCTCTTTAGATGTTACACTAATCCTAGCTTTACTAAGCGTTCTGCGATTTGAACAGAATTCCATGCGGCTCCTTTTAACAGGTTATCCGATACAACCCAAATATGAAAACCTTTGTCATTATTTAAGTCCTTGCGGATACGTCCGACAAACACTTCGTTTTTTCCTGTCGCATATAGCGGCATCGGATACAATTGCTCTGCCGGGTTATCCTGGAGTACAATTCCTTCCGCATCCGCAAGCAGAGCGCGAATTTCATCCGCAGTAACGCCAGCCTTCTCTACTTCAATATACACAGATTCAGAATGTCCTGCCACAACTGGAAGGCGCACGCATGTGGCTGCTACTTCTAGTTCAGGCATATGCATAATTTTTTTCGTTTCATTAATCATTTTCATTTCTTCAAACGTAAACCCATTATCCTGAAACATATCAATTTGGGGAATTGCATTAAAAGCAATTTGATAATGTTTATCGCCGCTTTTTACAGGTAAAATATTGGCTTGAACTTCTTCTCCATTTAATGCAGCTTTTGCTTGCTCCTTAAGCTCTTCAACGGCAGAAGCCCCAGCTCCAGAAACCGCCTGATAAGTAGAAACGATAACGCGCTTTAAACCAAATTGCTGGCGAATCGGCTCAAGCGCCACCACCATTTGAATTGTTGAACAGTTCGGATTGGCAATAATGCCGTTATGCTCAAGCAAGTCTTTTTCATTTACTTCAGGAACGACAAGCGGAACATTTGGGTCCATACGGAACGCGCTCGTATTGTCTACTACAATCGCCCCGCGTTTTACCGCCTCTGGCGCCAGTGCCTTAGAGACGGATCCGCCCGCGCTAAAGAGAGCAATATCCACACCTTCAAAGCTTTCAGGTGTTGCTTCTTGCACGGTTACTTCCTCGCCTTTAAACATAAGTTTTTTACCCGCTGAACGTTTTGAAGAAAGCAGCGTCAACTTACCGATTGGAAAGTTTCTGTTTTCTAATGTATTTAACATTTGTTCTCCTACTGCGCCGGTTGCTCCAACTACAGCGACATGAAAAGATGTTTTCTTTTCCATCACTATACCCCTTTCTAGGTACACCATATACTTATAAAAAGATGGAGCACAGGTCAGTCCTCCATCTTTATTAGAATAATTTTACCACAATGTTGCGCAGGATTGAGCAATTTTTATAAATTTTTCTGTTCCACTCCGTTTAATTATTCATATACTTGTATTTTTCCACAATTACCGGTTGCAGCTGTTTTCCTTCAAGGGCGCATACAATCGTATCACGCAGCAATTCCATACGTGCAACCATAGAATTTGGTTTTTTCTCAGGCGCATCTTGCCCAAATGGGACGAAATAAAAGTTTTTTGCAGCCATGAGCTTCATTAAATTCACGCCGTTTAAACCGAGCGCGTCATTTGTTGAAATCGCTAAAACAACAGGCTTCCAATTACGAAGTGTCGCTTTTGCTGCCATCAGAACAGGAGTTTCTGTCATTGCGTTGGCAAGTTTACTCATAGAGTTTCCCGTTAATGGAGCAATCACCATACAATCTAACGGAATTTTTGGACCAAGCGGCTCCGCCTTAACAATTGTATCAATAACGGAATTTCCTGTAATTTCCTCAATTTTGCGAATCCATTCTTCCCCTTCACCAAAACGCGTATTTGTTGTTTTCAATGTATAGGAAACAACAGGGAGAACTTCGGCCCCCTCATCAACAAGCTGCTGCAAATATGGCATGACTTCCGCGTATGTGCAGTGAGATCCTGTTAATCCGAAACCAATGCGTTTTCCTTTTAAACTCATTCTCCATTCTCCTTTCTCGCTTTCAAGTCTTCTGTTAATAAGTTCGTAAGTACGTTTGCGAGAATTTGCCCTGCTGTTTTCGGTGCAACAATGCCAGGAAGACCAGGTGCCAGAAACGCTTTAATTCCGCGCTTTTCAGCATAACGAAAATCAGTCCCGCCCGGCTTGGAAGCTAAATCGACAATTAATGTATGGGCTGGCATTTTCGAAATAACGCTTGCTGTTACAATCATATGGGGAACTGTGTTAATCACAATATCCGCATCATATACTTCGCTTTCTAAGTTTTTTAAGTGAAATGGTGTAAAGGTCATCTCTGTAATTCGCGCTAAGTGCTCAGAGCGCCGCGCTCCTACCTTTACCTTTGCGCCTAATGCTTGAAAAGCGCGCGCCACGCTCATTCCCGTTCTCCCGAAGCCGAGCACCGCTACCTTTGAACCATGAATCGTATAATCAGTATGTTGAATGACCATCATAATTGTACCTTCTACAGTCGGAATGGAATTATAAATAGCAACGTCATCGCGTTCAAATAATTTCACAAGCTTTCTGTTTGAAGAGGCAGCTATATGATCTAGATAAGCATTGCTGATTCCCGAATAAATAGTAAAATGAGAAGGCGTTTGATTGATTTGCTCTTGCGTAAGCACTACCTTTTCATTTGAGAATATCGTATCAATCTCCCCTTCCGCATTCGTCCCAGCAACTGGCAAAATGACCGCGTCTAACGAGGAAAAATTCAGCTCATGAATTTGTTCTTTAGAAGCTCCTGTAAAGCCGTGATCAAGTTGATCAAACCCAACTAAGGAAAGCTTGGCGTCAAGCTCAATAAGTTTGCGAATAACCTCTAACTGTCGCGCATCCCCCCCAATCACGGCTATATGCATGTCAGTTAACATTTCCACTTCACCTTCTTCGCGTCTATATTCTAAGAAAATCGCCTACCTCTTTGATTTCACAAAACATCATATGTAATGTACAAGAGCAAGGTGAATGCCCTAAAAGAAAAAGACCGCCTTACATAATAAGAATTATGCTATTCTATATCCAAAACAAAAACGGCCCTTTGCAAGGACCGTTTTACATTTTCTCAGATTCAGATAAATCAAAAATAATCATATCTTGCCCGACCTTTTTAATGCGATTCCACGAAACGCGAATCTCTTGATGAGAGCGCTTAAAAGCCCCCCATTTCCCTATCGGAATAATTAAAGCATGAATCCGCCCGTCTTTTTCATCAATTTCCAAGTCTGCATGCCCGAGCACACCCATTCGTTCAGCCCGTTCTAAGTCGACAATTTCTTTACCGCTCAACTCACTTAGCCTCACTGGTCTCCCTCCTATGCTCCATTCGCTCAACTTTCCGCGCTTCAAAGCTAAGCGAAGTTTTCCCCTCCTTACTACGTATTCCGTGTCTGTAAAAAAAATGCCTACAAGTTTACTTGTAGGCAAGTGCTTTTGGCAGTTCACCAGTTGGGCTAATGAGTGAAGCAGAAAACTCATCCGTAAATGTTTTTCGAATTAAATCATCTACATCCGCTTTTGTAACAGCATTAATGCTTTCAATAATTTCATCAAGAGAACGATGCTTTCTCAATAACAATTCATTTTTGCCATTTCGGCTCATCCGGCTATTTGTACTCTCTAAGCTAAGCATTAAATTTCCTTTCAGCTGCTCTTTACTGTTAATGAGCTCTTTCTCTGTAATGCCTGTATCTTTCAGCTTATCAAGCGTTTGCTGGATTGTTTCATACAAAGTTTCCAGCTGCTGGCTTCCTGTTCCGGCATAAATCGTAAGCATTCCCGCATCTTCATAAGAAGAATGGTACGAAAATACAGAATATGCCAACCCGCGCTGCTCGCGCACCTCCTGAAATAACCGGCTGCTCATGCTGCCTCCCAGTACGTTGTTCAAAACAATGAGGCTATATACATTCTCATCGCCTACATTCAAGCCTTTATAGCCGAGACAAAGATGAGCTTGCTCTGTTTCTTTTTTGCGTGACACCTTATTTGGATGAAACAAAGGATTATGTACTTGCTCGCACTTCGTTGTCCCTTCATAGTTGCCAAAATATGCTTCCACCGTTTTCATAAAGGCCTCATCTACATTTCCCGCGATGGAAATCACAACATTTTCCGGCGTATAACGGTCTTCCATATATTGGCGAAGCGTGTCGCCTGTAAAGGTCGCGAGAGTTTGCTCTGTGCCTAATATTGGATACCCGAGCGGATGTGTTTCATATGTAGCTTTTATTAACAAGTCATGTACAATATCATCTGGTGTATCTTCATACATTTTTATTTCTTCGTACACTACATTTTTTTCTTTATTCAATTCTTCCTCAACGAACGTAGAATGGAAAAACATATCTGCCAAAATTTCCAGTGCATATTCAGCATGCTCATCGAGCACCTTTGCATAGTAGCACGTATACTCCTTTGAGGTAAAAGCGTTTACTTGTCCGCCAATGCTATCGAACGATTCAGCAATATCACGGGCGGAACGCGTTTTTGTCCCTTTAAAGAACATATGCTCTAAAAAGTGAGAAATTCCGTTGTTTGTTTCATTTTCATTGCGGGAACCTGTATGAATCCATACTCCAATGGCAACGGAACGAACAGTTGGAATGTGTTCAAATACAATTCTTACTCCATTTTTGCAAGTATATTTGTTGATCAAGTGCCATCCTCCTATTACTTAAATTTATCTGCCCCACGCATTTATAAGATACTAACAGCACAATTTCCATATGTGTGGTGTTAGTAGCAATACGGGAGAATTTTATCGCTGCCCCTATTGCTTAATCATAGCAACTTTGTGAACATATGTCATGTAAATCCTACAAATCAATCCGTTTTTCATCTAAAAGCTCGGTTACTGTTCCAATTTTATAGCCGTCCTTTTTTAAGCGTGTTATAAGCGTATCAAGCGAACGGGCTGTAGGAGACGTAGGATGCATAAGTACAATTGCGCCAGGATGAGCCTTGCTTGTAACTCTTTGGATTAAAACGCTCGGTTCTGGGCGTTGCCAATCAATTGTGTCTACCGTCCACATAATTGTGCCCATACCATGTTTACGGGCAATCTTTACTACCTCATCGCGATAGCTCCCGCTTGGGGGGGCGAACCAATTCACTTTTTTGTTTGTTGTCGCTTCAATGATTTCATTTGTTTTTATAAGCTGTTCTTCAATTGCACCTGATGATAAAGTTTTCATATCGGGGTGTGTATAAGAATGATTCCCAACCTCTTGCTTTGCCTCGGCAATCATTTTCGCAAGCGCTGGATTTTCCTTTACCCAACGTCCCTCCAAGAAGAAGGTAGCCGCTACTTTGTGCTTTTTTAATATTTCTAACATAGTTGGAATATATTCATTTCCCCATGCTACATTCACAGTAAGGGCAATCATCTTTTTATCAGGGTGTCCTCTATAAATGGGAGCGGGCGGCAAGTCTTTCAGATGAACTTTCGGAGATACCTCTTTGTATACTAATTTTCTTTCATCAAAACCAGCTTCCTTCTTCATATTTTCATACGAAGCCTGTATATCTACCGTTCGCCCATTATATCCAGGCATTGCTCTCCATATCTTATCAACAGTTGCATCTTGGGCAGGTATCTCACGTTTTTTTGCTTGGCGTTTTATTTCTTCATATAAATCCGTTTTAGCTGCTGAAGCAGGTAAAGATGCTTCCTTTAATCTGTTTATATAAGCAGACGTGTAAGTATTTTGTACTATAAAATAGCTGCATAAAAATAAGCACACGATGATGGCCGTGCGGGTTGCTTGTTTCATTCTATTCCCTCCTCGTAATACAATATGTACAGCTTGTTTTCGATAGAACGTAAAAAGGAGACGGCTGCTTCCCCGTCTCCTTTTAGTATGGACTATTGTTGCGCTTCTTTTTCTTTCTGCTCTTTTAAAATTACTTTTCTTGATAAATTTACGCGGCCTTGCTTATCAATTTCAATAACTTTGACGAGAATATCATCACCGATGGAAACGACATCCTCTACTTTGCCAACGCGCTCTTCCGCCAATTCGGAAATGTGAACAAGCCCGTCTTTGCCGCTAAATAATTCAACGAAAGCCCCAAATTTTTCAATGCGTTTTACTTTTCCTAGGTAAATTTGGCCGACTTCCACCTCGCGCACAATATCTTCAATAATTTTCTTCGCCTTTTGATTCATTTCTTCATCTACAGACGAAATAAAAATTGTACCGTCTTGTTCAATGTCGATTTTAACGCCGGTTTCTTCAATAATCTTATTAATTTGTTTTCCGCTCGGCCCAATCACGTCACGGATTTTATCCGGATTAATTGTCATTGTTAAAATTTTAGGGGCATATGGGGATAGCTCACTGCGCGGTTGGTCAATGACAGACATCATATGCTCTAAAATTTGCATGCGGCCTTTTTTCGCTTGCTGCAATGCTTCTTCCAAGATTTCACGGGACAATCCGGCAATTTTAATATCCATCTGCAGCGCCGTAACGCCATTAGATGTACCCGCTACTTTAAAGTCCATGTCGCCTAAATGGTCTTCCATCCCTTGAATATCTGTTAAAATGGTATAGTGTTCTCCTGATTTCACAAGCCCCATGGCAATTCCAGCTACAGGCGCTTTAATCGGCACCCCTGCGTCCATCATCGCAAGCGTGCTTGCGCAAATGCTCGCTTGTGATGTAGAACCGTTAGATTCTAGAACCTCGGACACAAGGCGAACAGTGTAAGGGAAGTCCTTCTCAGATGGAATAACAGGCTCCAAAGCGCGCTCTCCAAGCGCACCATGGCCAATCTCGCGGCGGCCCGGCCCTCTCATCGGCCCCGTTTCCCCAACGCTAAAGGATGGGAAATTATAATGATGCATAAATCGTTTTGATTCTTCAATACCAAGACCGTCTAAAATTTGTACATCCCCTAAAGCTCCGAGCGTACAAATACTCAACGCTTGCGTTTGGCCGCGTGTAAACAAACCGGAACCATGCGTGCGCGGCAATAATCCCACTTCAGAGGCAAGCGGTCGAATTTCATCAATTTGGCGGCCGTCCGGGCGGATTTTTTCTACTGTAATCAGACGGCGCACTTCCTCTTTGACCATTTTGTATAGAATCTCATTGATTTGTCCCATCGTGTCATCATCTGCTTCTTGAGATTCAAAATGCTCAATGACACGTTTTTTCACTTCAGTAATTGCATCCTCACGTGCATGTTTTTCATGAACTTGAATAGCTGCTTTCATATCCGCTTCCGCCATATCGCGCACTTGCTGTTCAAGAGCTGCTTCCACTTCATATAATGTTACTTCCATCTTCTCTTTGCCGATTGCTTGCACAATTTCTTCTTGGAATGCAATTAATCGTTTAATTTGTTCATGGCCAAACATAATGGCTTCAAGCATGACTTCCTCTGGTACTTCATCAGCCCCTGCCTCAACCATGTTGATTGCATCTTTTGTACCTGCCACGACAAGATGAATATCGCTGTTTTCTGCTTGCTCGACAGTTGGATTTATAACAAACTCCCCGTTAACCCGGCCGACAATTACACCGGCAATTGGCCCTTCAAACGGAATATCAGAAATAGACAATGCTAATGAGGAGCCTAGCATTGCCGCAATTTCAGAAGAACAATCTTGATCCACACTCATTACAATGCTTACAACCTGCACTTCATTGCGGAATCCTTCCGCAAATAAAGGGCGGATAGGACGGTCAATCAAACGGCTTGCAAGAATTGCCTTTTCACTCGGCCGCCCTTCGCGTTTAATAAATCCCCCTGGAATTTTTCCTACTGCATATAAACGTTCTTCATAATTTACCGTTAGCGGAAAAAAGCCTACACTTTTCGGTTCCTTGGAAGCTGTTGCTGTAGATAATACTGCCGTATCGCCGTATCGAATTAAAACCGCTCCATTCGCTTGCTTTGCGAGCTGGCCGGTTTCAACAATCAGTTCCCGCCCCGCTAAATCTATAGAGAAGACTTGCTTTTCTTGACCCATTTAAGTACCCCTCTCAATTCAAAATATATTGCTTACCTCTATGTAAAATAAAAATATATGTCGATTGTCTCCTTCTCTAGTATTTCCGAAAAGACGAAAAGCTATCAAAAGAATCGAACATTTTTACCTAACAAAAAAGCGGGAATAATCCCGCTTTTTTTGACTATCGGCGTAAGCCAAGCTTGTTGATTAGTTCACGGTAACGTGTAATGTCTTTATTGCGAAGATAGTTAAGCAAGTTACGGCGTTTACCAACCATCTTTAGAAGACCACGGCGTGAATGATGATCTTTCTTATGAATACGTAAGTGCTCATTAAGAGTGTTAATTTGCTCAGTTAGGACAGCGATTTGAACTTCTGGAGAACCAGTGTCTGTTTCGTGAGTTCTGTATTGAGCGATAATCTCATTTTTGCGTTCTTGCGCTAAAGCCATCCTATTCACCTCCCTAATAATAATCCCCAATTCCCTAGCAAGCGTTGGTGAATCGCCATGCCAAGCAATGGTTCAATTAAAGTACGTATATTAGAATACTACCTTTTCTCAAAAAAAGCAAGTATGTTCTGTTTTTTGCTGAAAATATTGTTCCGCCCGCTCCTTATCTTTTCCGATTTGCACAACAAGCTCATGTATACCGTTAAATTTCTTTTCTGCCCGAAGGCGCATATGCCACTCCACTGTTACCTCTTGGCCATATATATCCGCATCAAACTGGAATAAGTGCACTTCCACAGAAAGCTTCTTTTCATCCTTTTGAAAAGTTGGCTTATACCCAATGTTGCATACTCCATCATGCCATGAACCATTCACCTGCATTCGCACCGCATATACTCCCGTTGGCGGTAAAATATATTCATCTGTTACCGCAACATTCGCTGTCGGAAAACCGATTTGGCGCCCCCGTTTATCGCCGTGAACAATCGTACCCGTTATTGTATAATATCTTCCAAGAACAGCCGATATGTCTTCCATCTTTCCTTGGCGAATGAGCTGCCGCAACAGTGTAGAGCTTACCTTTTCATTATGAAATTCCACTTTTTCAATCACGGATTGCGTAAACTCCCCTCTTGCATGAAACGGCATCGTTTCCATCGTTCCTTTGCCGAGACGCCCATAGCTATAATCAAATCCTGCCACTACATGCTTTACATGCAAGCCAATAATATAATTATCAACAAATTGCTGTGGCAAAAGCTCAGCAAATGCTTTATCAAATTTTACTACATATAAATAATCAACTCCCATTTGCTTTAAAATACGCTCTTTTACAGGAAGCGGTGTAATATACTCCACATGCGCTTCCTTTTTGCCGAGTACTACAGAAGGATGCGGATGAAATGTCATAACCGCGCTTTTATATCCACGTTCCTTCGCAATATCAATAGCTGTTTGAATTACTTTCTGATGGCCGAGATGAATGCCGTCAAAATAACCTAGCGCTAATACTGTAGGCTCTAATTCTTCTTTCTTCAATTGATGAGGATGGGTTAAATGAATGAGTTTCACGCTCGAATCCACCTTTTTCTATTTTCCCCGTTATAGTCGGCTAAACGAATCGGGTTCTTCATCTTCCATTTTTTAATTATAGCTGTAACTCTTGATTGTTCACAAGAACTTTTGTCGGTTTAAGCAAGCCTGGCGCTTTCGGATTCGGTTCATAAATAGCTAAGCAGTGTTTATTTTCATCAAATACGGTGACAAACCCTTCCCTATTTGCCTTATTAAGAAGAAACGCTCCATTTTTCACCTTTTCCGCTTGATCTTTGTCTACAATAATTTGCGGGAATTCGTGGAGTGCTTCCTCAACGGAACGGAGAATCTCTTCCACAGTTCCGCTTTGCACCCTTTCTTCCAGCTCCTCTAACGTTATGCAGTCTTCAATCGTAAATTGTCCTGAGGCTGTTCTAATTAAATCTGACATATGGGCCGGGAAACCAAGTTTTTCTCCAACCATAACAGCGAGAGTTCTTACATAGGTTCCCTTGCTGCATGTGACACGAAAACGAAAGGATAACGGAGAGCCGCTAAATTCGGAGCGATTGTCCAATAAGGTAAACTGATGTATGGTAATAGTACGGACGGGACGCTCAACTTCAATTCCTTGTCGGGCATATTCATATAGCTTTTTTCCATTTACTTTTACGGCAGAATACATAGGAGGTCTCTGGGCAATCCTTCCGGTTAACGAGCGGAGCGCTTCCTCTATTTCAGCTCGCGTAAACACACGATCTACCTCTTTTTCCTGTACTACTTCGCCTGAGGCATCTTCTGTCGCAGTAGAAAAGCCAAGTGTCACTTCTCCTTCATATGTTTTTATGTCGCTTGTTAAAAACTGGGCAATTTTTGTTGCTCTTCCTATACAGATAGGAAGCACCCCAGTTACATCAGGGTCTAATGTTCCTGTATGGCCAACGCGCTTCTCCTTTAAAAGTTTCCTAACCTTAAACACACAATCATGCGATGTCATCCCTTTTGGCTTATAAAGCAATAATACACCTTCCATCATCTTCACCTCATTATCCTTATGTATATTAGAATATCCTAAAGCGGACAGAAAAAATGGATAGACAATGTCTATCCATCACTCTTCATGTTTATCCTGTTTATTGAGCTCATGTAAAAGCGTTTCAATCCGATTTCCATAATCAATGGATTCGTCAAACTCAAACGTAATCTCCGGTGTTTTGCGCAGGCGGATACGCTGCCCGATTTCGGAGCGGATAAATCCTTTTGCTTTCGCTAACCCTTTTAATGTGTTCTGTCTTTGCTCTTCGTCACCAAGGACAGAAATGTATACTTTAGCAAGCTGCAGGTCGCCGCTTACTTGTACATCTGTTACGGTAACAAATCCAATGCGCGGGTCTTTAATTTTACGGCCGATAATATCGCCGAGTTCCTTCTTCATCTGCTCTCCCACGCGGTTAGCACGTACCTTCATACAATCACCTCGTTTAGTACCATTCCAGTGTCGTAACCGTGCGCTCAATTTCCGGAAAAGAATCAATCATTTCGAGCGCCTTCTGAATTTCACGCTCGCAAACGGCACGGTCAGCCGAAACTGCAACGAGCGCTATTTCTGTTCGCTGCCAAACATCCTGATATCCTACCTCGGCAACAGATAAATTGTATCTCTGCCTGAGCCGGGTAAGAATGCGCTGCAAAACGGCTCGCTTCTCTTTTAAGGAGTGGGCATCGTATATGATACATTCACAGTTGAGCGAAGCAATCACTTGCGCTCAACTTCCTGCATCACATATGCTTCAATAATATCCCCTTCTTTAATATCATTATATTTCTCAATCGTCACACCGCACTCATAGTTTTGTGCAACTTCCTTCACGTCATCTTTAAAGCGCTTAAGGGTATCTAATTTACCATCGTAAATTACGACGCCGTCACGAATGACGCGAACGCTGCTGTCACGCGTGATTTTTCCATCCGTTACATAGCAGCCCGCAATTGTTCCGACTTTTGATACTTTAAATACTTGGCGCACTTCCGCCTGGCCGATGACTTTCTCTTCAAATTCCGGATCGAGCATCCCTTTCATGGCGAATTCAATTTCTTCAATTACGTTATAAATAATACGGTGCAAACGAACATCGACATTTTCTGTTTCTGCGGTGCGTTTTGCGTTAACGTCAGGGCGGACGTTGAAGCCTATGACAATCGCATTAGAAGCAGAAGCAAGGATGATGTCAGATTCGGTAATAGCCCCTACACCTGTGTGAATAATTTTTACCTTCACGCCTTCTACTTCTATTTTTTGAAGAGAAGCTGCCAACGCTTCTACAGAACCTTGCACATCCGCTTTTACGATAAGGTTAATTTCTTTCACTTCACCCTGCTGGATTTGCTGGAATAAATCTTCAAGGCTTAGCTTCGCCTTATCGCCGCGCTGTTCAACTAGCAAACGCTGCGCCCTTGCTTCGCCGATTTGGCGTGCGCGCTTTTCGTCTGCAAATACCATAAAGCGATCGCCGGCCTGCGGCACCTCATTCAATCCCGTAATCTCAACTGGCGTTGATGGCCCAGCTTCTTTTACACGGCGGCCATGGTCATTTACCATTGCGCGGACGCGCCCAAACGCTGTGCCGACTACAATTGGATCGCCGACACGCAACGTACCATTTTGGACAAGAAGTGTTGCAACCGGACCTTTTCCTTTGTCAAGCTGCGCTTCAATTACGGTACCAAGCGCAAACCGATTCGGATTTGCTTTAAACTCTTCCACTTCACTTACAAGCAGAATCATTTCTAACAGGTTATCAATTCCGTCGCCAGTTAATGCAGAAATTGGAACAAAAATTGTATCCCCGCCCCAAGCCTCAGGAATTAAACCATATTCTGTAAGTTCCTGCATAACACGATCTGGGTTAGCGCTTGGTTTATCCATTTTGTTTACAGCGACAATAATTGGTACTTCCGCTGCTTTTGCATGGTTAATTGCCTCAACTGTTTGCGGCATAACTCCATCGTCTGCCGCAACTACAAGAATCGTAATATCTGTAACTTGTGCTCCGCGTGCGCGCATTGTTGTAAACGCTGCGTGTCCAGGTGTGTCTAAAAAGGTAATTTTCTTATCGTTTATTTCAACCTGGTACGCCCCGATATGCTGCGTAATACCTCCTGCTTCGCCTTCTGTTACTTTAGAATTGCGAATAGAGTCGAGAAGTGTTGTTTTACCATGGTCAACGTGGCCCATGATTGTAACGACAGGCGGACGCTCGACTAAATCTTCCTCTGCATCCGTCTCATCAATAAATGTTTCAAAATTCGTTTCATCGATGACAACTTCTTCTTCTACTTCTATGCCATATTCGCCGGCAATAAGTTCAATCGTGTCTTTATCTAAGTCTTGATTGATTGTTGCCATGACTCCAAGCATAAACAATTTTTTTATAATTTCAGAAGGCTCTTTACCTAGCTTTTTCGCAAGTTCTCCTACTGTCAAAGTGCCAGAGAAGACGATTTTATCAACTGCTTCGCCGCTCGCTTTTCCAACATTGCCTTTCTTGGCAGCGGCAGCGTGACGATTTTGACGGGTATCGCTCGTTTTTTTATCTTTTTTCTTCTTTTTGTTGCTGTTTTTCTTGCTGCGTTTTTCCTCAACTTCATTTTCCTCAAACTCATCTACGATAGAACGCTTCTCCTTTTGTTGTGCCGGATTTAATTGCTTATCTAATTCTACAACTACTTCATCATCTAACATTGCCATATGATTAGAAACCTCAATATTCATTTCTTTTAGTTTTGTAATAATATCCTTGCTTGATACATTTTGTTGCTTTGCATATTCATAAACTCGAATTTTACTCATATCTTCACCCCCGATAAGTTGTATCGAGCATGCTTAGCAGCTTTCTCGCAAAGCCTTCATCCAGAACAGCCACAACTACCCTTTCATCTTTCCCGATCGCATGCCCTAAGTCCTGTCGGGTTTCGACTGTTTTCATTGGTACCTTATAGTAAGTTGTTTTGTCTGTAATGCGTTTTGCCGTATTTAGAGATGCATCCTCTGCCAGCAATACAAGCTTTGCTTTGCCGCTTCGAACTTCCTTTAATACGAGTTCCTCACCCGATATCACCTTTCGTGCGCGGTTTGCCAATCCCAATAACGAAATCCACTTATTCAATTATAAAGACTCCTTTTCTACAAGCTCTAATAATTGTTCATAAATGGATGGATCGACTTCCGCTTTTAAGTGATGTTCTAAGATGTGCTTTTTCTGTGCATTCAAAATACACTCTCTGTCTTTTGAAAGGTATGCACCGCGGCCTGACTTTTTTCCAGTCAGGTCAATGGATACTTCCCCTTCTTTAGAACGAACAATGCGAACCAACTCTCGCTTCGGCTTCATTTCTTGTGTTGCTACGCATTTTCTTAAAGGAACCTTTCGCTTGTTCACTCAGCTCACCCCTATTCGATAATTGAATCGAACTCTCCGGATTCGTCCGCTTCGCCTAAAAGTCCTGCTGCAGCTGCTTCAGATTCACTTTTAATATCAATCTTCCAACCTGTAAGCTTAGCGGCTAAGCGTGCATTCTGGCCGCGTTTGCCAATTGCCAACGATAATTGATGATCGGGAACAATAACAGTTGTCGCTTTATCTTCTTCATTTACAAGAACCTTCAAAACTTGGGAAGGACTTAACGCGTTCGCAACATATTCGACCGGATCATTAGACCAGTTAACGATATCGATTTTTTCGCCTTTTAACTCATTGACAATGCTTTGTACACGTTGTCCTTTCGGGCCTACACAAGCACCGACTGGATCGACATCTGGATTAGCGGAGTACACAGAGATTTTAGAGCGGTCACCCGCTTCGCGCGCTACGGAGCGAATTTCTACTGTACCATCATAAATTTCCGGCACTTCCAGCTCAAACAAACGTTTTAACAAACCAGGATGTGTACGGGATACGTAAATTTGCGGTCCCTTTGTCGTTCTTTCTACCTTCGTAATGAAGACGCGAATGCGATCATGCGGCTTGTACTGCTCATTTGGCATTTGTTCGCTTACCGGCAGCAACGCTTCGACCTTTCCTAGGCTAACATAAATAAACCGGGCATCCTGGCGCTGTACAATGCCTACCATGATATCCTCTTCGCGGTCGCTGAACTCGGAGTAAATTACGCCGCGCTCCGCTTCGCGCACCCGCTGCGTAACAACCTGCTTTGCGGTTTGCGCTGCAATGCGTCCAAAGTCTTTAGGTGTTACTTCCAGCTCCACTACATCTCCTACTTGATAGTTTGGATGGATTCGTCTTGCCTCTTCTTCGGAGATTTCCAAGCGAGGATCAAACACACTATCCACAACATCCTTGCGCGCAAAAACTTTAATAGTCCCAACTTCCGGATTAAAGCTTACCCGTACGTTTTGAGCTTGGTTAAAATTACGCTTATAAGCGGAAATTAAGGCCGCTTCAATTGCTTCAATAATAACATCCTTGCTGATACCCTTTTCTTTTTCTAGTACGAGCAAAGCATCCAAAAATTCAGTGCTCATGGAGATCCCCCTTCTTACTAAAACGTCACTGCAAGCCGTGCGCTTGCGACTTTTTCCATTGGAATTTGAATTTCTTTTTTGCGTGTTTTTATGATGACCGCAAGTGTTAAAGTAGTACCATCAAAAGCCTGTAGCTTTCCTTCATACATTTGTTCTCCTTCACTCGGATCAACAGTTTTGATAGCTATCTGTTTCCCTACAGCTTTATGAAAATCCTCCTCCTTTTTAAGAGGCCGTTCCGCTCCTGGAGACGAAACATCTAAAAAGTAAAGGTGAGGAATCGGGTCCGCCTTATCCAATGCTTCGCTTAAACGTTCGCTTACCATGCCACATTCTTCAATATCAATGCCTGTTTCAGAATCGACAAAGACACGCAAAAACCAATCTTTTCCTTCTTTCACATATTCCACATCAACAAGCTCTAAATTTAGTTCCTCCACAATTGGCTGCGCCAATTTTTCTACAATTTCCGTTACGCTTTTGCTCATAGGCATTCTCCCTTCTAATTTCGCGTACGATAACAAAAGCCCCTGCTAAAAAAGCAGGGAATGTCTGTTTTAGTATTGCCAAATTCAAACAGTAAAACTTATAGCAAATTATGTATATCAAACGAGCCAACAGCCCTTGCCCTTTTAAGAGATAGTAATACGAAAGAGTGGGTTTCCCCACTCTTTTTAGCAGAATATACGTGACACGGATAACACGGTTATTACTATAACATATATTACTATATTTTGCAAAGAGTTTCTCATTTAGAACAATGACAGCTGATTTTGATCCGGCAACGATTCTAAGCACCCTTGGCTTTCTAAATATGCGATTACCGATTTAGAAATTTTCGCACGCTGCTGTAAATCTTCTTTGGAAAGAAATTCTCCTTCCTCTCTTGCTTTGACGATATTTAAGGCAGCATTCGTTCCCAAACCGTCAATCGCATTAAATGGCGGAACGAGAGATGTGCCGTCAATCAAGAAATCTGTAGCGCTGGATTTGTACAAATCAACCTTTTTAAAGGAGAATCCGCGTTCACACATTTCAAGTGCCATTTCAAGCACCGTCAATAAACTCTTTTCCTTTGGCGAAGCATCTAATCCTTTTTGCATGATTTCTTCAATTCTGGCCCGTATTGCCGCAGATCCTTTAATCATCGCATCAAGGTCAAAGTCATCAGCGCGTACCGTGAAATATGCCGCATAATATAAGAGCGGAAAATGCACTTTGAAATATGCAATCCGGACGGCCATCAGAACATAAGCAGCCGCATGCGCCTTAGGAAACATATATTTTATCTTCTTACAAGAATCAATATACCATTCCGGAACGTTATTTTTGCGCATTTCCTCTTCCCATTCCGGCGGCACGCCTTTCCCTTTACGAACCGACTCCATAATTTTAAACGCCAAAGACGGCTCAAGTCCTTGATAAATCAAATAAACCATAATATCGTCACGGCAGCCGATTACTTCGCTTAGCGTACACGTTCCGCTGTAAATGAGTTCATTGGCGTTGCCAAGCCATACATCCGTTCCGTGGGAAAGCCCTGAAATTTGGACAAGCTCTGAGAACGTCGTCGGTTTTGTTTCCTCTAGCATTTGGCGAACAAATTTCGTTCCAAACTCTGGAATGCCAAGCGTACCTGTCTTACATTGGATTTGTTCCTCGGTTACACCGAGAGATTCGGTCCCTGAGAAAATTTTCATGACTTCCGGATCATCGGTCGGAATCGTCTTCGGATCAATGCCGCTTAGATCCTGCAACATGCGGATGACGGTCGGATCATCGTGTCCGAGTATATCAAGTTTTAGTAAGTTATCATGGATAGAATGAAAGTCAAAGTGCGTCGTTCTCCATTCCGCTGACGTATCATCCGCTGGATATTGAATTGGTGTAAAATCAAATACGTCCATATAATCCGGCACTACGATAATTCCGCCCGGGTGCTGTCCAGTCGTTCGCTTAACGCCCGTGCAACCCATTGCGAGGCGCTCGATTTCCGCATTGCGAATCGTTAAGTTGTGGTCGTTGGCATAGCCTTTTACATACCCGAATGCAGTTTTGTCCGCAACGGTACCAATTGTACCGGCACGGTATACGTTGTCTTCCCCAAACAGCACTTTCGTATAGTTGTGGGCGCGCGGCTGATACTCCCCGGAGAAGTTGAGATCGATGTCCGGTACCTTGTCGCCTTTAAATCCAAGGAACGTCTCGAACGGAATATCATGCCCGTCCTTTTTGTATTTTGTTCCGCAGTTTGGACAATCCTTATCCGGCAAATCGAAGCCGGAGCCGACGGAACCGTCATTAAAGAAATGGGAATGCTTGCAGTTCGGGCATATATAATGCGGCGGCAGCGGATTTACCTCGGTAATTTCCATCATTGTCGCCACGAAGGAAGAGCCGACCGATCCGCGCGAACCGACAAGATAGCCGTCATCAAGCGATTTTTTTACAAGCTTGTGGGAAATTAAATAAATAACGGCAAATCCGTGGCCGATAATGCTCTTTAGCTCTTTCTCCAAGCGGGCTTCAACGATTTCCGGAAGCGGATCGCCGTATATACTCCGCGCACGGGCATAACTCATTTCGCGTGTTTCCTCATCAGCGCCTTCAATGCGCGGCGTATATAAGTCGTCCTTTACCGGCTTTACTTCGCCAACCATGGCCGCGATTTGCTGCGTATTTGTGACGACAATTTCTTTTGCCGTTTCCTCGCCTAAAAAAGCGAATTCCTCTAGCATTTCATTCGTCGTCCGGAAATAGACAGGCGGAAGCTGGTGGCGGTTTAACGGGTTCGCCCCGCCTTGGGAGCTAATTAAAATTTTTCGATAAATCGCGTCCTCAGGATTTAAATAGTGCACATTTCCAGTCGCGACTACCGGCTTATTTAACGTTTTACCTAGATTTACAAGATTGGTAATGATTGTTTTTAGCTGCCCCTCATTTTGTACGAGCTCCAATTCAATTAAATGCTTTAAAATAGATGGCGGCATCACTTCAATATAATCATAAAATTGGGCAAGCTCTTCCACTTCCTCCGGCGACTTTTGCATCATCGCCTCAAACACTTCGCCTTTGTCGCAAGCGGTGCCGACTAAAATGCCTTCCCTATATTTTTTCAATACAGAACGCGGAATGCGCGGCACACGGTAGTAATATTGAATATGGGACAATGAAACAAGCTTATATAAGTTTTTCAGCCCCTCATCAGACGTTGCCAGAAGCGTTACATGGCTTGGGCGGCCCCGTTTATAGGAATCGCCTTGCCCCATGCTGTCATTTAACTGGTCATGGTACTCAATTCCTCTTGCAATCGTGTCCTTTAGCATTTTTGCCAGCAAATACCCGGTCGCTTCAGCATCATAAATGGCCCGGTGGTGCTGCACGAGCTCAATATCGAACTTTTTACACAGCGTATTCAGTCTATGGTTTTTCATGTCCGGCAATAAAAACCGCGCAAGCTCTAGCGTGTCGATAACCGGATTCGTTGGCTTTTCTAAACCGTACTTCTTAAATCCGACATTGATAAAACCCATATCAAACGTCGCATTATGCGCAACGAGCGTGCAGTCGCCCATCCACTCGGCAAACTCCCTTAGTACAACATCTACATCCGGCGCATCTTTTACCATATCATCCGTAATGCCTGTAAGTTCAATCGTTGTTGCGGACAGTGGATGGTGCGGATTGGCAAAGCGTTCAAACCGGTCTATAATTTCACCATTTCGAATTTTTACAGCCGCCAGTTCAATAATCGTGTCGTATACAGCAGAAAGGCCTGTCGTCTCTACATCAAACACTACATACGTTTCGTCTGCAAGAAGCCGGTGCGCTTCGTTATATGCAATCGGCACCCCATCATTAACGAGATTTGCTTCTACGCCGTAAATTACTTTAATGCCGTTCTTTTTCCCAGCAGAATACGCTTCTGGGAAGGATTGCGCAACTGCATGGTCCGTCACGGCAATTGCTTCGTGTCCCCACTTTTTCGCCTGGGCAATTAGCTTGGACACCGGGGTAACAGCATCCATTTGGCTCATCGGTGTATGAAGATGAAGCTCTACCCGCTTTTCTCCTTCCGGGGCGCTGTCATTTCTAGACGGCGCCTTAATTTCATTCACATCATTGGCCATCATAATTAAATCGCGGACAAACGTATCAATTTGGAAGGAGCCGCGCGCTTTGACCCACATCCCTTTTTTGATTTTTTGGAATGCCGGGATGTCCTCTTTATCGCGAGAGAACATTTTTACCATAATTGAATCTGTATAGTCTGTAATTTTAAAAGTTAAAAGCGTACGGCCGCTGCGAAGTTCCTTCGTTTCGACATCAAATACGTAGCCTTGAACCGTTTTTCGTTTTTCCTCCTCTTGAATATCGCGAAGAAGCGTGATTTCCTCGTCTCCCTTAATCAAATAGCCGATAACGAGCGGCTGGTTATCAACGGTTTCTTCCTGTTCTTTCTTCGCTACTTCTTCCATCGCTTGTATCACTTTTTCACGGTCTTCTTGCTCTTTTTGCTCTCTAAACTTTCGAATCTCGGCTTCATTTTCTATTACGGCCGTATCTACCTGAAAACGCGGGAAGCCAAATGCCTCGTATTGATCTATAATAGATTTCGCCATGTTTTTTTTGATCGCTGCCGATTCTAGCTCATTTTTAACAGTTAAAATAAATTTGACTCCATTTACTTGTGGGGTCTGTCCTTTTAAATACATAAACATTGGCGAAAACGGGACTTTGTTTGTGCAAAGCGGCCAATATGCCTGAACTTCCTCCTCGGTATATTTCTTATCTTCTACATCCAATACAAAGGATACGTCAGCGATATGGGAAAAAGACTTTATAATCTGCCTTTCCAGCAGTTCGTATACATTGACAGGCAACCGGCTTGGCAACGCAAAATAGAAGCGCCAGCTTTTGTTTTGCTTGTCTACAAGCAGCTTTTGCAGCGCTCCGCCCTGGAAATAATCCGATACGAAAACTTCCGGAAGCTGAAGCTGCTCAAGCAAAATATGAAAACGCTCCTGTTGCTCTTTTGTAAATGGCGCCACGTATTCTCCTCCTTCCTTAACAGTAAGAGAAGGTACCCTTTTTTGGGGTACCTTTTCTCTTATTTTAAAATATTAGAGATGTAATTGGAAAGCTCTTCAACCTTGATTTCTATCGATTCATTCGTTTCACGAAGCTTTACTTCTACAATGCCTTCTTCTGCCTTCTTTCCAACTGTAACGCGTACAGGAATGCCAAATAAGTCGGCATCGGCAAATTTCACGCCCGCGCGCTCTTGGCGGTCATCTAACAATACATCAAGGCTTTGTTGCTTTAACATGCTGTAAATTTCTTCTGCTTTTTCTTTTTGAATATCGGTCTTCATGTTTACCGGAATAACATGTACATGAAACGGCGCAACCGCAACCGGCCATTTTAAGCCGTTTTCATCATTGTACTGCTCTGCGATAGCGGCAACAGTCCGGGACACTCCGATTCCGTAGCAGCCCATAATCATCGGCTGCATTTTGCCGTTTTCGTCTAAAAATGTTGCATTCATCGCTTCACTGTAACGCGTGCCGAGCTTAAATACATGGCCGACTTCAATGCCCCGTGCAAAGCGGATTGTGCCATTTCCATCCGGAGAAGCGTCTCCCTCTTGAATAAAGCGCAAATCAGCAAACCTGTTTACATTAAAATCGCGCTCCGGATTGACATGAATGTAGTGGTATCCTGCCTCATTCGCTCCGCAGCAGCCATTTACAATAGCCGCAACCGCATGGTCAGCAATCACTTCCACATCACCATTTACGCCAATTGGCCCAAGAGAGCCGATTTCGCAATTCATGAGCTGCTTAACTTCTTCTTGAGAAGCGAGTTCTACGACAGAAGCGCCGTATAAATTCTTCACCTTCACATCATTTACTTCATGATCCCCTCGGACAAGCACAAGCACAAACTTGTCATCTACCTTAAAGACCATCGACTTAATGCAGCTTTCGGCACTTATGTTTAAAAAGCTTGAAACTTCTTCAATTGATTTTTGGTTCGGTGTAGCCACCTTTTCCAATTCTTTTGCCGGCTCATTGCTTTTTTCATATGTGGCAACAACCGGAGCCATTTCGATGTTCGCTGCATAATCGGACGTATCAGAGTACGCAATTGTATCCTCACCAATATCAGATAACACCATAAATTCATGCGTATCCTTGCCGCCCATCGCTCCGGAGTCTGCAATAACAGCCCGGAAATTTAATCCGCAGCGGCGGAATATATTAGAATACGCTTGGAATAAACGATCATACACCTCATCAAGGCTTTCTTTTGTTGCATGGAAGGAATACGCATCTTTCATTAAAAATTCCCTTCCGCGCAGCAAACCAAAACGAGGGCGTTTTTCATCACGAAACTTTGTTTGGATTTGATAAAGTGTTACAGGCAGCTTTTTGTAGGATTTCACTTCATCCCGAACTAAAGCTGTAATCACCTCTTCATGTGTTGCCCCAAGCGCAAACTCGCGGTCGTGGCGATCCTTCATCCGCATTAACTCTGGCCCGTAAGAATACCAACGGCCGGATTCTTGCCATAATTCCGCCGGCTGCAAAGCGGGAAGCAGCAGCTCCATCGCCCCGGCATTTTCCATTTCTTCACGAATAATCGCTTCTACCTTTTGCAATACTTTCAGTCCCATCGGCAAAAAGCTGTATACGCCCGATGCATTCTGGCGCATAAAACCTGCGCGCAATAGAAGCTGATGGCTTCTCACCTCTGCGTCAGATGGAATTTCGCGTAGAGTAGGACTATACATTATACTTTGTCTCATATCCTCGCACCTCTTTATGAAATAAAACTTTATTAGCAGGCTTTTCACGCTACTATTAATGAAATAAGTTAGCTACACGGAAAGCGCCCTTCTTGTTTAAATAAACAAGATAGATTTGCTTATATCATAGCGATTATTCCTGCTCGATTTGTCTGCTTCCTGGATTATGTGCGAAAAGCAGAAAAAACACAGGGAGCAGACTGTAAAAGGTAGACATCTCCCTGTATTTTTTTATCTTATAGGAAAAATTTTTTAATGTCATTCCACGTAACAACGAGCATTAAAAGCATAAGCAGCGCAAAGCCGACAAAATGGACAAGACCTTCCTTTTGGCGGTCAATTGGCTTGCCGCGCAACGCTTCCACGAGAAAAAATGTTAATCTTCCACCGTCAAGCGCCGGAATCGGAAGCAAATTAAATAGTCCCAGATTAATGCTGAGTGCAGCAGTTAAACCAAGAAGGTTAATAACTCCCGATTTAGCGACCTCACCTGTCAGATTGTAAATGCCGACCGGACCGGAAAGAGCATCAATCGAGAACTGCCCTGTAATAAGCTGCACTAATGAAACAAATACGAGTTTTGTCCACTTATACGTTTGCTCGAATCCCAATTGTACCGAGCCTAACAGCGATTTTTCAACAGGAGAATACATTCCGAGCCTTCCTACTTCCTCATTTCCTTCTTTCTGGGCATCTGGCGTTACCGGGATTGTCATCTCCTCGTTATTTCGCTCAATCTTCATTACAATTTCCTTTTCAGGGTTTTTGCGGATAATACTCGTCACATCCTGCCAAGTATTTGTCGGGATTCCGTTAATGGAACGGATTACATCCCCTTGCTGCAGTCCGTATTTCTGCCCGGCTCCTTCTGGCACCAGCTGTCCGACAATCGGCTTATCAACCGGAATCCCTTGCACAAGGCCGATAATAACAAACAGCACAAACGCCAATACAAAATTCATCGCAGGCCCCGCAAAGATGGTAAGAGCACGTTGCCATAAAGTTTTTGAGACAAATTGGCGATGGTATGGTGCAATTTGTATTTCTTCCCCGCCTGTAACGTAATAAGCCTTTTCACTCACCCGAAACGTTTGCAAGGAATCCTCATACTCTTCATAGCCGGAAATAGTTAGCTCATGCTCCAAATCAGCATGTTCTATTTCTAATGCTCTTGCATCCGGATATTTGTCGCGGTTATCTAATACAATTTTCACAACCTCTTCCTTCTCATTCAGCACTAATGCCGCTTTCGTTCCCGGCTTTAATTCAATCGTTTCCGGGTCTTCTCCCGCCATACGAACATAGCCGCCTAGAGGAAGCAAGCGGATTGTGTACACTGTTTCGTTTTTCACGAAGGAAAAAATCTTCGGCCCAAATCCGATGGCAAATTCCCGGCAAAGAATTCCCGCGCGCTTTGCAAAATACAAGTGCCCCAGTTCATGGAAAAATACAAGCGCCCCAAAAATGAGAATAAAGGCAATCGCTGTGTTCAACTCTATAACCACCTTTACTAAATTTGTTCCATCACAAATCGTCTCGTTGCCTGGTCAATCTCCCGAATTTCTTCTAGGCTTGGATTTTCAACAACGACATGATGGTTCATCGCTTTTTCAATCAGCTCTTCAATAGCTAAAAAACCGATTTTTCTCTGCAAAAATGCAGCAACTGCAGCTTCATTCGCCGCATTCATCACCGTTGGCAAGCTGCCGCCCCGCTTGCCTGCTTCAAAAGCAAATCCTAAACAGCGGAAACGGTCAAAATCCATTTTTTGAAAGTGCAACGTACCAATCTCCCAAAGTTGCAGCTGCTTTGCTGCAGGGAGCGCCAAGCGATCCGGATACGTTAAAGCATATTGGATTGGCACACGCATGTCCGGTGTGCCTAACTGCGCGATGACACTGCGGTCTGCAAACTCAACCATAGAATGAATAATGCTTTCTTTATGCAATAAAACCTCAATGCATTCATAAGGGGTTTGAAAAAGCCAATATGCTTCAATTACTTCTAAACCTTTATTCATCATTGTAGCAGAATCAATCGTAATTTTCGAACCCATTGACCAGTTCGGGTGCTTTAATGCATCCTCAACCGTAACATTTGCAAGCTCTTCGCGTGTTTTATCGCGGAAGCTCCCCCCTGAAGCGGTCAAAATAAGCCTGGAAATACGCTGTTTATTTTCTCCATTTAAGCATTGAAAAATTGCCGAATGTTCGCTGTCCACCGGCAACAGAGACACGCCATGCTTTTTGGCAGCTTCTGTCACAAGGTGGCCTGCTGTAACCAACGTTTCTTTATTGGCAATAGCTATCGTTTTCTTTGCTTCAATCGCCTGCAATGTCGGAACTAGACCAACACTTCCAACCACTGCATTTACCAGCACTTGCGCTTCTTCATAAAGAGCCACAGCAAGAAGGCCCTCATCCCCGTATACGACCTTTGTATTTCCACATATAGCCTGTAAACGTTCGGCATCTTCTTTCTGCTGCACCGATACAAGCTTCGGCGCAAACTCCTGAATCACTTTAGCAGCAAAATCAACGTTTTTTCCAACCGAAAACGCCACTAATTGAAATTGTTCAGGATGTAATTTGATCACATCCAATGTTTGCGTTCCGATTGATCCGCTCGCCCCTAATAAACTGATTTTTTTCATTGCTCCAACCCCTAGCCCGACTTAAATAAAATGCAGAAAATGCAGAAGCGGCAACACAAATAACAAGCTGTCCAAGCGGTCAAGAATGCCGCCATGTCCCGGCAAAATTTTCCCGGAATCTTTTACTCCATAATGACGCTTAAACGCCGATTCCACTAAATCGCCAATTTGTCCAAAAGCAGAAACTCCGATAGTAACGCCAATCAAAGCCGCTACATTATCGCTTACAGGCTGGAAAGCATTGTATATAATGGCGATTACCACCGCACAAACAATGCCTCCGATAGCCCCTTCTACCGTTTTATTCGGACTAATTTCCGGCCAAAGCTTGCGCTTGCCGATTGCCCGTCCGATAAAATAGGCTCCAGTATCCGTTGCCCAAATAACGAGCAGCGTATAAAATATATAAATCAGCCCTTCTATCCTCGTTTCATTTAAATAATAAAACCCCATTGCTACATATATAGTAGACATAAGCAAAAACGATGCATCATCAAAAGTAAATGTATTCTTGGAAATTACCGTATATGATAATAGTAATAACACAATTACAAAAGTAACTTCAACTTTTGATAATCGAATGGCTTCAAATATCCCAGTTGCTTTACTGGGTATTAAAATAAGCCACAGCAAAACAGCGGTTAAAACTGTCGGCACTGATATAACCGGCAGTTTTTTCATTCTCACCAATTCGTACAATCCGACAGAAGCAAGAGCATATACCAATACAGTAAACGGTGCTCCTCCATACAATACAATCGGAACAAATAACGCAATGAGAATTATCCCTGTAATAATTCGCTGTTTCACAAACAACACCTCTCTTTTTCTATACGCCCCCGAATCTGCGGCCTCTTCGCTGAAAATCGAGAATTGCTTCTAACAAATGCTTTTCAGTAAAATCCGGCCAGAAGACATCCGTAAACCAAAGCTCTGTATAAGCAATTTGCCAAAGCATAAAATTGCTTATGCGCACTTCACCGCTCGTACGAATTAGCAAATCCGGATCAGGCAAAGTCCGGGTCATTAAGTAAGAGGAAATCATCTCTTCCGTAATATCCTCCACTTTAATGATACCGCTATTGCTATCTCTAACCAAGTTTTTGACTGCATAAACCATCTCGTCGCGACTTCCATAATTCAAAGCAAAATTTAATACGAGACCCGTATTGTGCTTCGTATCTTCAATCGCTTTCTCCACGGCTTGACGCGTGTAGTCCGGCAGCCCTTCTTTTTGCCCGATAATTCGCACCTGTACATTTTCTTCAACAAGTTCGGGCAAAAACGTTCCGAGAAATTCTTGGGGGAGCTTCATTAAGAAGTCCACTTCCATTTTAGGGCGTTTCCAGTTTTCTGTGGAAAATGCATACAGCGTCAATGCTTTTACGCCAAGCTCGTTGGCAAACTTAGTGATTTTCCGTACAACTTTCATTCCTTCATGATGTCCGGCGACACGCGGCATTGCCCTGCGTTTTGCCCAGCGGCCGTTTCCATCCATAATGATGGCAATATGATTCGGAATTTCCCCTTGTTTTGCTTCTTCAATTAATTCCTCGAATGATGGAGCTTCTTTTTTTTGAAAGGTAAATTTTTTTAACATAACGAAACCCTCCACGAGCACAGGTATTCCTTAAAAGTGTAAAAAGACCCCCTTAAGCAGAGGGTCATGCAAGAACAAGAGCAATTAAACTTCCATAATCTCTTTTTCTTTAGCTTTTGTAATTTCATCAATTTTAGCAATATGCTTGTCTGTTTCTTTTTGAATTGTTTCTGTATGACCGCGAAGTTCGTCTTCTGTAATGTCACCGTTCTTTTCTAGCTTTTTCAATTCATCATTTGCATCACGGCGCACATTTCGCACCGCTACTTTTGCTTCTTCAGAATATTTCTTCACAAGTTTAACAAGATCGCGGCGGCGTTCCTCTGTTAATGCCGGAAATGCGATCCGGATTACGGTGCCATCGTTGGAAGGCGTTAAACCTAAATCTGATTTTAAGATTGCTTTTTCAATATCACCGATAGAAGATTTATCATACGGCTGGATAACAAGCATGCGCGCTTCTGGAACCGTGATATTGGCTAATTGGATAATTGGCGTCGGTGCTCCGTAGTAGTCCACTGTTACTTTTTCCAGTACTGAAGCGCTCGCTCTGCCCGCACGTACAGTACCAAGCTCGCGTGTATACGCAGAAACCGCTTTATCCATTTTTTCTTTTGCATTGTTAATTGTTTGCTGTGCCATCATTATTTCCCCCTTACAATTGTTCCGATATTTTCGCCAAGAACTGCGCGTTTAATATTTCCTTCTTCCATGATTGAGAAAACAATTAGCGGAATGTCATTATCCATGCATAGGGAAGATGCTGTAGAATCCATAACGCCAAGACCTTCTTTTAATACATCTAGGTACGTTAAAGATTCATACTTCGTTGCTGTCTCGTCTACAGTCGGGTCAGCACTATATACACCGTCCACATTATTTTTCGCCATTAAAATTACATCAGCCTCAATTTCAGCTGCACGAAGCGCTGCTGTAGTGTCAGTGGAAAAGTAAGGATTTCCTGTTCCTGCCGCAAAAATGACAACTCGCTTCTTTTCTAAATGGCGAATGGCTTTTCGTCTAATGTAAGGCTCTGCTACTTGGCGCATTTCAATTGATGTTTGTACACGCGTTTGAATTCCTAAATTCTCCAAGCTGTCTTGGAGAGCAAGTGAATTCATAACCGTTGCGAGCATTCCCATATAATCCGCTGTTGCACGATCCATTCCCATCTCGCTTCCCGTTTTTCCACGCCAAATGTTGCCGCCACCGACAACTACGGCAACTTCTACATCAAGCTCAGCGATTTCTTTTACTTGCTGGGCGATGGATTTGATAACGGAAGGGTTGATTCCGAATCCGTGATTTCCTGCTAAAGCCTCTCCGCTTAGCTTCAGCACTACACGTTTATATTTCGCTTGACTCATAATGAACCTCCATTTACTGCATATCTTTGTACGGCCTTTATCCTATATCCTCTTCCTTAAAAGGGGCCTAGATTAAGGCCAAACCTGTCGACTGCGCACATATGTACAAAACCCTATCTTAACACTAGTCTTATTTTAGCTACGTTAAAGCACAGCGTTGGCCTTGGTTCACTCGCGTTAAATGAGACACAAATAAGCCGCAATCGTGCTGTACTGATAATAACCTTATTTTAAAAAAGGGAACACAATGTGTTCCCCTTACTCATATTAGTTGTTGCCTTTTACTTGGTTCATTACTTCTTCCGCAAAGTTGTCTTGGCGTTTTTCGATACCTTCGCCAACTGCATAGCGAACGAAAGATTTAACTGTTGCGCCTTTAGATTGTACGTACTTGCCAACCTTCATATCTGGATCTTTAACGAAAGATTGGTCAACTAAGCAAATTTCTTCGAAGAATTTGCCAAGGCGGCCTTCAACCATCTTCGCAACGATGTTTTCAGGCTTTCCTTCGTTTAATGCTTGTTGCGTTAGCACTTGGCGCTCACGCTCAATTTCTTCCTCTGTTACCGCACTGCGGTCAATGTATTTCGGGTTAACTGCAGCAATATGCATTGCTACGTCTTTTGCAACAGCCTCGTCAGTAGTGCCGCCAAGAACTGCTAATACGCCGATGCGTCCACCCATATGAAGGTACGCGCCAAACGCATCCCCATCTTCTTTCGTAACGATTTCGAAGCGGCGAAGAGTAAGCTTCTCGCCGATTTTCGCGATAGCTGTGTTAATATGCTCTTCTACAGCAACTCCGTTTTCCATTGTTTGTGCAAGAGCTTCCTCAACTGTAGCAGGCTTCTTTGCTAATAAATGAGCCGCCAATTCCTTTGTTAAAGTTTGGAAGCCTTCATTTTTCGCTACGAAATCTGTTTCAGAGTTTACTTCTAAGATTACCGCTTCGTTACCGGAAACTTCAATAGCTGTTAAGCCTTCAGCAGCGATGCGGTCAGCTTTTTTCGCAGCCTTTGCAATCCCTTTTTCACGAAGGTAGTCAATTGCTTTTTCCATGTCGCCGTTAGTTTCTGTTAGCGCCTTTTTGCAATCCATCATACCTGCGCCTGTTTTTTCGCGAAGCTCTTTTACCATTTGTGCAGTAATTGCCATAGTTTTCATCCTCCTATTATGTATATACCTTAAAAAAGGTGATAAAAGGCTTTACCCCTTATCACCTTTCTACTTTCTTACGCAGTAACAGTTTCTTCCCCTTGTTTCGCTTCAAGGATCGCATCTGCCATTTTAGATGTAAGAAGTTTTACAGCGCGAATCGCATCATCGTTCGCAGGGATTACGTAGTCGATTTCATCTGGATCGCAGTTTGTGTCTACGATACCGATTAGAGGGATGTTCAATTTGCGTGCTTCAGCAACTGCAATACGCTCTTTACGAGGATCTACTACGAACAAAGCATCTGGAAGATCTTTCATGTCCTTGATGCCGCCTAAGAACTTTTCAAGACGCTCTAATTCTTTTTTAAGCTGAACAACTTCTTTCTTAGGAAGTACTTCGAAAGTGCCGTCTTCTTGCATTCTTTCAATGTCTTTTAAACGCTTGATGCGCTTTTGGATTGTTTGGAAGTTAGTTAAAGTACCGCCTAACCAACGTTGGTTTACATAATACATGCCTGCGCGAGTTGCTTCTTCTTTAATCGCGTCTTGCGCTTGCTTTTTTGTACCTACGAAAAGAATGTTGCCGCCGTTAGCAGCGATTTCTTTCATTACGTTGTAAGCTTCCTCAACCTTTTTCACAGTTTTTTGAAGGTCGATGATATAGATGCCGTTACGCTCTGTGAAGATGTAACGTTTCATCTTAGGGTTCCAACGACGAGTTTGATGTCCGAAATGAACACCCGCTTCAAGCAATTGCTTCATAGAAATTACTGACATGTTTTTGTCCTCCTAATGGTTTTTAATCTCCTCCGTCCACCTCATCTTCAGGCACAACTGCAAACGCAGCACCAGCACCTAAATCAGTGAACGTGTGTTGTATTCACACCAGTGTCTACTATATCACAACACTATGTGACAATCAAGTCGAAAATCATTGTTTCTTTGCAGCTTTTATATTTTGGCTCTGTTAAATAACATTATTGATTTTGGCTCATTTACAGCTTTAACCTGACAAGATCCAAAAGCAGCAGTGTTTACGAAAATAACATTTTATTAAAATATTGGCTCTGTTAAGGGCTAATGTTAATTTTCACGGCAAAATCACATGATTTATAACGTAGGCCTGCACATCACAGCTATGTAGGCCCTCTCTTCCTCTCTCTAGTAAAACTAGGCCCTGACCGTTACTATATACGGCCGGGACACCCTTCCCCTCTAAAAAGGATTTATATATCAACATCAAGGTTTAATACAGCCAAAATATTAGATGCCCTTTAAAAGTATTGCCATTCTTTTGTGTTTCAAACCAAAAACTCCCCGCTTTTGCAGGGAGTTTTTCACAATTAGTTAGATTTCAGCTTTGCAAGCTCGTGCAGGAATTTATCGTTTAATACCTTAATATAAGTACCTTTCATTCCTAAAGAACGAGATTCAATAACACCTGCGCTCTCTAGTTTGCGAAGGGCATTTACAATAACAGAGCGCGTAATGCCGACACGGTCAGCGATTTTGCTTGCAACAAGAAGGCCCTCTGTTCCGTTTAGTTCATCAAAGATATGCTCAATCGCTTCTAACTCACTATAGGATAATGAGCTAATTGCCATCTGTACAACAGCTTTGCTTCTCGCTTCTTCTTCAATCTCTTCTGCTTTTTCACGCAAAATCTCCATACCAACTACAGTTGCTCCGTACTCAGCAAGGATTAAATCGTCATCAGAGAAGGTTTCATGCAAACGGGACAAAACAAACGTACCAAGGCGTTCACCGCCCCCTACGATTGGAACAATTGTTGTTAAACCGCTTTGGAATAAATCTTTGTTCTCGACAGGAAACGCTGTATATTCACTGTTAATATCAAGGTTTGCAGACGTTTCCGTAATATTAAATAAGTTCTTTGTATACTCTTCTGGAAACTGGCGTTCTGCCAACATTTGCTTCATGCGTTCATTTTCGATTTGGTCATGAACTTGATATCCCAATAATTTACCGCGACGGCTTACAATAAATACATTCGCCTCAATCACTTCACAGAGCGTATCTGCCATTTCCCGGAAGTTTACCGGTTTACCTGCCGCTTGCTGAAGCAAGGCATTAATTTTTCTTGTTTTGTCTAATAAAGCCATGTTACTGATTTCCTCCTACAATTCAATAATTTCTATTACTCGAAAACTGGGACGATTCCTTTACTAGTTGCACTACAAAATAAATTGACTGATATCTTTGTTCTTTGCTATAGTTGCCAGCTTTTCCTCTACATATTGAGGTGTAATTGTTATTTTATCTAATGTAATTTCAGACGCTTCGAATGATAAATCCTCAAGAAGCTTTTCCATAATTGTATGAAGCCTTCTTGCTCCGATGTTATCCGTATCTTGATTGACCTGATAGGCAATCTCAGCAATCTTACGAATAGCTTCGTCAGAAAATTCAATTTCTATACCTTCAGTTCCCATTAATGCTGCATATTGTTTAATTAAAGCATTATCTGGCTCAACTAATATCTTTACAAAATCCTCTACCGAAAGCTTTGTTAATTCTACGCGAATCGGAAATCTTCCTTGCAGTTCTGGTATTAAATCGGATGGCTTTGACATATGAAAAGCTCCTGCAGCCACAAATAAGATATGATCTGTTTTCACAGAGCCGTATTTCGTTACGACGGTTGAGCCTTCTACAATCGGGAGAATATCCCGCTGCACGCCTTCACGCGACACATCAACCCCGCCCGATTGCTTACTAGCAATTTTATCGATTTCATCAATAAATATAATTCCGAGCTGTTCTGCGCGATAAACAGCCTCTTGCGCAACTTCGTCCATATCAATTAAGCGCTGTGCTTCCTCATTTGTCAAGATTTTTCTTGCTTCTTTAACCGGAACCCTGCGTTTTTTTGTCCGTTTCGGCATAAGGCTTCCTAAAGCATCCTGAAAATTCATGCCCATTTGCTCCATACCCGTTCCTTGCAGCATATCAAACATAGAAGGCTGCTGCTCCTGTACTTCAATCGTAATCATATCATCTTCAAGCAAACCGGCAGCAAGTTTGCGTTCTACCTCTTTTCTTTTTTGCTTTATATCCTCTTCATCCTGATGATGAACATTTTGCGAATTTGTATTTTGATAGCCTCCAAACAGCATCTCCAGCGGATTTTTAAAGCTTTGCTGCTTTTGCTTGCTCGGTACCAATATTTCAACGATGCGTTGATTCGCCTGTTCCTTTGCTTTATCTTGAACGCTCGCTATCTTCTCTTCCTTGACAAGGCGTACAGACGTTTCAACAAGGTCGCGAATCATGGATTCCACATCGCGGCCAACATAACCCACCTCTGTGAATTTAGTTGCCTCTACCTTTATAAAAGGTGCGCCAACAAGTTTGGCAAGCCTGCGGGCCACTTCTGTTTTCCCGACACCGGTAGGGCCAATCATCAAAATATTTTTTGGTGCAATTTCATCGCGAATGTCCTCTTCGAGTAAGCTGCGCCGGTATCGATTGCGCAATGCGACAGCTACCGCTTTCTTCGCATTTTTCTGTCCAATAATATATTGATCAAGTTTTTCTACAATTTGGCGCGGAGTAAAATGTAAATGCATTCCTGCATTCCCCCTTTATAGTTCCTCAACAATAATATTTCCGTTTGTATAAACGCAAATATTGCTTGCGATTTCCAAACTTGCCTTTGCAATATCCTTCGCTGTGAGGTGATCACCGGCATACTGTTTTAACGCACGCCCTGCTGATAAAGCATAATTGCCGCCCGAGCCAATTGCCAATATGCCGTCATCAGGCTCAATTACTTCGCCTGTTCCAGAAATGAGCAACATTGTGTTTTTGTCCATTACAATTAACAGCGCTTCAAGCTGCCGCAGCATTTTATCGCCTCTCCATTTTTTTGCCATCTCCACCGCAGCACGCTGCAAGTTTCCATTATATTCTTCCAGCTTTCCTTCAAACATCTCAA
The DNA here is from genome assembly GCA_048976805.1 of Ectobacillus sp. Lineage (GTDB taxonomy): Bacteria > Bacillota > Bacilli > Bacillales > Bacillaceae_G > Ectobacillus. Next base: position 54,857 of record JBHGUR010000079.1, on the reverse strand, counting down.
ACAATGTAAACGCATCAGCAACCGAACCAGCAAACCCGGCAAGTACCTTCCCCTGAAATAACCTGCGCACTTTACGAGCCGTGTGCTTCATTACAACAGCATTTCCCATTGTTACTTGCCCATCCCCCGCCATGGCACATTGTCCTTTATGGTGAATAGCAAATATTGTGGTAGCATGAAAGGTTCCCATACAAAAAACTCCTTTACCTTTTAATAAACGTATACTCTTCATTATATGGAGTTGGTTTGCATTCTAGCATCATTATGCTCTTGGATGATGCATCATATAGACGGAGCGCAATCTTTCCTTTGACACATGTGTATAAATTTGTGTTGTAGATAAATGTTCATGACCGAGCAATTCTTGGACTGTACGCAAGTCTGCCCCTTCATTTAACATATGAGTGGCAAACGTGTGCCTAAGCATGTGAGGGCTGATACGCATAGTAAGAGATGTCTTCTCGATCATTCCATTTAAAATGTACCGAATGCCATTTTCCGTTAAAGGACCGCCCCTATTATTTAAAAACAAAGCATTTGACCCTTTCGCCTTAAGCAATTTGTTTCTTCCGCCTTTAATATACGCTTGCAAAGCGTCTTGTGCATAACTGCCAAACGGAACATAACGCTGCTTATTTCCCTTTCCCGTAACAAGTATCGTTCCAATCGAAAAATCGATATCCTCCAATTTTAAACCGGTGCATTCGCTTACCCGAATTCCAGTTGCATACAAGAGCTCCAACAAAGCTTGATTTCGTTGCCCTAGCGGCGTTGTGGCATCTGATACTTCAAATAGTTTGGCCAGCTCTTCTTCATATAAAAAACTCGGAATCGTTCCCTCTTTTTTTGGAGGGACAGCAAGCACAAACGGATTATTCTTACAATGCCCTTCCCGCATAAAAAAACGATACAGGCTGCGCAAGCTTGATAATTTTCTTGCAACGGACTTGCGCGCCAGCTTACTTTCATACAAAAACGTTAAGTATAGTCGAACATCTGAATATGTAACCTCTTCAAGTGAAGCGATGCCTTCTTTTTTCATAAAAGCAAGAAAATGCTCTATATCGCCCTGATAACTCGCAATTGTATATTTTGAATAATTCCGCTCAATTTGTAAATATTCAAAGAATACTTGTAACATTTTATTCACATTCACCATTTATCACCTCAACAAAGGCTACTAAATCGTAGCACAATTCAGTAGCCTTTGCAAGAAATTTAACTAAATATTTACAAAATTTTGAATTGTTTCCAAAGCACGCTTTGCGTACGCTTCATATCGTTCTTGCTTCTTCTTAACCTTTACTTCCAATGGCGCAAACAATCCGAAATTTGCATTCATCGGCTGAAATGTTTTCGCATTCGTTGACGTAATATAATGCGCCATACTCCCTATAGCCGTTACTGGGGGCAATATAGCCAATTCCTTCCCCTGCACAAGCCTAGCCGCGTTAATCCCCGCCAACAAGCCGGAGGCAGCCGATTCTACATAGCCCTCTACACCTGTCATCTGTCCGGCAAAAAATAAATCATCGCGATGTTTATATTGATATGTCGGACGAAGCAATTTAGGAGAATTAATAAATGTGTTGCGATGCATCACGCCGTATCGCACGATTTCCGCATTTTCCAATCCCGGAATGAGCTGAATCACCTCTTTTTGCGGTCCCCACTTTAAATGCGTTTGAAAGCCTACAATATTATAAAGCGTCCCGGCAGCATCGTCTTGGCGAAGCTGTACCACCGCATAAGGCGTTTTTCCTGTACGCGGGTCTTCAAGGCCAACTGGCTTCATCGGCCCAAACAATAACGTTTGCTTCCCGCGTGCCGCCATAACCTCAACCGGCATGCAGCCTTCAAAATAAATTTCTTTTTCAAACTCTTTAAGCGGCACTGTTTCTGCCGTAATCAACGCTTCATAAAAGCGGTTAAACTCCTCCTCTGTCATCGGACAGTTTAAATACGCCGCTTCCCCTTTATCATATCTGGACTTCAAATACACCTTATTCATATCAATGCTGTCCTTTTCTATAATCGGTGCAGCCGCGTCGTAAAAATAAAAATATTCTTCGCCTGTCAGTTCTTTTAACCGATCTGACAGCGCTTTTGAAGTGAGCGGCCCTGTCGCAATAACAGTCGGGCCTTGAGGAATTTCTGTAATCTCTTCGTTTATAATCGCTACATTCGGGTGATTCTTCACATATTCCGTTACCTTCGCCGCAAACTCATGCCGGTCGACTGCCAAGGCCCCGCCAGCAGGAACAGAACATTCATCTGCTGACCGAATAATAACTGAATCAAGGCGGCGCATTTCCTCTTTAATAACACCGACTGCGTTTGTCAATGAGTTGGCACGCAGCGAATTGCTGCATACGAGCTCGGCAAACTTGTCGGTATGATGAGCTGGCGTTTGCTTTACCGGACGCATTTCATATAATCTGACCCTTACACCGCGTTTAGCAATTTGATACGCGGCTTCGCTGCCGGCAAGACCAGCACCGATAACATTAACTACTTGTTCCATCTATTTCACCTTCCTGTTATCCTGTCCCAAAAAAATGTGAGCATTCCGCTCACATCTGTTGTTCTTCTTCATAATCGCACGAAACACACTGTACTTGAACGCCCTTTTTCAGCTTTTTCTCTACAAGCATGCCCTCGCACTTCGGACACTTGCGCCCGATTGGCTTATCCCATGATACAAAATCGCATTCTGGATATTCGCTGCAGCCGAAGAAAATTCTTTTTTTCTTGTTGCTGCGCCGCTCGATAATTTGCCCTTTTTTGCATTTTGGGCATTCTACCCCAATTTCTTTCACAATCGCCTTTGTATTGCGGCAATCCGGGAAATTAGAGCATGCCATGAACTTTCCGTATCTGCCCATTTTAAATACCATTGGATTTCCGCATTGTTCGCAATCTTCCCCGGCCGGTTCATCCTTGATTTCTACTTCGCGCATTTCCTTTTCCGCTTTTTCTAAATGCTGCTCAAAGCTTTTATAGAAATCGTCAACAACCTTTACCCAATTAGCTTTCCCTTCCTCTACCTCATCTAAACTGCTTTCCATCTTTGCAGTGAACTCAATATTAATAATATCCGGGAAAAATTCAAGAATGAGCTCAATAACAATCTCGCCGAGTTCAGTAGGAACAAACCGTTTATTATCTAACGTTACGTAGCCGCGCTTTTGAATTGTTTCAAGCGTCGGCACATATGTAGATGGCCTGCCGATTCCAAGCTCTTCAAGCGTCCTTACAAGCCTCGCCTCTGTGTAGCGCGGAGGCGGCTGCGTAAAATGCTGCTTTGGCTCGATATCCTTAGAAAACACTGTCTCTCCCGCTTCCATAGGCGGAAGCAAGCGATCCTTCTCTTCCGCTCCATCATCGTTTGATTCTACATATACTTTCATGAAGCCGGGAAATTTCACGACAGACCCATGGGCGCGAAACTGAACGGAATTGTTAACAAGCGTAACCGTTACCGTATCCATTATAGCAGGAGCCATCTGGCTTGCAACAAACCGCTCCCAAATCAGTTTATAAAGCCGATATTGATCGCGGCTTAGATATTCCTTTATGCTGTCAGGCTTCCGAAGCGTAGCCGTCGGGCGAATTGCTTCATGGGCATCTTGTGCATTGTTCCCCTTCGCTTCCTTCTTCTTTTCGGAAGAAACAAAGCTGTTTCCGTACACTTCTTTAATATAATCATGCACTTCTTGGCGAGCCGTTTCAGAGATTCTCGTTGAATCCGTTCTCATGTATGTAATTAACCCTACTGTTCCTTCTTTACCTATGTCTATTCCTTCATACAGCTGCTGCGCTAGCATCATCGTTTTCTTTGCCCTCATATTTAGCTTGCGCGCCGCTTCCTGCTGCAAGGAAGAGGTTGTAAACGGCAACGCCGGATTTCGTTTCCGCTCCTTTCGTGTTACACTTTCGACCGAGAAAGCATTTGTTTCAAGCTTTGCAACAACTTCTTTTACCTGTTGCTCATTTTTAAGTTCAACCTTCTCGCCGTTCACACCATAAAAGGAAGCTTCAAACGAATCTTTTCCCTTTACGAATTCAGTCTTGATAGTCCAAAACTCCTCTGGCTCAAAACTTTGAATCTCCTTCTCGCGCTCTATAATGAGACGCACAGCCACCGATTGAACACGGCCTGCGCTTAGCCCTTTTTTTACTTTCTTCCATAATAGCGGGCTAATATTATAGCCGACTAAGCGATCTAATACGCGGCGCGCCTGCTGGGCATCGACCAAATTCATATTAATTGCCCTCGGCTTTTTAAACGACTCCTTAATCGCGTCCTTCGTGATTTCGTTAAACACAACCCGGCAATCCGAACTTGCATCTAAGTTGAGCGTATGGGCCAAGTGCCAGGCAATCGCCTCGCCTTCCCGATCGGGGTCGGCTGCGAGATAAATTTTTTTAGCCTTTTTGGCTGCAGCTTTTAATTCTTTTAAAACAGGGCCTTTTCCCCGAATGGTAATATACTTTGGTGTAAAGTGATTGTCTATCTCAATACCCATTTGGCTCTTCGGCAAATCACGTACATGTCCCATGGACGCTATTACCTTATATTTCTTTCCTAAATATTTTTCTATCGTTTTCGCCTTAGATGGCGATTCAACAATAACCAAGTAATCTGGCATACCGGTGCCTCCTTAAGAGGGGAAATCAAGTCTTCATTAATATTATTGATTCGCCTTCTTTTTGTCAATTCAGAATGAGTATAAAATAACATACCGAATCTAGGGGTTGTCAACCATTCCGTCATAAAAAATGACCAAAATATACTAATTTATCCTTAATTCTCCCTTAATATCCTCGGCATGCATCGTTAATTTTGCCCCTTGTTGGATAAGACGATTTGTGCCAACCGCCGTTTCCAAATGAATTGGCCCAGGGATGGCAAACACTTCCCGGTTTTGTTCAAGCGCGCAATCCGCTGTAATGAGCGAACCGCTTCTAATTCTCGCTTCAGCGACAATTACACCTAATGAAAGCCCGCTAATAATACGGTTTCTCTTTGGAAAATACCACTTTTGCACTTTATATGAGGGCGGATATTCAGATACTAGTAATACACTATTATGCCACTTTTGAAGCTTTCTATAATTCTCCTTTGGATATAAATGAAAAAATCCCCCTCCCAGTACCGCAATGGTTCCACGTCCCCTTTCAAGCGCTTCTATATGGGCAATCGTATCAATGCCATACGCTAAGCCGCTTACAACCAGCCAATTATCGCGCAGAAGGTTTGCTAGAATAGATTGTATGCTGGTAATACCGTAAGATGACGGTTTTCTTGCCCCAACAACAGCAATTTTTCGAGGATGACGCAGCAGCTCTATCTTTCCTTTGCAGTATAGTATAAACGGTGGATCAGGTATTTCACGTAATAGTTTAGGATAAAGATCATCCCATATTGTTAGATAATCAATGTGGTTCGTTTCTAACCCATTTACAAGCGCTGAAGCAGGAGTGGAGTGAAGATGCTGAAATAAGCGCAGAGATTTTTGAGAGGAAAGAGCGAGGAGATGTTCAAGTTCATGAGGAGAGAGTTCATATATTCGTTCCAATTCCGGATCCAAGCGCAACAGCTTTGCCATCACATGCCATTGATCTGCCAGGGCATAATGCAAATGCAACAATCGTTCTCGTTTCATAAAATGTCCCCCCTTACTAGTGTGTATAAAAATTATTGTTAATAAAGAAAACAGAAGGGCGCCTCCACTAGGAAAGCATCCCTTCTGAAAAATTAGTTGACTTTACAAGTCTCAAATAAACCTTTTTCTTTTAATACGGCAATTAATGTCTCTCCCATTACAGCTGGAGTTTCGGCTACCTTAATGCCGCACTCTTCCATTGTTTTAATTTTTTCTGCAGCTGTTCCTTTGCCGCCTGAAATGATAGCCCCAGCATGGCCCATGCGCTTTCCAGGAGGCGCAGTTTGTCCGCCAATAAAGCCGACTACCGGCTTTGTCATATTTGCCTTCACCCACTCGGCAGCTTCCTCTTCAGCTGTTCCGCCGATTTCGCCAATCATGATAACTGCATGTGTCTCTTCATCTTCGTTAAATGCTTTTAATACATCGATAAAGTTTGTGCCGTTTACAGGGTCGCCCCCGATACCGACGGCTGTAGATTGTCCGATGCCGGCTTGGGTAAGCTGATGCACCGCTTCATATGTTAACGTGCCGGAGCGGGATACGATGCCAACGTGGCCTTTCATATGGATATAACCAGGCATAATGCCGATTTTACACTCTTCTGGAGTGATTACACCCGGGCAGTTCGGCCCTATTAAACGCGTTTTCTTTCCTTGCATGTACTTTTTCACTTTTACCATATCAAGTACAGGAATACCTTCTGTAATACATACTACCAAATCGAGTCCAGCATCTACTGCCTCCATAATAGAGTCCGCAGCAAAGGCAGGTGGAACATAAACAACGGATGCGTTAGCGCCTGTCGCTTTTACCGCTGCCTCTACCGTATCAAATACAGGTATTCCTTCAATCTCCGTGCCGCCTTTTCCCGGAGACGTGCCGCCAACGATTTTTGTTCCGTATTCAAGCATTTGTTTTGTGTGGAACAGACCTTGTTTACCTGTAATGCCTTGCACAATTACCTTTGTATCTTTATTGATAAAAACACTCATCCTTCTCCCCCGCTTTCTGTTAGCCTACAAGCGAAACGATTTTTTGCGCTCCGTCTGCCATAGATTCAGCAGCCGTAATATTCAAACCGGATTCTTTTAAGATCTGCTTGCCGATTTCTACGTTTGTACCTTCTAAACGTACAACGAGCGGCAATTCAAGACCAACTTGCTTTGTCGCTTCTACAATACCGCTTGCAATTACGTCGCATTTCATGATACCGCCGAAGATATTAACAAAAATCCCTTTTACGTTTTGGTCAGAAAGAATGATTTTAAATGCCTCTGTAACTTTTTCAGCTGTGGCGCCGCCGCCTACATCTAAGAAGTTGGCAGGATCCCCGCCGTAATGCTTAATGATGTCCATAGTCGCCATCGCTAAGCCGGCACCGTTAACCATGCAGCCGATGTTTCCGTCTAGGGAAATATAGTTTAAATCATATTTTGAAGCTTCGATTTCCTTTGGATCCTCTTCATCAAGATCGCGAAGCTCCATAATATCTTTATGGCGATATAATGCATTAGAATCGAAGTTAAGCTTTGCATCCAATGCCATAACTTTGCCGTCGCCCGTCACAACAAGCGGATTAATTTCAGCAATGGAACAATCTTTCTCTACGAAAGCAGTATAAAGCCCTATCATGAATTTGACAGCCTGATTCACAAGCTCTTTTGGAATATTAATATTAAACGCGATGCGGCGCGCTTGGAATGGCAGAAGACCGACTGTTGGGTCGATATATTCTTTAAAGATTTTTTCAGGTGTTTTTGCAGCCACCTCTTCAATTTCTGTGCCGCCCTCTTCAGAGGCCATTAAAACTACTTGGGAAGTAGCGCGGTCTAATACTAAACCAACATAGTATTCCTTTTTAATATCGCAGCCTTCTTCGATAAGTAAGCGCTTTACCTCCTTACCTTCCGGCCCTGTTTGATGGGTCACAAGCGTGCTCCCTAGGATTTGTTCCGCATATGTACGCACTTCATCCAAATTCTTTGCTACTTTCACACCGCCGGCCTTACCGCGTCCGCCTGCATGGATCTGTGCCTTAACTACGCATACTTCTGTTCCTAATTCTTTGGCAGCTTCTACAGCTTCCTCTACTGTGAAAGCAACTTTCCCATTAGGAACACTTACACCATAGTTTCTAAGGACTTCTTTTCCTTGATACTCATGGATATTCATGGTTCCCATCCTCCCCGCTTTTTTGACAAAAATTAAAACACTTCGTTTTTATTGTATAAAATCCGACACAGGCTGTCTATAAGAAAGTGCTAAGAATAAAAATATTCTAACAATAATTATGTTTCACTTTCGCTGTAGCGGATATTCATGCCTATTATAGCATATCTTTAATCGGCGCAAACGATTTGCGGTGCTCCTGTAGTACTCCTTGCCGCCTGATTGCCGCTATATGCTCCTTTGTCCCGTACCCCATATGCTTTTCAAAACCGTATCCAGGGTGCTTTTTGCCAAGTTCCTTCATCATTCGATCGCGCGTTACCTTCGCAACAATAGAAGCTGCGGCAATCGAAATGCTATTTGCGTCCCCCTTAACAATAGATGTTTGTTCTATCGAAAGCGGCAGCTCCAACGCGTCTATTAAAAGATGCTCCGGTTTTAACGGCAGCGCAGCAATAGCGGTAAGCATCGCTTTTTTTGTCGCTTGATAAATATTAATTGCGTCAATTTCCTCGGCTTCTATAATTCCAATTCCCACCGCAAGCGCATGCTTTTGAATAAACGTAAAATATTGTTCTCGTTTTGCTTCACTCAATTTTTTCGAATCATTGATTCCAGGAAGATAAAAATCCTCCGGCAATATAACAGCTGCAGCAACAACCGGCCCCGCCAATGGCCCCCGGCCTACTTCATCAATGCCGGCAATATACTTTATCCCTTTAGAATAGAGGGCGGTTTCATAGAGCGACATATGCTGGAAATGTTCGCGTTCCCTTCGCTCCAATTCCTTTTTGCTGCACCATCCTGAAATTAATTTTTGTACCCCTTTTCGTTCATCCTTTAACAACTCTATAAAGCGCTCATCTTGTTCCGTTTCGATTTCCGCTAAAATAAGTTGAATCTCTCGAATCGTCCACTTCTTCATATCATCTTCCTGGTTAGTAAAATGGTACAATGATTTATAACCAGGATTCACCTCCTGCTTCATGAATAATCAACAACACGGCGTTTCTTTTGCAGGCCCAGCCCTGTTATAAAAACTCCATATACTTCCCCTCCCAAAAAGAAGAGCGCGCAAATGCGCGCTCTTAAGCTTCTATCATCTCTGGTTCTTCAAATGTGAGACGCCCCAGCTTACCGCCGCGAAGCTCCCTTAATACAAGTTCAGCCGTTTTGTCATAATCAACAAGCCCGCCGCCCATTAAACAACCGCGGCGCTTTCCAATCTCATCAAATAAGTCAACAATATCCTCAGGAATATCTGATAGATTATAGCGCTCTTTTAAGCGGTCCGGATAATGCTCTGATAAAAAACGCAACGTGTAAACAGCTACATCCTGAAGGTTTAAAATGGTATCCTTAATTGCACCCGTTGCCGCCAACCGTAAGCCGACAAGCTCATCCTCAAACTTCGGCCATAATACGCCCGGTGTATCTAGTAACTCTAATTCCTTGCCGACCTTAATCCATTGCTGCGCGGTCGTCACCCCTGGGCGGTCTCCTGTTTTCGCAATATTCTTCTTGGCAATCTTATTGATCAACGTCGATTTTCCTACATTTGGAATCCCGACAATCAACGCACGGACGGCGCGCGGCTTAATTCCTTTTGCAGCCATCTTCTCAAATTTTTCCTTTACTAAATCTTTTGAAGCAGCTGTAATTTCTTTCATCCCTTGGCCGGCCTGCGCATTAATTGAGATCGCTTTATACCCAAGATGCTCAAAATAGTGAATCCATTTTTTTGTTGTGGTTGGATCTGCCATATCCGCCTTGTTTAGTACGATAAGGCGCGGTTTATGGGCAATAATTTCATCAATCATCGGATTTCGTGAAGACAACGGCAAACGCGCGTCAACAAGTTCAATTACAACGTCAATAAGCTTTAGCTTTTCAGTAATTTGCCGTCTCGCCTTTGCCATGTGCCCTGGAAACCATTGAATCGTCATGCTGTCACCCTCTTACATTATTTAATGGCTCTGTTAAACTTGATTGTTGATTTTCCACTACAGGCGGACGCTTTGTGCGGGCGGGGCCGAGCCGCTTTTCCCGCTGGAGTCGCCGCCTTTCGTTCCAAATCAACAAATCAATCAAAACCAACATGAGCCTTTAACAGAGCCTATTTAATAATACGCGCATCCGGAAGCGGCCAGTATACGATGTTCGTTTTGCCGATTACCTGTTCCATTGAGATTGTGCCGATTGTACGGCTATCCTTGCTAAATCTGCGGTTATCCCCCAGTACAAATAATTCTCCTTTTGGCACTGTTGTTTGGCCCGTTATTTCTTCCAGTTTAAAGTCGTATGTAAGCGGGCCATCTGTCACTTCTTTTTTGTACGTATCTAAATAAGGCTCTTCATACGGTTTTCCGTTAATATACAAAATATCATTTCTATACTCAATATGGTCTCCCGGCAAACCGATGATACGCTTAATATAGTCCTTGTCCTCTGTCGCTTTAAATACGATAATATCAAAACGCTTCGGCTCTCCAAGCTTATATCCGATTTTATTTACAATCATACGATCGCGGTCATGCAGTGTCGGCATCATTGATACGCCGTCCACTAAAATCGGGGCAAAGAAAAAATAGCGGATTAGAGCTGCCAATAGCACCGCCATCAAGATGGCCTTGATCCACTCCCAAGTTTGGCTCTTTTGTTTTGCCATATTGGTCCCCTCCATAGTATGTATATACTTTTATATTGTAGCAAACACCGGTTCAGATTGGAAAAAGGGAGCTTGCACAAACAAGCTCCCATACATATCTTATCGAATTTCTTTAATACGTGCTGCTTTACCGCGAAGGTTGCGCAGGTAGTACAATTTAGCACGGCGAACTTTACCGCGACGCATAACTTCGATTTTCGCAATTCTTGGAGTGTGAAGCGGGAACGTACGCTCAACGCCTACACCGTAAGAAACTTTACGCACTGTAAATGTTTCGCTGATGCCGCCGCCGCGACGTTTAATTACAACACCTTCAAATACCTGGATACGCTCGCGAGTACCCTCTACTACTTTAACGTGTACGCGAACTGTGTCACCAGGACGGAAAGCTGGAATATCCGCTTTTAATTGCTCTTTTGTGATTTCTGCGATTAAGTTTTGCATGTATAACTCTCTCCTTCCAAACAGATGCTCTTACAAATATTCATATTGCAGCGGAACATCGTGGTTACATGACCTATATATAAGTCACAAGTGATATAATAGCATATTGCGAATCAGCTTGCAATAGCTCTTCTGCAAGATTCTTAAAAAGTGTTAAGGCTTTTTACTTGTCTCCTTTAAACTCCTCAATCCATTTTAATTCTTGTTTAGAAAGCTCGCGGTTTTCCAATAAATCCGGCCGGCGCAGAAAGGTTCTGCGCAGCGATTCCTTATGGCGCCATTCTTCAATTTTTTTATGATTTCCCGACATTAATACGTCCGGAACCTTCATGCCCCGAAATTCCGCAGGCCGGGTATAGTGGGGATGTTCGAGCAGCCCTGTACTAAAGGAATCCTCTATATGGGACTGTTCATTGCCGAGCACCTCCGGCAGCAGCCGAACAACACTGTCCGTTATAACCATTGCCGCCAGCTCCCCGCCTGTTAAAACGAAATCGCCAATGGAAATCTCGTCTGTAACTAAATTTTCCCGTATGCGCTCATCATACCCTTCATAATGCCCGCAAATAAAAATAAGGTGCTCCTCCTTTGCCAGCTCTTCCGCTTTACGCTGCGTAAAGCGCTCGCCTTGCGGGCACATGAGAATAATCCGCGGCTTCGTTTTTATAGCCGCACTAAGCTCTGCCACGGCATCAAAAATAGGCTGCGGCGCCAATACCATGCCTGCCCCGCCTCCATACGGGTAATCATCCACACTGCCATGCTTGTTCGTTGAATACTCGCGGAAATTTATAACGTTAATCTGCACAGCTTCTTTTTCTTGCGCTTTTTTTAAAATGGAAGAGCCAAACACACCAGTAAACATTTCTGGAAACAGCGTTAAAATGGCTATTTTCATTATAACAATCCTTCCATTACATGTATGGTGACGAGCTTTTTCTCTACATCAACCTTCAAAACAACTTGCTCGATATAGGGGATAAGAGCTTCTTTGCCATTTGGGCGCTTTACAACCCACACATCGTTTGCGCCAGGAGATAAAATTTCGCTAATCTTGCCAATCTCTTCTCCTTCTTCGGATGCGACTGTACAACCAATAATTTCATGGTAATAATATTCGCCCTCAGCCAGCTTTCCGAGCTGCTCTTGCGGAACTTTTAAAATAGAGCCCTTAAACTGCTCTACTTGATTTACATTATCGTAGCCTTCAAAAGTCAATAAATCAAAAGATTTATGCGTCCGGTGCGACGTTACCTTGACTTCAATAGGCGCTTTGCCGCCTTCCTTCCAAATATATAGCAAGTTGCCGGCTTTATAGCGTTCTTCAGGAAAATCCGTACGCGAAATAACCCGCACTTCCCCCTTTATCCCGTGCGTGTTGACAATTTTCCCGACATTAAACCATTTTGTCATCCACTCTTCACTCCTGTTATCGTTTGTCCTGCTACAACGCCAACAAAAGTTGAGTCCGTTGGCGCCATTTAAATTTATGTACTTAATATTCCCCCATTATAGGAATACTTAATAAAAAAGGGAGAGGATTCGTCCTCACCCTTTTTTTGGCTTATTGAATTTCAAGCGTCACTTTTTCATTTCGGCAATGTCCTGCGGCGTATACTACAGTGCGAATCGCCTTGGCAATTCGTCCCTGCTTGCCGATGACTTTTCCGGCATCCTCAGGATGTACGGTTAATCGATACGTAATCTCTCCGTTTTTCAACTCTTGTGTAACCTTTACATCTTCAGGATGGTCTACAAGGGCCTTTACAATCGTTTCGATTAACCCTGTCATAGCGAGTACCTCAATTACTTGCCTTGTCTAGCAAGATGGAACTTCTCTAGAATGCCTTGGCTAGAGAAAAGGTTGCGTACTGTATCAGAAGGCTTCGCGCCGTTTTGCAGCCATTTTAATGCAAGCTCTTCATTGATTTTGATTTCAGCTGGTTGCGCAACTGGATTGTAGTAGCCAATTTCCTCAATGAAACGTCCGTCACGAGGAGAACGAGAATCTGCAACAACTACACGATAGAAAGGAGATTTTTTAGCTCCCATACGTTTTAAACGAATTTTAACTGCCATTTATAAAGCACCTCCGAATTTGTTTCACACAGATAATAATATTAGCAAATGTGGTAACCCTTTGTAAAGTATAAATTCTTAACAGGGTTATTTTTGTTGTTTTCAAAACGATTCCCTTACATAAACGGGAACTTAAAGCCGCCTTTTTTCTTGCCTTTTTGCATGTTTGCCATGGACTTCATCATCTTTTTCATATCCTCAAACTGCTTCAGCAAACGGTTCACTTCCTGTACAGTCGTCCCGCTCCCTTTGGCAATGCGTTTTTTTCGGCTTGCATTGATAATTTCCGGCTGTTCTCTTTCCTTTTTCGTCATTGAACGAATAATCGCCTCGACATGGCCGATTTGCTTTTCGTCTACTTGGACATTTTTCAAGCCCTTAATTTTGTTGGCACCTGGAAGCATGCCAAGCAATTCGTCAAGCGGCCCAAGGTTCCGCACTTGCCCAAGTTGCTCCAAAAAGTCGTCAAGCGTAAATGAAAGAGTTCTCATCTTTTGCTCAAGCTCTTTGGCTTTTTCCTCATCAACTGCAGCCTGCGCCTTTTCAATAAGGGTAAGTACATCGCCCATCCCTAAAATACGGGACGCCATCCGTTCAGGATGAAACGGCTCTAACGCGTCCAGCTTTTCACCCATGCCGACAAATTTGATCGGTGTATTTGTAACAGCTTTAATGGAAAGCGCCGCGCCGCCGCGCGTATCGCCATCAAGCTTCGTTAACACAACGCCGGTCAAACCTAATTGCTCGTGAAAGCTTTGCGCAACATTGACAGCATCTTGCCCTGTCATCGCATCGACCACAAGAAAAATTTCATCAGGCTTCGTTATGTCCTTAACTTGTTTGAGTTCATCCATCAGCTCTTCATCAATATGAAGGCGGCCTGCTGTATCAATTAATACATAGTCATGATGATCCTCTTTTGCCTTTGCAATTGCTTGCTTGGCAATCTCAACAGGACTTACTTTATCACCCAATGAGAAAACAGGCATATTTAATTGCTTGCCGAGTGTCTCAAGCTGTTTAATGGCAGCCGGACGGTAAATATCGGCGGCCACTAGAAGGGGCTTGCGATTGTACTTTTTGCGAAGCAAATTAGCAAGTTTTCCCGTTGTCGTTGTTTTCCCCGCACCTTGCAATCCAACCATCATGATGACAGTCGGCGGGCGATTGGAAACCGCGATTTTACTATGCTCCCCGCCCATCAATTGGGTGAGTTCGTCTTGGACAACTTTAATAACCTGTTGGCCGGGAGTTAAGCTTTTTAAGACTTCTTGTCCAACCGCACGCTCTGAAACGCGCTTAACAAAGTCTTTTACAACCTTAAAGTTCACATCCGCTTCTAATAAAGCGAGACGCACTTCCCGCATCATTTCCTTCACATCGGCTTCAGTTACTTTCCCTTTGCCGCGAATTTTTTGTAACGTCTGTTGAAGTCGGTCGGCCAATCCTTCAAATGCCATAGTGCCGCCCTCCTACTCTAATTTTTCGATAGCTTCAACAACTTGTTTCACTTGTTCATTCACATGCTCGTCTTTATTAATTAAGTCTTTAAGCTTTGCAACAAGTTGCTTTCGTTCCTGAAACTTTCGGAATAGCAATAGCTTATTTTCATACTCTTCAAGCATGGCTTCTGTCCGCTTTATATTATCATATACCGCTTGGCGGCTGACATTAAATTCTTCGGCAATTTCACCAAGAGAATAATCATCTAAATAGTAAAGCGACATATAGCTGCGCTGCTTCGGAGTTAACAACGATTGATAAAAATCATATAAATAATTCATTCTCGTTGTTTTTTCGAGCATGTATAATCATCCTTTGTTAAGTGAATTACCTTTACGTGTCTAGTTTACAGCCCTAGCAAAACCATGTCAAGTTTTTTTCTTAACACTGTGTAATAACATATATTTTTCACACGCTGCTGCCGGACACAATGTTAAAATTCATAAACAAGCTGCTATCAATCCGCCTGCGTTTCTACTAAATCTGCAAATAGACCATATACATACTGATTTGGGTCGAACTCCTGCAAATCGTCCATTTTTTCTCCTAATCCGACAAATTTCACTGGTACGTTCATTTCATTGCGGATTGCCAAAACAATGCCGCCCTTTGCTGTTCCATCAAGCTTCGTTAATACAATCCCCGTTACATTCGTAACTTCACGGAACGTTTTTGCCTGGCTTAAACCATTTTGGCCGGTTGTCGCATCGATAACGAGCAATACTTCGTGGGGCGCTCCCGGAATTTCACGTTCAATAACTCGCTTTACTTTTTCAAGTTCCTTCATCAAATTGACTTTATTTTGCAAACGTCCGGCTGTATCGCACAGCAACACATCCACTTTGCGCGCTTTTGCTGCTTGAATGGCATCATACATAACCGCTGCTGGATCAGAACCGGAGGCTTGTTTAATTACGTCCACTCCGACGCGTTCGCCCCAAACCTCCAGCTGTTCAATCGCACCAGCACGGAACGTATCTCCCGCCGCCATCAGCACAGACTTGCCTTCTCCTTTTAATTTATGGGCAAGCTTTCCAATTGTTGTTGTTTTCCCAACGCCGTTTACTCCGACGAATAAAATGACTGTTAACCCGTCCGGCTGCATGTTTAATTCGTTTGTAAAATCATCGCTTCCCTTATAAATATCAACAAGCTTTTCGGAAATTACTGCCTGCACCTCGCGCGTGTCTTGAATATTGCGGCGTTTTACTTCATCCTTTAATTCATCGATTAATTCCATAACTGTCGTTACGCCAACATCGGCGCCAATTAAAATTTCTTCTAGCTCTTCAAAAAAATCTTCATCGACTTTACGGTAGCGATACACTAAATCATTTACTTTATCAGCAAAAGAATTCCGCGTTTTTTCCAAGCCTTTTTTAAATTTTTCCGTTACCGTATCCGTTTGGCGGGAAATAGTTTCCTTCAATTTTTTAAAAAAGTTCATTTCTACCATCCTCTCTATTCTGCAGCAATGGCTTCATGTTTATCGCCCAGCCTTACCGACACAAGCTTGGAAACGCCGGATTCCTGCATGGTGACACCATAAAGGACATCGCATTCCTCCATTGTTCCCTTTCTATGTGTAATAACGATAAACTGGGTTTCATTGCTGAATCTTTTCAAATATTGTGCAAAGCGCGACACATTCGCTTCATCTAATGCGGCTTCTACCTCATCCAATACGCAAAACGGAACAGGACGCACCTTTAAGATAGCAAATAATAAAGCGATTGCCGTTAATGCCCGTTCCCCTCCTGATAGGAGCCCTAAATTTTGCAGCTTTTTGCCTAGCGGTTGGGCAACAATATCAATACCAGTATTTAACAAATCTTTTTCGTCGGTCATAATTAAATCAGCACGGCCGCCGCCGAACAATTCCTTAAACACAATTTGAAACTCGGTGCGAATTGCCTGAAAGGTATAGGAAAAGCGCTTCTTCATTTCTTCGTCCATCTCACCAATTACTTGGTGCAATGTATCCTTCGCTTCCTGCAAATCACCGCGCTGTTCTAACAAAAACTGATATCTTTCCGAAACTCTGTCATACTCGGCAATCGCACCTATATTTACCGTTCCTAGTTCATCGATAGATACTTTAATCAATTTTACCCTTTTGCGCGCCTCATCCGCTTCCATTGCCATCGGATATTTTTGTTTTGCCGCTTCATACGATATCTCGTACGTTTCACGCAAATGCTGCAAGCGATTTTCCAAATCGACGTCCAGACGGTTAATCTGCACTTCCTGTTCCTTTAAAACATCGAGCAAATATTTATGCTGGCGCTTTGTCTCCTTCGCTTCCCGCTCCAAATCCTCAAGCTTTGTCTGCAGTTCAAGGCGCTGCTCGCGGCGCACGCTAATTAACTGCACTGTTTGGTTTCGGTCGTGCGCTTTCTTTTGAATCATTTCAGAAATTTGCGCTTCCCCGCTAGAGTTTGAAGCCATCTCTTGCTTCAAAAAGGCCAAATCCTCTTTTGTCTTTGCAAGAGCTGACGTTGCATCCGCCTGCTCCTTCGTAAGGCGGCTCACCTTCTCCCTTTGATTCAATAAGCGTTGCTGCTGATGGGCCGCTTGTACTCTCAAGTCTGTTATTTCCGCTTGAATCTTCTCCTTTGACAAGTGCTGTTCGCTTTTTTGCTTAGCAAGCGATGCAATTGTTTCATCCAACTCCAATAATTCGCGCTGCAACGATTGCAGCTGCTTCTTAAGCACTTGCTGCCGCTCTTGCATCTTCGTGCGGCTTTGCATAAAATCGGCCATTTCTAAATCATAAATGGCAAGGCGGTCGTTAATGCGCTGCTCTTCTAATTCAATTTGCGTCAATTCCGACTTTATTTCTTGCTCTTTTACTCGAAGAGATTCAATCGTTTGGCGGAGTTTTTCAATGTGTGTTTCTCGCTCGGCAATTTGCTGCTTCAAATTTTTCACGAAGTTTTCTAGGCTGCTTGTTTTACTTTCCATGCTATATAGCTTCTCTGTTGCCATCTCTAGCTCACGCTGCCGCCCAAGCAAGGACGCCCTTGCCTGCTTGACTGCCCCGCCAGTCATAGAACCGCCCGCATTGACGATATCTCCTTCCAATGTAACAACACGGTATCGATGCTGCAGTATTCTAGCCAGTTCGTTTGCCCCTTTTAAATCACGTGCTACAAAAACGGTTCCGAGCAAACTAAACATAATGTTCTTATACTTTTCTTCATATTGAACAAGCTCTGCCGCTATACCAAGAAAGGATTCATGCTGCTTTGCTGTATATAGAAAATCAGCACCAACAAATCTTCCTTTCATTATAGACAAGGGCAAAAAGGTCGCACGTCCGTACTGATGCTGTTTTAAAAACGCAATCGCTGCTCTGGCATGCTCTTCCTTTTCTACCACGATGTGCTGCATAGTCGCTCCCAACGCTGTTTCAATTGCAACCTCAAATTGCTGAGGAACAGAAATTAACTCCGCCACCGCTCCTTCAATTCCGGACAGTTTGCTATCGCGCGCTTTTAGAACTTCTCTTACTCCTTGTTGAAAGCCTGTATAATCTTCCTGCATTTCTTCAAGCATTTCTTTACGGGACCGCGCTTTTTGCAAATATTGATATGCCTGGTACAGCTTGCTTTCATTTTCTTCGTATGTCTCTCTTAGCTGCTTGAGACTGTTCTCTAATTCCGCGGCACGGTTCACACAATTAGAAAGATCAATGCGCAACTGTTCATATTTCCCAGTTACACCGCGCTTTTTCTCCTCTATCTGCAGGCGGGCTTGTACATATTTTTCATTCTCTTCATCTAGCCGTTGATTTTTAAAAATATGCTGTTTCTCCTGCTCCTTCAGCATTGCGAGCTCATTTTTCAGGCCAGCTTGTCGATTTAGCAATTCAATATAGTCACCTTTAAGGTTGTCAATCCGCTCTTCCAAATTTTGCTCATGAGCAGCTAAAACCGCATCCTTCTCCTTCAAAAGCTTTTCCAGCTCTTTTACATCGCTGGCAAGCTCATTTAAATGATTCGTTTCGACCTCTAAACCTGTCCTATACCGTGCAAGTTTATCAGTTAAATCTTTTATATTCTTTTCAAGCTGTACGCAGTTTGCCGTTGCATTTTTCTTGCGCTCCTTCAACAACTCCCGCTGTCCTTCCAGCTTTTCCAGTTCTTTACTAGAAAGAAGCAGCACTTCTTGGAGCGATTCAATGGATTCATCAACAGCCTGTATATTCGCCCGAAGCTCTTCAGCATCCGCCTCGCTCTTTTGCAGCTTTGCTGAAAGGTTCATCTCTTTATCTTTATTTTGTTCAAATTGCGCCAGCAAGCTTTCCCATTTTCGATGGAGTTCCTCAATTTCATATACAATCAGCGCTGCTTCAACCTTTTCTAACTCTTCTTTTTTATCTAAATAGTCTTTTGCGACTGCGGCTTGTATACGCAGCGGCTCAATTTGATTGCCAAGCTCATGAATAATATCTTCTACACGATTTAAATTCTCCTGCGTTTCCTGCAGCTTCGCTTCTGCTTTTTTCTTGCGCATTTTATATTTTAACACCCCGGCCGCCTCTTCAAAAATGCCCCGGCGGTCTTCCGGCTTGCTGCTTAAGATCTCCTCTACCTTTCCTTGGCTGATAATAGAAAAGGCTTCCCGCCCCATGCCGGAGTCCATAAATAAATCTACAATATCCTTTAACCGGCATAATTGTTTATTAATATAAAATTCGCTATCACCCGAGCGATATACCCTGCGCGTCACACTTACTTCGTTGTACTCAAGCGGCAAGCACTGGTCTTCATTATCGAGAGTAAGCGTGACTTCTGCCACATTTAAAGATTTGCGTGAATCGCTGCCCGCAAAAATAATATCCTCCATTTTCGCGCCGCGTAGCGACTTTGCCGACTGTTCGCCAAGAACCCAGCGGATCGCATCGGTAATGTTGCTTTTTCCGCTGCCGTTCGGTCCGACAACTGCTGTTACGCCCGGAACAAAATCAATTGAGACACGGTCTGCAAACGACTTGAATCCGACAATTTCTAATCTTTTCAGGAACATCTCTTTCTCCCCCCTCTATGCACAAGGAATCCCCCTTTATTCAGGGGGATTCAATTATTGATGCTCTTTTAATTTTCGCAATGCTTCTTCAGCAGCGTGCTGCTCTGCTTCTTTTTTCGATTTTCCATTTCCTATTCCTAACGCCACACCATTTAATGTCACACGGGACACAAATTCACGATTATGAGCCGGGCCCTTTTCCTGTAAAATTTGATACTCAATGCTGCCGCTGCCATCCCGTTGAATCAGCTCCTGCAGCTGGCTTTTGAAATCCATCACATGAGAAAAAGCACCTTCATTAATTTTCGGATAAACGACCGTCTTTAGAAAACTCCATACTTGTTCAAGTCCTTGATCTAAATAAAGCGCCCCAATAAACGCTTCAAACACATCCGCCAACAGTGCCGGACGCTCGCGGCCGCCCGTCATTTCTTCACCTTTTCCTAATAGCACAAGCTCCCCAAATAACAACTCATTAGCAAACTGCACAAGAGAAGGTTCACATACAATAGCAGCGCGCAGCTTTGTTAGCTCCCCCTCACTCATAGTCGGATATTTTTGAAACAAATATTGAGAAACAGTTAATTCAAGTACGGCATCTCCTAGAAATTCTAAACGTTCATTATCTTCGTGAGGTTTTTTACGATGCTCATTCACATACGATGAATGTGTAAAAGCTTGAATAAGCAGCTTTTCATTTTTAAAAGTAATGCCTATCCTTTGCTGAAACCGTCTAAAGGCTTCACGATATTTTGCTTCATTTCTTTTGTCTCTCTGTCTTCTGTACGGCATAAGTCCCTCCTGAACATCCGTCCGCATATATGCTGAGAAAGTCCCGTATAAAACGGGACTTAGTCAGTCTCTTATAGGTGGCTTTCTATGTAGCTAACAGCGTCACCAACTGTAGCGATTTTTTCTGCATCTTCGTCAGAAATTTCCATTTCAAACTCATCTTCCAATTGCATAACTAACTCTACTACATCTAGAGAATCTGCACCTAAATCTTCTTTAAAGCTCGCAGAAGGTGTTACTTCTGTTTCTTCTACTCCAAGACGATCTACGATGATTTTTGTTACACGTTCTAAAACATCTGCCATATTCGTTCACCTCCCCTCAAGTCATTATATTAAATATTGTACAAAAAAACTAGTTGAAATCAACTTAATACTACATGGACATGCCGCCGTCCACTAAAAGCGTTTGTCCCGTAATATATCCGCTGCGGTCAGAAGCGAAGAAGGTCACTGCATTTGCAATATCTTCTCCTTGACCAAACTTTGCAAGCGGAATAAGCTTCAATAGTTCCAATTTTACTTCTTCGCTGAGTACATCTGTCATATCTGTTACAATAAAGCCAGGCGCAATCGCATTTACAGTAATATTGCGTGCCGCCAGCTCTTTTGCAGACGTTTTAGTTAAGCCAATTACTCCAGCTTTTGCCGCAACATAATTCGCTTGTCCGGCATTTCCTGTAACACCGACAACAGACGCAATATTAATAATACGGCCGGAGCGCTGTCTCATCATATGGCGCGACACAGCTTTTGTACATAAAAATACGCCTTTTAAATTCGTATTAATTACGTCATCCCATTCTTCTTCTTTCATCCGCATTAATAAATTATCTCTTGTAATACCGGCGTTATTCACAAGAATATCGATTTTGCCAAATGCATCAACCGCTTGTTTTACCATATCAGCTACTTCCTCGCCGTTTGCCACATTCGCTTTTACAGCGATTGCTTCTGAACCTAACGCCTTAATTTCATCGACAACCTCGTTTGCCTTTGCTTCATTTCCGGCATAGTTGACAACAACTTTCGCGCCATGCTTCGCTAGATCAACAGCGATGGCGCGGCCGATTCCGCGTGACGCCCCTGTAACCAATGCAACCTTATCTTTTAGCATCAGCCTTCTCCTCTCAATTTGGAAATGGTATCTTCCATTGTCTCCTGATCGTACACCGCATAAACTTTGGCGGAAGGAGCAATAGATTTCATTAGGCCGGCAAGCACTTTCCCTGGACCGATTTCAATAAACGTATCAACGCCAAGCTCAACTAAGCGCTCAATGGACGGATACCAAAGAACAGGGGAATACAGCTGCTCCACAAGCTTCTCTTGAATCTCTTCTTTCTTTGTGACGATATCCGCTGTTACATTAGCAATAACTGGAATAGCAGCATCCGCAATCTGTATTTGCGCTAAAACATCCCTGAACTTTTCAGCTGCCGGCTTCATCAATGAAGAATGGAATGGGCCGCTTACCCGAAGTGCGATAGCTCGTTTTGCGCCATTTTCCTTTGCCCTTTTGGAAGCGAGCTCGACTCCCATCTTCGTTCCGGAAATGACAGTTTGCTGGCGGCTGTTCATATTGGCGACTTGGACAGCGTGTCCTTCCTTTGTTATCTCTTCTGTAATAGTCCGAAGCAAGGATGAATCCATACCAAGAACGGCTGCCATTGCCCCTTCCCCGCTTGGCACTGCCTCTTCCATATATTCACCACGCTTGCGAACTGCATATACCGCATCTTCAAAAGCAAGAGCCCCTGCGGCCACTAACGCGCTATATTCGCCCAAGCTATGCCCAGCTACATAATCAGGCTTTAGCCCATATTTTTTCATCGCGTTCAAAATTGCAGTGCTTGCTGTCAATAAAGCGGGCTGTGCATTCGTTGTTAATGTCAACTGCTCTTGCGGTCCCTCAAACATAATTTGGGACAAAGGAATCTGCAAAATTTCATCTGCCTGTTCAAAAACATGCGCAGCTTCCTC
Source organism: Ectobacillus sp. (assembly GCA_048976805.1). Classification (GTDB taxonomy): domain Bacteria; phylum Bacillota; class Bacilli; order Bacillales; family Bacillaceae_G; genus Ectobacillus. Next base: position 32,517 of record JBHGUR010000079.1, on the reverse strand, counting down.
ATGCCGCTCTGCTAATTGCTTTCCCATGCCTACGGTCTGGGAGCCTTGCCCTGGAAAAAGAAATGCCAGTTTTCCCAATATTATACCTCCTCTGTTTGAAGCGCTGCTTTCTCTACCATACTTGTAATAGTAGGGATCACTTGCTTACTTACCATCTCTCTCGTTTGGCGGATTGCATTAAAAATAGAATTATCGTCAGAAGATCCGTGCGCCTTAATAACAGGCGCCTTTAATCCGAAAAGAGCCGCTCCTCCATATTCGGAATAATCCATCTGCTGCTTTAATCCAATTAGCTTTGGTTTCAACATAGCCGCTGCAAGCTTGCTTGTGAAAGAACTTGTCAGCTGCGCCTTAAGCATCGAAAATACAGAAAGTGCAGTGCCCTCGATAGACTTTAAGGCTACGTTTCCTGTAAATCCGTCACAAACGACTACATCTGCTGCACCTTGCAATAAATCGCGTGCTTCTATATTCCCAATAAAGTTCAAGGAAGAATTATTTAACAATCGAAATGCTTGCTTTGTCAGTTCATTTCCTTTTCCGTCCTCTGTTCCTACATTTAATAATCCGACACACGGATTGGAAATTCCTCTAACTTTTTGGGCATAAATAGACCCCATTAGCGCATATTGCTGCAGATGAACTGGCTTTGCGTCCACATTCGCCCCAACATCGAGCATAACAAAACCTTTTCCGTCTATTGTCGGAAGTGTAGGGGATAGCGCAGGACGCTCTATTCCTTCAATACGTCCCACTACAAAGAGCCCTGCTGCCATCAATGCGCCTGTGTTGCCAGCAGAAATGCACGCATCTGCTTTTCCCTCTTTTACAAGCTGCGCCATCATTACCATTGAAGAATTTTTTTTGCGGCGCACCGCCCGTACAGGCTCGTCGGTCCCCTCAATCACTTCGTCTGCGTAAAGGATGGCGATTCGCTCCTCTTTCGTTAAATATTTGCGGATTTCATCTTCTTTTCCAACCAACGTAATATGTATGTCTGAAAACTTCTCTACCGCTTTCATGGCCCCTAACACGACTGCCTTTGGCGCATGATCTCCCCCCATAGCGTCGATTGCAATCCTCATAGCTTGTTACCTTCCTCATTATTTTTGCTGGAACGGTACATTTCAAAGCTCCCTGTAAATACTGCCTCGTTTCCTACAAAGCTTGTGACTTCCACTACCGTTCTGCCTTTATCATTTCCAATATCTATTACCTTAGCCTTCGCAACAACTCGCTCATGCAGCTTTACAGGGCGAACATATTGAATGTTGGCCTTTGCAGTTAAAGCCAGATCTTCATCAATAACGGCCACCGCCAATGAATTTGCTTGAGCAAACAGATGATGTCCGCGGGCAATTTGATTACGCTTAAAAACGTGCTCTTCTTTCACATCAAAAATAGAAATGGCATGATGATCTAAATCTATATCGATAATTTCCCCGACTACCTCTTCAATAGGAAGCGACTTTACATTTTCATCAAACTGCTTTTCTGCTACCGTTTTAATTCGTTCTCGCAATTCCGGTATAGATAGCTCTAACCGGTCGAGGCGGATCGTTTGAATGCTTACTTGAAATTTTTCTGCAAGCTCCTCGTCCGTAATAAACGGATTTTCCCATATCGTTTCTTGCAGCAATTTTTGTCTTTCTTTTTTATTTCTCCGCATGTTCCGTACACCATCCATCTTATGACTAGGTACTAATAGTAGTATATAATCAATGAAAGCAGAATGCAACAAAAAATTTGCTGCCTCTACTTCATTTAATCCAGCTTTTCTCCCTGAAAAACCCCAGCCTTCTCTAAATAGCCACGCAAAGCAGCATACTGCTCGCTTTGCCAAAAGGCCTGCGACTCCACCAAAAGCGCCGCATCGCTGCGGGCTGTCTCAAGAGCCCGGTAATCATGAACCATATCGGCAATTTTAAAATCAGGAAGCCCGCTTTGTTTGCTTCCGAAAAAATCGCCCGGACCGCGCAATTCTAAATCTCTTTCAGACAGAACAAATCCATCATTTGTTTCAGTCATGATGCGCATTCTCTCTTTTCCAACTTCCGACTTTGGATCGGCAATTAAAATACAATACGATTGCTCGCTGCCGCGTCCGACACGGCCGCGCAGCTGATGAAGCTGCGACAATCCGAACCTCTCCGCATCATAAATGACCATTACAGTAGCGTTTGGCACATTTACACCAACTTCAACCACTGTAGTAGACACAAGAATTTGCACTTCATTTTCGCTAAACTGCCGCATCACCATCTCTTTTTCCTGCGACGATAACCTGCCGTGCATCAATCCAATGCGGTACTTGCCGCGATAATGATGGACGAGCATGCTATGCAAATCAATGGCATTTTGTACATCAAGCTTCTCCGACTCTTCAATCAATGGGCAAATCACATACGCTTGTCGCCCTTTTTGCACCTCTTTCTCCACAAAAGCCAGGACACGCTCAAACATATCATGCTTCGCCCAATATGTTTCAATTTGCTTGCGTCCAGCCGGCATTTCATCAATAACAGATACGTCCATCTCTCCAAAAGCCGTGATAGCAAGCGTACGGGGAATTGGCGTTGCAGTCATAAACAATACGTCTGGACTTTCGCCCTTTTCACGCAATACACGACGCTGTGCAACCCCGAAACGATGCTGCTCATCTGTAATTACCAGCCCCAATTTATGAAAGTTCACTTCCTCTTGAATGAGGGCGTGGGTACCGACAAGAATATCAATTTCGCCATTTTGCAGCCGCTCCAGTATATCACGCCGGCGTACACCTTTAACAGAGCTTGTTAACAGTTCTATATCAACATTGAACGGACTGAAAATATTAACAAGCGACTGATGGTGCTGTTCTGCCAAAATCTCTGTCGGCACCATAAGCGCTCCTTGATAGCCAGAAAGCTTCGTAGCATACAGGGCAATTGCAGCAACAACCGTCTTGCCTGAACCAACATCCCCCTGCAACAAACGGTTCATTCGATAAGGTGCAGCCAAATCTGCAACAATTTCCCCAACAACACGATGTTGGGCACCTGTAAGCGGAAATGGCAACCCCTCAATAAAAGAGCGCAAAGCAGCAGCTTGAAATTCTTTTCTTGTTCCAACCGAATGCTCCCGCTGCACCTTTCGCAACGTTTGCATTTTCAATTGAAACAAAAAAAACTCTTCATATACAAAACGCCGGCGTGCCTGCTTCACATCTTCCTGCCCTGCCGGTAAGTGCAGCGAGCGCAAAGCAATGGGACGCGGAAGCAATCTGTAACGCTGCACAAGCCCTTGCGGCAGCAAATCCTCAACATAAGCGCCGTACTGTTGCAATGCTTGTGCTATATAGCGGCGCAATTGCTTTACAGTGAGCTTTCCTTTAACAGAATAGACCGGTTCGAGTTCTTGCTGCCTTGCAAGCGGGCCAAAATGAACTTCTGCTACAGAAATTGTTTGACGGTGCTGATCCCATTTTCCAGTAACCATAACCGTTTCTCCCATTTTCAACTTATCCTTATAATACGGGCGATTAAAGCACACTGCACTAACCAAGTAACGATCTATCAAAATCCGGAAGGTAAGGCGCGATTTCTTTTTTCCGTAATACTGTAAAACCGGAAGGCTGTGAACCTTTCCTTCCACAGTTACTCTTTCTTCATGCTTTACTTCCGCTAAATCCTTCATCGAATAATCTTCATACCGGTAAGGAAAGTATTCTAATAAGTCGCGAACAGTAGAAATGCCCATATCATTTAATAACGCAGCCGTCTCCTCGCCGATGCCTTTTACTTGTGTAACAGGTATGTTCAACGTTCCGTTCACTTGTTTAGCGGCACACCAAAAATTTCCGCTTCCAATTCACGCCCGGTCGGTGTAGCCGCCAACCCTCCTTGTGCCGTTTCCCGCAAGGCAACAGGCATAGTCTGCCCGATTTTGAACATGGCATCAATTACTTCATCACAAGGAATTCGGCTTTGTATCCCTGCAAGCGCCATATCGGCTGCTATCATCGCATTGGCAGCTCCCATCGCATTCCGCTTTACACATGGCACCTCAACTAAGCCTGCTACCGGATCACAAACGAGCCCGAGCATGTTTTTTAGCGTAATTGCCATTGCTTGCGCCGCTTGCTTTGGCGTTCCACCCGCCATTTCCACGATAGCCGCAGCTGCCATGCCGCTCGCTGAACCAACCTCTGCCTGGCACCCGCCTGCCGCTCCGGAAATAGAAGCATTATTTGCTACTACAAATCCGAATGCGCCGGCAGTAAATAAAAATTCAATCATTTGCTCTCGTGTCGGATTCAATTTATTTTTTACCGCAAACAGCGTACCGGGCACTACCCCAGCAGAGCCTGCTGTAGGAGTAGCACAAATTGTTCCCATCGCCGCATTCACCTCATTTGTGGCTACCGCTTTGCTCACCGCATCTAAAATAAAAGTTCCCGACAACGCTTTTCCGCTATTGATATAATTTTGCAATAAAACCGCATCGCCGCCTGTTAAACCCGTTACAGAATGAACGCCTTGAAGCCCCTGCTCGACCGCCTTTTCCATCACCGTAAGGTTTTGTTCCATTTTATGCATAATATCTTGCCTAGACAAGCCCGTAACTTGCATTTCCTGTTCAATCATAATTTGAGCAATTTTTACACCTTTGCTTTCGGCGCGCTCTACAAGCTCCGCTACATTTCGAAACATTATCGCTCCTCCTCTTTCTCCTATCTATTCTACCATACGCGTTACTTGAATGATGTTAGGCAGCGATTGAATTTCCTGCAGTACAGGCGGCTCAATGTTCTGGTCTACCTCAATGACCATAAGGGCCGTTTTCCCCATCTCTTTGCGGGATACTTCCATATGGCCAATGTTAATGCGATATTTCGCTAAAATATTTGTAACGGATGAAATAGCACCGTAGCGATCATTATGCACTACTAAAATAGCGGGATGCATGCCGCTCAATCTAAGCGCAAAGCCGTTGAGCTCCGTAATCTCGATTTTGCCGCCGCCAATAGAAATCCCTACAACTTCTAATTCATCGCGGCCATTCGTCATCCAAATGCGCGCTGTGTTTGGGTGATCTGTAACCGCATCTTCTTCAATAAACGTCACTTCTATCCCAGCCTGCTTTGCGAGCTGAAGAGAGCTTGGAATACGCGGATCATCTGTATCAAAATCCAAAATACCGCCGATAATAGCGACGTCGGTTCCATGTCCTTTATATGTTTTCGCAAATGAACCGAAAAGAGATACGATCACCTTGTTCGGCTGTGTGCCGAGCAGCGTGCGGGCTACCCTGCCAATGCGGGCCGCCCCCGCTGTATGAGAGCTTGAAGGACCAATCATGACCGGCCCGATTATATCAAACACTGATCTATATTTCATAGCTGCTCCTCCCCCGAATCTATGTTGACAATTCCCTATTAAAAACAATATAGATAATCTGTTGAAAAAAATAGCATGCTTTTGATTTGAAAGCGTTTTCCTGTTAAAACGCATTTCAAATCCGCATATTAAGTATATAGGTAAACCTCCGCTTTGTTAACTATAAAAAGAGAAAAAGCCCCTCCCATCTCAGGAAAGACCTTTTCTCTTTTCATTTTGCAAACACCTTTTTAAACTTAGGTGCTAAACGAAGAATGCTGCCGGCAATTGCCCAATTATCCAAACTAACCCAATAGTCAATAAACCCTTGTGCTGCTAAAGTGCATTTTACTCAATTGAAAAAATATAAGAATAAAGCGGCTGATTGCCTTTATGCACTTCTACTTCTGCATCTTCAAACGTCTCTTCTACAAAAGCCTTCAATTCTTCAACTTCTTCATCAGAAACATCTTCACCCTGCAAAATAGTTAAAATCTCAGAATCTTCATCAAGCATATGCGACAGCAGCTTTTTTGCTGCCTCTAATTGACTTGCATCTGTTGCCACAATTTTCCCGTCAGCAATACCCATGAAATCATTTTTCTTAATATTAATGCCGTCCATTTCCGTATCGCGTACGGCATACGTAACTTGCCCTGTCTTCACATGAGAAAGGGCTTGCTTCATATTTTCCTCATTTTCCTTCAATCCTGCAGCTGGGTTGAATGCCAAAACAGCAGCTATTCCTTGTGGAACGGTCTTAGATGGGATAACAACCACTTCTTGGTCAACTACAGATGCGGCTTGTTGAGCTGCCATTACAATGTTGCTGTTATTTGGCAAAATAATTACCTTATCAGCATTGGCATCTTCAATTGCCTTTACAATATCCTCTGTGCTCGGATTCATCGTTTGACCACCTTCAATTACTTGCGTGGCTCCAATGCTTTCAAATAGCTTCTTAATACCTGATCCCATCGCCACTGTAACAATTCCATATGGCTGCTTCTCTTTAGGAGCCCGGGAAGCTTGCATTGCCTGCATGACATCTTCCTCATCATGCAGCAAATGGGTGTGCTGCTCGCGCATATTCTCAACTTTAATATTGATTAAGCTTCCATAACGCTGTCCATAGTTCATCGCGTCTCCCGGATGCTCCGCATGAATATGAACCTTCACAATTTCATCATCAGATACGACTAGCAGGGAGTCTCCGAATGCACTGATGTCTTCGCGGAACTTTCGCTCTGAAAATGGGTTGCTTTTCAGCTTTTCTGCTTCAAGTTTAACCATGAACTCCGTGCAGTACCCATATTTGATATCCTCTGTACTCAATTGGCTCTGCACATTGCGGTGCTCCATTTTTACCATTTGCTGCATAGTAGCTTGCTCAGGTTCTTTAGAAGCAATCGTTTCCCCTTTTAAATCTGCCAAAAAACCTTCATATACAACGACAAGCCCTTTTCCACCACTATCGACCACACCGACCTGCTTTAGCACTGGAAGCAAATCAGGCGTGCGGTTTAAAGAAGCATTTGCTTCCTTTACTACCTCTTCCATAAATAAAACAAAATCATTTTGCTTTTTCGCAATAGCTACCGCTTTTTTTGCAGTATCCTTTGCTACTGTTAAAATTGTTCCTTCTATTGGCTTCATTACAGCTTTATAAGCTGTTTCTACACCGGCTTCCAACCCTTGCGCAAAATCAGACGTTGTCAGTACCGTTTTTTGTTCAATAGATTTTGCAAAGCCACGGAATAATTGAGATAAAATGACACCTGAATTTCCGCGTGCCCCCATAAGCAATCCCTTCGCAAGGCTGGCACCCACTTTTCCGGCATGGTCGGACGTGTTGCTTTTTACCTCCCGCGCTCCTGAAGTCATCGACAAGTTCATGTTTGTACCGGTATCGCCATCTGGAACGGGAAAAACGTTTAGAGCATCCACGAGCTTTACGTTGTTCGTTAAATTGTTTGCTCCTTGAATAATCATTTGTGCTAAACGTTTCCCATCAATTTGCTTAATTGACACAGACCTTCCTCCTTATTGCAAATCACAAGTTCGTTACCTTAACTCCTTGCACATAAATGTTCACGGAGTCAACAGCAAGTCCCATCGTTTGATCTAATGTATACTTCACCTTTGTTTGGACATTATTTGCTACTTCTGAAATTTTCGTGCCGTAACTTACAATAATATACATATCAATATGTACTTCATCGTTTTCATTGCGAACAATCACACCGCGTGTAAAGTTCTCTTTTCTTAAAATTTCCGTTAGTCCGTCTTTTAATTGATTTTTTGAAGCCATGCCAACAATTCCATAGCAATCAACAGCTGCACCGCCTGCAATCGTTGCGATAACATCTGTGCTAATATCAATTTGACCGTACTGCGTTTTAATTTCGATTGACATACCTTTTTCCCCCTTTGGAAATAGTCAAAGTGAGCTAGACTACTTATATCACTATCATATACTGTTTTTCGGGAAAATTCCATTTCCCTCTGCCAAGTGTTCGGACTTTATACTTGCTAAACAACGGTTTGAGCTTTATCGGCAATAACCTTTAACATAGACATCCATGCAAGAATATAACTTGCCCTACGATAGATAAAAATTTTCAGAAGTGAAACACCTTAATTTTTAGGGTAGCCTTTACGTTTGCACATCGCTACAAGAGCGGAAAATTCAAGCACAGGCATGAAACCGAAGCCATTAACGCAAAATATTATTTTCTAATAAAAAGGCTCTGTTAAAGGCTAATATTAATTTGGATTCATTTGTTGATTTAGAACGAAAGGCGGCGACTCCAGCGGCTCGGCCCCGCTCGCGGAAAGCGTCCGCCTGTAGCGGAAAATCAACAATCAAGTTTAACAGAGCCAATAAAAAACGGTACTTCTCCCATTTTATAATGAGCAAAATAGTCCATTGTTATTATACAACATGTTTAACCATGTTATGTCAAGGAATTTTTCTTGATTTCTTTTTACAATCTTGTTGCATTATGTGTGCCATTATGATAAATTATAATAGTGTTTTTAGCATCTATTAAAAACTGGCATTAAGAATGATGTATGTTATGGTAGTTAGGAGGGAAATATAGATGGCTCGTGTTTGTGCAATTACTGGTAGAAAAGCTCGTTCTGGAAACTCACGTTCTCACGCTATGAACGCGACTAAGCGCAAATGGGGTGCTAACCTTCAAAAAGTTCGCATCGTCGTAAACGGTAAAGTGAAGCGTGTATACGTTTCTGCTAGAGCATTAAAATCTGGCAAAATCGAACGCGTTTAATCATAAAAAAAGAGCCGATTGCAGGCTCTTTTTTTTATATATTTAATTGATTGCCTGAGTATATTATATGGCGGCTACGCAGAATGAACAGCAGTTTGCACTCGCTTCTACCTTCTAGCTTTCCGCCGCATAGGGCAAGCTTTCTTTATATTCACAAAAGGAAAAAAGCACCAAATTGGCGCTTTTTTACCCTTTTTTGAAGGTATTTAACATCGCCCGAACAATTCCTCCAAGAAACTTTGGCAACTTAATTGTATAAAATCTCATGGTTTCCCTCCTAATTCACATTGCTTAACGCTTTAATATATTCATTCACACAAAAAGAGTTGCTTTAATCAGTGCTTCTTATCACCATTAATATGCCGGTTGCAAATGAAAAAGTACCTTTTTCCTCGACCAGTTCATTGCTTATGCACAATGTAGATCCCCAGTAAATCGTTTTATTCTGTAAAGGATATTTAACCCCTTCAAGCGTAATGCCTGTGACTTTTTCTGTCATAGGAAGGAAGGACAGATACGGATATTTAACATCTGCTTCTATATGGTATAAGCCTGGCTTTTTTAAAGTTATCTCATTTTTATAATCGATAATCTTCATGCAAATGCCGGCTTCTACTCCCTTTATTAACATCTGTACATTCGCTAAAGCATGGTCTAGCCTGCCTCCTGTTGCACCCAATATCCATATTGCATTTGGACGCTGCTCAATCGCCCAATGAAGAGCCAGCTCTAAATCCGTTTCATCCTTTTCTCTTGGCACAATATGAATATGTTTTAGCTTCTTCTCTATCCACGCCAGTTCCTCTTCCGTAACTGAATCGTAATCACCAAATGCAACGTTCGGGACAATTCCCTTTTTCAACAAATAATACACACCGCGGTCTACTGCCGCCCAAACAACTCCAGCGTTTTTGCAGACGTCTAAATCCGGATGATGATCCTCTGGTCCTCCCGCCATAATATAAATGTCCATAGTGTTGTCTCCCTTTCATTAAGGCTCTGTTAAAGGAGCGTCAAAAGAACATTTTGTGCTCCTTATTATAAACAATACCGTTTTCCATAGGCACCCATGCAAGAATGTAATTTGCGCCACAATAGATAAAAATTTTTAGAAGTGGTGCAATTAAAGGTTACCTTAAATTTTAATTTTTTAGAGTAGCTTATAGAAAAAGCAATCCAAATGGATTGCTTTTTCTATAAGCTCAGAGATTATCCAATAATAATCCAGTGCAATGACCCGCAAAAATAGTTATATTCCAGCTTTACAAGCCCTTTAGCCCCGAATTTCGCGAATTGCTTGAGCACGATCTCTTTGATTATATATAGCAGAACCGGCTACAAGAACATTTGCCCCCGCCTCTATGCACAATTTAGCCGTTTCTGCATTTACTCCGCCATCTACTTCGATTTCCACATTTAAATTACGTTCATGTACCATATCGGCCACCTGCTTAATTTTCGGCAATACAGAATGGATAAATTTTTGTCCTCCAAATCCAGGATTGACTGTCATTAATAAAACCATATCTATATCCTCTAAAATATGCTCGATGGCGGAAGCTGGCGTATGCGGATTTAATACAACTCCAGCTTTAATTCCGTATGATTTAATCAATTGAACCACGCGATGCAGATGCGGACACGCTTCTACATGAACGGTAATAATATCTGCCCCCGCTTTTGCGAACTGCGGAATATATTGATCCGGATTTTCAATCATTAAGTGCACATCTAACGGCAAAGACGTAATAGGACGAATCGCTTCTACAATTAAAGGACCAATCGTAATGTTCGGAACGAAATGGCCGTCCATAACATCAACGTGAATATAATCTGCCCCGCCTTTTTCAACGTCTTTAATCTCTTCTCCCAATTTTGCAAAGTCTGCAGATAAAATAGATGGCGCAATTTTAATCATTATTAATACCTCGGCTTTCTGTCTCTAATTTCTTGTATAAACTCTATATAGTGATCATAGCGGTATCTAGGAATGGTCTGTGCATCCACTGCAGCTTTAACAGCACACTTCGGCTCCGAAATGTGCGTGCAGCCTCGGAATTTGCACAATTGGCTTTGGCTTCTGAATTCAGGAAAGCAGTTTGTTAAATCTTCTACTTCAATATCGATAAAATCAAGTGAACTAAATCCCGGTGTATCGGCAACTAGCCCTGTTCCAACTTCGATAAGCTCTACATGTCTCGTCGTATGCTTGCCACGTCCCAAGTGAGCGGAAATCCCGCTTGTTTTAAGTTCCAAATCCGGACGAAGTATATTCAGAAGGGACGATTTCCCCACTCCAGATTGACCCGCTACTACGGAAACGCAGTTTTGCAAAAATGGCTGCAGTTGACTTACACTATCCTCTATTTTCGTAGAAGTAAACAGCACTTCATATCCTATTTTTCGATAGTCATTTGCATATTGCTCGATTTGTTTCAGTTCTTGTTCATCAACGAGATCAATCTTGCTGATACAAATAATTGGTTGGATATCATTGAATTCAATAAGCACAAGAAAGCGATCTAATAACAGCGAATTAAACCCGGGTTCTACAGCAGAAAATACAAGAATAGCTTGATCTACATTCGCAATCGGAGGACGAACGAGTTCATTTTTCCGTTCCAGAACCTCCAAAATATATCCTTCGCTCGGATTATCCGCTTGAAATACAACTTGATCCCCCACAAGAGGAGTAATTTTGTTCTTTCTAAATACACCGCGCCCCCGGCACTGTGTAATTCCGTTTTCATGTGCAACATAATAAAATCCGCTTAGCGCTTTAATGATTTTACCTTCTGGCATACACTCACTCCTTGTTGTTCTCAATCCGCCGGATATGGGACTTCCTTCTCGATGATTATTTCGCCATCGCGCACAATTTTGTAGCGTGCTGCTTTTCCATATGGGATTACGAGATTGATGGAAAGAGTGATGGGTTCGGTAATCATCCTCGTATCAACCGGTTTATCCATGTTACTTTCCATATCCTCTTTATAAACCTCCACTTTCTGCGGTTTGTTGGCATCAGGAGGAGACGGTTCATAAGGAATTTGAATGTCCGTTATCGATACTGTTTTAGGGGGCTGTTCCTTCGGCCCTGCCGATATATAAACAGTAAATTTTTCCCCCTCCTTTAAAGGTGTGCTCGGCTTTGGAGCTTGCCCTATCACAAGCCCCTTTTCGGCAGTTTCAGAATTTTCATATTGCACATCTACCAAAAATTTCTTCTCCGCCGCATAACTTTTGACACTGTTCTCTGTCCAACCCTTAAAATCAGCGAGCGAGATGCGTTTTGGCCCCTCGCTAATCCATACGCGAACCTCCTGCTCTTCCTCAACCACCGATTGGTCAGGTCTAGGAATTTGATCCGTAATTTCACCCTTAGGCCTTTCGCTTTCAATATAATACGTTACAACACTGGCATATTGCTGTAACAATTCTTCTCTAACACTTTCATATGATTGCCCAATTAAATTCGCCATTTTTTTCTTTTTCTTGCCGCCGGATTGAAAAATCGTAATTTTCCTTCCTTCTTTTACGATTTTTCCTGCTGCAGGATCTGTTTTAATAACCTTGCCTTCCTGTATTTCATCGTTGTATATAATCCGCGGAGACGTGACTTCAAAACCTTTATTGCTTAAAATATTAACCGCTTCTTCATAGCTTTTATTGGATACATCAGGCACCCTTATCTCCTTTGGAACAAAAAAGCCCGGGACTACCGTAACGGCTGCTGCACCTCCGATTGCAAATAAAAGAAATAAGGTGAGCAACATTTTAAAAAACTTGCTTTTCTTTTTCTCCTTTTTCGGCTTTCCCTCTTTCTTTCCAGAGCTAATAATTGTCTCTTCGCTTTCACTTTCTTGAAAACTTTCCTCACGTATAACCGGAATTGCTTTTGTTGCGTCCTCATCGGCCGGAATTTGAAACGGCAGTTCATTCGCTCTTTCCGGATATAAAGCCGTCATAATGTCCTGCTTCATTTCATCAGCAGATTGATAGCGGTAAAATGGATCTTTTGCTGTTGCTTTTAACACAATATTTTCTACACTTTGCGGAATGTCGGGGTTCCATCTTTTTGGGGACGGCGTATCGTTTTGCAGATGCTTGAGCGCAATGGAAACAGCGGACTCTCCCGAAAACGGCGGCCGGCCTGTTAGCAATTCAAACATTACGATTCCTAATGAATAAATATCAGATTTTTTGTTAGCAATTCCCCCGCGCGCTTGCTCTGGCGACAAATAATGAACAGATCCGAGTACAGAATTTGTATGGGTAATCGTCGTCGCTGTAGTAGCTGTGGCAATGCCAAAATCAGTTACCTTCACAACCCCATCATCCCGCATTAAAATATTTTGCGGTTTAATATCACGGTGGACAATTTCAAAATGATGCGCGTGAGCCATAGCCGATGTCAATTGCTCCATGATGTCAAGCGCTTCCTGTACAGAAAGCATTCCATGCTGTTGTATGTATTGCTTTAATGTTTGGCCAGGTACATACTCCATAACAAGATAATATATTCCTTCCTCTTCGCCGACATCAAAAATATTAACAATATTCGGATGAGACAAACTTGTGACCGATTGAGCTTCACGGTGAAAACGCTTAATGAACTCTTCGTTGTTTGCATAATCAAGCCGGAGTATTTTCACAGCTACATCACGGTCTAAAATGCTGTCATACGCTAAATATACATTGGCCATTCCTCCGCCGCCAATCATCTTTAGCAGCTTATAACGGCCGCTTAGGCGTTTTCCAATCATCACGTTGAACCTCACCCACCTTCAGCTGCTGACTCAGTATAATCGATGATTACAAGCGTAATATTGTCCTCTCCGCCAAGATCATTAGCCAACTTGATAAGCTCCTCGCCCTTACCCTCCAATTCCGCGTTACCTTGGAGGATGCGATTCATTTCTTCCATAGAAACTTTATTAGATAAGCCGTCCGAGCAAAGGAGCAATTGATCTCCATCCTCTAACACCAACGTCTTAACATCAAGTACAACCTGATTCTCTGTTCCTAAGGCCCGAAGCAAAACATTTTTTCGCGGGTGGTACTCAGCATCCTCTTTCGTAATTTCTCCATGGCGCACAAGCTCATTTACGAGAGAATGATCTTCTGTTACCAGCGAGATAGAGCCTTCAGACAAAATATAACAGCGGCTGTCTCCAATATGCGCAATGGTGACAAACTGCTTTGTGCATATCGCAACGACAATAGTCGTTCCCATTCCTTGGCATTCCTGATGGTCGATTGAATATTTATATACGCGTTCATTAATCATCTCTACATGATTTCGAAGCCATTGCTCCGCCTTTTTCGGCGTATCGATATGGTGCGTTTGCTTCCAATAATCATGAAAGAGCTGGATAGTCATCGAGCTGGCAACATCTCCCGCCCGATGACCTCCCATTCCATCTGCAACAATTGCCAAAATATCCCCGTCTAAGTTGCGAAACACTCCGGCGCTGTCCTCGTTATGTTGACGGACTTTTCCCCTGTCAGACAGAAAAATGGTTTTCATCTTTTCACCTCATCTCCTCTTTACGCTCCTTTGCACGCAGTTGACCACAGGCCGCATCGATATCATGGCCTTGTTCACGGCGAATCGTAACATTAATCCCATGTTTCTTTAACGTTTTTTCAAAGCTGAAAATCTGTTCACGCGGCGTTCTCACATAGTTGCGCTCTGGCACATAGTTTACCGGAATTAAGTTCACATGGCATTTTACCCCTTTTAAGAGCCTTGCCAGCTCCTCTGCATGCTCATCTTGATCGTTTTCCCCGCCGAACAGCCCATATTCAAATGTAACGCGGCGGCCTGTCTTTTCTGTATAATATTTTACCGCTTCAATTAAATCAGGCAGCTTATACGCTCTATTAATTGGCATAAGCTTTGAGCGCAGCTCCGTATTTGGGGCATGCAGCGAAATCGCAAAATTAATCTGCATATTCTCATCAGCAAACTTGTAAATCTTCGGAATGATTCCGCTTGTTGATACTGTAATATGCCGTGCTCCAATGTGGATTCCTTTTTCATGGTTGACAATGCGCAAAAATGCCATCAAATTGTCATAGTTATCAAACGGTTCACCAATGCCCATTACTACAATGGAACTAACGCGTTCATCTGTTTCATCCAGTGCGCGCTGTACTTCTACTACTTGTGCAACAATTTCTCCAGCTTCTAAATTGCGTTTTAAACCGCCAAGCGTAGAAGCACAGAACGTACACCCGATACGGCACCCTACCTGTGTTGTTACACAAACAGAATTGCCATAATCATGGCGCATCAACACTGTTTCGATGGAATAGCCGTCATGCAGCTCAAAAAGAAATTTAATCGTGCCATCTGATGACACTTGCTTAACAAGCGTTTTTAATGTAGTAATGTCAAAGGAATTCGCCAATTTTTCCCGCAATCCTTTGGAAAGGTTTGTCATATCTTCAAAGGATACAACCCGCTTCTTATAAAGCCAATCAAAAATTTGCCCGGCACGAAACGATGGTTCTCCTTGCTCTTTTAACCACGCTTGCAAATCATGAAGCTCCAAAGAATAAATGGATGGTTTTTTCGTTTCTGTCTGTTTATGTTCTTTTACAATTGTTGTTTCCATGATGTTACACCTTCTTTCGTAAACACGCAATATAAAATCCGTCTGTCAAAAAATAGTGGGGCAAAATTTGTATTTGTCCGTCTTCAATATATGGTTTTAATTTTTGAGGCAAGCGTTCGCTTAAAGATGTATCCCGCTCAAACTCGGGATGGGATTGTAAAAAGTCATGAACTACTTGGGCATTTTCAGTCCGCTCAATCGTGCATGTACTATATACAAGCCTGCCGCCCTTTTTTAATAATGGGGCAACTTCATGTAAAATTTCCATCTGGATTTTAGATAATCTTTGGCTATCTTCCTGTTTCTTGCCAATCTTAATATCCGGCTTTCTGCGAATGACGCCAAAACCGGAGCACGGCGCATCAACTAAAATTTTATCAAACGTTTCTTCTTTAAAATGCGCCCCGGCCTTTCTGGCGTCTAATGCCTTTGCTTCTACATTTGCTAAGTCTAAACGCTGCACCTGTTCTTGAATTAAACGAACCTTATGTGAATGAAGATCAAGGGAAACAACTTTGCCGCTTCCGCCCATCCTTTCAGCGATATGGGACGTTTTGCCTCCCGGCGCCGCACAGCTATCCAATACGGTTTCGCCCGGCTGCGGGTCAAGCGCGCGTGCCACCAGCATTGAGCTTTCGTCCTGAATTGACAATAATCCATCTTGAAAAGCTTTTGTATGCGCAACGTTCCCTTTTTCAATTTGAATCGCATCCTCCGACAAATCGCCCTTTTTCGCCTCAATTCCTTCATTTTGAAGTACCTTGATTGCCTCTTCTACCGTTATTTTATTTATATTTACCCGAGCTGTAGGTACAGGAGGCAATAGGTTAACCGCGCATATTTTTTGGGCAGTCTCAAAGCCGTATGCTTCGGCCCACTCTTTAACAAGCCACTCAGGGTGGCTCGTTTCAATTGCAAGCCTCTTTATTGGGTCTTGTATTTCTTCTAAAGACGGCACCCCCTCGCGCTGGATAGAACGGAGCACTCCGTTGACAAGAGCGCTAATTCCTTTATGGCCGCGTTTCTTGGCAATTTCAACAGCTTCATAAATAGCTGCATGCGCAGGTATTCTGTCTAAAAATTGTATTTGATACAAGGACAAGCGAAGCAAAACCCTTACCCACTGCTCTACCTTCTTGCGCAAAAACGGCTGTAAGTAGTAGTCAAGCACATCACGTCTTTGAATCGTTCCATATACAATTTCCGTAAGGAGACCCACGTCTTTTCCTTCTAGATTATTCTTCTCAATCAAATGATTTAATAAAAGGTTGCTGTAGGCCCCGCTTTTTTCAACCTGCAGCAACCCTTCTAGCGCAAGCTCGCGCACACTTTTTTTCATTCCTCTATTCCTACCTTTGTTCCGATAACTAGCTGTGAGCCTCGCAAAAATTGGCTGCCTATCATCCGCTTTTTGCCAGCAGGCTGTAAATCCGTAATCTTAATGGCCGTTGTATTGCCTGTTGCCACCACAAACCCGTCCTCTTCTATCGCGACGATTGTTCCCGGCTCCTGTTCTGCAGAAACTTTTACCTTTTCGCCCCACCATACTTTTAATATTTGCCCGTTTAAAACCGTATAGGCGACAGGCCACGGATGCAGTCCGCGGATATGGTTGTAAATTGTTTCTCCCGGCTTTGTCCAATCGATCTTTTCCTGCTCACGTTTTATATTGTACGCAAATGTCGCTTTATCATCGTCCTGCGAAATCGGGGTTAACTTTCCTTCCAACAGCAATGGCACCGTTTCTGATAAGAGCGCGGCGCCAGCCTCGCTTAGCTTGTCATGGAGCGTCCCTACCGTTTCCCGTTCTGTAATCGGCACTTCAACCTGCGTTAGAATGTCGCCAGCATCTAATTTTTCAACCATGTACATAATCGTAATGCCGGTCTTTTCCTTCCCTTGGATAATCGCATAATGAATAGGCGCGCCGCCGCGCAATTCCGGCAATAATGAAGCATGTACATTAATACAGCCATATTTCGGTGCTTCTAAAATTTCCTTTGGCAAGATTTGTCCAAAAGCCGCTGTTACAATTAAATCGGGCTGCAGAGCAAGCACCTTTTCATATTCGGCTTTTTCACGTATTTTTAACGGCTGCAAGACAGGAATCCCATGCTTCTCAGCCTCTACCTTTACAGGAGGGGGAGTCATCACTTTTTTTCTGCCAACCGGTCGGTCCGGCTGGGTAACAACCCCGACTACCTCATATCCGTCCTTTATAATTTGCCGCAACACTGGGACAGAAAAATCCGGCGTTCCCATAAATACAATTTTCACCATAACAACTTCTCCTTTTATGCTTCTTCCAATTCACCCGGCTCATAATATCTTGTTACTTTAGATGTAAACAATACACCGTGCAGATGGTCAATTTCATGTTGAATCGCGCGGGCAAGAAAGCCTCTTGCTTCTAAAATAAATGTTTTTCCGCGCCGGTTTTGCGCACGCACCTTTACATAATCGGCGCGCTTGACTTCACCAAAAAGGTCCGGAAAACTTAAACAGCCTTCAGGACCTACCTGTTCGCCTTTTGTTTCTAAAATTTCCGGGTTAATTAAGTCAATGCGGCCGTGTTCATCGTCCACATCAATAACAGCAATTTGCTTAGACACACCGACCTGCGGCGCTGCCAATCCGACGCCATCTGCCGCCAGCATTGTATCATACATATCATTCAATAGTTTCGTTAATTTCTTATCAAAATCCAATACGCGTTCACCGGGTGTTTCCAGCACCTCGTTTGGATACGTTACAATCTTTAAAATTGCCATATATTCCTCCGCTACATTAACATAGTTGGATTAAAATCGATGGAAATTTGCAGCTGCTCTTTCGTCATTTCCGCTTGATAATGCTCGTTAATCGAGCGCAAAACGTGCTTCAGATTTGGTTCCCGTTTGTATTTTATCATGCATTGATAACGATATCTATCTTTAACCCTCGGGATTGGCGATGCGACAGGGCCGAGAATAATCGCTTGCTTAGAGCATTTTTCCCGCAGCACCGAGGCAATTTTCTCCGTTACCTGCACCGCTTTTAGCAGTTCCGGGTGAGAAACAGTTACTAAAGTTAAATAGTAATACGGCGGGTACTGGCGAAGCTTGCGCATATACATTTCCCGTTCAAAAAACGTATCATACTGCTGTTCCTTTGCCATTTGTACACTGTAATGCTCCGGTGTATATGTTTGAATGACAACCTCACCCGGCAATTCATGGCGCCCAGCCCGGCCGCTTACTTGCGTAAGCAGCTGATACGTTTTCTCACTCGCTCGAAAATCCGGTAAATGAAGCATTGTATCTGCAGTAAGCACACCAACAAGCGTGACATTCGGAAAATCAAGGCCCTTTGCAATCATTTGTGTTCCAAGCAAAATATCCGCCTTTCCTTCTCCGAATTTTGTAAGCAGCTTTTCATGCGCTCCTTTTCGGCTCGTTGTATCAACGTCCATTCGGATAACACGCGCCTGGGGAAACAGCTTCGTCAATTCTTCCTCCACTTTTTGCGTTCCTGTTCCAAAGAAACGAATGTAAGAGCTGCTGCACGCAGGACAAACGTTCGGCAAAGCTTCTTCGTAATTACAGTAATGACACTTTAAACGATGATTCATACGATGGTATGTTAAAGAAATGTCACAATGCGGACATTGCAATACGTATCCGCAATCACGGCACATCACAAAGGTAGAATGTCCGCGCCGATTCAAAAAGAGCACCGTCTGTTCATTTCTACTAAGGCGGTCTGTTATTTTTTCATGTAATAATCTAGAAAACATAGACCGGTTTCCCTCGCGCAGCTCTTCGCGCATATCAATAA
The DNA here is from genome assembly GCA_048976805.1 of Ectobacillus sp. Lineage (GTDB taxonomy): Bacteria > Bacillota > Bacilli > Bacillales > Bacillaceae_G > Ectobacillus. Next base: position 13,428 of record JBHGUR010000079.1, on the reverse strand, counting down.
TATCTACCGTTGGAAGCGTCCGCTCATTCATTCTCTTTGTCATCGTCAGCAATGTATATACCCCTTTTGCGGCACGGGCAAATGATTCAAGCGTTGGTGTCGCGCTTCCGAGCACAACAGGGCAACTGTGGTAGACTCCGCGCCAAATCGCCACATCACGGGCGTGATAACGCGGATTATCTTCTTGCTTGTAGCTTGACTCATGCTCTTCATCAATAATAATAATGCCGAGATTTTCAAACGGCGCAAATATTGCAGATCTGGCACCGACAACAACTTTTACTTCCTTACGCTGAATTTTCCGCCACTCATCATATTTCTCTCCTACAGATAACGCGCTATGAAGCACAGCTACCTGCGAACCAAAACGTCCTTTGAAGCGTTCTACCATTTGCGGCGTCAAAGAAATCTCCGGAACGAGCACAATCGCTTCCTTTCCTTTTTTTAACATAGCTTCGATGGACTGCAAATATACTTCTGTTTTACCGCTGCCCGTCACTCCATACATTAAAAACACATCGTGGCGTTCTTCTTGAATACTAGATAAAATCGGGGCAATCGCCGCTTCCTGCTCTGTCGTGAGCGGAAGCGGCTTTGTTTTTTCAAAGCGCGCATCATCGTACGGATCGCGATACACCTCTATATATTTTTCATAAAGCAGCCCCTTCTTTATTAATGATTTTATCGGCGCCTCAGTAATTTGCAGTTGTTCTAACAATGTCTTTACCGAAACAGAGCTGTAATTTTCAAGAAAATAGTATAGAATATCCTGCTGTTTCACGCTTTTAAGCGTCTCCGCAATTTTTTCTATTTCTTCCTGCGGTAAAGCCGGATAAATCATTCGTTTCCTTTTCTTGCTTGCGCGGTCTTTTACTTCGTATACGACCTCTATATTTCCGGGTACAATGCTTTGACGCAGTTCTCTATACAATCCGGGAGCTCCATCAAGCTCCTTCCAATCTATCTTGTCACGATCGCCAAATACATTTAAAATGCCGGTACTTACGCCGTCCCTGCTGCGCAATACAAGATATTTGTTATAAACGGCCTTAATGGCGGCAGGCAGCATCGCTTGAAACGCCGAAATAGTAAAGCAAAGCGTTTCATTTGTAAGCCAAAAGCCCAACTGCAGCAGTTCATCATTTAACACAGGTGTAACATCAAGCAATTCTGCAATTTCCCTTAACTTGCCCGGATCTATATCGGCTGTTTCCTTCACTGAGATGATGAAACCCTGCAGCTTGCGCGGGCCAAATGGAACAACAACGCGCATTCCAGCCTGTACAAGATCTTCCCAACGTTTTGGAATTACATAATCAAACGGGCGATCTGTTTGGCGCGCCGGAACATCGACGATGACACTGGCAATTTTCATGACACAGTCCCGTCCAAAAGCTGTTGAACTTGTTTTAAAATGTGCCGGGCCACTTCTGTTTTAGAAAGAAGCGGAAGTGAAATAATTTCCCCGTCTCTTTTATACATCGTCACAATATTTGTGTCTGTACCAAAGCCCGCACCGGCAGCCTTTACATCGTTAGCTACAATCATATCCAAATTTTTTGTTTCTAGCTTACGTTTTGCATATTCTTCTACATTCGTTGTCTCTGCTGCAAAACCGACAAGAATTTGATGCTCTTTATGCATTCCCAGTGTGTTTAAAATATCGGTCGTGCGTTCCAATTCAATGATAAGATTGCCATCTTTTTTCTTCATTTTCTCATCATGCACAAGCTTCGGACGGTAATCGGCTACGGCAGCCGTTTTAATAACAACATCCGTTTCACTGTAATGGGCAAGAACTGCCTCTAGCATTTCCTGTGCCGATTCGACGCGGATTTCACTCACACCAGCAGGTATATCAAGATTTGTCGGACCTGTTACAAGCGTCACGTCCGCTCCTAGACGTGCCGCTTCCCCCGCAATCGCATAGCCCATCTTGCCCGATGAAAAGTTTGTCATAAATCGAACCGGATCGATTCTCTCGCGCGTCGGCCCTGCTGTAACAAGAATTTTCCTGCCTTTAAGAGGCTGCGAGTTTTGAAAAAACTCTTGCAGCTTGGCAACGATTGTTTCCGGCTCTGCCAACCGCCCTTTCGCTACATAGCCGCACGCCAAAAAACCCTCTCCTGGCTCAATAAAGTGATAGCCGAAATTTTTTAACGTTTGCATATTGTTTTGCACAGCACGGTGTTCATACATATGTACATTCATAGCAGGCGCAATCCATACGGAAGACGTTGTAGCAAGCAGCGTAGTTGAAACCATATCATCTGCAATTCCATTTGCCAGCTTGCCAATCACATTTGCTGTTGCCGGCGCAACTAAAACCACATCCGCCCAATCCGCCAAATCGATATGGGCAATCTTGGATGAATCTTTTTCATCAAATGTATCTGTGTACACATCATTTCGGGATAGCGCTTGAAACGTAAGCGGCGTAACAAACTTTGAAGCAGATTCTGTCATAATAACCTTTACAATTGCTCCTTCTTGGGTCAACTTGCTCGTCAACGCAGCCGCTTTGAATACAGCAATGCCTCCCGCTACACATAATAAAACCTTTTTCCCTTTTAACATATTCTTCCGCCTCTTTCTTCATAAGGTGAAACTGCCTATTATGTAAAGACATAATCGGCCTAAAGATGGTAATACCCTTATCGTAAAAAAATAACAACCTATTTGTAAATAGGTTGTCGTCATTCCATATGAAGTCTAGAAGGAAAAATCTTGTTCCTCATCAGCTGCGAAGTTCCCTTCTCTAAAACTTATTGCCTGCAAAAATGTTTAAACGGAGAATAACTATATGCAAAACTCCAATTGTTGCCGTTAACTATCAACAGCGGCTTATTTCCTGTCAATAGCTGCTTCCCTTATTTATAGCTTTTCTCTGCTAACGGCTTATAATGTAACAATTTCCCTTCAATCTCTTCTAGCGATTTTCCAACATATTTATGAGAGACCGGCTGTTCCACACGACAGTCGCGATTCTCCTGCATTTCACGGGCACGCTTGGCAGCTACTGTAACAAGCGTATATTTAGAATCAATTTTTTTCAGTAATGAATCAATAGATGGATATAGCATCGCTTATTCACCCTCCGTCATTCGTTTATAATATTTAGCTACACGGTCGCGACGGCAATGTTCGCTGATTACAATTGCCTTAATACGGTCGCAAGCCAACTGCACTTCATCATTCTCTACTACATAATCGTAAGCATCCATCATTTCCAGCTCTTCTTTAGCCACCGTCAGGCGATTATTGATAACATCTTCCGTTTCTGTACCGCGGCCGACAATGCGGCTCTTAAGCTCTGATAAGCTAGGAGGGGCCAAAAAAATGAATACACCTTCAGGAAACGCCTTTTTGACCTGCAAGGCACCTTGCACTTCAATCTCTAAAAAAACGTCTTTGCCCTCTTGCAGTGTTTTCTCCACATATTCAATCGGCGTGCCGTAATAATTGCCGACAAATTCCGCCCACTCCAGCAGTTGGTTGTTGCGTATCATCTCTTCAAACTCTTCCCTCGTTTTAAAGAAATAATCCACTCCATCTACTTCGCCTTCACGCGGCTTTCTTGTTGTAGCCGAAACGGAATACTGCAATTGTATATCCTTCTGTTCAAAAAGCGCTTTTCGCACTGTGCCCTTTCCTACACCGGAAGGTCCGGAAAGAACTACAAGTAACCCTCTTTCATCTCTCATATATATGTAAACCCTACCCTTCGTAGCTTATATCCTCTTTAATGTGTCCGTTCAACCTTTGGGAGATTGTTTCGGGCTGAATAGGACTTAAGACAATATGCCCGTCATCCATTATAATCACTGCTCTTGTTTTTCGACCGTAAGTTGCATCCAACACTACATTTTGCTCCCGGCTTTCCTGTACAAGGCGTTTAATCGGAGCAGATTCCGGACTTACAATTGCAATGATACGATGAGCGGATACGATATTCCCGTACCCGATATTTAAAAAGCGCAGTGTGGCCATACTTCGTGCCTCCTAGTCAGTCTAACCGAATTCCATATGCAATATAACTTATCGCAAGATTTGACAGCTATTCAATATTTTGAACTTGTTCCCGAATTTTTTCAAGGTTATTTTTCATTTCGACAACATATTTTGAAATTGTTAAGTCATTTGCCTTCGATCCGATTGTATTAATTTCACGGTGCATTTCCTGCACGATAAAATCCAGCTTGCGCCCGACAGGTTCACTGCTTAGGAGCGCTTCGCGAAATTGCTCTAGATGACTTCGCAGCCGAACAAGCTCTTCATGAATGTCACAACGATCCGCAAACAATGTGATTTCGGTTAACAAGCGCTGCTCATCCAATTGTTGATTATGTAGTTCATTTATTTTTGCTTCTAAACGCTCCTTGTATCTTTCCACAACGGCAGATGTATAGGGAACAATTGCATCCACGCAGCCCTCAATGGTTTTCAGCCTAAATGCTAAATCGCCATATAGAAGCTTGCCTTCTTGATCACGCATCTCCTTTAAAGCGGTGACAGCACGATGAACAGTTTCATATAAGCTGCTTTCAAATGCTTCATCTATCTGTTCAACCTCCTCAATTGCAGTAACTTCAGGCAGAGCTAGCAATTGTTGAATGGTAATGGAATTATGTAATTGAAATTTCCTTTCTGCTTCTTCCATCATTGCCTTATATTGCGCAAGCAAGTTCCAATCTACCCGAAGCTTTCTTTCAACAAGACCTTCCCCTTCTATTAAAACAGAGACCTCAATGCGACCGCGGCGAATATGTTCCCCAATCAGCTTGCGAATTTTATCCTCAAATATCATCATTTGTTTCGGAAGACGGATGTTTGTCTCCAGAAAACGGTGGTTGACAGATCTCATTTCTACCGTAATCTGAAACGTATTTTGTTCTGTCTTGGCTCGTCCAAATCCTGTCATACTCGAAATCATCTTATCACATCCAAGTTATGATATCCTCAATTAAAAAGGTAATAGAGACCAATCCCTACTACCTTTTGAGATTATAACATATATTTTTACCATTGACTATTTTAAGTTTACTTGCCCTTTATAAACCGGGCGCTTTTTCTTATCTTTTTTGTCTGTCAGCAAAGAACCAATCAGCAAAAACGTTGGTACTGCGGACAGTGCACCGATAAGCAGCCAATCCCTCGCCTTAATCGGCATTGTATCAAAGATCGGCTGCAGCGGCGGATAGTAAATGACAACAAGCATGAGCAGCATCGAAATGATAACAGCACCAACGAGGTACATATTTCCAAACGGGTTGCGATGGAAAATGGAATGTTCGCTGCGGCAGTCAAATACGAGGATGAGCTGCGATAGTACAAGCGTGGCAAACGCAACAGTTTGTGCATATCTTAATTCGTTTGGATTTTGATTGTACGCAACGATAAAGGCAAGCAGCGTGGCAAGGCCAATTAAGAACCCGCGACTCAGAACCTTCCAGCCAAGCCTTCTTGCAAACACCCCTTCTTTCGGGTGGCGGGGCTTACGCTTCATCATATCATCCTCAGGTGCATCCATTCCAAGCGCCATTGCCGGCAACCCATCCGTAACGAGGTTTACCCACAAAATTTGAATGGGAACAAGCGGGAGCGGCAATCCTAAAATCATCGCAAACAGCATAACTAAAATTTCCCCTACATTAGAAGCCAACAAATAGCGAATAAACTTACGGATATTTTCGTAAATATTTCGCCCTTCCTGAATGGCAGCCTTAATCGTAGCAAAGTTATCATCAAGCAGCACCAGAGAGGAAGCCTCCTTAGCAACGTCTGTCCCGGCGATTCCCATCGCAACCCCAATATCAGACGCTTTAATGGCAGGCGCATCGTTTACTCCATCTCCCGTCATCGCTACAATATGCCCTTTATTTTGAAGAGCCTTTACAATCTTTAGTTTGTGTTCAGGCGATACGCGCGCAAATACGTACGTATCTTCTACAATATCCTCAAGCTCATCTACAGACATATTGGATAATTGCGACCCTTCTACCACTCTTCCGCCATCAGGCAAAATATGAAGCTGTTTAGCGATTGCCATGGCTGTAACCTTATGATCACCTGTAATCATAATGGTGCGAATGCCGGCCTCGCGACATTCCTGCACCGCTTGCTTCACTTCCGGCCTTGGCGGATCAATCATTCCTTGCAGGCCGATAAACATTAAATCTTTTTCCGCATCCCATTCGTCAGTTATCCTATCGGAATCGCGCAGCGGCTTATAAGCAATCGCAATCGTCCGCAGCGCCTGGCTGCCTAAGGCATCAATTGCACTTTGCACTTCATTTTTGTAAAGCTGGGTCATCGGCTGCTGTTTATTATTCCATAAAATCGTTTTGCTCAGCTGCAGCAAAACATCCGGCGCCCCTTTTGTAACTACAAATTTCTTTCCTTTATTATCCCGAACAATCACGCTCATCATTTTCCTGCTAGAATCAAACGGGAATTCTTTCACAACATGCAGTTGGTCGCTTAACATCTCCCTTGAAAGCCCCGCTTTCATCGCTGCCGCAACGAGCGCGCCTTCTGTCGGGTCGCCATCTAGCACATACTCCTTTTTCTTCTTGACAATATTGGCATTATTGCATAAGCATCCGAATGTCAACAATTGTTGAAGCGGGCGGGTAATTGTCGGATTTACCTTTACTCCGTTTCTCAAAAACTCCCCAGATGGATTATATCCTTGACCAGTGACTGTCCACGTTTCCCCACCGGACCATAGATGTGTTACCATCATCTTGTTTTGCGTCATCGTTCCTGTTTTATCGGAACAAATAACGGATGCGCACCCCAACGTTTCTACAGCCGGAAGCTTTCTGACAATTGCCTTTTTCTTAATCATACGCTGTACACCGAGCGATAACGCGACTGTAACAATGGCTGGAAGCCCTTCTGGAATAGCGGCAACAGCCAAAGATACCCCTGCCAAAAACATAGAATATACGTCATTTCCTTGATACACTCCAATTAAAACGACAAGCGCAGTTAAAAAGAGCGCAACGACAATTAAAATTTTCCCAAGCTGCTCCAACCTGCGCTGAAGCGGTGTTTCATTTTCTTCCGCTTGCTGCAGCATATTGGCAATGTGCCCCATCGCTGTATTCATCCCTGTCCCAACTACTACCCCGACACCAGAACCGCGCGTAACCATCGTTCCCATAAATGCCATGTTCACCTGGTCGCCAATTCCGACACCTTGGGAGTGAATCGTCTCCACCTTTTTCTGTACAGGGATAGATTCCCCTGTTAAAGCGGATTCTTCTATGTAAAGGCTTGATGCTTCCACAATGCGGACATCCGCCCCAATTCGGTCGCCGCTTGAAAATTTAATAACATCCCCCAACACCAGCCCTTTAGAAGGAATTTTCGTCCACTTCCCATTTCGCAGCGCTGTAACCTGCGGCGCTGTCAGCTCCTTCAATGCCTCTAGTGATTTCTCTGCCTTTCTTTCTTGAAAAAAGCCGAGAATCCCGTTAATCACAATGATTGCGACAATCGCAACCGCATCTACAACCTCGCCAAGCAACGCGGAAATTACCGTTGCCCCCAACAATACAAACACCATAAAATCTTTAAACTGCGATAAAAAAACGGCCAACGCCGATGGACGTTTTGCTTCCTGCAATTCATTCGGTCCAAATTGCCTTAGGCGGGCATTGGCATCATCGGCAGACAACCCTGCTTTTACACTTGTTTTTGCTTTCTCCTCCACCTCATGCGTACGCAGCTCATACCAATTCATCCTCTCACCTCAACCTTCTCATCCTCTAATGACAGCTTATTCAGACTCGTCCCGAAAAATGCTATAATTAAATTCTATTGTATGTATAAAGGAGTGTTAGTATGGCCTTTGACGGACTGTTCACAAGAGCCGTGACAAAAGAAATACGCGAAGCGCTTGAATCCGGGCGGATTTCAAAAATATATCAACCTTCTAAATATGAAATATTGTTACATATTCGCGCGAAAGGAAAAAATCATAAGCTTCTCTTATCTGCGCATCCAACCTACGCGCGGATGCATCTCACTGCGCAAAGCTATGATTCCCCTTCTTTGCCGCCGATGTTTTGCATGCTTTTGCGCAAGCATCTAGAAGGCGGAATTATCGAGAAAATTGAACAAATTGATTTAGAGCGCATCGTACATATTACGGTAAAAAGCCGAAACGAAATCGGCGATGAATCTTTCAAAACATTAATTGTCGAAATTATGGGCCGCCACAGCAACATTATTTTAGTAGAAACGGGTACAAATACTATTTTAGACAGCATTAAGCATCTGTCTCCGGCGGTAAACCGGCACCGCACTGTGTTTCCGGGCTATGAATATATTGCTCCGCCAGCGCAGCATAAAGTAAACCCTTTATCCATTGAAACGAAGGAACAGCTGTTCATGCACCTTGATTTTCTTGCCGGCAAAATGGATAAGCAGCTTGTTGACGCATTCGCTGGCATTTCCCCCTTATTAGCTAAAGAAATTACAGCCAAAGCGGGATTGATGAATGAAACAACCTTGCCGGCGGCGTTTTTCGGGATGATGGACAATGCCCGCAACCATCGCTACACGCCAGCGATGATTGCTACAAGCGCCAAAGAATATTTTTACATGTTTCCATTGGCGCATATAAAAGGAGAAATGAAAAGCTTCTCCTCTTTTGGGGAATTGCTGGATCGCTTCTTCTTCGGAAAAGATGAACGCGACCGCGTCAAACAGCAAGCGGCTGATTTGGAAAAATTCATTCAAAACGAGCTGGCTAAAAATAAAAAGAAATTAATAAAGCTGGAGCGCACATTGCAGGATGCGGAAAAAGCGGAGCAATATCAGCTTTACGGCGAATTGTTAACCGCTCATATGTATGCGGTAAAAAAAGGGGACGCCGAGGTAGAAGTCATTAACTATTATGATGAAAATGGCGCGACTGTTACTATTCCGTTACACCCATTAAAAACGCCGGCTGAAAATGCCCAATCTTATTTCCAAAAATATCAAAAAGCAAAAAACTCTGTGTCCATCATTGCAGAGCAAATGGAAAAAACCCGCGAAGAAATTGTGTATTTCGAGAATTTGCTTCAGCAAATTGAATCCGCTTCGCAAAAGGACGTGGAAGAAATTCGCGAAGAGCTTGTTGAAGAAGGCTATTTGCGCAGCCGCAAACAAAAGGCGCAGAAAAAACAAAAGCCAGCCAAGCCGTCGTTGGAAAAATATATTTCCAGCGATGGAACAGAAATATTGGTCGGCAAAAACAATAAGCAAAATGACTATTTAACGAATAAATTAGCGCGGCGGGATGAAATTTGGCTTCACACAAAAGACATTCCCGGTTCTCACGTCGTGATCCGCTCTACGGAGCCGAGCGAACAAACCTTGCTTGAAGGGGCCATTCTTGCCGCCTATTTCAGCAAAGCAAAGGATTCCAGCTCGGTCCCCGTTGATTATACAAAAATCCGCCACGTCAAAAAGCCGAGCGGAGCAAAGCTTGGCTTTGTTACATACGACAATCAGCAAACTCTTTATGTCAAGCCGGATCAAGATATTGTTATGAAATTAAAAGCATAGCTTTTGCGAAAAGGCAGTATCAACAATAATGGTTCACTAAAAAAGAGGAGCAGATAACGAATTGCCTGCTCCTCTTTTTTCCTCTATAATATACAGCCGCTTTATAGCTTCCCGTTTGCCGTGCCGGCCAAACCGGCTATGGCACTCGCTTCCTATCCAAGATTTTTCCTCTGTATGAATCAATAGATTTGACCGTCCCTGTACGCCACTGCATGCTCTCGCTCCACAATAAAAAATTGTTTTTTATTCAGCTATATGTAGATTTTCTTTTGAAGACAGTCCTTGTGAATTTTTTGTGACTATGCCCAATCTGCACAAGTTCTTGAAACTCATTGCTTATACTTACAGCACAGGAAGGAATTCCTGCAATAAAATTAACACAGCATACACATTATTTTCAGGAGGTTAGTATAATGCAGTGGTTAAACGTTTTATTGTTTTTACTATGCCCGCTTATGATGCTCTTTTGCATGAAAGGGATGCACGGGGGACATAAGCATCAAAAAGGAAGTTGTTGCGGCCAAAAACATAACGGGCACTCATCAGATAGCATTTCCTCTCTTCAAGCAAAAATTGAGGAATTGTCAAATGAAAATAATAAAATGATGAAGGAAATACAAGCCCTAAAACAAATAAACGAGTCTTAACCTGAATTCTAGCTAGAAAAAGAGCTTATTCCCAAAACGAGTAACTTCACTAAGATAACATCAACTGTTAAACTTATATTGTATACGAAAAGCTCCTTCAGCTTGATACTGAAGGAGTTTTTCCTTTCTTCATCATGTCTGCACGTTTTTGCAGTACACTATTTGTTAGAAAACACCAACGGGAGGGTTTATATGATTGAAGTATTACTTGTGGATGATGAACCGCGCATGTTGGATTTATTGTCGTTATACCTGACACCGAGAGGGTACCACTGTATAAAAGCAACGTCCGGTACCCAGGCGGTTTCTCTCCTAGAACAAAGACAGTTCCGATTGGTACTGCTCGATGTCATGATGCCGGGAATGGACGGCTGGGAAACATGCAAGAAAATCCGTGAATTCAGCACAGTTCCGATTATCATGCTTACAGCACGCGACCAAACACCAGATATTATTCAAGGATTAAAGCAAGGCGCTGACGATTATGTCACCAAGCCATTTCATGAAGAAGAGCTATTGGCGCGAATTGAGGCTGTTCTCCGCAGAGCAAACACTCACTTAAAAATAGAATTTAAAGGACTTATATGGGATGAAGCGAAACATCTTGCAGCTGTTCATGGAAAGGACCTAACTCTTACTCCTATTGAATTTTCATTGCTTGGACTCTTTTTAAACAACAATGCATACGTATTCAGCCGCGATCAATTGATAGAACGTATTTGGGGGAATGGGTCGGATACAGAAGACCGAACAGTCGATTCTCACATCCGAAATTTGCGTGATAAGTTGCGAAAAGCCGGCTTCCCAGTGGAAGAGCATCTAAAAACGGTATACGGTGTCGGTTACAGATGGATCAGTGAAGAATAATCTTGCTTGATTGCACTGCTAAAAAGTCTCCAATGGACTTGGAGGCTTTTTATTTATTTCAATTTTTTCTTAATGGCATTACTATTCTTCAATAGGATCTTGTTCTTCTAATGATGATGTTTCGAACTGCCCAAATGACCGGAATGATTGTGGCCAAATAGGTGCATCAACGGACAAAGAAGAAATATTCCCCACAAAAGCAAGTTCCACTTTCCAGCAATCGCTAAAGCGATACCGACTGTCCCAATCCCTGCAAGTAAAGGAATTAAAAAGCGTTTGCCTAACATAAAAATAACCTCCTTCGTTTTCTTTATTTCAGTATACGGCAGGAGGATAAATCACCTGAATGAGTCGTTAATACACTCTGGAATACATCATACTTTTGAAAATCGATAGATTGATTGAGGTCTTTGTCATTTTTCACAAGACGCATCGCCTCGATTTCAACCGCTCCAACTTTGGCTGTTTTAACTTCCTGCGCACCATCGGCATTGGCAGCAACTGAATCTTCTATAGAACCTCCCGTTTTTGCTGGGGCAGAAGCAGGCTTGCCATAAAAATCTTCTAGCGTAATTTCATGCGGTTCTGTACCGACCGGTATCTTTGCTATTACTTCCTTCTTCTTTGCATCAATTTTCACGACATCGTTTGACTGCCGATTTGTCACATACGCCCATTTTCCATCTTGCGAAAAAGCGACATGATTTGCATAAGCACCGGTAGGGATTGTTGCTTTTATATTAAACGTTTTTATGTCAATGATTGATACATCGTTGGATTTATTATTAGCAACCCACACCTCCGCACTATCCGGAGAAACGGTCACACCATGCGGAGCTTCCCTGGCTGCAATTGATTTAACAACCTCCATACTCTTCGCATCAATAACAGTAACAGTATTTGACTCAACATTCGCAACGAAAGCCCATTTTCCATCAGCAGAGACGGCAACCTCATTCGGTACCTGGCCGACAGCAATCGTTTTAATCAACTTGTTGGTTTTTGTGTCGATAACCGCTACCGTATTTCCATTCACGTTCGCTACCCACACTTGTGATCCGTCAGGCGTAACGGCAATGTGCGCCGGACCGCCTCCGGTATTAACTGCAGCAACTTGCTTCATGTCCTTTGTGTTCAAAATGGAAACTGTTCCCTCGCCTTTTCCAAGTCCGGGCATTAACGAAACATATAGATATTTGCCGTCGGAGCTGACATCAATCCCGTGAACCCCTTCATCAAATGCAATTTTGTTCATAATTTTTTTCGTTTTCGTATTGATGGCAACTAATGTTTTTCCTTCAAAGCCTGTTCCGGAGTATAATATGCTTCCGTCCGGGCTTATGGCAATCCCGTGAGAGGCTTGCTTTGTACCTAGTGATATTGTATCAATCGTTTTAGCTTTGACAGAATCAATTACAGAAATTGTTCCCTCGCCGGCATTTGGTACATAAAACACTGAAGGGGCATCTTCCGTCTTCTTTCCATTATTAACTGCGAATAATACAAGAGCCGCAACAATCCCAAAACCTGCCAACACCCAAATCCAACCCTTTTTCATTATCTGTCTCCTCTCTTACTTTTTCACAACGACTGTTCCTTTGTACATGCCCATCTGGCAGGTAAATTCATAGTTTCCTTCATTCATTGGCGGAAGCTCAATTGTTACCTTTTTACCAACAGGCAGCAGCGCGCTCTTTTGAAAATCTGGAAAGACGACCATCTCTGAGCAAGCAGCCTTTTCTTCCCTTGTAAATTCAAATCGGATTGGTTTGCCGCTGTGAACGACAATTCGATTAGGCGTATAGCCGTTTTTAACGCGGATGGCTGCCTCCTTTTTATTGCGACTACATTGTAATGAATAACCATCAAGAAACTTTGCAGAATTTATAGCCGAATTGTGAACAATGTGATTCCGCCAAGTAAAAAAACATGACCTTACAGTTTCATGGCCAGAATGAAAAAATTTTTTTGCGGAAGGGGATTGAGGAGCCGCCATGTGAAGAGACGGCCAAACCCTGTAAGTGCCCTATCCAAGCTTTGTGGTCTCACAACGTATGACATGAAATATAGCTCCACAATATTCTTTTCACAACAAAACCTCCCTTAATAATTAGGCTCTGTTAAAGGCTAATGTTGATTTGGATTCATTTGTTAATTGGGAACGAAAGGCGGCGACTCCAGCGGGAAAAGCGGTTTAGCCGAGACCCTTGACTGAGCATAGCGAGGGAAGCGGCTCGGCCCCGCCCGCGGAAAGCGTCCGCCTGTAGTGGAAAATCAACAATCAAGTTTAACAGAGCCAATAATTAATAGGAGACAAAAGACATCCGGCGGTGTGCAGGAGCAGTCAAAC
>JBHGUR010000078.1:0-127276 GCA_048976805.1 Ectobacillus sp. | reverse complement strand
GAGCATTCCATCCACAAAGTGTGACAGATGGTTCAGCACAGGCTTGGAAAAATAAAAAGGAAGCTTCCAGTTTACAAAACCATTGTCGATTTCACCTTGATATGATAGTCTTTTCATGGGACAAATCCGCTCCTTTGGTTGGGTGATTGGGTGAGAGCTTTCATTCTAAACCAAAGATGCGAATTTGTCTTTTTCTTTTATACAGGATTGGAAATGATTTAAAGAGAAAATGCTCATTTTGAGTTATGAAGAAACATACTGAAATAATGTGCTAAATAATCTGGAGTAATATGAAAATCTGAAATAAAGTGCAAAAATTATCACATTATCCCAGAAGGTGTGCTGGATTAATTTGAACAAGGCAACCCGAAACAATGTGATAATTTACACAAGAGCTAGCGCAGATAAAGGGAACGAGCGAAACCGTTCAACAGGGAATGATTTCGATATTGGAAAAGCAAGGGCAGTTCTTGCAGGCGAGCAACGCAGCCTTGCAGAAGGTTTTGGAAAATGGCAAGAACGAAATGATACAAAACAACGCTCAAACGATCCAGCAGCTCCAACAGATTCAAAGCAATTTGGACAAGCAAATGAACGAGATAAAAACCCACATGCAGACCGAAATCAAAAGCATGAAAAAAAACGTGCAAGACAGCGTAAGCGAGTTAGAACGCAGGACTTCGGGCTTGATAGATAATGCCAGAAAAAACATTATTCTTAACAATTGGCTAGACGTAGCGAAATATGGACTAGGAACGGCTGTATTCGTTGTTCCTGTTTATTTAGGGGTAAAGTATCTGTTTTCTCTTTTTGGCATTTCTATGCCCTGAAAAAAGGTGTCAAAATGGACATGGATACTGATAGACTAAGAAAAACATGAAAAAACACTAGTTTTCACCAGTGTTAGTTAAAAAGGATTATAATAGATTACGTAGAATGACAAATGTAGACGTAAAAAAACCCCTCGGCGTCCAAACTTTGGTTTTTTTTTACAAAACTTGTATGAAGGGGTTAATCCCTTATTAATGTGTTTACTATATACATATTCTATCATAAGTGGGGTAGCTCCTTCCAGAGAGAGGGAGAATAAAAATAATGGAAAAAGACAAGAAAAGTGTTATTATATATATCCAATTTATGATTTGGACATATACATTGCGGCTAAGTAGAACAAACAGCACCTTGTACTTGCTTCCTCTCTCTGGTTTTCCATCGCATGGGGCAGGAATAGGTTTTGACCGCTTCTATGCATTGCAGGATACTCTCTCCCCTTTCAAAAGAAAGGTTTTATGTTCTTTTTTTAACTTGTATTTATATAGTTGTAGCCACATAGACAATAATGACAAGGACTACCACATGCAGAGAATACAAAAATCCTTTCCAATACGGTTTGACAGGCAAATATGCTGCTATATACGTGATCAGGAAAACAATTAGAATATAAGCGCCAGCTGTGTATATGTTTTGTTGAGCAGGCATCGCGAATATCAGCATAAACAAAAACATTAAAATACCGTTTTTGGCTTGCTTATTATGTCGTATTTTTTCAATTAATGACTTCATCACATTCTCCCTTGTAATGTTGAAAGTGTTATTTGTGAACCTCCCGCTTTTCCCGCTGGAGCCGCCGCCTTTCGTTCCCAATCAACAAATGAATCCAAATCAACATGAGCCTTTCTTAAAAAGCAATTTCAATCCCATTTCATAGTACTCTCTCATCATTTCTGCTGGAACCATGCTGCCCCCAGTAGCCCACATGACATGCATAGCATTTTCCATCTTATCTATTAAGCTATGCTTCTCTAAATATGCTAATCCTTCCTTCATCAATTGAACCGGCCCAAATACACCCGCCAACGCGGAAGGCTCTAAATAAATATTCTCAGTATCCGCCACTGTGCTTAACAGCGTATACAGCCTATCATCGTTCACCGTATAGCATCCGCTTAATAAAGGCTCGATCGTCCGGCCGACAAACCCGGATGGCCTTCCCACCGCAAGGCCATCAGCTGCGGTGATGTTGTCAATGCCAAAATCCTGTACAGAGACTTTATCATGCAATCCTGTTGCCAAACCGAGCAGCATGCAAGGCGAATGCGTAGGTTCTGCAAAAAAGCAATGCACATGATCCTGATACAGCAACTTCAACCCAAACGCTACTCCCCCAGGTCCGCCGCCTACTCCGCATGGAAGATATACAAATAGAGGATGGTGTTCATCTACCGTTATGTTCATAGCGTCTAATTGCTTTTTCAACCGTGAAGCTGCCACTGCATATCCTAAAAACAAATCTCTAGAATTTTCATCATCAATAAAATAGCAATTCGGCTCGCTGTTTGCTTGTTTTCGGCCTTCTTCCACTGCTTTGCTGTAATCCTCTTTATATTCTACAACTGTTACTCCCTTGCTTCTCAGAAGGTCCTTTTTCCACTTCTTCGCATCGGCTGACATGTGAACCGTTACATGAAATCCCATTTTCGCGCTCATAATGCCAATGCTGAGCCCTAAATTACCTGTTGATCCCACTGCAATTGCATATTGTGAGAAAAAGCTTCTGAATTTCTCGCTATCTAGTACGGAATAATCATCTTGTAATGTGAGCAACTTTTGCCCGAGCGCCAAATCCTCGGCGTGCTTTAGCACTTCATAAATGCCGCCCCTTGCTTTAATAGAGCCGGAAATAGGAAGATGGCTATCGCATTTTAATAAAAATGTACCCGGCAATTCCAGTTTCTCAGTTTGCTCCAGATGTTTTTTCATAGAGGAAATTTCCGCAATAGGCGATTCAATGATCCCCTTGGACTCTCTTGTTTCAGGAAAAACCTTCGCGATATAAGGCGCAAACCGTTTTAACCGTTCTTCTGCATCTTTTACATCCTTTTCAGTAAGTAAGATATTTTTCATCCCTGCTTGAAACAATCCATATTTAGGATTTGGCCAAAATACTTCTTTTGTTGAAACGAGTTCATTTATGACAGGATATTCTTTTTTCCAATCCTGTACCGCTTTCCCCTCGATTTGATTCGTTTGCATCTTGCTCCCCCTTATCTTGAGCTGTTTTGGACAGCTTTTTTCACTGTCCAGAAGTTATTTTAACACCAATAACCCCTGCTATAATACAAATAATTAAGAATATTCTTTTCCTATCCTTTCGTTCATGGAAAAAAGCCATTCCTACCAACACACTGCCAACAGAACCGATGCCCGTCCATATTGCGTAAGCGGTGCCGATTGGAAGAGCAGTTAATGATAAGGACAAAAAATAAAAACTAAGACTTCCAAACAATAAACAAGCTGTGGAGGGGAGCAACTTTGTAAACCCTTCAGCAAGCTTAAGGCTTATCACGCTGCCAATCTCGGCAAAACCCGCAATAAGCAGAAACAACCAAGCCATCCCATCATCACCTAACCTCGTAATCATTTCATTTCTTGCTGCGCTTGGCCATCATTTGAAATGATTTTTAAACCAATGATTCCAAAAATCATTAACATAACAAAAAAACCTTTCAGCAAGTTCATCGTTTCTCCCCAAAAGAGCGCGCCAACAGCTACTGTCCCTGCAGTGCCCAAGCCTGTAAAAATTGCATACCCCGTTCCTATTGGAATGGCTTGCAACGCCTTCGACAATAAGAAAAAGCTGAAAATGATAACGCCCACAGTAAGTATACTAGGGATGAATTCGGTAAATCCACGTGAATATTTAAGGCCTATTACCCAGACGATTTCCAAAAGGCCCGCAACCAGCATGTAAATCCAAGCCATGCAAAGCTTCTCTCCTTCATGAAGTTTCTCTTTCAAGCTATTATCCTAGCAAATTATTTATATTGCTTTTGGATGATAAGCCTGTCAACATATTGATAAATCGCATGTGCCACACCATGTTCATCGTTTTTAAGCGTTGTCATTGCACAAGCCGCTTTAATCTCATCTTTTGCGTTTCCCATCGCTACACTATATTTCACTTTTTCGAACATGGATAAATCATTATGGCTGTCGCCGATTGCCATTGCTTGATCTAAAGAACGATTTGTCAAAGAAGCTAGCATTTCTAGGGCAATCCCTTTTGAAGCGTATCTGCTAGTAATTTCAAAGTTATGATTGGCGGATGAAACGACTGTTAACGCATCAACTTCTTTAAATTGCGCCCACCCTTCTTCTAATCTCTTTTTGTCAAAAGAACACGCTAAAATATTATAGAAGTTCTCCTCTTGCTTTAAGATATCGTGATAGCTTTCCGCAAACGCATAGCCAAACTGGTCGAATTGTCTTTCCGCGACTGTGGCCAATTCTTGCGTATGTGCATCTAAATTTGCGCGTTTCATTCTTTGTATCTCATTATAAAAATGTTCTCTTGCTTTTCGAATCGTGTAAATCGCTGTGTCTGTAAATACTTCATAATAATAATTCCGTTCATCCAGCCATTGGAGAATAGATTGGACATGATTTCTCTCTATCCTAGTAGCAGCGATACGCTGTTCCTCTTTTGAATGAACGGTTGCTCCATTTGTGCCGATTATAAATGTAGAAAGCCCGGCCTTTTCGCAAATTTTGCGCGCATCAAAATAAGCCCGGCCTGTGGAAATAACGACTTCAATCCCCTTTTCTTGCGCGTATTGAATGGCTTTTATATTTTCTTCGCTAATTTCATTTTGATGGTTTAATAACGTCCCGTCTAAATCTATTGCGATTAACCCCATATTTTTTGGCTCCTTTCTACGCCTCAATCCAATCGATTTCGCTTAATTTTGAATGATTCTTCCATGCCTCTGGCAACGATTGGTCGCAGACAATTACATCGACCCTTTCTAATGGGCAAACTTTGCAAAATGTATCAACGCCGAATTTTGAATGATCGGCCAACAAAATAATTTGCTTGGATACATCCACCATAGTGCGGGAAACCAACGACTCATTTAAATGATAGTTGCTTACGCCATTTTGGATCGAAACGCCGCCCGCTGAAATAAACGCCTTGTCGATATTGAATTGCCCCAGCATTTGCTCGGTTAGGCAGCCGCTTATAGATTGCTGCTTCGGGTCCACCTGCCCGCCAAGCAGTAAAATCTCTCCTGTAAACTTTTGCTGGTTAAGGGATTCCATCAATACAGCTGAAACCGGAATAGAGTTTGTTAAAATTGTAATGTTCTTCTTATTTTGAATGAAATGGGCAAATTCAACAGTCGTCGTCCCTACATCAATCACAATGACATCCCCGTCAGAAATAAGCTCTGCTGCTTTTTTGCCGATTTTCATTTTCTCCTCTTGATTCACCGTCGTGCGTTGCGTAAACGGAGGTTCTCCGGATTGAAAGGTTGTTTTAATTGCTCCGCCATATACTTTTTTCAACAGCCCCCCCTCTTCCAATATTGTTAAATCGCGGCGGATCGTTTCTTCCGATACATTAAATTTTTTAGCTAAATCAACAACTTTTACCTTCCCAACCCGCTCTAGTTCATTTAAAATTTCATTTTTTCTTTCCTCCGGCAAAATTAACATATCGTCACCTCAATATTTTTTATAAAACTATGCAATCCTTTTTCGGGATAAGCACATGAATATACGCGCCTTGCTCTAACATTTGCCCTTGATGGTGAAGAGCATCTACATGCAAGATAGAGCCATCTGCTTCCACTTCATACCTTAAAACATTTCCAGTCATGGAAATATCCCGGATACAGCCTTTGACTGTCCAATTATCCTGCGGTGCTGGGATTGTTTGGTCAACAGGCAGCAATTGCAGCACTTCGGGGCGAATCGCTACTTCCCCACCCTTTAATTCCGCATTGCGCACAAGCTTACGAAAAATATCTACCTGTAAAACATTATAATTCCCGATGAATTTTGCAACAAACGTATTAAGCGGGGAAGTATAAATGTCTGATGGAGAACCGGATTGCACAATGTTCCCTTCATTCATAATAAAAATTTTATCGGACAGCGTCATCGCCTCTTCCTGATCATGGGTAACAAAAATCGTTGTCATTCCTAATTCCCTTTGGATTCTTTTCAATTCCTTTTGCAAATTCTTTCTAATTTTTGCGTCCAATGCGCTTAACGGCTCGTCCAAAAGCAGCACTTTCGGCTCCATAACAAGCGCACGCGCAAGAGCAACACGCTGCTGCTGCCCGCCGGATAATTGATGTGGATATGATCCTTCTTTCCCTGCCAAATCGATCATATCAATCATATTTTGCACTCTTGATTTAATATTTTTTTCTTTTTTCATTTTCAGTCCATAGGCGATATTCTCAAAAACTGTCATATTCGGAAACAGGGCATAAGACTGAAACACCATGCCAACCTCACGCTGGCGCGGTGATAAGTGGGTAATGTTTTTTTGATCTACAAAGATGCTTCCTTGGTCAACTTCTTCAAGACCTGCAATGGAACGCAGCAACGTACTTTTCCCACACCCGCTTTGCCCTAAAAGAGTAGCAAACTCCCCTTTTTGCAATGTTAACGAAATATGATTTAACACTACTTGATTGTCATATTTCTTCGTCACCCGTTCAATCGTTACATAACTCATTAATTTTCACCTTCCAAAACGTTAATTTTTTTAGGATAGGGTTTCTTAAAGATTGAAAAAACTTGTTTTTTCTCAGGAAAGACCCGCCTTTTTTCACTTTTAAAGGAGATTTTTAATACTGCCCCTGTTAACAATAAAATCACCAAATAATACGCAATAACAATAGCGCTTGTTAAGTGGCCGCTGCTATTTAATTTGTTAGAAAGATAGATTTGTAAAGTTTCAAATTGACCGCCGACAAGCAGATTAGCAAAAGAAAATTCACTAAACAAAAGAGCAACTGATAATAAAGTGGATACGAGAATGCCAGATAAAATATTCGGAAGCACCACAGTTCGAAATGCTTGAAATTTGGATGCCCCTAATAATTCAGCAGCATCAACAAGTTCTACCGCATTAATGGTCCGTAAGCTATTTCGAATCCCTTGGTACATAAATGGTAAAGTTGTCACAAAATACGCACCGATCAAAATCCAAGGCGTTCCCGAAATTTGAATTGGCCCATCTGAATATAGCTTGATTAACCCAACAGCTCCAACAATTGGCGGGATTCCATAAGGAAGCGTAGCCACCGCTTGCAGCAGCCCTTCCCATTTACGAAAATATACGGTGACGATAAAAATTGTTGGAAGCATAATGAAAATGCTAAGTCCAACTGTCATGGCGATTAAAAATAGCGTACGTTGAAAGGCTGCAAAAAAACGGCCATCTTGAAATAATTCCATGTACCACTTTAATGTGAAAGATTCCGGCAAAATCGTATGATCCCATGTACCAGCAACGGAAAATAAAAATGTCCCTATAAGTGGCACTAACAAATAAATAATTAGCAACCAAACAGCTATTTTATGAAAATGAACTGAAATCTTCATCGTAAATCCCCCCTAAACCGGCGCGCCATTCGTTGATTAAACCACATCGCTAAAATCATAGTCGAAGCTAGAAGAACACCTAATGCACTGCCTAACTGCGGCTTTAATGTAACATCACTGGCAACTAAAGACGCAATTTGTAATGACAATAAATTATAGTTGCTGCCAACTAAGGCATAAGCTGTAGCATAAGCGCCCATGGCATTTGCAAACAAAATGCTGAATATACCGGCAATGCTTGGCAATAAAACCGGCAAGCCTATATGAAGCCAAAATTGCAGCTTGGAAGCCCCTAATAGTGCTGCAGCTTCTTTCCATTGTTTTTTAATTCCGTGATACGCCGGATACAAAAGCATAATAGCCATAGGAATTTGGAAATACACGTACACAAGAATTAATCCAGTCCAAGAATATAAATTAAACTCGGCAAATACATCCCATCCAAGCTTGGCGAAAAGCAATGTAAAGAGCCCGTTGTTTCCTAGCAAAATAATGTATGAAAAAGAAAGGGGAATTCCTTCAAAATGCGAAGTCATATTGGCAATCATAAGCAAGCGATTTTGTATTTTTTTCGAAAATTTCGTAAATGAATAAGCAAGAATAACAGCTACAACAATAGATGTTACCGCTGAAAATAATGAAATCAAAACACTGTTATAAATACCTTGTAAGTAAAATTTACTTTTAAATATTGTGACATATTGATCAATTGTAACCGTCGTTCCATCATCTGCATAAAAGCTATTTTTAATCATGGAAACTAACGGCCCGATTTCAAAGCCGATAACCAAAACGATAAACGGCAGTAAAAGAGCTGATAAATACAATTTTTGTTTTTTTATTTTGCGCAAGATATTTCGCTCCTCCATACATGCCCAAAATATTTTGCATCGATTTAACTCCGTAGCTAAACCGATGCAAAATACATGTGGGAAATAATTTTTTAACTGACATATAATAAGCGCGATAGCTTCCTAGAGCCTGTCCTCCTTTAAAGAGCGACTGTCTCTTTCAGTCCAGGTAATTGATATGAGGCCATTTTCTTGGACGGCCCGATTCCTAACAGTTCACAAACGAGCGGTGCAAATGCTAATTGTGGAACTACTTCCTCATAAATTCCCGCCTCAACTCTTGGACTGATGACAAAAAGCGGTACGTCACGCTCACCGTCAGTAATGCCACCATGATTACCATACTCACTCATGCCATGATCGGCTGTAATTAAAATATGATAACCAGCTTTCATCCAAATAGGCAGAAGTTGTGCTAATAAGCTGCCTACTTTTAAAATTTGCTCACGATATTCTTTAGATTCTGAACCGTAATGTTCTCCTTTTACATCAACCCCTAAAGGATGAATGTATAAAAAATGGGGATCATACTTTCTGCGCAAAACTTCCGCATCCATCAACACATGGCTGTCAGGATAGTCATCATCCCAATAAAATCTTCCATACTGAATCGGCTTAGATTCATCCTCTTGCTCGCGGTCTTCCATAAAATGAAATGGCGCGCGATTATACAGCTCGCTTACCCAGTAATAGGCAACTGCCGCATTTTTCAAGCCGTTTTCCTTCGTAAGATGAAAGAGGCTTTTCTCCGTAGACAGACGAACGGCTTGATTGGATGTAATTCCGTTTACAGATGCTGGCGTACCGGTTAACAACACTTCATATAACGGGCGGGAAAGGCTTGGAAGCTCCGATTTTACTTTGTAAAGCGCCGCCTGCTTCATTTCAACCAAATGCTGAAGAAACCCTAACGCTTCATACGCTTTATCGTAGCGCATACCATCCACAACAACTGCGATTACTTTATTTGACATGTACTAACACCTCTTCTTGCCAAAGCTGCGGCAAAGTTTTCGCTGTTTCTTCCCAAGCTTTATAATCTTTAATCGGTTTTGCGTTTTTGTATTGTTCTTTTGAAACAAGTTTATCCGCTACCTCTTTTGGAAGCTCCACATCGCGGATTGGGCGGGCAAAGCCTTTCGCTAAGTTAATTTGTCCTTCATCGCTTAAGATATATTCCCGAGTCGCCATCGCTGCATGTGGATGTTTGGCGTATTTGTTAATGATTGTTGTATAAGCACTTACAACCGAACCTTCTTTCGGAATACTTACGTCAAATTGGCCACGATTAATTTGTTCTGCATATCCAAGGGCATTAAAATCCCAAAGAATCGCAACTTCCACTTCTCCTTTTTCAATGTTAGCCGGCTTTGCATCCGTTAAACTAAGGCGTCCTTGCTTAGCAAGTTTCGCAAAATATTTAAGCCCCGGTTCAATATTGGATTCACTGCCGCTGTAAGCAATCGCCGCAGCAAGAACTGCCATTTGGTTCTGTGCACCGCGCTGAACATCTCCCACTGTTACTTTATAGTTTCCTTTTAAAATATCATCCCATGATTTTGGCGGGTTCTTTACTAACTTTTTATTAGTTAAAAATGCAATCGTTCCTTGGTATCCAGCGATCCAATCCCCGTCGTCGTCTTTGGCCCATTTAGGCACTTCATCCCAATAAGAGGTTTTATATGGAAGAGTTAATTTTTTTTGCTCTGCAATTGGACCAAAAGAAAGCCCTACATCACCGATATCGGCAGTTGCATTTTCTTTTTCAGATTCAAATTTTGCAATCTCCTCGGCGCTAGATAAATCTGTGTCTTTGTGAGTTAGGTTGTATTTTTTTGTCACCTCACCCCACGTTTCTCCCCAGTTCGCCCACGTATCAGGCATGCCAACACTGTTGATTTCCCCTTCTTTCTTTGCTTTGGATTCAATTTCCTCAATTGTTAATGAATTTGTATCACTAACAGCGGAAGCAGCAGATTCCTCCTTTGTCCCGCAAGCCGCCATACTTAGTAAACTAACCCCCAATATACCAGCCTGGACCGCCGTAAAAGACTTTTTGCTCCATTTGCGTTTCATCTAAAAATCCCCCCGCCTATTTTTGTTGTTTTTTGTTGATTGTTTACGCTTTTATAATACTCTTACGGTGTAAACCTCACATTAACCCAATGTTAAAACTTTGTAAGGAGAAATTAAAAAATAAACTAATTGTAATGCGGATATTGAAGGAGGAGAAAATATGAAGGAGAAATTCATTTCGAATGCTATAAGCATACTAGGGCAACTTGTTTTTTCGGCTTTCAACCGAAGACAGCTTCCGGCTATGTCTACAGCAAAGCATTGCATAGAAATATTACATTTACTTAATAACTTATAAAGCTTTTTAAATACTGAATAAGCCTTTGCTCATTTTCTCTTGCATCGTCCTGGTGAAAAGCATGAGAAGATTTCTCGGACCAATATAATGTTTTTCCTTTCGGTGCATGAAGCATCTCAAAATAACGATTGATGAGTTCGGCCATGACATGCTTTTCTTTTCTCCCATGGATAAACATAACAGGTACATTTAATACTAGGACCTCTGTAAAAAAATCAAATGTATTAAGGTCGTGTATCAGTTCTTCTGTATAAGAAAGTTTAAAGCCTCGCACAAGGGAATTGTAAACATCCACAAGAGAATAATCCGGAGAACGCAGCATAATTTTTAGACATGAAAAAAAAGTGGCAGACTTTTTGTCGCCTGCGTTATAAAACATAGAATTATATTTAAACTGCCATTTCCTAATAACGGACCACTGCTGAAAACCCTTAGTATAAGGCGGTTCCCCTACTGACGCAAGCTCCGCTAGTGCACGTTTGTTATTTGTCTCCCTGGCTCTTTCCACCAGCCACTTATAGCTTAACTTATCGTTTTCAACCCAGTTTGTGATCTGAGAAAAGCCGGTATAGGAAAGATATTTTTCCGGATATTTCGATACTAGGTACAACCCAATCACACTTCCCCAGGAATGAGCTGCCAAATGTATTTTGTCTTGCTTGAATCGATGTCTTAAATAATCAGTGACATCTTTAGCATCATTCATAAATTGTTTCAAGTGCATGGTTTCTTTCGGCACATCCGGGGAATAAGATTTCCCCGTACCGCGTTGGTCCCAAAAAACTACCGTAAAATGTTTAATTAATTCTTGTGAGGTCATAACCAATGCATAATCAGCGCCGCGGTTTGATACACCGGGAACAGGCATGCTTGGGCCTCCATGAATAAAGAGAAGAACTGGACTCCCTGGTTTTTCTGACTGAATAAGGATGCTTTGTTTCATACCGCCAACGGGAATGTTCTCAATAAGGCTGATTCCTTGTGATGAAATAGTAAAATCGCTTTTATTAAATAATTTCATTATAAACCTCACCTTCTTGTAATAGCCTTAGATTATATATAAATAACTTATCCGATATGCTGTGTCGAACAAAACGACAGTGGCACTCATGCCCTCCTTTTGTTTTTCCTTAGCATGCGGCAGGAATAGGGTTTGACCGCTCCTGCACACCGCAGTTCCTCTAGCGCTCTATAAAAAGCCGACATTTATTTACTTTCATTAAAATTTAGCTTTACATATATTCATCCATTTGTAATCTATGAAAAATTCCACAATGTTTACTTCAATTTCCACAGGAAGGTAGCTCGATATACCATAAAAATTAACAGGTTAAATAGAAATGCAAGCAAAAAGATGGGAGCAGCGCCCCACTGATGAATCACCCATCCTGATAAATAAACGGTGATCGGCATGCCAATCCTGAAGAACGTTCCAGTGATTCCGCTAATCCTCCCGATTAAATTTGGAGGGGTTTGTTCAAGCCTGAATGTGTAGGCGCATACGCTGTAAAAGGATGTTGCTATGCCACTTATTAATAATGCTATAATCAAAGTGGAGATATTTTCTGAAAAATACATCAATACGTATGCCGCCGCATGAAGGAGTGCGGAAATTCCAAACAATATACCCAGCCCCCATGCCCGGCGGAGGCTACTGGCGAACAGACTTCCTAGCATGCCGCCAATACCGGCGGCAGAGATCACTGCTGCCACTTCCGCTGAAGCAATGCCCATGTCTTCTTTTGCAAAGATTAAGATTGTGGTCTGGACGACAGTAACGCTTGAGTTCAACAGCATGATAAAAATAGTCATCATCCAAAGCGCTTTGTTTTGCCGGAATGCTTTCCAGCCTTCTTCTAAATCTGCAAAAAAGCCGGAATTGGATGGACGCCGCACTTCTGGCTGGTGTGCGAGACGAGACAAGATTAGTAAGCAAAGAAAGTAAATGGCGGCAGTAATCAACACTCCATCATAAAAAACGGGCAAAAGCAAGATCAATCCCGAAACTACTGGACCCATGACACTTATAAATGTTTCAATGAACGAGAACTTTGCATTCGCAGAAGTCACATACTCAGTTGGAATGTTTGCTTTTACTAGTCCGATTTGAGCATTGAAGTATCCGTAATTGAATGTCATCAGCAGGAAGCCGATTACATAAAATCCAGACAGCCAGTCACTTTCTATTTTCAACATATAGGCTAGACAAAGCAGCAGTCCTGCTTGAATGCCGGTGGACCAAATTGCCATCTTCTTTTTATTAACACGGTCGACAATCACTCCTATAAAAATCCCAAACACGAGGTTCGGCAGCAGTTCCGCTGTCCGCATAGTTGTAACTGCAACGGAAGAAGATGTCATCTCGTAAAGGATGAGCGGGAGCAATAATTCGTAAATCCGATTTGCAATACTAAGCAAAAAGGTTGAGCTTAGAAGGACGAGAAATGATTGATTCCTCCAGATGCCCACCGGCTTTTTGTTCTCTTTAATAAGTGGCAAAGACAATGTGT
The DNA here is from genome assembly GCA_048976805.1 of Ectobacillus sp. Classification (GTDB taxonomy): domain Bacteria; phylum Bacillota; class Bacilli; order Bacillales; family Bacillaceae_G; genus Ectobacillus. The sequence goes on along the minus strand of JBHGUR010000078.1, from coordinate 114,140 downwards.
ACCTCCCCTTTCAATCTTATGCTTACATTGTAATTGCGTTTACTCATATTAAAAACGGAAGGATTTTCAGAAAATGATTTCAGGTTTTAGGAGAGAAAAAAATGAAGCGATTACTCGAAGATTATAAAGCAATACGTGATTTTTATATAAAAGAACCAGATCAGGTCCCCTTCATAGCGACAATGGATGAGCTTGCGGGAATTTTATTTTGCACGGAGAGAAATGCAAAGCTGATTTTGGCAAAGCTGGTTGAAGCTGGCTGGGTCTCCTTCTCCCCCGGCCGTGGCCGAGGGCACAAATCCCGTCTTACCTTTTTAGCATCACTGGATGAAGCCGCTTTTGCCGAAGCAACATCCCTTTTCAAAGCCGGACAGATAACGGAAGGACTGGAACTAGCAACACTGTTCGGCTCTCCTTTGTTAAAGAGACGGCTGCTGGAATGGCTGGGCGAGTATTTTGGATATAAAAAAGAAGACACGGGTCATACAATTCGGGATATTATCCGCATTCCCATGTTCCGGACTTTCAATTCCATCACTCCATCACAAGCATTCTTCGACTTTGATGTCCACTTGGTGAAGCAGATATATGACACGATTATTTTGTATGATTATGTTGAAGATAAGGCCATCGGAAAACTTGCCCATCACTGGGAATCCAACCAAACAAAAACGGAATGGACCTTCTATTTAAGAAAAGGGGTTCTTTTTCATAACAACAAGGAACTTGCTTCCTCAGATATCGAGTATACATTCTCGCTGCTTCTCCATCCTGATTATCGGCAATATTGGCTTGTGGAGAATATCAGGAAGATTGAATGTATCGATCCGTATACAATCCGTTTTCATTTACACCGGCCAAACGAGCTGTTTTTGAGCTTTCTCAGCTTTCCATCCTTGTCCATTATCCCTTCTGGAATGACGGATCCAATTGGCACTGGGCCTTATCGGGCAGTTGCCTATCACGAACACCAATGTATTCTAGAAGCCCATCCTCATTATTTTGAGGGAAGGCCCTTCGTAGATCGCATTGAAATCCTAAATGTTCCACGGGAATACGAAGAAGAGATATTATCTGATAAAAGCAGTATTTATGTAAACACTGGCGAGAGCAATTATTACATGAGCGGAATGTCAAGAAAGCAAATTGAGGGATTATATGAAGGAAGCAGCCTTTTCACATTCAATCTCTCTAATCAAAATCGGCCGCAGCAAAGCCTGTTTTTCCGAAAAGCAGTTACTACACTATTGGATAGAAACAAGCTGGTTGCCGAACTAGGCCCGCCAAGAGTGCATCCTTCCTTCGGTTTCGAAAGGGATGAATCTCTATGCAAAGTCGTCGAAAAATCTAGGGATGAAGAGATAAAGCACCTTCTGCAGAAATCGGGTTATAACGAGGAAGTTGTACAGCTTTTTACATACGACCGCCACAAACCTGATGCAGATTGGATAAAAAAAGAAGCAGCTAGGTTCGGAATCCGCTTTCATATCATCATTCTCGGCTGGAGCGAAATACTGAAGGAAGAACATCTATCCAACGCAGACTGTATTTTATTTGAGGCCGTATGGGGAGAAAACGAATTATCAAAGCTCGAACTGTTTCTATCAGACTTTAGCTTTTTGCGCTGGCATTTGCATCAGGAAACAAAAGGATGGATAGGCAAGAAAATTGAGGAAATTCTCGCCACATCATCTAAAGGAAAGCGATCCCATCTCTTTTCGGAAATCGAATCACTCCTGGTTTCTGAATATTCGGTGGTTTTTCTTGCCCATAAAAATGCCGAATCATCCTTTCATCCCTCGATTAAGGGGGTTAAATTAAATGCACGGGGACATATTGATTTTAAAAACCTTTGGATAAAACCGGATATCGACAAAACGATGGGTTCATTTCGTCAATTATAATTTCAGCGGTGCTCTGGGTTCTAAACTATTGACAAAAAAAGTGCGTGTAACCGTCTTTCCGGTTTAACGCACTTTTATATGAACAACGTCCATAATTTCTAAACAACTTTTTTCCCAATCCAATGCGCAAAGACCACTATTGGCAGCATTAACAAAACAAAGGGCAAGCATATCATTATTGTACTCCAAGAAATAAGTTGAGCGTTTAATAGGCTTTGCAACATCACAATACTATAAGGCATAACCAAGAAAATGGAAGTAATTACACCAGGTGTAACAGACTTGAAGTATACAGACTGGCCCACATGAGTAAAAACATGTATGAAGAAAGTCAATATTAGTACAGTGAAGAAATGAATGTTGCCCAATGGGCCTTTCATAAAATATTGATTTGCCATAAAGGTTGCACTGCTGACTATTAAAAATATAAATAATACAGCTGCCGTCAATTGCGCTGTTGACATAGTAAATTGTTTTGCGGCTCTATTTGCCAGCTTTTCTGGCAATTTTTTAAACGCTTTGTCTTTATTCTTTTTAACCCAGGCTTCAAACATCATAATTTCTTCCAAGTCATGAATGATAAAGACAACCAGAAATAACCAAATCAATGTTTGCACATCCAAGAAACGTTCCATCCGCTATCCCGCCTTTCTAAAAAGGATTTTGTTGACCAATTGCACACACAGTTGTAAAAAACTGCTAATTAAATTGTATCCTCTATTGTATTATAGAAAAACGGAAAGCTTGCAATAAATCCCTTTCGCCTTTTTTACCAGAAGACAAGACTGTTCCATTATCCTTTAACTTTTGACACTAAACGTGAAAAATCCCTTCAGATTTCTGAAGGGATTTCATGTTTACATAATCCGCATCATTGAAAATTAACAATATTTACCATATCCATCGATCCCAATTGGATAATAAGGTAGCTTATCAATTATTTCGTATAAGTCTTGGTGAACTCCTGATAACCAATCTGTTACAAAGTGTTTTGGGTTTACCCAATCATCTAGTGCCCCATATAGAAAAGAATTCAAATAATTCACTTGCAAAAAACAATAAAAAAACAGTAGTGATTTTATGCACTACTGTTTTTTTATTGCCCCCTTTTCGAAAGTAAATTTTTGCATATTAGTTTACTTTCAAATCCCCTTAATCATTGACTTCACAACAAATCCCCTGATATCTTTAAAACATATAATAAAAGTATACATTCAAAATACTGTAAATAAACAAGTTACGGGTATCCCTACTTGATAAAACAAATTATCAAAACAGAAATATGTAAACGTTTTTAGTTGCGTTAATTTACAATATTTGTATTAATATATAAAATTCGCTGAAATTTAAAGAAGATGATCCTGTTGAATACAGAAATCATCTTCTTGATGTTGTATAACTTTTTCTATTTACATAAATATACCAGAAATCAAACTAATTATAGTTGCTATAGCTAATTTAAACAAAATTTTATATTTTCTTAAATTATGAAGCTTGTTTTTAAAAAGATAGTATATACTTTCAACTGCACCTACAATTACCAGAATAGTCAATAAAGTATCCGCAGTTATATAAGAATATAAATCTTTATATTTAATCATTATAGGTAAAAATAAAAAGATAGTTACTATAATTAATAACTTTACAATGTCTAAGTCTAAAGAAAGTTCTTTGCTAAAGTTTTCAGGTTTTACATTTTCCTTATTTTTATTGGAAGTTGTAAAAATAGCATTTTTTATAACAACAATTACTGTTAAGAATATTAATAAGCTACATAATAAGTGGATAATTGTAATAACATCCATATGTTAACTCCTTTTTATTTCTTTTACGGTCTACAATGTCTATTTACTTGATCTGTACCAAATACAATTGCACCTAAGTTTGCTAGAGCAGTTCCTCCAACATTAAGTCTTTCTTCCCATGTAGAAGCTTTTAAAAGAAGTTCAGCGCTCTTTCTGAATCCACCTAATGCTTGTATGTATTTTTTAGCTTTTAATATTTTTGAAACTGCAACTAAATTTGAGCCAACAAATACAGCTAAAGCAGAAGCACATCTTGCAATCTTACCCCAATCTGGATCTGCAACTACAGGGAAAGCTGTATTTTCATTAAATTCTACGACCTGTATAAGCTGATTTCCTTCAACTTTATAATGTGTAGCAACAGGTTGACCATTTGCATCTTTTGCCCAAGCTGGTGCAAAGGTACTTTGAATAATATTGTTTTCATCTACAGTATACACTTCACCCGTATCAAATTCTGCTCCTAAATATTCTGCAGACGATACAAGTCGATGACCTTCAGGCAGGTTGACCTCAAAGGCATACTCATGTGGTGCAGTGTTATCATGAATTGTAATAAGAGAACGTACACCTTCCTCTGTCGGCTGAACAGAAAGATCAACAGATTCTGTTTCACCTGGATAGACAATTGTACCATTCTTTGTTTTAACAGCATCTTGCAAGCCTACATCGGGAAGAGTCATTTCAAGGTTTTCCCCTCGGTTGTTTAGCACAATAGGATCTGTTTCTGGGGACTGAGGAACTTGTACTTCACCAGATTCATTTTGTACAACAGCAATGCTGTCTGTAGTTGTTTCTTCTGTCTTTATAATATCAGATAAACCAGTTACTGATTCAACGACTTTTGCAGTATAGTTTGCATCCTGCATAGTTTCTGTTGGGATATTTTGTTCAGTAGCCTGTACAGTAGAGCTTGTTTGTAGTACTGTACTAAGAAATAATGATGCTGCAAGCGTAGATACAACCTTTTTTGATACTTTCAATCTCTTCACCTCTAGTAGTTTAGTTTCCTATCTGTACAGATTCTAAGATTCTAGTTAACCGTTTGTATATTATCATATTAAGTAATTAAAATGTTATGGTCAATAACCTTTTTGGAAATAAAAACTAATATGTTAAAAATTTTCCATACAGAACAGTTCCGGCATCGATGCGATTATGAGCAAGGTATTCTTTGAGCATAAGGTACTATTGCAGGTTATAACCTATAGGTAGTTCTTCAATTTCAATCGTACCGTTCATTTATATGTTGTTAAGTCGGGTAAGCGAGGGGCATCACTGCCCCTAACTCCCCTAAGAACCGCACGGGTCACTTTCGCAACATACGGCTCAAGCCTCCCATTGCAGGTCCATTTGTTGCCATATCTTCTTCACAATCCTGATGGATAAGTTAGGCGTACGCCGACGCTCCGTTTGGAGGTACACATAACAGTACGCTTCTTTCGTCAGAAAATAACCACAACCTTATGTTCCTGCGAGAGACCAACGAGAAGTGGGCTCCCTTTCGGGCCTGTCATGGGTCTGCCCCTTGGGGCGACAGTATCTGCCCAATTATACAGTTTCCTGTTTTCCTGTTCCCTTTCGAGATGACAGCTTTTGCTTTCTCCCGTATCCTTTACCCTCTGCCACATCGTTTGACCTTACGATCTCTCTACTGGTATCCCAGATGACAAAGGGCTTACCAAGTTTCGCATCCTATAGATACGACGAGGTTAGGTGGGTTCTTTACTCCGGGTAAGATGCGGGACGCATCACAGCAGCATTATGAATCTACTTTTCCTCTTACCAATACCCAAGCATTACCGTGTACTATCCTGAGCTAACGTTTACGAAGCTTACAAACCTTCACTTTTGTTCACCATACTCATCTTTCCCTAGCAGTATTCCGAGTGGCACACTCACTCTCTGTTTCCGCATTTCCTCATGCAACCCACAAATTCGTTGCCAAATTTGCAGTTTCGGATGGGAATAGTCTTTGCGTCTAAACTAGTAACTTAGTGTTGACATTCCATATATTACAAATCCGTTATGATTTTCAGCAGGTGCTTCAAACATAACATACGTATATAACTTATTATCAATTATCCTCTCATTAATCCCTATAACATCTACAACCTCACCTAAACTACCAACGTTTGTAAACCCGTTATTTCCAAGCTGTTTTACAGAATTTTTTACTTTTAGCTTAGTGTTTTTCTTTTCCTGTACTTTCGTTTCCTCTAATGAGGAGGAATTAGAGCTGCTCGATTCTTCTGCAGCACAGCCGAACTAAAAATCACAATTCCACTTGTTTTCCACTTAGACATTAACAAAACTCCTTTACCTTATTAATTAGTTTAATCTTTAAACCAAACAGCCATATACCAAAATTATACAATTAAATATATTTTTATCCATACAGAAGACGAAATGTTAACAAAATTTAAAATATATTAATCTAAAATTTTTTAGACAATATCTCATAAAAGCTCCATTATGCTTCCCTTTTGTTCACTTCATCCTGTTTCAAAAGGTAAACCTTTAGGGACTATAATACATTCTATAAAAATACATATTTCTCACAGTACCTAAAGGTATAAAAATCACTTTAGGTACGTCCCGATAAATACATATATCTTTTGGGACGTTTTTGTTATAATATTAGTAGAAAAAGGATAATAGGTGTAAAAATGGATATTATATATATCCAATTTATTATTTGGACATATACATCGCGGCTAAGTAGAACAAATAGCACCTTGTACTTGCTTCCTCTCTCTGTTTTTCCGTCGTATGGGGCAGGAATAGGTTTTGACCGCTTCTATGCATAGTCGGATGCTCTCTCCCCCTTTCAAAAGAAAGGTTTTATGTTCTTTTTTTAACTTGTATTTATATAGAAAGTTCGGATATGTACGTGTTAGTTCAAAAGATCAAAATGAAGCTCGACAATTAACAACTATGTACGAATTAGGTATTGCTAAACGTGATATTTTTATAGATAAACAAAGCGGTAAAGATTTTAATCGTGAGCAATATCAATTTTTGAAACGGATGTTACGGAAAGGCGATATATTATATATTCATTCTTTAGACCGGTTTGGGAGAAATAAAGAAGCCATACTTCAAGAATGGAAAGAAATAACCAAAGATATTCAAGCTCACATCGTTGTAATAGATATGCCCTTACTTGATACAACTAAGTACCAAGACAGCTTAGGAAGCTTTATTACAGATCTTGTTCTTCAAATTTTATCCTGGCTTGCTGAAGAAGAAAGAGAACGCACTAAAAAGCGGCAGCGTGAAGGAATTGATGAAGCGAAAAAGGTCGGTAAACATCTAGGTAGACCTAAAGCTACTTTTACGGATGAATTTATAGAAGCTTATCAACAATGGAAAGCTGGCAACATCACAGCAGTTAAAGCTATTGAACTATCCAGAATTGGAAAGAGTACATTCTATAGATTGGTAAAAAAATATAAAGAGGACAAATAGAAGATTTTATTTATTGTCACTTCCTTATTTCCAAACGGAATGGTTGGCAATATATGCTGATCATTGACAGAAGAGGGTTAGATAAAGCTTCATCAAAAGTTTTAGTGGAAATTGCACATACTATTGAATTTATACTCCTTCTTTGAAGGCAACTAATGCAGCAGGCAATAGGGAGTATTCGGCTTATCTGATTTAATCGATTCAAAAATTTACAGGCAAGCGCCAAACTGTTCCCACCTAGTTGCAACTCTCCATTCATGCGATAACTTTCTCAACCAAATAAAATGAGGAGGTTTCGCAATGTCAAAAACGGAAGCTTCTACGCTTTGCCATTTTTAAACCAACCCCCGCACACGATTTATTGCACACTATTTTTACGGCTAAAATCGTGTGTGTAAGCAAAGAAAAACACCTTGCCATGTACGACAAAGCGTTGCTATCACTGCGTTTTATGATACCGGTGGTCAGGATCGAACCGACACTCCGTGATGGAACACGATTTTGCTTCGTACGCATCTATCAATTCCGCCACACCGGCACAAGATACGAGATACTAAAAAGGAAAAAAACCCTTTCATAAAAAAAGGGATTCGCCTAGCAACATCCTACTCTCGCAGGGGCATGGCGCTAAAGAGCTTAACTTCCGCGTTCGATATGGGAACGGGTATGGCTTCTTTGCCATCATCACTAGACTATATATGAGAATATTCCCTCAAAACTATATGTAAGTGAATGAAAAAATCGACTTTTCTGTGAAAAGAAATCGAAGGGGATAACCTTCTTTTCATGCAAGGGATGTAATAGCCAATCATCACTGTTTTTATAGAGGATAGAGCATCTGGCAGTGCTGACGGTCAAACCCTATTCCTGCCACATGCGATGGAAAACCAAAGGGAAGACATGAGTGCTACAGCCGTTTTGTTCGACATGGCCTATGGAAATGTTGAAATAACAAGTCATTTATACAGGCTGCATGTTGAAACTTCAAGTCAGTTATATATAGATAACAACGTGTATAATCCAGCTCCAACGGCTAGAACCTCCGGTCATTTTGCCGCCCTCATTCGAAGCAAAAAACGCTTCTCGGTCAGGGCCTCTAATGCCCTGTGGTTCTGGGCGAGCCGTTTCCGCTTTTTGTTTTGGTTAAGTCCTCGATCGATTAGTACTCGTCAGCCCCACGCGTCGCCGCGCTTCCACCCCGGACCTATCAACCTGATCATCTTTTAGGGATCTTAGCTATGGGAAATCTCGTCTTGAGAGCGGCTTCATGCTTAGATGCTTTCAGCACTTATCCCGACCGCACATAGCTACCCAGCGATGCCCTTGGCAGGACAACTGGTACACCAGCGGTGCGGCCATATAAATTCCCTGTTTCTTCTATATATAATATAATTTTGTTCCTCCCCGCCCTCAACATAATAAAATCTCACCAATTCCCCCCTATCTCCCATCTTTTGCACATGCTGCTTATTTATTGCAGAATTTATTCCCTCTCAGCATAATTCATAACAATTTACTATAATATATAAACATAATTATTTTTATATACATATAAATCCCCTTGCTATTTCAAGTAAAAAATCTCCACCTTTTTAAATCTTGGCTCTGTTAAAGGCTCATGTTGATTTGGATTCATTTGTTGATTGGGAACGAAAGGCGGCGACTCCAGCGGGAAAAGCGGGACAGCCGAGACCCTGGACTGAGCGTAGCGAGGGAAGCGGCTCGGCCCTGCCCGCGGAAAGCGTCCGCCTGTAGTGGAAAATCAAAAGAACATGCATCCTCAAAATCACATGATGTATAATTTAGGCTTGCACATCACGACTATGCAAAACCAGCAGCAGCCCGCACTCACTTATAGCGTTTAACATAACCAAAACTTAAAGTATAACCTTTACTGCTACTATCCAAACTACTAACAATAAACTTACTCATCACTTTTGATTTTACAAAGCCCCCGATTAAGTTATTAATTTTCTAAATTTTTTATATTTACAAATATTCTTTACTATTGTAAAATCATTTCATTCACCAACATATTTCGACATATTCTTTTGACAGAAAGGAAGATTACTATGAGTTTGTTCAGGAAAAAATCCGTTCAACGGCTCATTCAAGAAGCAGGAGGAGGAACCCCTCTCAGAAAAGATCTAGGAGCATTCGATTTAACAATGCTCGGTATCGGCGCTATTATCGGAACAGGCATTTTCGTCTTAACTGGTGTAGCTGCAGCGGAACACGCAGGTCCAGCACTTGTACTATCCTTTATTCTTTCCGGACTCGCCTGCGTATTTGCCGCTCTTTGCTATGCCGAGTTTGCTTCGACCGTTCCTGTGTCAGGCAGCGCCTATACGTACAGCTATGCAGCATTTGGAGAAATTATCGCCTGGATTCTCGGATGGGATTTAATTTTAGAATATGGAATCGCTTCTTCTGCTGTCGCTGCAGGATGGTCCGGATACTTTCAAGGACTGCTTGCCGGCTTTGGCATCAAATTCCCAACCGCACTAACAAGCGCTTATGACCCGGCAAAGGGAACCTTTATTGATTTGCCTGCAGTTCTTATCATTCTTGCTATTACCTTCTTATTAACGCGTGGAGTAAAAGAATCCGCACGCTTTAACGCCGCTATGGTTATTATTAAAGTGGCTGTCATTTTGCTTTTCATCGTAGTTGGCGTATGGTATGTAAAACCAGAAAATTGGACACCTTTCATGCCGTTTGGCTTCTCTGGCGTTGCCGCAGGAGCCGCAACCGTATTCTTTGCTTATATTGGCTTTGATGCAGTATCTACAGCGGCTGAGGAAGTAAAAAACCCAAAACGAAACATGCCGATTGGGATTATCGCATCTCTAGCAGTTTGTACAGTACTTTACATTATTGTTTCACTCGTGCTGACAGGAATTGTTCCTTATGACCAATTAAATGTAAAGAACCCTGTTGCATTTGCATTAAATTACATTCATCAAGATTGGGTGGCCGGTTTCATTTCTTTAGGGGCCATCACGGGCATTACAACCGTGCTTCTTGTATTGCTATATGGGCAATCTCGCCTTTTCTACGCTATCAGCCGTGACGGATTGCTTCCGAAAGTATTCTCCCGTGTAAGCGGCAAGTCGAGCACGCCAAAAATCAACTCTTGGTTGATCGCTTTATTTGTATCCTTTTTTGCCGGTGTCCTTCCGTTAAGCAAGCTGGCTGAATTAACGAATATCGGTACACTGTTTGCTTTTATTACGGTTTCCATTGGCATCCTTGTCCTTCGGAAAACGCAGCCGAATCTGCAGCATGGCTTCCGGGTGCCATTTGTGCCACTGATTCCCATTCTGGCAGTTTTGTTTTGCGGATATTTAATCCTGCAATTGCCGGCGTTGACTTGGGTTAGTTTTGGGGGTTGGTTATTGGTTGGATTGGTAATCTACTTCGCGTACGGCAGAAGGCATAGTACATTGAATTATACTGAAGTGAAAGATAAGGTAGGCTGATACTAATACTAAGAAAACACGCGTTGATGGACGCGTGTTTTCTTCTGACTGTTGAAAAATAAATTCGTCAATATGCCGTTGCTTTCCTCCCTTGGGTTTCAATCTCTCATAGCTAAAATATGAACAAGAAATTTGGAGGAAACGTAAAAGAGTATTTTGCTGTTTCAATCTCTCATAGCTAAAATACGAACCCAAAAATAGCACTAATTAAAACCTTCCGAAAAAACTCCCACATTTTGTATAAACCCATTATAACCCTACGCCGTGTGACATGCCAACTATAAAATAGCTTGTTAACCTTCAATTCCTTACCTATTTCCCTTGCCTTTACAAATATCGTCGATGTACCGTGTTTCTCACATCACTATGAGTCGACGACAAAATAATTGCTCCCTTTCACCTAAAGCCGATTTATCTTTACATATAAAAAACACGGCTGCGGCCGTGCTTTCCATCACTCCATATCAATCCGAATCTCCTTCGCACCTTCTACAACCTTATGCTCCTCGTCCACCAAATCACTGGTCGTAACCTTAATCCACTTTATACTCTCCGGCTGCTTCCCTTCCAAAATAAATCCAAGATTGCCTCGCTTTCCTTGGGACGGAGCGAGCTCACCGTTTATGTTTTCCAGGTAAATATCGTCATCCCAATGTTTCTGCTCGCCGGTGCTTGTTTCCAACACGGCGATTGGGGCGAACTTAACTTTCTTAGAGGAAGTGTTTTGCACCTCTACATTCAATTTCACAAAATGAAACTGCTCATCGTGTGTGTAGCCGTGGAAAAAGTCAATCATGCCGTAGGACGGAGTATAATCGATGATTTTCACATCATGAATCACTAAATCAACCGCTCCAATTTGTACCGTTTGTTCTACTTGCTTGATTGCTTTCACAGTCGCAATCCCTTTATCATTTGCAATGGATTGCCCTACCTGCAGAAGCTGTGCGTCATCTACAATTTGCGAACTCGGCACATATTCCGTTGCCTGATTATGAACAGGACTTTCTTCCGCCTTTTTCACTTCCTGCTCTTCCATTTTCTCTGTTTTCGCGTTTTTTTCGGCTGCATTCGCGGAACATCCGCCCAACATCGCCGCAGCAGCAATCAACAGAAGCGCCTTTTTCATGAAAACCTCTCCCCTATCCTTGGAAAAATAATGGCCGCTGCCCTGGCAGGACAGCGGAAAAATATTATTTATTTTTCTTACCTTTTCCTAAAATCTCAAAAATGATAGCTGCATGGTCTGTGTTGTCTTTTTGGCCCGCAAATCTGTCTGCGCCTGGGCCAAACGCAAATACCGGCACGTCCTCGCCTGTGTGGCCGCCTGTTGTCCAGCCTGTATGGGAACGCTCGTCAAAGATTTTCTCGATTGCATTATCGATTCTTAGTATGCCTTTATCTTTATCCGCCCTGCCTTGTTCAGCGGCAGCCTTAACAGATTGAATTTCCGCAGCTGTTAAATCTAAAGAAATATATTGCTTTAAAGTAGCCTCTACATCAGCGCCTTTTACGATTTCTTGCGCCATGAAGTCAGGCGTGCGTTTTGCTGCTTTAATCGGCTCTCCAAACCAATTGTAATTTCCGTTTGCCCCAATGGAATAGCCGCCTGTAGAGTGGTCAGCCGTTGCGACAACCAGCGTATGCTTGTCCTTTTTTGCAAACTCAATCGCCGCTTTATATGCTCTTTCGAAGTCTTCCATTTCGCTCATTGCAGATACGATATCGTTATCATGGCCTGCCCAGTCAATTTGGCTTCCTTCAATCATGAGGAAAAAGCCATCTTTATCCTTGCTTAAGCGATTGATAGCAGCATTCGTCATTTCTTCAAGCGATGGAATGTCTTCCGTGCGGTCAATCATTTTTGGAAGGCCGCCCGGTGCAAATAGACCAAGAACACGATCATTTTTATCGTTTGCCAGCTGTTCGCTGTTTGTGACATAGCTGTAGCCGTCTTTTTTAAATTCTTCTGTTAAGTTTCTGTCAGGACGCACAAAGTTGTTCAGTCCACCGCCAAGAAGAACATCCACTTTATGCTCTCCGTTAATTTTTTCATCAAAATAATCATTGGCGATTGCATTCATATTTTTACGGTGTGTATCATGGGCACCGAATGACGCCGGTGTGGCGTGGGTAATTTCAGAAGTCGCGACAAGGCCGGTTGCCTTTCCGTTTTCCTTCGCTGCTTCTAACACTGTCTTTAGTTCGGTGCCGTCGTTATCTACGGCAATGGCCGCATTATACGTTTTTTCCCCTGTTGACATTGCAGTTGCTGCAGATGCAGAATCCGTTACATTTTGCTCTGGGTCTTCCGGATACGTCATTTGATTTCCGACTAAATATTTGTCAAACTCTGTTTGTTCCATCATTTTCGTATTTGGGTTATCCTTTAAGTAACGATGGGCAGATGTATAAGAAACGCCCATTCCATCCCCGATTAAGAAAATAACGTTTTTAATTTCCGCATGATTATTCTTTTGTTCTTCGGCCTGCGCATTTGGCAGCGTGCCGATTAATCCTCCGAACGCGACAGAAGAAAGGACTGCCGTCGGCAAGATTTTCTTTTTCCAATTCTTTTTCATCATCATGCTTCCCCCTAGTTGAAATGCATATTTATCTAACACAAATAGAATTATATTTATAAACTATTAAACACGTATTAAGCTATTGTAAAAATATGTTTTACAATACAAATATTGATATATCAACATTTATCCAATAAAGATATATATGCTTATGTAAAGAAATAAGAGTTTTCTATATAAATACAAGTTAAAAAAAGAACATAAAACCTTTCTTTTGAAAGGGGGAGAGAGCATCCAGCTATGCATAAAAGCGGTCAAAACCTATTCCTGCCCCATACGACGGAAAAACAGAGAGAGGAAGCAAGTACAAGGTGCTATTTGTTCTACTTAGCCGCGATGTATATGTCCAAATCATAAATTGGATATATATAGTTCTCAAACATGCTATGTGCAGCCTATGTGTGTATTCCGCCTGCAACTTCACTCTATATACTGAGATGAAAAAGGCATCAGCCCCCTTTAGGCTGATGCCTTTTTACTGATCCCTTCTCACCCTAAGCATGTAACCTGTACGGCTTGTCCGGAACGAAGGTTATATGTTGCGACAAGTGTTGTAAACTGCTCGCCGCAGCCGACCCGGATTCTAATGGGGCCGTTCGCGCAGGAAATTTGCACATACTCTCCTGGAGTCAAGGTTACAAAAAAAGTATTAAATTGCGGGCCGCACGTGAACGTAAAAATTTGCCGCGTTAAATGCAACTTCTTATTTCCTGTCACGCCATTTGCTGTAAGGTCTTCTAAATTTACTACAGTAGCATTATGGTCTCCTCTCATTTTCATTCCCCCTTTTTTCTAAATCTACTATTAGTAAATGAAAGATTTATAGAAAAAGTGCGGGCAACGAATAATTTTGGGTAGACCGTGCAAGCTATTCCTAATCTTCCCGAAAATGTCAAAACGGTATTTACTGCAGTGCGAAATGCTTCTTATAACCATTTGGCCGCCTTCCAAAGAGGGCTTTAGCCGCAATTAATGCAAGCCCCTGCAAAGGTTTGCAGGGGCTTCATTCTATCCCGCTTGATTTGCCCGCGCCTTCCTTCTTGCCAGCCATTTTGCCAACAGCCCGTGCGTTGGCGAAAGAAAGAAGGTAATAAGAAACAGCAAACCAGCCGCGCTTGCCATGGAACCCGAAATCGAAACATTAAAGATATAAGCAGCAAAATAGCCAAGTCCAGCCGAGAGGACACCAACCAATGCGCTGAGCAGAAGCATAATGAATAGACGGTCTGTCAGCAAATAGGCGGTTGCAGCCGGGACGATCAGCATAGCGACAACAAGGATTGCCCCGACGCTGTCAAAAGAAGCGACGGTTGTAATGGACAGCATCCCCATCAGCAAATAATGGATGAACATGACTGGAATGCCGATTGCAGCTGCCATTTCCGGATCAAACGAGCAAAGCTTAATCTCCTTATAAAATATCGAGATTAACAGTATATTAATAAACAGTACGCCGCCAAGCATCCACACCGCTTTCGGCCCAAGCCCTATTCCGTTTATCTCCAGTACATCCCACGGAATAAAAGCAATTTCCCCCATCAAGGCGTGGTCGGCATCTAAATGCACTCTGCCGGCAAAAGCCGACAGCAAAATGACACCAACTGCAAAAAGCGAAGTGAACACAACGCCGATTGCCGCATCAGACTGCACGCCGCTTGCATGCAGCGTTTGCACGAAAAAAGCTGTTAATACCCCGACAATGGCCGCGCCAATGAGCATGTATATCCCTTCCATGCTTTGGCTTACAAGATAAGCGCCGACGATACCAAGCAGTACAGTATGGCTAATAGCATCAGCAAGCATTGCCATCCGCCGCAAAATCAGAAAACAGCCAATTATTCCACAGCTTACGCCGACTAAGGCACCAGTTAATAAAATCCAAGCTTCGTAGCTCATCACTTATGCCCCTCCCAGCTTGCATGCCTTTGATACACCCTTTTCTCGGTCCGGCTGTACTTCGGTATTACGCGCAGCTCGCGATTGTACCGCTTTAAAAGCTGTTCCAGCTCGATTAAACTATCTTCAGGCAATTCTAAAATGTCGGCATGTTCATCTTGTTTTATATTAAAGTGCACATATCTGCTTTCATTCATCAAATATACTTCCAACAAGCGATTGCGAAGCGTGATTTCATACGCTTCTATTAGCCCTTCCTTCGTCAAATGCCACAAAGGACCGTCAGTGCGCCGCACAAGCTTTGCTTTCTCCAAATTGCGCAAAATACGCTGAAGCTGCGCGGACGGTATCGGGCGCTTTTTCAAAATTACGTTCATCTCAAATCCCGGCAGACGCAACGGCCGCTTCACGATTGCTTGCGCTTCTGTCAAATCATATAGCGTTTGCAGCACATGCTCCCGCGCGACTAGCTTGCGGGTTCGATATAGCTTGATTCCCTTCATCAGCAGCCCCCTCCTTGGGGCAAAAATAAGCGAAAATAAAAACATGATTGTCGCGGCAACAATGATGAGCGGTCCTGTCGGCATTCCTTTTGTTGTTGTGCTTAGCAGCGTGCCGATTACTCCCGATAACGCACCAATAGCGCCGGCAATAATAACCATTTTATTTAGCTGTTCCGTCCAATAGCGCGCGGCGATGGCTGGCGTAATCAACATCGCCGACATCAAAATAACGCCGACTGCCTGCAAACCGATTACAACCGCACAAACGATAAAGCTCATCAACAAGCCGTTCAACAATCCGACCGGCAAACCGATTCCTTTTGCAAACTGCGGATCAAATGCCAAAATCTTAAACTCTTTAAAAAGAAGTATTATAGCAAGCAGCAATATAACAGCAATAGCGCTGATGATTTTTACGTCCGTACCGACAAGCGAAGCCGCTTGCCCAAAGATAAAATCATCAAGCCCACTTTGGTTTCCATTGCCATTT
This sequence comes from Ectobacillus sp., assembly GCA_048976805.1. Classification (GTDB taxonomy): domain Bacteria; phylum Bacillota; class Bacilli; order Bacillales; family Bacillaceae_G; genus Ectobacillus. Next base: position 98,004 of record JBHGUR010000078.1, on the reverse strand, counting down.
TGGTTAATAAATGTAAGCAACACAATCCCAAATCCGAAGAAAACCGATAATACGAGGCCAATAGAGGTATCTTCCTTAATGCGTGAAAGCTGAATGATTTTTTGAATGAGAAATGTGGCGAATAACCCTGCTAGAGCTGCGCTAATGAGAAAGAGCAGCATCGATTTGGCGCCGTACAATAAGAAAGCGATGCATATGCCCGGCAAAGCCGCGTGCGCCATTGCGTCCCCAATTAGGCTTTGCTTCTTTAAAAGCGCAAAGCTTCCTAATACGCCGCTTGCTAAGCCAAGCAGCAATGTACCTATTACAACCCACTGCGTGTTTGCATCCGAAAAAAGCGTAAATACTGTTTCTACCATCGTATGTCACTCCTGCTTCCCCATAGCCGAAGGATGTTCTTGATGAAGATACGCCAATCTTCCTCCGTATGTGTTCTGTAAATTTTCAAGCGTGAATACTTCTTCTGTCGGGCCGATTGCGATTTTTCTCATGTTAAGAAGCAATACCCAGTCAAAATATTCCTTGACGGTTTGCAGGTCATGGTGCACGACGAGTGCGGTTTTTCCTTGCGCTTTTAATTCATTCAGCAGGGAAATAATCGCCTTTTCTGTCGCTGCATCTACACCCACAAACGGTTCATCCATGAAGTAAATTGTCGCATCTTGCGCTAATGCGCGCGCTAGGAAAACGCGCTGCTGCTGTCCGCCCGATAGCTGGCTAATTTGCCGGTTGGCGTATGGCTTCATGCCAACCTTGTCAAGACAGGCGAGTGCCAACTCTACATCGTTTTTGGCTGGGCGCTTAAACCAGCCGATATGGCCGTATCTGCCCATTAATACGACATCTAAAGCGCTTGTCGGAAAGTCCCAGTCTACCGATCCCCTTTGCGGAACGTAGCCGATGAGCTTCCGCTGTTGTTTATATGGCTTTCCGTATATTGCCACATCACCTGAAGCGCGCGGAACGAGCCCTAAAATCGCTTTGATTAATGTCGATTTCCCGGCCCCGTTCGGCCCGATAATGCCTATTAATTGTCCCTCTGGAACAGAAAAGCTGATCTCCTGTAATACAGGTTTAGAATGGTAAGCAACTGTCACATTTTCTACCGTAATCGGCTCCATCTTACATCCTCCTGCGTTTTTGGCAAGAAGCAATTTCTTGCCCTGCTCTTTATTTTAGGCTCTGTTAAAGGCTAATGTTGATTTTTGTTCATTTGTTGATTTGGAACGAAAGGCGGCGACTCCAGCGGGAAAAGCGGCTCGGCCCCGCCCGCGCAAAGCGTCCTCCTGTAGCGGAAAATCAACAATCAAGTTTAACAGAGCTTTATTTTAAAGCTGACACAATCGTATCGATATTATGGCGGTACATCCCGATATATGTGCCTGTTTCCGTTCCTTTCTCGCCCATGGCATCAGAGAATAGTTGGCCGCCGATGGTTACTATATGGCCTTTTTTCTTCACTCCTTCTACTACTGCTTTAATGGATTTGTCAGAAATGCTGCTTTCAATAAATACAGCTTTAATGTTGCCGGACACAATCGTATCGACAAGCGCTTGAACGTCTTTAAGGCCGTACTCCGAGTCCGTGCTTAACCCTTGAAGCCCCATTACTTCCATGCCATACGCATAGCCAAAGTATTTAAAAGCATCGTGGGCTGTAATTAATACGCGGCTTTTTTCCGGGATTTGTTGAATTTGCTCCTGCGCATAGCTTTTTAATTCATCTAATTCCGCTAAGTATACGGCCGCGTTTTGTTCATAATACTCTTTGTTGTCTTGATCGAGCGCAATCAGCTCATCGCGCACAGTTTCGACCGCATACTTCCAAAGGCCGATATCGAACCAAACGTGGGGATCATACGCGCTCGGATTATCTTCACTGGCCAGCAGCTTATCTTTTGGTATATTTTTTGTAACGGCAATGGTCGGTTTGTCCTTTTCCATTTTTTCTAAAATATCGCCCATCTTCCCCTCAAGATGAAGTCCGTTATAAAAAATTGTGTCCGCCTTGCTTAATTTGTGAATATCCCCTTGTGAAGCCTTATATAAATGCGGATCTACCCCAGGTCCCATCAACGCGGTGACCTCGACTTTGTCTCCCCCTACTTGCTGTACGATATCAGCAATTTGTCCTGTTGTTGTCGTAATTTGCATTGTCCCGCTTTTGCTTCCCGCGGTGCTATTGCATGCGGCGGAAACAACAGACAAGGTTAACACGCTAATAAGCAGCAGCCATTTTTTCAACACGTAAACGCCCTCCTTTTTAGTCAAAGCTATAAAAGTTGCGTAAATGCAAATTGAATCCCAAAAAAAATTTTAATGCTTTAAACACCCATTTGCCCTAATAATGTATGCTCCGCAGTTGAAAATGTGATAAGAGCACACATCAAGACTGCCTCCCTTCCCGCGCCCATTTTTGAACTTATATTAAATGTATATAGCATCCCGTTTATTTATGTCTCGTGTTGATGCTTTTCCAAAAGTGATACTACGTCAAGAAAATAGACACAGATTTTTCTACCGCGCTTTCGCTTGGTGGCCTTCATAAAAAAGTTCGAATAAAAGGCGATTTAAACTTTTTGGGAGCGATGTTCATGAATGAATTCATACTTTACCGAGGGCTTTTCGCGAAGCAGTGCATCGCCTTTTTTAAGATTTCATTTTCCTCCTTCAGATCACGAATTTCCTTCTGAAGAGCCCTTAATTCAGCTGCTTCTGCTGAAAAGGATTGTACTGCCTTAACTTCTGGCTGTTGGCCATACTTCTTCACCCAGCCATGTAAAGTATTAGCGTTCACACCAACCTCTCTAGCTACTTGAGCTATAGGCTTATTGTTTTCACTTATATACTTTACGGTTTCAATTTTAAATGCCTCATCAAATTGTCTACCTCTTGCCATACAGACACACCTCGTTATAGTTGATATATTTATTATAACAATCTGTGTCTACTATTTAGTCTAGCATCAAATGTCATTCTACCTAAGCGTTGTTAACCTCTTCTTAGGAGTCTTAATTGCAAAATGTAGCTATTAGATGATGGGACAATCGTTTGAAAGTCAATTCGCGTTTATGGGGAGCGTAAACAAGAAGAACCAACCCCCGCCTGGGGCTGGCTAGTTGACGTAAGATACGAAAGCGGAAGTCAATGTGATACCCTTGTTAAAGTATCGCACCCGTTAGTTGAATAAGAAAATTTCATTTTTCAAATCTAACTAACGTTTTTTCAGGTATTTCTATCTGGTCAATATTAAAGTTATTGATTTGGAGGGTTATCTCACCCTCTCGACTTTCAGTTTCTTCTCCTACCCAACAACTATATAGTTCAAAAAAATCTCCTTTTTCAAGGTAACTGTCCATAATTTCGCATAGTTCTATTAGCTTCTTTTTCGATTCCGTACAGATTTCCGAAGTCGTATATTTCCAAATGTTAATTCCCCAATGACTAGACACTTCATAAACATACGGTGTAGTAAATTGATATTTTTTTACATTTTTCAGTTCATCTTCACTAGCAAAACACCTGCCAATAAAAAAAATCCTCTGTATATTCTTCATCATTACTCGGTATTTCTATATTACAGCCAATGTAGGAGGCTAAGCTCATTACGATTCACTCCTTGTTATTTCTTCTTCAGCTATCCTGCTTCGTTAGTTGAACAAAGAACCGTGTATATCATATTCATGTGAAGTTAACATAACACATCATTCCCGGCAGTGGGAAATGCCCCAAGACGCAGGGACGGCAAGGGCTTGAAGTCTCTGCCGCTATTATCATGTATGCCCCTTTTTATACACGCTTGATATGACTGCGTTTAGAAATAGAAAATGTTTCTGCAAACTGCATGAAATTCTGCATATCCTCAGCGTAAAAATTCGCATTTTACCACCAAAGCTCCTTTATAGGTAAAGATTTTCAGCGTATGTTTTGTATATGACGAAATAAGCCTTTAACATACTAGTCATGACTAATATGTTAAAGGCTTTATATTTTAAGGATGTTTCTCAATTAAGTCTTGATAAGACTTGGCCCGATTCTTTTTATTTCTTCCGGAATCTCCTGTACAAACGGTATGAGTGCCTTATTATATCCAATATAAAATACGGGATTGGAATTGGATGTTTATAAAAAAACGGCTTATAGATTTTATAATAAGCCCATACTAAATCTTTCCACTTCCTATCTTCGCCTTCTTTATAAAAATCGGAAATATCCACAACATAGCCTTTCCCGTCCTTCATCATAACATTTTTGCCATGAACATCGAAAGGATTCAGCCCTCTTTTTCGGGCATAATCAAGCGCTTGATTGATATCTTGTATTACGCTTTCAGAAATGCGGATTCCTTTATGAAATGCTTCGTATAAAGTCACGCCTTTTAAACGCCGCAAAATTAAATACGTGTCTCCTTGATGGATAAGCTCTGAGTAAGCCGGATGGAAGCCAAGGCGCTTGTATACTTGCGCTTCTTTTATTAGTCCCTCCGTATCTCTTGCATATATTTTCACAGCCCAATCATCATGCTCTTCGTACAAAAAAACAGCTGCATAATTGCCGGTTCCAATACATTCCCAACTCTTTGGAACATACTTAACTTCAATCGGATTATGCGGATCCTCGCTTCTTATTACAACTGCACACAGCAACGTTTCCTCCACCAGCTTAATATACGCTTGTTTGTTTTCCATTTCATCCTCTTTGCAGCTTTACCCCAAAACTCCTCTTCCCATTTTAAGTAAAAGCCGTCCCCTATTTCCGTGTTTTCTTATCTGTAACTCCTATTATATGATAAGGGCCGCTCTTTAAAATACATTTTTATATGCCTTTTTCTAAATTTTCAAGTGTGCTGTAATAAGTTTACGCAAATCTATAGTAAATGAGCAAAAATGCTGAGAGTACAAACAAAAAGTTAAGAAACACGAAAATCATTTGATCTAACTTTGTTTTATGCATCGCAATTGGCGGGTAGTAAAAAGAAACACCTTCAATAATGAAAATAATTAAAATAATATGGATAATGCCATGCCCGACAATTTCCTTATATCCAAATATTGTAGTTGTAAGAACGAACAAAACCGTAACGACAATTGCTAATAATCTATTTAAAATACCGACTACAAGCAAATAACCGACTACAAATTCAATAAAAGCAGACAACACAACAAATGTTTCCGGGTCAAACCCGAAAGTGGGTACATGGTGATGATGGATAATATCAACGCTCATTCCCGGATACACCCATTTCTCTACCGCAACCCAACACAAGGAAAGGCCCGTTCCTAAATAGAGAAAAGGAAATCCCCATTCTTCCAGCTTTGTTTTTCCAACTAGCAATACACCGATGATTGCTAGGTAAAATCCGTAATCTAAAATGTGAAACAAACCGACATCCGCCAAAACGTAAATGAATATACCAAGAAGGGAGAGCGCCGCTACCTTTGTCGCGAGGTGATGCGGGATAAGCAAAATCACTATTGTCAGCCAAATCCACATCATTTCCGCTCCGGCCGTTACTTTAAATTCCGGAGCCAAAATAGAACCTGACATGATTTGAACCGCCAGTGCCAGCGCCGTGCCATACTTCAATATATACCGTGACCATTTCCGGTAACGCCCAAGCTGTTCATCTACACGGTTGGCGATAGGGATTTTCATAATGAACGGGAGCAACTGTGTTAGAACTGCCAGCAAAACAGCGATTAACAGTGCTACTGTCATAAATAACGGCGATAAAATATTTTCAAGCGGTTCCTTTACCGCCTCCGTTTCCGCGAACCATTTTACATGCGCATAAGCCCATGCCGGCGCCAGAAAAAGCAAGACCCACACAAAAAGAGCTATGTTTCTTTTTTTCATTCTTTTCACTCCATTTGTTTTTTTCTATTATTCGCATTTGTTTTTATAATATCCCCGTCTTAGGCTATGCTTTAGAAGTACACTATTTAAGAATTTTTTGTGAACGTTCTGCCCAAAGTGAGACTAATCACACCAATATAAATGCTAGTTGAGTAAGATGGAATCACAACAACTACTTAGGAGGAACGAGTATGAGCAACGGCTGTCATTTTTCCCAGCTTGCCGCAAATGGGCAAACATTATCTCCCGCGCTACAACAACTAAAAGATGAACATATACCTTTAAACGAGCAAAAATACGAGCTATTTCAGCTTGCAACAGCTATTCGTGAAGAAACATATACAACAGCGCCTATAGAGCAACTGTCTCTTTTACGTGAAAAAGTTTTGGCATTTTTAGCTGTACTAGATCCTCACTCTAAAAGAGAAGAGGATATATTATTTGAAATGATGGTGCAATACATCGGCAGAGAAATGGGACCGATAGCTGTCATGGAATATGAGCATGATCAAGCAAAAGCGAATATTTCTATGTTTTTGGAACAGACAAAAGAATTGCAAACAGATATTTCAAAAGAAACGGCCGCGCAGCTAGCTGCTTATATTAGCAATGCATATTCTATCTTAACAGACCATTTCATGAAGGAAGAACAGGTGCTATTTCCGATGGCTGAACAAATGCTATCTGTAAACGAAAAAGAAGAATTGCTTCAAAAAATAAATGAAATATAAAGAACATTAAAAAACAGCTGTTTCGCTATAACAGCTGTTTTTTAATATTTATCTTTTATTTTCCAAAAAAACTTCACTCCACACTCTGTTTTTGATAAGATTTTTATATATCAAAATATTTTTCTATATAACATATATGTTTTTATTATAAATTAATACGGATATACAGCATTCTGATTGAAAAACATGGGGGATTTTCAATGAAACTTTTATTTAGAGCACGGCAGGAACAACCAAAACTATTAGCCAAAACCGGCAAAGAAAAGGTTTATATTCAGCTATCTAATCCTGTACTAAAAAAACAACTTCAAATGATTGGCTTAACTACAGATGATTTGGCCATTTTATTTTTGCTTAAACCGATAATTGAGAAACATATTGACGACATCGTCCATAGATTTTACGAAAATATGCAATCGGAAACGTCTTTAACAGAAATCATTACAACGCATAGCTCAATCGAACAGCTGCAAGGCACAATGCGGCGCCATATCGTTGAGACATTCACCGGGACTCTGGACGAAGCATTCGTTGCAAAAAGAAAACAAATTGCCTATATGCATGTGAAAATTGGCTTGGAACCGAAATGGTATATGTGCGCATTTCAAGATTTGTTTCTTTCTATATCGAATATTTTATACAACCAGATATTAGACAGGGAAGAATACCATCAAGCCATTCAAGCAGTAAGCAGAATTTTTAATTTTGAGCAACAGCTCGTGTTGGAGGCCTATGACGAGGAATTGCGGAACATTCAAGAAATGCAGAACGCAGCAAAGACCGCAGTGCGAATCGAGCTTAGCACAGTTGCCCAACAGCTCTCCTGCGCTTTCGATACAACCCACTCATCTGTAAAGCGCATTCATGAACAAACACAGGATTTAACCCATTTAGCAAATCATACATTAAAAACGGCTGAAACAACAGAAACAGCAGCCCAAAAAGGAAAACAAGATTTAGAACAGCAGCATCTGTTAATGAATAACATTCAAACGAGCACAGAACAAATTATGGAAAAAATTACCGTTTTGCACACCGTATCAGAAGAAATCAACCACATTGCCAATATCGTAAAATCGATTGCTGAACAAACAAATTTATTAGCTTTAAATGCTGCAATCGAAGCCGCGCGTGCCGGAGAACACGGCAAAGGCTTCGCCGTTGTTGCAGACGAAGTGCGAAAGCTTTCAGAGGAAACGAAAACATCCGTATCCGGCGTATCCGGATTGATTATGAAAATCAATGAGCAAATTACAGAAACGTCAAGCCGCATGAAGGAAGTGGCAAATTTGACAAAGAAAAGCCATACACAAATGGAGCAGATGAGCGATTCGTTCGAAACCGTCCTTAACACCATTCAAGACAATAAATCACAAAATCAGCAAACGCAGCAGGAGCTAATGCGAATTGCCGCTATGATCGAAGAAGCAACGAGCGCAATGAATGAAATTGCTTCAACTTCAGATACGTTACAAAATCTTTCAAAACAATTATAAAAGGAGCTGACCGCAAAACGCTAACGCGTTTTGCGGTCAGCTCCTTTTTCTTAGAATAAAACTTCAAAACAAACAAAAAATAAAGAAAGCGAAGGAGGGATTATGATGAACATTGCACGAGCAAAGGAAATTTCAGAATCAGGAAAAACAGTTTCGGTTTCTTATCAAGGCATGCCCATTATGATACAGCACATCGATGAAAAAAACGAAACAGCCCGGATTTACGCCGTACATAACCCGGAGCAGGAATATACAGTTCCGATAAGCAGTCTGACAGAGGAGTAGCACAACGGCCATTTGCTTGCTGGCGCTAACGGGAAACTGTCACAAAATATCCTTATTCCTTAGCCGTTTTTCCCTGTAGAATGGAGAAAATAGAAATAAGATAGTAGCAAAAAGAGTAAGGAGGAATTACGATGAAGGTAAAACATTGTGTTCAGTTTCCTGCTCGTCATTGTCCCGCTTTGGAACAGTTGATGCAAGAGCATCGCATGCTTGTTGTCCAAAAGGAAGCTCTGCTGCATCTTGCCGCCCCAATTGAACGCGGCGAAGATATATCTTATGAAGAAGTCCTTTTATGCCTATGCTACAAGGTACAGGAATTCTACAAATCCTTTATGAAGCATACTGCAAAGGAAGAAGCTTTTTTATACCCGCTCTTGGCAAAATGCCTCGGAACAGAAGCCGGGCCTGTAGCTGTTATGGAATTGGAGCACGAACAAGTAGCATTTCATCTTACAACCTTTTTAAATCACGCCAAAAACGCCTGCGATCCAATCCCAAAGGCGGAAGCTAAAAGCCTCGTTTACCATCTCGCCGAAATGGCCGATATTTTAAACGGACATTTTGAAAAAGAAGAAACTATTATTTTCCCATTAGCTGAACAATTATTAACCGAAGAAGATAAAGCCGATATAGAAAAGTGTATAAAGCATTCGTAACAAATTGTTAACGACTGCTGTGACCCCCGTCACTCCCTTCTTTCCCTATTTCAATTATGCTAATAGTGTAATGAAACCGGAGACAGAGGTGAAAGAAATGGAAACAGCATTTACAAAGCAATCTAGCGTCGGAGATATCGTAACAGTTTTCCCAAAAGCAAGCGACATTTTCAAAGCAAGCCGCATCGATTTTTGCTGCGGAGGAAATAAAACACTTGAAGAAGCAACGGAAGGAAAAGCAGTTTCATGCGACGAACTGCTTGTGAAACTAAATACACTCTATGCGCAATATCAGGCTGCTGATAGCGATCGCAACTGGAATGAAGCAGCTTTTTCTGAAATTATTGACCATATCATCCATACCCATCACAAATATTTAAATGAAGAACTGCCGCAGCTAAGCCCGTATGTAACGAAAGTATTGCGCGTTCACGGCGACGACCAGCCGCATCTTGCCCAGGTACATTCCTTGTTTAACCAATTAAAAACAGAATTGGAGCAGCATACTATTAAAGAAGAGATGCAAGTTTTCCCGTTAATTGTCCAATACGAACAGCTTCCTACAGAAGAAAACCTGCAAAAAGCAACAGCAGCTCTCGAAGAGCTTGAAAAAGAACATGACGCGGCAGGAGATATTATGAAAACATTGCGCGACATTACGCATGATTTCACCCCGCCGCTGGGAGCCTGCCGTACGTACCAAATGGTATATAAGCGTTTAGAGGAATTGGAAAATGATTTATTCCAGCATGTTCATTTAGAAAATAATGTATTGTTTAAACGTTTAATGGCTCTATAATTAATGCTATGTTAAAAAACAATGCTTAAACTGAGCACGGGCAATTGTCCGTGCTCAGTTTTTTATGTTGTTATAAAGTTCCCGTAATGCATGGCAATCCAGTTTCCATATTATAATCTATATTTTTTCCAATATAACATCTCGCTGCCTTCATACGTTTTTATAAATCCTAGTTTCTCAAGCACCCGAATAGAAGGCCCATTTGTTTTTAAGCACTCTGCAAGCACTATTTGCACTTCTCCTGTTCCAAAGGCCCACTGAAGCAAAGCAGCTACTGCTTCACTTGCATATCCTTTCCCCCTTACAGAAGGAATCATACCGTAGCCAACCTCAACCTCGCCTTCATTTGGCTTTCCTTTAAAACCAATGTCCCCAATAATTTCATTCGTGTTCTGTTCTAATACATACCAGGCGCCCCATCCAAGCAGACTGGCATCATGCTGCAGCTGCTGCAAATACATATGAATATGATCGCCCGCTTTATATTCGTTTCTTTGCTTTACAAGCTCAATTGTACACGGAAGCAACGTAAACCGTTTTGTATTAATGTACATATATATGTCTCCTTCACGATACGGTAAACTGCCCTATTTCTTTTACTATAGCACTTCTCATTTAATATGTAACCGTTTCATATCATTTTCAAATTTACACTTGTTTTATTTAATGGTATGTTGTAGAAAAGGAGGATTGCCTGATGAGGTTTGCTATTGTTACAGGCTCATCGCGTGGGCTTGGTGAAGCTATCGTGAAAGAGTTAATTGAAAGAGATGTAATCGTTTTCTCCATTTCGCGAAGCAGAAACGAAGAGCTGGAAGAAAAAGCGAAACAAAAAGGAACATTATTTTACCCCCTTAGCTTTGATTTGCTGCGAATCGATGAGATTGAAGAGGTGATGGATGAAATATTCTCGCTTATTGATTTAGAAAGCGCCTCCGCTATTGCGCTCATTAATAATGCAGGTATGCTGGCTCCAATGAAGCCGATAGAACGGGCAGAGAATGCAGCATTAATTGAAAATGTCCATCTAAATTTGCTGGCTCCGATGTTACTAACATCCGAATTTTTAAAGCGGACAAATGAAGCGCTTGTTGACAAACGCATCGTAAACATTTCCTCCGGTGCAGGAAAAAATCCTTATTTTGGCTGGGGTGCCTATTGTACAACAAAAGCGGGAGTCGATATGTTTACACGCTGTGTCGCTGTAGAAGAACAAGGAAAAGATTATCCGACCAAAATTATTTCGTTTGCACCCGGAGTTGTCGATACTGATATGCAGGCACAAATTCGCGCTGCACATAAAGAAGATTTCGCCAATCTAGAACGTTTTGTCTCTTTAAAGGAAGAAGGAAAATTACTCTCTCCCGATTACGTGGCGCAAGCAATTATTCATCTCTTAGAGACGGAAAATTTCGAACAAGGCGGCATAGTCCGGATTGATGAAACCAGATAGCACTTATTTTACAAAAGAGGAATTTTCAGCCCGTTCATTAACATACATACAAAAGCAGCCAAACCTTTGGCTGCTTTTCTTGCGTCATGCACTTATTAAATTAAGTACACACGCGCTTCGTATGGCTGCAGTTCAAATGCGTATACATCAGAATGGTCCTGCACTTTATAGTTGCTTAACACTAAATCCTTAGAAGATAATGCAATATCAGGCCACTCATAATTCGCTTTTTCATTTGTCAAGTTCGTAATTATGACCGCTTGCTTATTCCCCAATGTTCTTGTATACGCATAAATTTGCTCATCTTCCGACATAATTAAATCGTAAGAACCGTACACGAATACTTCATTCTCTTTGCGTAAACGAATCATCTTTTTATAGAAATTCAAAATTGAATCTGGATTTTCAAGATCTGCTTTTACATTAATTGTTTTGTAGTTTTCATTCACGCCCATCCACGGTGTTCCGGTTGTGAAGCCTCCGTTCTTACTGTCATCCCATTGCATCGGCGTACGTGAATTGTCACGGCCGCTATTCCAAATCACTTCCATAATCTCTAGATGGGAACGTCCCTTTTCACGTTCAATCCGATAATAGTTTTTCATCGCAACGTCGTCATATTCGTCAATCGATTCAAAGCGGACATTTGTCATGCCGATTTCTTGCCCTTGGTAAATGAACGGTGTTCCCTGCATTAAAAAATACATCGCTCCGAACGCTTTCGCGCTTTCAACGCGATATTCTTTATCATTGCCCCATGTAGACACGATGCGCGCTTTATCATGGTTTTCAATAAATAGCGCATTCCAACCATGGTTTTCTAAGCCCTTTTGCCATTTTGTAAATGTTTCCTTCAATGCGACAACGTCAACTTCTCCAACTGTATTTTTATCCCATAAATCAAGGTGTTCAAATTGGAAAACCATGTTGAATTTTCCTTTTTCTTCACCGACCCACTCGTCCGCATCTTCTATCGTTACCCCGTTCGCTTCTCCGACCGTCATAATGTCGTATTTGGCAAACGTTTGCACTTTGAGCTCTTCTAAAAACTCTTGAATACCTTCTTGATTCATGTGGTAGTCAAAAGAAGGAACATAATCTAATTTTTTCGGGTTTGGAAGGTCAGGAAGGCCTTCGCGCTTTTTAATATGCGAAATCGCATCCACACGGAAACCGTCAATTCCTTTATCGAGCCACCAGTTAATCATATCATATAGCGCAAAACGAACTTCTTTATTCTCCCAGTTTAAATCAGGCTGTCTTCTTGAGAAAACATGCAAATAATATTGGTCCGTTTTTTCATCATATTCCCATGCGGAGCCGCTGAAAATACTTTCCCAATTGTTCGGTTCCTTGCCGTTTTTGCCGTCGCGCCAAATGTACCAATCGCGCTTTGGGTTATCCTTGGAAGAACGCGATTCGATAAACCATGGATGCTCATCGCTCGTATGGTTAATTACAAGGTCGATAATCAGCTTCATGCCGCGCTTGTGCACCGCAGCAAGCAATTGATCAAAATCTGCCATCGTTCCAAATACATCCATTACATCATGGTAATCGCTGATATCATATCCGTTATCATCGTTTGGCGATTTATAGAACGGGCAAATCCAAATAACATCAATCCCAAGGTCCTTTAGATAATCGAGCTTGGAAATAACGCCTTGCAAATCGCCAATGCCGTCGCCATTTGAATCCATAAAGCTTCTTGGATATATTTGATAAGCTGTTGCTTCTTTCCACCAGTGTTTTTTCATTGTTTGTTCTCCTTATTTCATTGTTGTCACAGTATACTATGCTACCGAAACAGGCGCAAAACATCAATAGTAAAACCGAGAGGAAAAAAGATTTTTCATCTTTTTTCCTCTTAACTTCTTATTTTTTATAATACACAACCGCTTCATATGGCTTTAGTGTTAGCTCTTGCTTTGCTTCTTGCGGATAATTCGCAATTAACACATCCGCCTGCTTCATCTCGGCTAATAGCTCCGCGTCATCCAAAGTTTGCGTTTGGCCAGTAAAATTGCAAAGCACGATTAGCTTTTCGTTTTCCAGCGTGCGCTCATAAGCAAATACTGCTTCATTTTCACGATGCAATAAGCGATAATCGCCATATATGATAATATCCATTTCCTTGCGCAGGCGAATTAATGCTTGGTAGTAATAGAAAATAGAACTCTCATCTTCTAAAGCTTGTTTTGCATTAATCTCCGGATAGCGCGGGTTAACTTTAATCCACGGATTTCCTGTCGTAAATCCGGAATTTTCGCTGTCATCCCACTGCATCGGCGTTCTCGCGTTATCTCGCCCTTTCACATAAATGGATTTCATAATCTCCTCATGCTTATAGCCAAGCTGCGTACGCTCTTTATACATATTTAACGTTTCTACATCGCGGTAATCCGCTAAATCTTCAAATTGCACGTTTACCATGCCGATTTCCTCACCTTGGTATATATACGGAGTTCCTTGCAGCATATGCAGGCAAGTAGCCAGCATTTTTGCCGACTGTACACGATACTCCTTATCGTTGCCAAAACGCGATACAATACGCGGCTGGTCGTGGTTGTTCCAATATAAACTATTCCACCCTTTATTGTGCAAGCCGATTTGCCATTTTGTAAAATTATCCTTCAAATCAAGCAAGCTTAGCGGCTTCAAATTCCATTTTCCTCCAGGGGCGCTATCTAAGTCCATATGCTCAAATGTGAAAATCATATTCACTTCTTGGCGCTCCGGGCTTGTATATAACACGGCAAGCTCCGGATTTGTTCCCGGCATTTCGCCTACTGTCATAATATCGTATTTTGATAACACTTCCCGGTTCATTTCCTGTAAAAACTCGTGGACACGCGGACCATTTAAGTAGTATTGGCCGCCATCTGCGTACAGTTGGCCCGGCTGTAATTCACCGTCCGGCAAGCCAGGAACCTTTGAAATAAAATTAATAACATCCATACGGAAGCCGTCAATGCCTTTGTCAAGCCAAAAACGCATCATTTTGTACACTTCTTCGCGCACCTTCGGATTTTCCCAGTTTAAGTCTGGCTGCTTTTTTGTAAAGATGTGCAAATAATATTCGCCTGTCGTTTCATCATATTCCCATGCCGGACCGCTAAATACGGAACCCCAGTTATTTGGCTCTTTTCCGTCTTTTCCTGCGCGCCAGTAATAAAAATCTCGATATGGATTATCCTTGCTGCTGCGCGACTGCACAAACCATTCGTGTTCGTCGGATGTATGGTTGACAACAAGATCCATTACAAGCTTGATGCCGCGTTTATGCATTTCTGCAAGCATAAGGTCGAAATCTTCCATTGTGCCGAATTCCTGCATAATTTTTTCATAATCGCGAATATCATAGCCATTATCATCGTTGGGGGAATCGTAAACCGGGCTTAGCCACACGACATCTACACCAAGTGTTTTTAAATAGTCAAGCTTAGAGATAATTCCTTGTAAGTCGCCAATTCCATCTCCGTTTGAATCCATAAAGCTGCGCGGATAGATTTGATATACTGTCGCTTTTTTCCACCATTCGGCATTTCCTTTGGCAAACGTTTGCATTAATAACAGCTCCTATTCTATGTTTAAATTATTTTTATAACTCTTGCAGGATTTCCACCGACTACTGTATTAGGCGGAACATCCTTTGTAACAACCGCACCGGAAGCAATGACCGCATTGTCGCCAATGGTGACTCCCGGATTAATAACGGCGCGCCCGCCAATCCATACGTTATCGCCAATTATAACCGGCTTCCCGAATTCTGCACCAGAAACGCGCTCTATAGGATCTAATGGATGCGTTGCCGTATAGATATGGACGCCTGGCGCCATAAAGCAATTATCGCCGATACGCACGCTGCACACATCTAAAATTACACAATCAAAATTCGCGTAAAAATTCTCGCCGACTGTAATGTTATAGCCGTAATCACAGCGAAAAGTCGGTTCGATGTATAAACTTTTGCCTGTTGCCCCTAGTAGTTCTTTCAATAGCTCGGTGCGCTTTTCATATTCTGTTTCTAATGTTTGATTATATAGCCGCGTCAATCTTCGCGCCCGCTCGCGCTCTTTCACTAAAACAGGGTCAGCCGCAAGATACAGCTCGCCGTTTAGCATTTTTTCTTTTTCTGTTTTCAATACAATCTACCTGCCTTTTATAGATTCTGGGCTGTAAATCGGCACGCGAAATAGTTCGCGGATTGCAAGCAAAGCAGCTCCTTTAAGCCAGGAATCGTTCCCAATTTGTGAGACAACTATCTCAGTTGGAAGATTTGCTGCAGCAAAATAATTTTGCTGTGCCGTTTGTAACGTATACGGAAGAAAATATTTTGCATACTCTAGTCCCTCGCCCATTAACACAATTATGCTCGGGTTTAGGCTGTTAATGATATTTACAATCCCAAATCCTAAATGAACCCCCATTCGTTTCATTAGTTCGAGTGCGAGCGGGTCTTGTTTCTCCACTGCCTCCCGCAACCCTTTAAATGTATAAACATCAACAGGGGAATGTGGATAATATTCCTTCAAAAACGGCCCTTCATTTTGCAAATACGCTTCAGACGCATACATTTCCAAGCAGCCTTGCTGCCCACAATGGCATAAATGCCCGTTCATTTGTACGATTGTGTGGCCAAATTCACCTGCTCCTCCAAAGCTGCCCGAGTAAATTTCTCCATTTATGACAGTCGTCATCCCAAGCCCGGCGCCAACGGACAAGCATACAAAACTACTAAGCTGCTTTCCGAATCCAAAAGAAAGTTCCGCCAATGTGTAAGCGTTTATATTTTTGTCCAGGTAAACAGGAATGCTTTCAATTTGCTCACTCACTTGCCGGCAAATCGAAATATTTTCCCAGCCGAGGATAGAAGAGCGGACAATTGTTCCTTGCTGGCGGTTTATAAGGCCTGAAGAAGCAATCCCAATGCCGGACAAATCGGCAACAGATAGGTTATGCGCTTTCATAATTTCTTTTATATGGAAGACGATAAGCGATATAACTTGGGCAGGGCCGCTTCCCTTTTCAAATGAAATATTCCGTTTGTCCAAAATTTCGGCGCACAAATTTGTCAAAGCCAAGCGCACTTGCTCTTCCTCGATTTTCACGCCGAATGTATAACTGTAATGCTTATTAAATTCCAATAGCACAGCCTTTCTTCCGCCGGTCGAATCGGCAGTGCCAACTTCATGAACCAACTTTGCCTGCAGAAGTTCTTCTACAATGTTTGTTACAGTAGAAAGCCCCATTTTCGTAGCTTTCGCAATCGCTGTTCGGCTTACTTGCCCGTTTTGCCGAATATACTCTAACACTAAATAGCGGTTCAAATCTTTTATAAGTGCTTTGTTTCCTTTGCGTACATTTGTGATGGAGGCACACCTCCTTCTTACTTTTTTCAATGAATGAAGTAACTTGCTTTTAGTTTAACTTACTTCACTGATTGAAACAAGGTTTTATTATTGTTTAATTTATAATTTTCTTCTTTATCCAAACGGTCATATTAACCGTTATTGCCGATATAACATAGTTTTGGCTCATTCGAATCAAAAAGCTGCTTGATGCAAATGAGCCTGCATTAACAATGTTCTTTTTATCAATGTTCTATTGCTATCATTTATTGTTTTATATACTGCTCCGTTACCTTCTGGAGCAAGACGTCTGCTTCCTTCAACTTATCCGTATATTGCTTCGCCTTTTCCTGCAGCTTCTGTAAATGGCGTTGGCGATCTTCTATCATTCTGTCCATTTCCTGTTCACAAGGGCCGCCTTGCACACAGCGGCGCTGTACAAATACTTGCGGAGAAGTAATTTCATGCCACTCTTTTTCCGTAATTTGAATAGATAAAAGCTTGCTTGCTTCCTCCGGTTTCAGTTCATGCAATTCTATTTTTTTAGCGTTGCATTCCTTTGCGATAGCGCTTGCCAGCTTATGGGCTTGCCGAAATGAAACTCCCTTATCCCTCGTTAGCACATCGGCGAGTTCTGTAATCGTAATCGCGTGTTGCTTTGCCTTTTCCTCTAACTTTTCCTTATCAATATGCATAGTCCGAATAACCGCATTCATCAAATGCATAACGCGCTTTGCCTTCTCGCAGCTTCTATATAAATGCGGCTGCAAGTCGTCCTCCGTATCGACAATATCGCCAAATGGCGTGTTATGAATCATGTGAAATACAGATAATGCCTCTGCATAGGAGCTGCTCGCCAATGCCCGCGAATGTTCAATCGAAACAGGATTCCGTTTTTGCGGCATAATGCTGCTGGTTTGTACATATGGATCCGCGACAACAATTCCGCCAAACTCCTTTGTCGCCTGTACGAGAAAATCTTGAATCCAGCGGCCAGCATTGGTCATAAGCATTGCTACCGCAGCGCTTGCCTCCAGTAAATAATCAGCACCGGCAATAGCATCGTAGGAATTTTCGACTAAACCGGAAAAACCGAGGAGCTGTGCAACACGCTCCCTGTTAATCGGAAAACCTGTCGTCGCCAAAGCCGCCGCTCCTAAAGGAGAGCGGTTTACCGTTTCATACGCTTGAAACAACCGCTTTATATCCCGCCCCAGTCCATCAAAAATGGCGAGAAAATAGTGGCCAAGCGCCGTCGGCTGTGCCGGCTGCGTGTGCGTATATGCCGTTACAATCGTTGTCTTTTGTTCAGCTGCTTTTTCAAGTAAGCTTTCCCCGAGCATAATGCTGCAATCAAGCAGCTGCAAAAGATGGCGGCGCAGCACCATTCGGTACATCGCCACTCCCATATCATTGCGGCTGCGGGCGATATGCATATTTCCAGCCTTTTCGCTGCCGATTGCTTCCTGTATGCGATCTTCTACCAGAAAAAACAAATCTTCATAGCGCGAATCGTACTCTTGAACCGAAAAATCGTGCTGCTCAACTTCGCGTATCCCTCGTAAAATTTGTTTCCCTTCTTCCTTTTGCAAAATGCCACACTCTATTAGCATCACAGCATGAGCATAATGAATTGCAAACATTTCTTTATATAAATAATCACGCTGATACGCAAATACATGCTTAAGTAAATGCTCGGCATATGTTTTCCCTGGAAAAGCTTCTCCTTCCTTTTTTACAAAGCTATCCTGCGCTTCACTCATCATCGTCCCTCCTGTAACCTGCGCCTAATAATATAGTAGTGAAAAATCCCAAAGAAGGTTCTTATAAGGAAATTGTCCTCACTCCATAATTAAAAAAAGCACAGGTGCGGATACCTGCGCTTTTCTCGGTCATGCCTTTTTCGATGCAGCAAGACTGAATATGATATATGCAGCCAAAGCAATGGCGACAGGAAGAACAACCGTGTGCATTCCTAATACATTCGGCTTGAATAGGTGAAAATACATATAAGTGCCCACGCCTGTTATGATAGAAGCAAGCGCTCCAGCAGCGTTTCCGCGTTTCCAATATAACCCGAGAACAAGCGGCCAAATGAACGCCGCCTCTAGCCCGCCAAAGGAAAATAAATTCAACCAGATGAGAAAATCCGGCGGTTTAATCGCCGCCAAGTATACGAGAGCACCGATTGTGCCCGTTACAACGAGCGTTCCTGTTTTGACAGCTTTATCTGTCGCATCAGGATTTATATAGTTGACATAAATATCTTTAATTAAGGACGAGCTGACAAGAAGAAGCAGCGAGTTTACCGTTGACATAATCGCCGCCATCGGTGCCGCTAAAAAGATGCCAGCCAGCCACGGAGGCAAGACTTTCATGGCAAGCAGCGGCATTACCTTATCTGGAACGTCCACCCCCGGAAGCACGACCCTGGCGAATACGCCTGTTAAATGCATGCCGATCATAATCGCTCCAACAACGGCCGTTCCAATAATAAGCGCTTGGTGCATCGCCTTTGAATTGCGATAGGACATGGCGCGAACACTAATTTGTGGAAGCCCGACCACACCAATGCCAATTAAAATCCAAAAAGATGTTACATACATCTTTGTCAGCTCCCCGTCGGCGCCAAACGGCGTAACAAGGTTTGGATTAATTTGAATTAGCTCTTGCATAATATTCGCAACGCCGCCGCCGGCAACAATCGTTCCAATTAAAATAATCGTTGTGCCTACAAGCATAATTAAGCCAAGTAACGTGTCAGACAGCGCTACAGCGCGAAAACCGCCAATTAGCACATAGACGAGTATAGAGATTGTGAAAATGAATAATGCAGTCGGATACGATAAGCCGGTAAGCGATTCAATCAAACGGCCTCCCCCGACCCATTGCGCTACAGTTGCCGAAAATAAAAAGATAATAATACATAATGCCGACAAAATTACGACTGCTTTATTTTCGTATCTTCCTTTTAAATAATCAATTAGTGTGATTGCCTTCATCCGCCGCGCGATAATGGCAAATTTTTTGCCGAGCGTCGTTAGCACAATATAACCGGTCGCAACTTGAATAGAAGCAAGCAGCACCCAGCCAAGCCCCGTATTGTAGGCAATTCCTGGCCCGCCGATAAAGCTGCTGGCGCTTCCATATGTCGCAATCATCGTCATTGCCAACAGCAGGCCGCCAAGCTCCCTGCCCCCTAAAAAATACTCCTGCAAAAAATTGCGATTGTCGGTTGCTTGTACCGCTCTTGAGGCATATACCCCAATGAGAAATACAGCAATAAAACACACTAGCATTGGAATAAGTACATACCAATTCATTTGTTTTCCTCACTTTATTCTTCTAATGAAATGTCTTGAAAGAATACGCGCACCACGAATATAACAAGGGCGACCATGACTACGAATCCAACGAGGCAGCTGTAAAAAAACCATGCTGGAAAACCAAGTATGTATGTATATTGGTCAGGACTCTTAGAACCAAGTCCGTATGCAAAAGCATACCACCACACAAAATTCACAACCGCAAGAGCAATCCCGATCCGCGCTTCGCGATGAGCCATCCGAAAGCGCGGTTCCTTTGTTTCTTTATTCACATTTGCCCCTCCTTTCTGTTACAGTTTGCGCCACAATATGATATTGTACCACTTCTTGTGCCAATTTTCTTATAAAAAATAGTTATATTAAACATTATTGTTAATAAAGTGCAGCTGTCGCTAAACTATTGACTGAGCGGGAAATTTTAACATAGACATCCATGCAAGAATATAACTTGCACCACGATAGATAAAAATTTTTATTTTTTGGCTCTGTTAAAGGCTAATGTTGATTTGGATTCATTTGTTGATTTGGAACGAAAGGCGGCGACTCCAGCGGGAAAAGCGGTTCAGCCCCGCCCGCGGCAAGTGTCCGCCTGTAGTGGAAAATTAACAATCAAGTTTAACAGATCCGATTTTTTAGGGTAGCTAAAAAATAAAAACCCACAGCTTTCCTGTGAGTTTTACGGTTGCTTTTGTTTATGACGGGAGGAGCTTGCCTTCATACTCCCTGTTTCTGCCGTCGTCGTTCCTTGCCCCTCTACATTCGGAGAATTCAACTTTCCTTTAGATCCATCTTTTTTTGCTTTGCCCATTTCTTTCACCTCCATTGTTAAAATTCCCTCCCGGGCAGCCATTTATTCCGCAAACGTATTTTGTTACAATTTTGTGGCATTTGTAACAAAAACGAAAATTGAAAATTATAACCATTTTGTATATTATTTACATTAGATTCTCCACATCTTCCTTCAGTTTTGCTACCGAAAAATTTTAAGGGGGTTGTATAATGGATAAAATTGTAGTGCAGATCAGTGAGAAAGTTGCAAAGTTTTTAACAGGAACAAAAAAGCTGTATATTAATGGACAATTTGTTGAAAGCGCTTCCTTCGGGACGTTTGACACACCGAATCCAGCTACGGGGGAAACACTGGCCACGGTATACGAAGGCCGGCGCGAGGATATAAATAAGGCCGTCCTGGCTGCACGTGCCGCATTTGATGATGGGCCTTGGCAGCGCATGACAGCTGCGGAGCGAAGCCGCCTTATGTACAAGCTCGCAGATCTCATGGAAGAGAATAGAGAAGAACTTGCGCAGCTAGAGACACTTGATAACGGAAAGCCGCTTCAAGAAACGGCAAACGCCGACATTCCGCTTGCAATTGAACACCTTCGCTACTATGCAGGCTGGGCAACAAAGCTTGTTGGACAAACCATTCCTGTTAACGGCAACTACTTTAACTACACACGCCACGAACCAGTTGGCGTTGTCGGGCAAATCATCCCTTGGAACTTTCCGCTTTTAATGGCTATGTGGAAGCTCGGAGCCGCCCTTGCCACCGGCTGTACGGTTGTACTAAAGCCCGCAGAGCAAACACCGCTTTCTGCACTGTATTTGGCGGAGCTGATTGAAGAAGCCGGATTTCCAAAAGGCGTAGTAAATATCGTTCCAGGCTATGGTGAAACAGCCGGACAAGCTCTCGTTTCCCACCCCCTTGTTGATAAAATTGCCTTTACCGGTTCAACAGAAGTTGGAAAAATTATTATGAAGCAGGCTGCTGAAACGTTAAAACGCGTAACACTTGAGCTTGGCGGCAAGTCGCCAAATATTATTTTGCCGGATGCCGACCTTTCCCGCGCCATTCCCGGCGCTTTATCCGGAATTATGTTCAATCAAGGGCAAGTGTGCTGCGCCGGCTCGCGTCTTTTCATTCCTAAAAAAATGTACGATAACGTAGTCGCCGACCTCGTGCTGCATTCTAAAAACCTAAAGCAGGGAAATGGATTAAACCCGGAGACAACAATCGGGCCGCTCGTTTCAGCTGAACAGCAAAATCGAGTGTTAAGCTATATTGAAAAAGGTATTGAGGAAGGAGCGGAAGTTCTGATGGGCGGGGCCAAGCCTTTTGAAAACGGATATTTCGTTTCTCCTACCATATTTGCTGCGGTAAAGGACGAAATGACAATTGCGAAAGAGGAAATCTTTGGTCCTGTTGTCGCAGCTATGCCGTTTGAAGATTTAGACGAAGTAATTGAGCGCGCCAACCTGACAGCATACGGCCTTGCTGCTGGAGTATGGACTGAAAACATTAAAAATGCGCATTATATCGCCAGCAAGCTCCGTGTCGGAACAGTTTGGGTAAACTGCTATAACGTTTTTGACGCAGCATCGCCGTTTGGCGGCTATAAACAGTCGGGAATCGGACGCGAAATGGGCTCTTACGCACTGCAAAACTATACGGAAGTAAAAAGCGTTTGGGTGAACATGAACTAACTCTACATTGTGCCCGGTTATGTAACGGAATAAAAAACCGTCAAGCGCATGCTTGGCGGTTTTATAGTGTTATGTCATACAACAATGTCTTTAACAGGCATTTTTCCCATTTTGTAAACCCTAGCTTTGCTATAAGCGGTTGTTGAAACAGCTTGTCATAGTTAATTTTAGTAAAATGGCGATAACTCGTAATCGCAGCGAGAAATGGATTCGCTTTCAAAATGGGCGAAAACAATTCGTTTTCTTCCTGCAGCATACGGTACAATAAGCGCCTTGTCATGTTTCGGTTTACTTGCTTGCACTTTTTGTGCTGCTCTTGCACATAGTAAAAATATGCTCTTTTTAGGTGCGGATCCATTGTTGCCGCCTGAATTAGCTGGAGCTTTAAACGAAAATAGCAATAGGCGCTATCTAGTTCTCCCGGATGTTTCTGGCGTAAGTTTACATAACGCAATTCTTGTAAACAATTAGTTTCTTTCTCTGTAAAAAACAGGCGAATCTCCCGCTTTGCCGCCTCTGTACAATCTGCCGCATGAATTAAGTCAAACACTGGCGTCAAAGCTGCAAATTTGCCCCGTATCGTATCTTCCCTCGCTTCTTCCGGAATGAAACTTCCCTTCCATCTATCATTTATATAGGAGGAAACTGACTCATATTCTCGCGGAATTTCTCCCTTTATAATAAGGCACAAACTGTCCCCCAGTTCATAAAACTCAGCTTCTAGCTCCCAATGCTCCTTCATTTGGGCATAACGGTCAGGATATAACCCGCGGCATAAATCACGATTAATGCGCACGTATTTGTAAAATAATATCTGAAATCCTTTTCCCTGCAAAAACTTGCATATTTCTGCTTCTAAATGCAAATAAACCGCATCCGGCTTACATATTACAAACCCTATTTCGTCCCAATTCAAAACAATACCCTCTCCTTACAAACTATCATTTCTACTAGCTTATGTATAAGGAGAGGGTAGCGGTTTAGGTAATTATCTCAATTCCGTAAATGAAAAATATCGCTTTACAGCTGCAATCCTCCGCTTACGTTCAATATTTCTCCCGTCATATACGAAGCCCAGTCAGATGCTAAAAAAGCAGCGGCATTGGCAACATCCTCCGGCTTGCCAATCCGTTTTACCGGAATAGTTGCAATCATCTTCTCTTTCACTCCGTCCGGAATGGCTTTTGTCATATCCGTATCCATAAATCCCGGACATATCGCGTTACATGTAACACCCAAATGCGCCAATTCTTTTGCAGCCGTTTTCGTTAAACCGATCACTCCTGCCTTGGCTGCTGCATAATTTGCCTGTCCGATATTTCCCATGCGGCTAATTGAAGAAATATTAATAATGCGGCCGCTTTTTTGCTCCCGCATATAAGAAATAGCCGGCTGCATACAATTAAACACGCCTGTTAAATTCACCTGAATGACATCATCCCATTGCTGGCCTTCTAGCTTATGAAGCATCGCATCGCGGGTGATTCCCGCGTTATTCACAAGGATATCCAGCTTTCCGTACGCTTGTACCGCATGTTCAATCAGTTGTCGCGCGCTTTCCCGGTTTGCAACATTGCACACAAAAAAAGAAGCGCTATATCCTTTTTGCATTAGCTCTTCTGCCGCTTCCTTCGCCCTAGCTTCATTTACATCGCTTATAATAGCATGGGCGCCTAGCGAGGCAAGCCGCTTTGCAATTGCTTTTCCCAACCCTTGTGCTGCTCCTGTTATTACTGCGCATTTTCCTTCTAACTGAATCATATCTCCACTTCCTTTTCCTTATTCAATAATCCACTTCATTCCTTTTCTTTTCCATTTGTTTAATCTCCTTTAAAAAAGTGTAAAAATACGGTAAAGGCCGGATAAAAATTTCTCCCACAGGAAAACTACAATTGCAAGCATACATAAAGAAAGGAATGGAGCAAAATGGCAAAAAAGAAAAACAAAATGAGCGCTGTGCAATCTGACGGACGCGATGTAGAATTTTCCCAAGAATTGGCGGATCAGGATGATTTAGAAGCGCAAGCACGTTCTAAGGCAGCTGACGCGCGCCAAAAACGAAAAAAATAAGCACGGGCTGCCCGTGCTTATTTTTATAAAAACAGAGTAAACTTCTTGTAGTTTCTGCTAACTTTAGCCTTTTTCATAATGGGCCAGCGCCAGAAGCGGAAAAATGTAATTATAGCTGTAATATCTCATATAAAATTGCCCCGGCAACCCCAACCCTGTCGGATATGCAATAATGTCTTTCCGCAAGCGGGTTTGCCTGAGCAAAAACGACACGCCACGTTCAATAGCTGGATGTGTTTTTCCCTTCACCTGCAAAAGTGCATCAACAGCCCATGCCGTTTGCGACGGTGTACTAAAGGCGACCGGCACAAACCGCTTTGCTTCGCTGCTTCGGCACGATTCTCCCCATCCTCCGTCACTGTTTTGAATAGATTCGAGCCAACGTACTGCTTTTTGCACGGCCTCATGTTCTTTCGGGACACCAGCCGCCCTTAATCCGGTCAAAGCGGCCCATGTTCCGTATATATAACAAATACCCCACTTTCCATACCATGAACCATTATCCCTTTGCTTTTTTAATAGCCAATGAACGCCGCGTTCCACCTTTTGGTTCCCTAGCTTCATTCCGGCATAATTTCCGAGAAACTCCAAAACCCGGCCTGTTATATCAGCTGACGAATCGTCAATAATGAAATCCTTCGCATTTTCAATCGGCAGTCCCGTAAGCCAGCCGTTATCAGCATCCCTTTCAAAAGCAGCCCACCCCCCATCGCTGTTTTGCATAGAAAGCAGCCAGCTTACCCCCTTTTCCCATGCACGCCGCCCCTGTTCATGCTGTGCTGCCATTTGTGACAGGGCACGCAATACAGCTGCCGTATCATCATTATCAGGGATAAACGTATTTACATTGGAAAATCCCCATCCTCCCGGCGGCGTGCCAGGGGCGTGCACTATCCAATCCCCTTGTTTATTATGCTGCTTCTTCAACAAATATTGATTAGCAGCTTGAATCATCGGATCAGCTACAGGCACGCCAGCTTCTTGCAGTGCATACGAAAGCAAAGCGGTATCCCAGACAGTGGAGGAGAAATTTTGCAGATGAAACCCTGTATCCGTTTCACATAAAAGGCTCCTTAGTCCGTTCAATGCCCTCTCGATAATAGGAGATTGTTGCGTATATCCGAGTGCCAGCAAGGCATATATCATACAAAAAGTAGAGCTTGCGTAGCTGTTTAACGTTCCATTTTCTTCGATATGCCCCAACATAAATGTTTCTGCCGCCTTATACCCTTTTTGGTGAAGCTGAATCGGGTAAGAAGCCAGCTTTTTTCCTTCTTCCCAAAGCCACTCCAATATATTGGTTCGCTCCTCGATAAACCAGCTATCCGAATCTGCAGGCAAATGGCTTATGTCAAAGCTGCTTTTCTTCACCGCTACGAACCTTTTATTTATACAAATTGCCATCGGTATTAAATGGACACGGGCGGCGTTGCTGAATTCGTATATATTGACAGGAGCAAAGGCTGGCAACAGAAATAACACCGGCGGAATATACAAATGCTTTGGATACGGATACTGCCCAAACACGGCTAGCATGAATTTTGTGGTAAAATGGGCGCGGGATAAACCGCCCTTTTTAATGATAAACGCTTCTGCCCGCTTCATATTCTCATTGCTTTTATGAAACTGTTCTGAAGCAAGCAGTGCCGCGTATGCTTGAATTGTCGCAGACAAATTGCCATCCGGTTCATCTTTGTAAAGCTTCCATGCCCCATTCTCTCCCTGTTGCCGGGCAATTCGCTCTGCCAGGCGCATAATTAAGCTACCCTCATTTCTTCCAAAGGCACGCAATGTCATAATCATAAAGCAATCCGTCCATAATGACCCTTCTATGCAAAAGCGCCAAGAACCGTCATGATGCTGTAAAGCGCGCACCTGCTCGATACGCTGCTGGATATTGTGCAGAACACCTTCCACCCTTGCCACCTCTTTTCATATGAATCGCTATACCATATTCGGCCGCAGTAGCGGATATGAAAGGTTTTATAAAATGGCTACCCTAAAAAATAGGATATGTTAAACTTGATTGTTGATTTCCCACTACAGGCGGACACTTTCTGCGGGCGGGGCCGAGCCGCCTTTCGTTCCAAATCAACAAATGAATCCAAATCAACATTGGCCTTTAACATAGCCTATAAAATAAAGCTTTTATCGCTGCAACAAAAAAACGGCCGAAGCCGTTTAATAGTACCACGCTGCCACTGCAATTCCGAGAATTGCACCGACAATAACTTGATAAGGGGTGTGCCCGACGAGCTCATTTAATTGCTGATAACCCTTTGTTCTGCCATGAAAAAAATCGTTCAAAATTTTCGCTTGCTTGCTTACAGCAAGACGGACACCGGATGCGTCATACATAACAATAATGGCAAAAATAGCCGCAAGCGCGAATATCGTGCTTTCCATCCCTTCTTCAAACCCGATTGCTACGGCAAGCGCCGTGACCGTAGACGAGTGAGAGCTCGGCATACCGCCTGAGGAGAAAAATTTAGAAACGTCGAAATCCCTTGTTTCAATCAGTGTAAGAATGACCTTGGCAAGCTGCGCGAGAAACCATGCCAGTACGGCACAAACGAGCGGTCCGTTTCTGAGCATATGCTCCATGGTAAGCCCCCCTTATTACGAAAGAACTTTTCTATATCATAGTGTTTCCATGAAAAAATAGCAAATATAATCCAAATTTTTTCACGAAGCTTTCATCGATTTGCTTTTCCCGAGCTTAGGAACAAGCCCAAGCATAAGTCTCGTCTTTGCAAACGAAAAGATAAATAGTGCAGTCCATATAAAGAAAAACGCAAGCATATGAGCTTTTGTAAAGTGCTCTCCATATAAAAACACCCCGAGCCCCAAACTGATTGTCGGCGCGATATACTGCAAGAAACCGACCATAGAAAGCGGGATAAGCTTTGCCCCTTTTGCAAAATACAGCAATGGCAGGGCCGTTGCCACTCCTCCGCCCATTAGCAGTACAGTCGCAGAAAGCTCGCTTCCAAACATGCTGCCTTTTTGCAAAAAAATGGCATACACTAATGCAAACGGTGCAATAATCAACGTTTCCAACGTCAGTCCAATGGCAGAATCAAAATGTATGAGCTTTTTGGCCAGTCCGTATATCCCAAAGCTAATTGCCAATGACAATGCAATCCAAGGGAAGGAACCGTATCGAACTGTTAAAATAATCACGCCTATAGCAGCCAGCAATACTGCAAGCAGCTGCCAAAAATTTAAACGCTCTTTAAACACAAGCATTCCAAGCAAAATGCTGACGAGAGGATTAATATAATAACCTAGGCTTGCATCAATAATATGATTATGATTCACCGCCCATATATAAATGAACCAATTGATGCTAATTAATACCGAGGCAATACTTAACATCGTGAAGGATTTAGGGTGTTTCCATAACTTCTTCCATTCAAGCCGAAACGCCGCTAGTTTTTTCCCAAATCCTAAAACAAGCAACATAAACATAAATGACCAAATCACGCGATGCGCCAAAATCTCTTGCGCAGACACATTGTCGATAAGCTTCCAATACAGCGGAAATACCCCCCACATAACATAGGCGCCTGCTGTATATATAATTCCTTTTGTCTGCTCTGATTGACTCTCCATCGTATCTCCCCCTTCGCTGTTCCCGTTAATAGAAACAGCCTCTTTCTATTTACAACTTGTTCCATTCACGTTTTCCCGATAAAGAAAAAGTAAGCATTTACTCCGTTTCATCATGGCAACTATTATAGCTCAACTCTCTCCATAAGGAAATAAATCTGCTTTACAGAAAAATAATTGCTGCAGCAGTCAACGCTGTAAGAATCGGTATACCGATAACAAAATGATATTTGTGCGTCTTATGACGAAATACATACATTCCGAGCCACGTTCCAAACGCTCCGCCAATGGCTGCGATAAAAAACAAGGTACTTTCGGCAATGCGCCATTCTTTCCGTTTCGCTTTTTGTTTATCTCTCCTTATAAGATAAAAGGCAAGCGCATTAACGAACAAAAGATAAATCCATTTCATATTATCTTCCTCTCCCCTAACAAAACTTCCCCCATTGTAACATAAAAAAGAAGCATGCAGGAATATCCCTGCATGCTTAACGGTTATTTAAAAATGATTCTACGTGGCTTGCCACTTCTTGCTGCTCACTTTCATCTACACAAATATTATAATGATCTCCTATTGTTTTAGAAGTGAATCGCGTAAACCCGCGGCCTCTTAAAAAATCATCAATATCAGCCACATGTTCGGCCTCATTTGCCATTATTTTTTTGCCGATATATTGTTCATTTACATACACATCATACGTATCATGGGCCAGCTTTCCGTCATAATCAAACACCGTATTATAGATTCCCGGATATAACCCAAAGCCTTGTTGTGTTCCATCTGTAAAAGGCATGCACAATCCCCCTCTTCATTTATATAAAGTAGGATTCCTGCATGATATATATGTTATACATTCTCCGTTGCTTCTGCTTCTTCTTGAATGCCAAGCATATGAAGCCATTTTTTATAGGAAGCGCTGTTTTCGTCCACATACCCTTTTGCATAAGATCGGTTCCATAAATGTTCAATAAAGATGCCGGCCTCTCTGCGTGCCGCCCCTTCCGCGCCTGCGCCGTAATAATCTTTAAAGTACATTTCAATTTCCTGCAGCAACAGCCGCAGCAATTCATCTGATGTTTCCTCAAGCGTCATATCGCGCTTTGCCTCGTTCCCGTACATAAGCACAATATCCAAAATATTATGAATCGATTCTTTTTTTAACCATCTTAAATCCTGCGCCCCCATCACGAACTGATGCGTATACAAATGGCCGCCTTGCCCAAGTGCCATTTCCTTCTCCTGCTCAAACCGCGAAATAATATTTTCATAAATGAACGGGTTATGCAATAGTGCCCGATGCAGCTTATAGCTCTCCTCTGAAACGTTCTTGCCCATAGATTGAATAAGCGAGCTGCGCCCGACACCGTTATATTGGTATACAAATTGCTCATCCACTTTGACACGGCTGACCCAGCGGTATATATAAGCGTATAAAAACGCCCGGTTGCATTTTTCATAATCAAGCTTCGTTTGCGTGGCATTTAAATCCGGCATAAACGCAGGCAAATGCCAATATTTATCCAAGTGCGGCGTCAGATTGGACTTGCGTATATTCAATTTGTTCACGCGGCGGTAATATGCTCTAAAATAATCGCCCTTTCCGTCTGTAAAGCTGTTATGGGCATGGCCGGATGACAGCTTAGGGAAATCCTGCAATGACAGACCGTAATGCGCCCGGTAGCAAACAATCTCAAATAGGGAAAATGCCGTATTTACCGTTTCCTTTTCCTGAAACACTTCTTGCCGCATTTCCTCGTTCAATTCACGATACACAGCTGGATGGATTCCCCAATATTGGAGTTCGCGGTGATGCGCCACTTTCGGAATAAACGGACTTGCCAGATGGACTAAGTTGTCAACTTGCTCCTTTACATATTGGGACCGATCCGCTTGTTTGAACTCGGCTTCTTTTCGCAGCGCCTCAATGACGTTGAGCTCTAATTTATCACGGTAGCGGGACTGCAGCTCTTTACGGCAATAGGCTAAAATGTGCGAGCGGTAAAAATCCTCCACCTTTTGCGAGTGCCTCTCCTCGCTTTGCGCTTCTTTACAGTATTCACGATATAAGCTTACATAAATCTCAGCTGAAATTTCATGGGGCAGCCCGCCGCTATCAACGCTTTGGCGAATTTGCTGCCATACTTTCTCCTGCATCTGTTCATCCGCCAGCACGTAGACGTTTGTCGGATTCGTTTTGCCTTCAAACTCCTTAGCCCGTTTTTGAATATCCAACAGCAAGTTTTCCCGCGTTTCACGCAAATTGTCAAAGAACCGTTCCCAATGCTTTAACATCTGATCAATAGCATGATATATAGACTGATATACAAGTTCAAGCAAAAGCTCCTTTCGGTAATCGTTCAGCTTATGAACATACTGCGCAATAATATCCTGAAACTCCTTGCGGAACATGCGCTGTTGATTATGAAACAGCTTGCCGAACCAGCTTTGCTGCTGTGCGAGCTCCACACGCCGCACTGCCGTTATCGAACCCTCTATGTGGCTAAGGTTAAATTTCTTATCGTAATTTTGAATTAAGCTGCGCTTTTGTTCATTGCTTTCTTGCAGCCGCTGCAGCCGTTCTGCCAGCAGCTTGCGAATCTCATACAGCATATAACGTGCCGCGATAGGATGCAGCGGTGAAGGCTTCTTTAAAAACCACGTGTTGAGTTGATAAGACTGCCCTTCTGTTCCGCCTAAAGAAAATTGATCCGCCTCCATAATATCGTATACGAGCGTCGTCACATGCTCATGTACCCGGTTTGGAATTGTATAGGCATATAAACGAACCGCATGGTCAACACGGCCGACCTCGCCCTTCATTTGCTCAGACACTTTTAGCTTTGCACTCATCACCTTACACTCTTGCTGCAGCCGATTTAATTCTTCATCCTTTTGAATCGTGCGCTGTACATAGCTCTCAACTGCTTCGAGAAACTGCCTCGCTTTCGAAGCTCCGCTTCTCCCCCCTTCGGCACCCTCGCGCGTTTCTGCGTATACTTGCTTATAAAACGGATGCGCCCGTTCCGGCCGTGTGGCCAGATGCTCCAAATCCTCTAGGAAACTGCGCCCGCGCTCCGGCTTCTCGCGTCCGATACCGCGGCGTACATCCTGCTCATAGCGTATCTTTTTCTCTTCATATAAACGGTCTAAGTGAAGCCACGATTCGTCCAAGCCTTGCACCGCCCATTTTAGCGCACAGTATTCCAGCACATGCTCATACGGATAGATAAGCTTTGCCGCCCCAGCTCCGCAATAGCGCGATTTGCCGTTTGAATCGGCAAGCTGCTGGATTTGATTGTCTTCCTGCGCAAAATGATTGGCCGAAATCGGGCTGAACAGCTGCAGATAAATTGTATCAGTCATCTGCTCTATATAATCTGATAAGCTTTGTAAATGATGGCCATGCAAGTTTTCATAATCATATAAAAAACAATAATTATACGGCAGGTGCTTTTGCATAATAATATGATTCGTCCGCCCCTCTTCATCCACCTGATCAGGACGGTATTCAAGTTCAATTGACACGCCGCCGCGCCGCGATACTTCTCCCGATGCAAAAAGCGTAATTGCATTTAGCTCCTTAAGCGCTGCATAACCGTTCGCCTGTACAGATTCAAACTCCTTGGCGCTGACCGTCCGCGTTTTAACAAGCGCATCCGGCAATAAAAATGCCCCGCGAATAATGATATTGTTATGATGTAGCTTTTTGCGCAGCATTTCCCGCAAATATAGCGCGATTTGCAAATACATGCCCGAACCGGTGCCCCCTGCAAGCGAGGTAATAATGATGACCCGAACGCCATATTCTGTCGTATCGCTTGTAACCGGAAAAATCTTTTCAATCTCCTGCCAAAATGCCGTCAATTTATCTTCCTGCATCGCCGCGCGCAGTGCCAGCCTGGAAATAACGCGGAGCTGTCCTGCCCCTTCCGTTAACGGTTTATCCAATATCGTCGGGTCTTCCGGAAACCAATCTGTAATGGTTGGATCTTCAGCAATATACTCACGCGGCGTTTTACTCGAGCTCGTTTGCGTAACAAACTTGCGAATATGCTGAAAGCGGCTAACCGTGTTAATATCCGTATCAAATACGTGCATCGCCACTTTTTTGCGGCGATTCTTTGGAATTTTGTTATATACGTTATGTGTAACAGTACTGCCGATGCCGCCAAGGCCAATTAAAATTGTCGGAACGTGCAAATCCATGCCTATCACTCTCCTTCTTACTCGCATTCGTACCGATATATTTCTTTGCCGTAGCCACGCTCAATTACAACCGACTCATTCGGATATAATGTACGGTGCTCTTTTCCAACCTCATCCTCATGCAAAAACGTACCGTCTATCATCATCCCGGTTATTTGCGATTCTTTCGCAATAAAAATCGACTTTGTGCCTTTTTTCGCAATAAATGTAACGGATTGCACCGTGCGCCGCTCCGCCCGGTACGGTATGCCAAAATAATGCTTCCACCATCTATTACGCAGCAGCTCCGGTTCAGCCTTATGCACCCACTCCCGGGACAGTCTTTGATCCAATTCATAAGAAATCATGCTGCCTTTATGAAAACGCGGACGTACAATCCATCCAATAACCAAAACGAAAATAAGTATAGTAATGAACCCTATGGGAATCACAAACTGAAAAATGGTTGCATATCTTTTCCAGAATGAAACATCTTCAATCTCAAACATAATTGTTTTGCTTGCTTTTCCTAAAGCGGAATCCCTAAACGTGATGGCGGCTTCTACGGTGCCTGTTTCTGTAAAATTAAAAGTATCGGAGTAATAAGGGCGGGGATAAAAATGCAGTTCATTGTCTTGCTGTTTCAGTTCATAGTTGACATGTTTATTGAAGGTGACCGAGAAGCGCAATCTTTTGACTTCCTCCGCAGTCATCGGCTTGCCGTTTACAAGGGGCTGCAGCACAATTGGAGGAGACTTCATCAATTCATTTACTTTTTCCTTCCAAGCCCCTGTCTTAATTCGAAGAGAAAATTTTGGTTTTGCAACCTGATCAATATGAAACTCCTTCGTTTGCCGGTAGAAACCTTTAATATTCATGCTTACATTGCCACGTGCCGGTTGTTTACCAATCTTTATTTCATAAATAAAGGAACGGCGTGTTTCATTCCATTTCATTTCCGTTTGCTTGCCGTTTTGCTCAATAAAAGCTGAAAAATACGAAGGGTTCACAGGCAATTGGTCAGGCTTGGCTTCAATTATCGCCGTATCGCCTGTATACATCTCGTTTGTTTTCACAAGGCGACTGCCTTCTTTCTTGTAAACGTTAATGGAGTAATTTAATGCCGGCTCCACAAGCGCTTTTATATGCCGTGATTGGACGATGGCGTTTTCAAACTGGATTTCATATGTCCCCGCCTTCATTACACCGTTGTCGCTTCGTTTTATATGCGAAATGGATCCGGTTAATAATCGCTGCTCCGGCGTCTGCATGATAAATGGCCCTTCCGTCTCAAGCGTTTCTGCCTTCATCTTTGATATCTCTTCATTTCCTTGTTGCACAATTGTAATGCGCCGGCTTGGAAATGGAGTCGTTATTATCAGTTTATTTTCCGTTGCCTCTGTTTGAACGAACTCTTCCGCCTTTGAAAATGGATCGCGGTTCGCAATTAGAGCCGCCGCCTGATTTACGCTCTCAACAATGCCGTCTTCACCGGTCGTCGAAAAAATCATGCCCTCGGTCGTCTCTTTCCAGATGTCTTTAAAAGTGCTAATCTGCGCCTGTTCTTCCTTACTTAAATGCTCCTCCATTGTAATTAATACAGAATGAAGCGATGCCTTTTTGCTCTCCATCAAAAACTTAAACGTCTGTAGCGTCTCGATAATATGCTTTTTATTTCCCTCATATTTCGCGCTGTTTGGCGACTCCAATTCGTTAAACGCTCCGTCTGTCAATACAATCAACCAAAATTCGCCCTGCGGATTTGCTGAAACTTGCCGTTTTAGCGCATTTATTGCCGTTTCTACTGCTTGAAACGGCGTGTTGCGGTACTCCTTCCACTTTCGCACTTTTTCCATCTCCGCTTGGCGCTCCGCAAGCGAAACAGATATTTCCTGGGACGGACGGCTCATCGGCACATATGAAAATCGATCGTCCCGATCTAGCAAACCGATAAAGCTTTGCAGCGCATAACTCGCATATTTCCACCTATCTACTGGAGCGCTGTTGTTATTCCTCATACTGCCGGAATCATCATACACAAGCACAACGGTTCTTTGCTTTGTCTCCTTCTCCTTCGCAAAGGACGCTGCAGGGAGAAGCATAACAAGAAGCAGTAATACACACGTGGCAATCAGAAGTTTTTTCATGTTGATGACGCCACCTTTTCAAGTAGGATAACCATAGACAAATTCCTATGTTTAAACTTATGAAGGAATACAAGATATATGACTTGGATTTTTCGGGAAATAGTGATTTATAATAATTTCATTATGTAAACTTATATTTCCCTAAATAGCATTAGCAAATGCTCTTGTTAAATGCTGCATATTTAGCTGGCTCTCCTGCGCACATTCATAAAACATAAATAGAACGGCAATATTAAGCGAATAAGGAGGGTGAAAATATGCCAAAAAAACAAGCAAGCAACGCAACTGAGCAAAGTGGGAAGCTAGCGGATAAAATGTATCATGCCGAAGACTACAATAAACAAGATCAGCTCTCCCAAGCTTTCTCCATCACGCACGAGCAAGTAAGCGATTGCTACGCAGAAGGAACAATCGACGGAGCTATGGAAAATGTGGCGGGAAAAGATATTCCTTTAGAAGGAAAAGGATATGAACAATAAAGAAAACTCGCCGATTGGCGAGTTTTCTTTATTGTCAACTAACGTTTAGACGGCCGGTATCCAGCCGCTTGTGCCTCGGCTTCTGTACAAAACATTGCTTCCGGCTTTGTAACGTCATAAAACTGCTGACCTGGCATGTGATATATTTTTTCACCGCTGCCGCTTATGTTTCCTTTAATCGTACAATCCGCCTTTGACTGCTGCGCAGGATCCTGCTTCTGCGCCTTGGCAGCTGCCTCATTGAAGCCGCGGTCCGTCGCATAATTTTCTATACTCCAAATCCCCTCTTTACTTTGGCGCGCAATATTTTGTATATGCCTAAATTCATCTACATATTTCGTATTAGGCGGAAAAACCGCTACGCGGGCAAATCCTTTTTCGAGCAGCACCGCATTGTATAATGTGTCCCCAAGCCATACATACGCCAACAGCCTCCCGTATTGATCACGTTCCTGCACGTCCATTTCAAGCCCTACTGTTTGTCCGCCTAGCTGCTGCTTTGTAAAATTGCTTGCTTGGGGGCCAAATGGCTGTACGGGTTTGGAAGGATGAACCGTTTCTGGCGTATCAACCAAAATCATGCGGACTGTTTCCTCTTTTCCATTTACCTTCACCTTAATCGTATCTCCATCTGGGACATACGTCACCTTTGCTGTAATAACATCCGGTTTCTCAATGGCAATGCCATTCGTCCGATACTGTTCCTTATGCTGGACAGGCTGCGCGGCGTTTGCCCGTTTCTCTGCTTCTGCTGTTACTGGCGGCGCGTCTTGCTTGGCCTCCTGCCCCGAGCATGCGCCCAAAAAACTGAATGCAAAGAGCACACTCAGCATCCTGTACCACTGTTTCCTATAAATCCCTCTGTATTGCAACATTCTGCCAGCACCTTCCTGTATATAATTCAAACAGGAACATCATATCATTTTCTTAGCAAAATTGTTACGTTTTTCAGAAGAGATTTCAGCTTTTTGCCCATCATACATTTACTGTTTTTCAATCGGCTATGCCAAAGAACAGTATTGATTGTGGCTCTAACTGCAGCCTTTATTTTTGGTACAGCTTTTCCGCTTGCTTTTTCTCTAAAATTCGCAGCAGCGTGCCAATCTCGCTTGCCTGTAACTGCTCAAAGCGGTTCAGTTGTTGTTTTATAAACTCAATTTCAGCATCTTGCACATCCTCTTCGTGCTGCAAAAAATAGGTAGCGATAGATGCGGTTACCATCCCCATCATGCCGATGCCAAACACCATTAGAATTACAGCAATCATCCGCCCGACCCCTGTTTCCGGGCTAATATCTCCGTATCCGACCGTTGTGGCTGTAACCACGCCCCACCAAATGGCATCTTCAAAAGATGAAATATTCGGTTCTAGATATGTAATGGGAATAGCGGAGATAACAACGAGGCATACCATAAAGATAAGTACCTTATGCAATCCGTTTGTGCGAAGGATTTGATATAGAGACGGTGTGTATTTCATGAAAATATACGTTACGCGCAGCAGCCGAAACAGACGGGCAAATCTGGCAGTACGGAAAATTGCGTCAAGGGGAATAATAGCAATTAAATCAAAAATATTGGCTTTGACAAATTTCAGCTTGTCATCAGAGCGAATAAGCCGAATCATATAATCTAGTACAAAAATAAGCCAAATTGTTATATCGGTAATACGAGCATACGGATGATGGGACCAAATAAGAACAATCGAAACGCACGCTAGCGTCAC
Organism: Ectobacillus sp.; assembly: GCA_048976805.1. Taxonomy (GTDB): domain Bacteria; phylum Bacillota; class Bacilli; order Bacillales; family Bacillaceae_G; genus Ectobacillus. Next base: position 61,348 of record JBHGUR010000078.1, on the reverse strand, counting down.
CATAAACATTTCATAAGCAATTTTTGCTTTTTTCATATATACACCCCCACCACATATCCCACATTTATCTCCTTTAATTATAGCATCTTTCACAAACGAAACAGCTAAGTTCAATTTCACTCTTTTTCTTTCAGCAGTTACATTTACACCCTTTTCACCATGATGGATGCCTCCACTCCCCTGCGCTTTCTTAACCATAGGCTCTGTTAAACTTGATTGTTGATTTTCCACTACAGGCGGACGTTTTCCGCGGGCGGGGCCGAGCCGCTTCCCTCGCTACGCTCAGTCCAGGGTCTCAGCTATCCCGCTTTTCCCGCTGGAGTCGCTTTTCGTTCCAAATCAACAAATGAATCCAAATCAACATTAGCCTTTAACAGAGACGACATCCATGCAAGAATATAACTCGCACCACGATAGATAAAAAATTTTTATTTTTTAGGGTAGGCCGATGTTGATTTTTATATCACGTACGTCTGTACATCACGGCTATGCAGAACCTGGCGGCAACCCGCACTTATCTTCTCCCTCTGTTTTTTCTTTGGACGAGGCAGAACTAGGCCCTGACCGTTACTATATATGGCCGGGAGCACTCTCCCCCTCTAAAAAGAAGGGTTTACATCAACACTAACGTTTAACACAGATTATTTTTTAGGGTAGCCTAACCATAAAAAAGAACCATGCCATTAAGGCACAGTCCATATTCTTCATTCCATTATTATCACCGATATTGAAACCACACTCTCCAATGCATTGTTTTATCTTTTACAATAAACATTTCCCCGACCGCGCTGCTTCCCATAGCCGCTACTTTAGGGAAACGCAAGCGCACAAACCAAGAATGGTTCGCAACGTCTATGCCGCAATTTTGAATCGCCATATGATAGTAAGCCTTATCTGTGCCTGTGAGTTCGTTCATTGGGCGTACTATTTCGACCTCATACTCTAAAAACTTTGGGTTCTTTCCATATGTTTTTGAAATCACATCGTGCGGCAACGCCTGGATTAGTGCTTCCTTATCGCGTTGCGACGAGGTATCCAGCACATCCCCTGCTTTAGGGCATACTGTTTTATTCACCGCTTCCGCCCGGCCGCCGAACACCAAAATCATCATTGCACATAACAACAAAAAGTAAAGCTTCATATTTTCACCTCAGCGATAGTATATCCACTTCGCCGCTAGTTAATATAATCTATCCCCTTTTCACAAACATAGGCAACTCTGTATGGCCCATTTCACGGACATATACAAACAAATTTCCTTTATGGTGAATCTCATGGTCCATGGCAAGTTGCAAAAGTTTGCCTGCTGGAATGTGCATCCCAAAAATGCCGCTAAGGTCGATAACACGGTCCAGCTCTTCATCTGTTAAGGATGCCAATAGTGCTTTTGTATCTTCCGTATACTTTTCTGCCAATGTAGCAAGATTTGACTCCGCCGGTTCGATTTTCTCTTGAAACGGTGTCGCATCTCCTCTCTTTGCAGTTAATGCAAATCGATAAAAAGCGGTTACCATATGCGTTACTAGCTCTTTTGCCGACATCGATGTCGGCGTCGGCTTATAATCATAATACTTTTCTTCAATTTTATGAACCAGCTCTAATGTAACAGTACGATGAGCTAAAAAGTAGCCAAGAAATTGATTTGTTCGAGACATCGTATAATCCTCCCTGCGGAAATTGTAAATTCATCTTAATTATTTCGCTGTCCATTAAAAAGCCAATGGATACCCCCTCTACTTAGGCGTCCCCATCGACTTTTTTCATATCCTGCACGTTTATAATTTCGACTGGATTACTGTAATTGGTTCGGGATTGGGCTGATATACACCTGTTCTAATGGAAATATAAATAAAAAGCCACATGCAAGAAATGATACCAATGACTATGAACAATGGAATGAATTTCCGAAGCTTGCTGCGCTTACGGAACGGAATAACATCGCCCATAATAATCCCTCCCGCTTTTCTTTTATTATAGCAGAATTTTCTGATTTTTACGTATCACCTTTTGAATAATTTAGAAATTTTCTAATATACACTGTTATTTCTATTCTTTCCATTATGTGCAAGCTGGGGTTTACAGAAATATTCCCCCAAATGTTCTACAACTCTTGCAGTTCATGCTTAAAAAAAACTATACTTATGTTATATAATATAAGCTAGCGCATTTTAGAAAATGAAAGAGGTTGAAATAAGTGGAGCATAACAGTTCTAATTTTATTAAAAATATTATAAAGGAAGATCTAGAAACCGGAAAACGCGACCATGTCATTACCCGTTTCCCGCCGGAGCCAAATGGCTATTTACATATCGGACATGCTAAGTCCATTGTATTAAACTTTGAACTCGCAGATGATTTCAATGGAAAAACCAATTTGCGCTTTGATGATACAAATCCGTTAAAAGAAGATATTGAATATGTAAACTCTATTAAAGAAGATGTAAAATGGCTTGGTTTTGAGTGGGATGGGCTATTTTTTGCTTCCGACTACTTTGAGGAAATGTACAATCGTGCTGTATTGTTAATCCGAAAAGGACTGGCTTATGTAGACGATCTTTCCGCCGACGAAATTCGCGAATACCGCGGTACGTTAAAAGAACCCGGTAAAGAAAGCCCGTACCGCAACCGCTCTGTCGAGGAAAACTTGGATTTATTTGAACGGATGCGCAACGGCGAGTTTAAAGACGGCGAAAAAGTATTGCGTGCAAAAATCGATATGTCTTCCCCGAACATTAACATGCGCGATCCCGTTATTTACCGTATTGCGCATGCGACGCACCATAATACAGGAAACAAATGGTGCATTTATCCGATGTATGCTTTTGCGCACCCGCTTGAAGATGCAATTGAAGGGGTAACCCACTCTATCTGTACGCTTGAGTTTGAGGATCAACGCCCTCTTTACAACTGGGTAGTAGAAAATTGTGAAATGGAAAACAAGCCGCAGCAAATCGAATTTGCCCGCTTAAATTTAACCAATACAGTAATGAGCAAACGCAAGCTGAAGCAGCTTGTCGAAGAAGGCTATGTGGATGGTTGGGATGATCCGCGTATGCCAACGATTTCCGGCTTAAGAAGAAAAGGCTACACTCCTGAAGCTATCCGTGCTTTCTGCCGCGAAATCGGCGTTGCAAAGGCAAACAGCACAGTTGATTCGCAAATGCTTGAGCACTTCGTGCGCGAAGACTTAAAGCTAAAAGCACCTCGCACAATGGCAGTCTTAAAACCGTTGAAGGTTGTTATTACAAACTATCCAGAAGACCAAGTCGAGTGGTTAGATGCGGAAATTAATCCGGAAAATCCAGAAATGGGAACAAGACAAATTCCATTTTCCCGTGAAATTTACATTGAACAGGATGATTTCATGGAAAATCCTCCGAAAAAATATTTCCGTCTCTTCCCTGGCAATGAAGTACGTCTAAAACATGCTTACTTTATTAAATGCGAAGAAGTAATAAAGGATGAAAACGGCAATGTCGTTGAGCTTCACTGCACATATGATCCAGAAACAAAGAGCGGTTCCGGCTTTACAGGCCGCAAAGTAAAAGGCACCATTCACTGGGTAGACGCAAATCACGCGCTTCCAGCTGAATTCCGTTTATATGAGCCGCTTATTTTGGACGAAGAACAAGAAGAAGGGAAAACATTCCTAGATCAAGTAAATCCAAATTCATTAGAGGCTGTACAAGGATTTGTTGAGCCGAACATGAAAGACGTTCAGCCGCATGATAAGTTCCAATTCTTCCGCCATGGCTACTTTAATGTTGATCCAAAGGATTCCACAAACGGCCGAATCGTCTTTAACCGAATTGTATCATTGAAGAGCTCATTTAAAATATAAATTCAGCATAAGTCCCATACGTTTTAAAAAAGGCTCTGTTAAAGGCTAATGTTGATTTGGAACGAAAGGCGGCGACTCCAGCGGGAAAAGCGGCTCGGCCCCGCCCGCGGAAAGCGTCCGCCTGTAGTGGAAAATCAACAATCAAGTTTAACAGAGCCAAAAAGAAAAAGCTTCTAAGGTGCATCCACCTTAGAAGCTTTTTCTTTTTTATTTTGTGCCCTTCTATAAGTTTCATATATTTGTTCAAGTTCAGTTAATTTGTTATTCCGCAACTTGCGCTCTCCCCCTCTAAAAAACAGCTTTTCAGTTGGTTTTCCAACCTGTATTTATATATTTTTTATCACATTCTAATATTTTTTTATATCGACGGACAAAAAATAAACACTTCCTGCGAATGATTATAATGAATAGGAGAAATGCTGCAAAACGAATATGATACTTCAATAGACTACATACTAACAATTCTAAAAATGTAATATTATGTTAAAGAGGAGAGTTAACATGACAGAAAAAGTAGAGAAATATGAGGAGAGCGTAGAAGTATTAAAGGTGTTGGCACATCCGGTTCGCCTAGGGCTGGTAGAAACGATGCTTGCAAAAGGCCCTACGAATGTGACAGCGATGTATGAGGAATTTGAAATGCCGCAAAGCACAATCAGCCAACATCTCGCAAAGCTAAAGGCTGCAAAAATTGTTTCCGCCACCCGCAAAGGCTTAGAAGTATACTATGAGGTTATTGATAATCGCGCAAAATCCATCATTGCAACTTTATCCTAAATCATCTTATGGACGCATTGCTGGAAAGATAAAGCAATTTACTAAGAGAAAGCAGGTGCTTTCTCTTAGTAAATTGCTATTTCATTATGATTCGTTCCGGATGCGTATATATATTCAAACTATCACCGCGAATGAACCCGACTACCGTAATTCCGAGTTCTTCCGCTAAATTCAAAGCCAATTCAGTGGGAGCGGATTTTTGCCGCCTTTAGCAATACCTCCGATGAACCCCTTCCGCCGAACATGATTATCTTATCCTTTAAAGAACTATCCTGCCAATATCCATCCTTGAAACAATTGCGCCGTTTGCATCACAAAGCGCTGCCCTCCCTTATTATCCAAAAACCCCACCATACAGCAGGCAGCTTAAAAAAAGCGGATGGTCAGCGGATAGCGATATGAAGCCCCGTCCTTCGCTTTGACCGCAGCAATAATCGTTACAACAAGCTGAAAAACCGCTAATACAGGCAACAATAAAAATCCGATTAAAATAAAGCAAAGAACACCGGCAACCGTATAGTAAATCAACATGGTAACTTGAAAATTTAAGGATTCTTTTCCTTCCCGGTCGACAAATTTGCTTTTCTCTTTTTGAAAAATCCAGACAAGCAGCGGCCCAACAATAAACCCTACACCGGTAAAATACCCTAAAAACGAAGACAAATGGGCAAGCATTCCCCATGTCTTTTCATCTTCAGTCAATACATCCAATTCACTCATTGTATCCCCCCGTATGAATGTCTACATATCATCCTATGGGAGAAAGAAGAAAAATATGGTTCTATTTTTTAATTTCAAGGCTCTGTTAAACTCAATTTTTGATTTTCTACTACAAGCAGACGCTTTCCGCGGGCGGGGCCGAGCCGCTTTTCCCACTGGAGTCGCCGCCTTTCGTTCCAAATCAACAAATAAATCAAAATCAACATTAGCCTTTAACAGAGCCAATTTCAAAAGAAAACCCGCCTTTTTCAGGCGGGTTTTCTTATACATTTACGGAATATCGTTTTTTCAATTCTTCCCCTAGAAGTTTTGCAACCTCTAACATGCCGAATTTTCCAGCAGCAGCTTCCGCTTCAGGGTTATAATTTGTATTTGTATTAATATCGTACGTATAGATTTTTCCATTTTTATCGCGGATGAATTCAATTCCGGCTATGCTGATGCCATTTGCGGCAAGCACTTCTTCATATTTTTGCAAAATCGGGTCAGAAAAGCCTTCAATAATTTGAAATTTTGGCTTAGCCGGAGCCTGCTCGCCGACCGGGCAAAACAAATCGCCAATTTGGCACGCTTCCGCCGGACATAGCTCAAAGCCTTCCGATGTATCAACTTGAACTGCATATTGAAATTTGCCGCCGACAAATTCGCAGCGTGTAATATACGGCTCCGGCGCTTGAATATACTCTTGGATTAAAGTTATTCCGTCTACCGGCTCTTCAAAATCCGGACCTTCTATGTAAGCGCGCAAGCTGTCAATAGAATGAAACAATTGTACCCCTAATCCTTTTCCAGCACGGTTATGCTTCGTAATAAAAGAAGTTCCCGCAAATTGCTGCGCCGCCTCCAAAATTTGTTTCTTGCCGACAGCAGCAATCGTTTTTGGTGTACGTATCCCTTTTTCATTCAGCGCTAGATATTGCGCAACCTTGCTGACTTCAAGCTGAAGGGCGCGGCTGCCATTAAACACTGTTCTGCCGTTTCGCTCCAGCCAAGCAAGCACGGCCGCCGTCAATTCAGGCGCATAACGATGGCCGCGCGTATGGGATGACGCGCTCATGCGGTTGTAGAAAATTCCTTCTGGCGGAAGCGCCGTCAAGTCTACCAATCCTTGATGTAAATGCCATTCTTCATACGGAAGCCCAAGCTCTTCCAACCTTCTTGTCAGATGAATCGTCCATTCCGTGTTTTCGTGAATGATATAAATTTTTGCCATATACCCCGAGTCCCTCCTAATTATATAGCAGCAACCTTTCGCTGTTTTTCTACTAACAGCATCACCTGCTTTGCAAACCGCTCCATTTCCTCAAGCTGCGGCGAGAGTTGTGTCATATCCCCATGTTTCCGCGGATTGGATTACTTTTTTTGCGTAATCAAAGGTAGGCGGCATATTCTCATTTTCAACATTGCGAAGCCACCCCCCAAAAATAGGCAGCCAAAATCCCCTCTCATGCTCATTCTATATCATTGGCTATATAAAAAAACAGTATTGACTTTGGCTCATTTTCCGCTATGCGAATGAACCAAAATCATGCTTTATCAGCAAATAACCTAACCATATTAAGGAGGAAACTCGATTTCATATCAAGCTTCAGCTTGCTTCGCCAATTCGAATTCAGCACGGATATTTTGCAGCAATTCTTTATCTGTCAACAGCCGGTATCCTGTTAACGCCAAAGCTTTTGCACCGGCAATCAGCGCTCTATCCCCTTGCTCGGAGCGGGCTGCTTCCCGAAAATCATCCGTATGGGCAATCAAATCATCAGAACCGATTTTAATATACGGGTGAATTGTCGGCACAACCTGGCTCACATTGCCGGCATCGGTAGATCCGATACCCTTTCTATTTTCGTGTACGATTTCCCCGAGCTGCTCTAGCTCTTGTGCAACAACCGCATCAAATGTACGATTTAACAGCAGATTATCAATTTTATTTTGAAATTGCTCTATTTTTACTTGCGCCTCGGTTGCAAGAGCCGCCCCTTGCGCAATAGCAAACACTTTTTCCGTTACTTCTTCGCAGCGCTTGCGTGTGCTTGCACGGATGAAAAAGCGTGCCGATGCATATTCGGGAATAATATTCGGCGCTTCCCCGCCATTTGTAATAATACCGTGAATGCGCACATCAGTTGGCAGCTGCTGGCGCATCGCATTAATTCCGTTAAAAAGCTGAATAACCGCGTCAAGCGCATTGATGCCTTTTTCCGGTGAAGCTGCAGCATGGGCCGGTTTTCCGTAAAAGTGGAAGTCAAATGGATCCACGGCAAGCGAATTGCTGGTGATTGCTGTGACGCCGCTTGGATGAATCATCAAGCAGGCGTCCACATTTTCAAATACGCCGTCATTAGCAAAGCTTGCTTTGGCACTGCCGTTTGGACCGCCTTCTTCAGCCGGAGTCCCGAATACAACTACCTCGCCGCCGGTTTCTGCTAACACTTCAGCCAAGGCGATGCCTGCCGCTGTACTTGTTGTGCCAATAATGTTATGGCCGCATGCATGGCCAAGACCAGGAAGAGCATCGTACTCCGCCAAAAAGCCGATTGTCGGCCCTGGCTTGCCGGAGCACTTTCTTGCAATAAATCCCGTTTCGTGTCCGGCAATGTTGCGTACAACATCGAAGCCCGCTTTTTCTAACAGCTCAATTAACGTTTGTGATGCAAAATATTCTTGATTCCCAATCTCCGGTTTATCATGAATGCTATGGCTTGTTGCAATATAAACATGCTTTGCGTTCTCAATGTTGTCGGTGATAATCTTTCTTTGCTCTTCCGTCTGTACAAGCGTCATGCGTTTTCTCCCCCTTTTTACACTTTGGCTCTGTTAAACTTGATTGTTGATTTTCCACTACAGGCGGACGCTTTCTGCGGGCGGGGCCGAGCCGCTTTTCCCGCTAGAATCGCCGCCTTTCGTTCCAAATCAACAAATAAATCAAAATCAACATTAGCCTTTAACAAAGCCTACACTTTAAGAATATACAAATTGGCAACGAAGAAGCGGATTCGGCGCAGTATCCAATTTTAGGAATAAAGTGTAAGTGCAACTACGCCTCTGTCTGCCAATCGGCGAGTTTTCTTTATACATTTTCGATTTCTTTTACAGGAACAAATGTAGGGATGAGTGCTCCTTTATACGTTTCCTTAATAAAATTCGCTACTTCTTCCGTTTGATAGATTTCAACAAGTTTTTGCAATGTTTTGTCATTTTTGCGTTTTGTTTGTGTTGCAATCAAGTTAATATACGGCTTTGCTGTTTTATCTTCACGGAAAATCGGATCCTTTGACGGATTAAGCCCCGCATCTACCGCAATACCGTTATTAATGACAGATGCTGCGACATCATCTAAAGCACGAGGAGTTTGCCCTGCAACAACTGGCGTAATTTTTAATTTTTTCGGATTTTCAATAATATTTTCTACGCCTCCCTTGCCGTCAAAGCCTTCTTTTAACTTAATTAATCCAGCCTTTTCTAATAACAATAACGCTCTTCCCAAGTTTGTAATATCATTTGGTACCGCGATTTCATCGCCTTCTTTAAGCTCTTTTACACTTTTAATCTTTTTAGAATATACGCCCATCGGCGCGATAACAGTTGTTCCAATTGCTGTTAAATCTAGATTGCGTTCCTTTTTGAATGCGTTAAAATATGCTGCTGTTTGAAAAGCGTTTGCGTCAATTTCTCCTTCTGCCAAAGCAATGTTCGGCTGTACATAATCAGAAAACTTCACAATTTCAATATTGATGCCTTCTTTTTCCGCTTTTTGTTTTACAAAGTCCCAAACCCGCGTATCGGAACCGCTTATACCGAGCTTAATTGTTTTTACTTCCTTCGCTGAGCTTGTTGCATTTTGAGAACCGCATCCTGTAATCAATAAAAGTAAGCTTGCTAGTAAAACTGCTAGTAATTTTTTCATTGTTGTTATCTCCTTCTAATTTTTTTAGATAATACATTGCCAAGTGATTGAATAAGCTGAACGAACACGACGAGCAGCGCTACTGTTACAATCATGACCTCCGTTTTGAATTGCTGGTAGCCATATGTGATCGCTAAATCGCCAAGCCCGCCGCCGCCGACTGCGCCTGCCATTGCCGATGCGCCAATTAAACCGATTGTCGCAATCGTTAAGGCAAGAACAAGGGAACCGAGCGCTTCAGGGATAAGAAAGCGCCAAATAATTTGCCACGGCGTCGCTCCCATCGCCTGCGCCGCTTCAATTACTCCCTTATCGACTTCGAGTAAAGAGTTTTCGATTAAACGCCCAATGTACGGCGCTGCATAAGCAACGAGCGGAACAATTGCCGCAGACGTACCGATAGACGTACCGACAATCAATCTCGTCAGCGGGATGATTGCTACAAGTAAAATAATGAATGGCACAGAACGTAAAATGTTAATGACAGTATTTAAAACACAAAAAATCAATCGGTTTTCTAGGATATGACCTTCTCGTGTAACAACAAGTACGACCCCTATCGGGATACCGATTAAAGCCGAAAACAAAAGCGAGAAGGATACCATCGCAACTGTTTCATTTGTTGCCTCAGCTAACTGCGGCCAAAACATAGTCCAATCAAACGGCATGAGGCAACACCTCCTTTAACCATATAAGCTGCTGATTTGTGTAATGAATCGCCCGCTCGATTTCGTTTGTTTCCCCGCTGAAATCGACAATCAAATTTCCAAAAGGCACGCCCTGCAATTCTGTAATCGTCCCGTGCAGCACATTCACATCTACTTGAAAATTCTTAGCGATTGTAGACAGAAGCGGCTGGCTCGTTGCTTCACCTTTAAAAACGATACGGTACACGCGATGCGATGTTCCGTGCAAACGGTTCCGTTCGTTAATCAGCTTTTGAATGGATGGTGGAATCTCATCATTTAAAACAGTTCGGACAAAGTTTTTCGCGATCTCCGTTTGGGGATTGGAAAACACATTTAGCACCGAATCTGCCTCAACGATTTTTCCGTTTTCCAGCACGGCCATCCGGTCGCAAATATCGCGGATGACGTTCATTTCGTGCGTAATCATTAAAATCGTAATATTGTATTCGTCCCGAACACGCTTTAACAGTTCCAATACGGATGTTGTCGTTTCCGGATCGAGCGCTGATGTCGCCTCATCGCAAAGCAGAATGTGCGGATCGGTTGCCAACGCTCTCGCAATTCCAACGCGTTGCTTTTGCCCCCCTGATAGCTGCTCTGGATAATGGTTCGCTTTATCCGCTAAGCCAACAAAGGAAAGCAATTGTTCTACCTTTTCCTTTATCTCTTTCTTCGGTCTTCCCTCTAAAAGAAGCGGCATCGCTACGTTGCCAAAAACGGTTTTTGAAGTTAAAAGATTAAATTGCTGAAAAATCATGCCAATTTTCTTTCTCGTACGGCGCAGCTCTTTGGCAGATAGCTCTTGGATGTTTCCGCCGTCAATGAGCACTCTGCCGGAAGTCGGCTTCTCCAGCAAATTCACGCAGCGGATGAGCGAGCTTTTGCCGGCTCCGCTAAAACCGACAACCCCAAAAATCTCGCCTTTTCGGATATGGAGGTCAATTCCTTTTAGCGCCTCTACCCGGTTTGTTGTACCGTACACCTTATGTATATCTTCCAGTACAATCATATTTGTCTCCTCCTTTTTCCCAAATAAAAAGCCTCTTTCTAGAGAACAGAAAGAGGCTGAAAATGTCTTTGCACACAAAGAAGCATTATCGTCCTTTCCTATCTCCCAAGCGAACCGCTTGCTGGAATTGGCACAGTATTCTAAATAGAATCCGCTGCCGAGGCTTCATCGGGCCAGTCCCTCCACCTCTCTGGATAAGAAATGATTCATATTTGGTTGTTTTGCGATTGATTGATTTTTATTCTAAATAGTTTAAAAATAAAAGTCAACTGTTTTTTAATATAGGCTCTATTAAAGGCTCATGTTGATTTTGATTTATTTGTTGATTTGAAGCGAAAGGCGGCGACTCCAGCGAGAAAAGCGGCTCGGCCCGCAGAAAGCGTCCGCCTGTAGTGGAAAATCAACAATCAAGTTTAACAGAGCCTTAATATATATAAATAAAAAATATTTAAATTCTTTCTAGATAGGGGAGAAAAACCCCTTCACTGTTCTGATTGACTCTTTTTCTTTCTTCGTTTTTTTATCCATATAAAGATAAATACAAGTAAAAGAAAAACGAAGATACCGCTGGCAATGACAATATTTTTTATATTTGGCACTTTCACTGTCATTATAAGCTTATTCTCTTTGGTCGGGTGCAATTTCCACTCTACTGTTTTGCCGCCATTTTCTAACCGTGTCGCATTAGAGCTTTCTGCCCTAACTGGGAGCGTTACCCGAAGCTTTAAACTTATATTCTTTTTTAATTCCTCTGCCACAAATCCCCTCATGTTGTCAGAAGCCTGCAGGTAGCGGCCAAAGGAGGCGAGAAAATCCTCATATAAACTAGAAAAATCAATTGTACTTTTCACCCTATACGTTGTAGAAAACCATTGTTTATCCATTTCGGTAGAGAATGAACCTAAATCATTTCTCTCCTCCTTATTATTGCCGCTTGCCGCAACAGCTTTTTCTTTTTGAAGAGAGCGAATAGAGCGATAATGCTGTGAAGCTTCAAACCCAAATGATTTGCTATAATCAAATTGCTTTACTTTAAAACCATTGCTCTTTAATATAGACTCCATGTGGCCAAATGGATTAACAGAGCCTAAATATCGTTTCGCCTGCTGCGCGATGCCAAATCGGATAACGGCATCCGCGCTGCCATTTTTATGTACTTGAATGTCCGCGGTCCCCGATACGCATCCAGCCAGCCAAACGGCCATCATAATCAGCAAGCCTAGTTGCTTATAAATATACATATAACGGATCATCCCCCTATGCAGGCATTTTGCTGTTGTATATATCGTTCCACATATCGCTTATTTCTGTACATAGTTTTTCAGCTCCGGCTACCGATAGATACGAAGCTTATTATCAATTTAAGTATCCGCTAAAAAACAAAAATGCACTTTCCTCTACAAGATAAGTGCATTTTTTTCAAGAATTTGTGTTATTGGCAGCATAATCATTACTTCTGTACCTGCACCGACTTCGCTTTTATAAGAAACCTTGCCGTTCATCGTCTCAAAAATGCGAAGCGAAACCATAGTGCCAAGACCTGTTCCCTTTGATTTCGTAGTATAAAATGATGTTCCTATACGGGACAGCTGCTCTTTCGTCATCCCCTTTCCCGTATCCTGAATGAGAATAAGCGCATGATTGTGTTCCATTTTTAACTGAACTGTCACACTTCCCCCTGCCTCCGTTGCCTCAATCGCGTTCTTAACAAGATTTAAAAGCGCCTGCTTTAGTTGATTGCGATCCGTTTCTAAAACCGGGGTTGCAGTGAAATTCTGCTGCAACCGCACCCCCTGTTTTGCGGCGAGAGGCTTAAGCAACGCCATAACATCAACAATAACCTCCGAAAGCGAAAAACTGCTTATTTTCGTAAGTTGCGGCTTTGCGAAATTTAAGTAGTCATTAATGATCGATTCCGCGCGTTCAAGTTCGCTCATAACCAGTGGAATATACTGGTGGCTCTTCTCCTGCTGAAGAAGCTGCAAAAATCCTTTTACAACCGTAAGTGGATTGCGTACTTCATGGGCGATTGAGGCGGCAAGCTCTCCAAGTGTGTTGAGTTGTTCTGTTCGTTGAATTTCCTGTTTTAATTGCTTCCTTTCAATCATTTCTTCATTCAATTTAGCAGCTATGGCAATGCCGGTTGCTTGAATAATGCCGATTATGAAAGCATTGGCTAAAGCGTCGAGGCTATGAACCATAGAGCCTTGCAAATACATATATAGCAATAAGGCGCAATATGTCAGAAAAGCAGGCCAAAGCCCTAGCAAGGCCGTAACAGCGATGCGCTGCTTCGGCCGCAGTTTCGAAATTTTCCTATGAAAAAGAAGAGGCAGTGCCCCGACCATCACCATTACAACATGTCCATATACCATCGCATCGCCGCCAATATATGTTCTCATTTCAATGATGACAATAGCAACAATCCCAGTTGCAATCGGGCCTCCATACAAAATGGCAAGAATGAGCGGAACAAAGCGCAAATCCCAAAAGAAGCCGTAGCTATAAAACGGGAAGTTCATGCATAAAAAAGCCGCAATTCCGTAAAACGCTCCCCACACATACTGCGGCTGGCTGAGGCGGCGCTGTTCCAATAAGGCACTATAAACAAATACCGGCGCTAAAATGATCAAAACATGCAAAAGTAATTTTTCTGCCAACATCCTCATTTCCCCTAAACATAATTATGTTGTAATTATACGACATATTTAACGCTTTTCCTTTCTGTTTCGACAAAAAAGTAAACTCATCTACTTAGATGAGTTTACTTTTTTACATATATCTCCACGATTGGATTATCTCGATTATCGGCATGGAGGCGAATCTTTTCTTCAGATGTATTATAAATGGATGCGAGCAACATTACTGTTAAAATGTTAGGAATCATTGCATCTGCGCCGTATTTACGCTCTAACGCTTCCTTATAGTCAAAATCTAAATCCCCCTGAATATACGTATAAATCTCGAAGCCATCCGCTAAATCACAAACAACACGGTCAATAATATCGCTTCCTATCTGCTTTTTCATCTCTTTTCGCAACGCAGCTGTCAACTCATCCCACTGTACTTCGTATACTTGAAATTCATCTGATGGGTGCACGGTCATTCTCCTTTTTTCCTATTTTTTCTTATGATAGAATCTCCGTTTTCCGCTAATATATGCATCGCGTACATGCTGCATAGTTGAACGGCAGCAGCTTATAGAGGCGCTCTGTCTTTCAGCCGAAAAAATACGGGCTATATGTACAAGCATTAGTTGTACACCTTTCATATAGTAGTAGTAGCTTGAAAAGGGGGGACACGAAATGCGTCTTGAAGAATGTATAAGTTTATGCAGAAAATACCATGGAAGAGTTGTTCGCATTGAGGATAGCACTGGCACATTCCATATTGGAAGAATCGTCGGCACAGATGATGAAATGGTATGGATTGAGCCAATTCGAAACTACGGAAATAGATTCCGCCTTCGCAACGATATTGATGATTACGGCTATTATGGCCGCAGTTACGATGATTACAGCTATGATCGCGGCTATGTCCATGATGATTATGGAGAAGCCGTTTACGGTCTTGCACTCGGATTCATTGTCGGTATTGCTTTGGCAGGTTTATTTTTTATTTAGGGTCGTTCTTTAACATAGTTCAAAAAATAAAAGCCAACATAAAAGTTGGCTTTTACTTACTGCAAAGAAATACGCGGTGCCCGAGAAGGTGTGCATATTTCATAATAATCGCTTCATGTTCATGCCAAATTTGGTAGATTTCCGGGTTAAGGTGTGGCGATATATCAAATTCTGGCTGCTCTGTCGCAAAATGAATAGTTGAAGCAATATTTCCTCCGCCTAGAACCTTCACCTCGGAAAAACCTATACGGACAAAAAGCTCGGTCCACTGCCGCTCCGTCAAATAGGAGTTTACGCTATACACCCCTGTAAGTTCCCTTTGTTCTTGCAGGTGCAACGGGCGTTCGACAGTCATTTCAATAGCGGCAATCCGCCCGCCTCCCGTTAAAACGCGCTGCATTTCTTCTAATGCCTTTTCTATATTTGCAAATACCAGGACAGATTCACTAATGAGTATATCGAAAAAATCATGCGGAAATGGAAGGCTCTCAATATTCCCTTGCACAAATTGCATTTTCACCCCTTCCCTCCTGGCACGGTTAGCAGCCTTTTCAAGCATTACCGGATTTATATCAAAGGCGGTTACGTTGCAGCCGTATTGCTTTGCCAAGTATATGGCCGTTTGCCCTGTCCCGCACCCAGCGTCCAATATATTCATTTGCGGCGTAATCTGCAAATAGGATAGAAGCTGCTTCGTCAGCGAAAAGCCGCCCGGATGAGCCCCGCTAATCCCAAGGAGCGCCAACAAATCCAAATATGAATATGACTTCATAACATTCTCCCAATACATAAGACTTTAGTGCATTTGTATTCTGCCGCATAAAAAAACGTGCAAAAAAGCAGAGGAGACATCCCTCTGCTTTTCCATAATTATTTTTTCTCTTCCACGTAAGTCCATTTGTAGCTGTATTCTCCGCCAAATGTATGAGTATAAATATCTTTAACATTTTCACGCTGAACATACGCCCAACCTCTTTGGTAAATAGGAGCGATAGCTGTATCTTTCTCAATAAGGATTTTTTCAGCTTTCGCCAGCGCTTCCCAACGAGCTTTCGGGTCAGTTAACAACGTAGTCTTGCCATCTTTAATCAGCTTGTCAAACTCTGGGTTGGAATAACTCATTTCGTTATGGGAGTTTCCAGTTACAAACATATCCAAGAATGTCATTGGATCTGGATAGTCAGGACCCCAGCCGGCATAGGAGAAGTCATAATCCATCTTCGTTTCAAGATCCAATTTTTGCTTAAACGGCTGCTGCTTAATATTAACCGTTAAGCCAGGCAAGTTTTTCTCCAATTGATCTTTTAGGAATTCGCCAACCTTCTTCGCTGTATCTGTATCATAGTTTAACAACTCAAGAGTAACCTTGTCCGTGCCAAGCTCTTTCTTCGCTTTTTCCCAGTACTCTTTCGCTTTCTTCAGGTCAGTGCCGTTCATATTGCCGTTAATTTTGCGGAAGTCTTTTCCGTCCGGCCCTGTAACGAACTCAGCAGGTACAAGGAAATCCGCTGGAGTAGAGCCGTCATTTAAGATAACGCCAGTTAAGCCTTTTTTATCAAATGCCATGCTGATTGCTTTGCGGGCATTTACGTTCGCAAGAGGCGTATCTTTGCCGTTGCGCTTTTGGTTTAGGCGCAAGAAGAATACGGATACATCTTTTTCAGTCGCAAACTCTGGGTTGGATTTGTATTTGTCTACAAACTCAGATGCCAAAATAACGCGGTCTGCATCACCGGCTTCATATAGATTTACGCGTGCTCCAAGGTCTTTTACAACGCTGACATTAATCTCTGTCAACTTAACTGTTTTGTTATCCCAATATTTATCGTTTTTCTTATATTGCCAGCCTTGCTCATGCTTCCAATCGGACAATACGAACGGACCGTTGTACAAAGTAGTATTCGCTTCTAAACCGAACTTCGCGCCTTGCTCTTTTACGAATTTCTCATTTAACGGATAGAATGTTGCAAAAGACGTAAGGTCTAAAAAGTAAGGAACCGGCTGTTCTAGCTCTACTTCTAAAGTATAATCATCAATGGCTTTTACACCCAATGTATCCGGAGACGCCTTTCCTTCGTTAATTGCTTGGGCGTTTTTCACGTCAAACATAATGTACGCATACTCAGACTTCGTTGCAGGGTCCAAAGCGCGCTTCCAGGCAAAAACGAAATCTTTCGCCGTTACAGGGTCGCCGTTAGACCATTTTGCGTCTTTACGAAGCTTAAATGTATACTTTTTGCCATCCTCGCTCTTTTCATATTTTTCTGCTACGCCAGGAACCGCTTTATTATTTTTGTCTAAGCGGTATAAGCCCTCCATTACGTTGTTTAATACGATAAAGGAAACGGAATCCTTCGCGATAGAAGAGTCCATAGAAGGAATTTCTTGATTTTCAATTAAGTTAATAACTTGTTTCGATGCTAATTTCCCTTCAGATTTTGTTTCTTCCTTCTTAGTTGTGCCTCCCGTTTTCTCCCCGCCGCCGGAGCATGCTGTTAACGCCATGCTTACAGCTAGAACCGGGGCGACAACCGCCGTCAATTTTTTCTTGTTCATATCTTGTACCCTCCCTAATGATATATATATCATTCTCTCTCATAGAAATGCCCTGCTAATTCTACGAATATTACATTTATAAAATTATCAGAAAATTTCTATTTAATCAATATTCTACTAAATTTTTAAATTTTGTAAAGTCCTTTATTAAAAATATTTTAAATTTATTTTATTACAGTAACATTTAGTAATATCTTGTAAAGATGCTATCAAAAAAACAAACTTTCTTTTTCTATTATTTTAACCATTGACGATTGCACGCGCCTTAGATATGAAGAACGATCTATACCGAACAGCGCTGCAAGACTTTCTAGCAGAATAGCTCGGTTAATATATGAAAGAAAATTCGCGATAATTCCCTCAAGAAACGGGCAACAGGATGCCGCTCTTCCAAAAATTACGGCACCAATTACATGAACCATTAAATTATTCTCATCCCTACACACAATATTTCCTTTTAATCGTATTCCTCTTTAGAGGTCGTTTATGCCGATTTGTTAGCAATACATGCCTTAACTTAAAACCGAGGCAAATTTTGGCATTATGTTACAATAACCAACAAAAAATTAAATATCATAACCTCATTTTTGTATTTTTAATAAAAAAATAGCATAATTATTCCAACAAAACACAGCAGTTTGTTATATAAAAAAAATTTTAATCCCATTATTTTTGCTACCAGCAAGTAAGGGAAGGAGTATAATTGTAAGCGCTTTATTTTAACAAATTTCTTTTTTGGCATATTAATCGCATAAAAATTCATGTAATCTATTAAAATCCATCAGCTATATATATCCAATTTATCATTTGGAGATATACATCGCGGCTAGGTAGAACAAACAGCAACTTATCCTCGCTTCCTCTCTCTAGTTTTTCACTGCATGGGGCGGGATAGGTTTTGACCGCTTCTATGCATAGCCGGATGCATTCTCCTCTTTCAAAAGAAAGGTTTTATGTTCTTTTTTCAACTTGTATTTATATAAATGCGCCCCCAATACCCCATATCTCCTTAATAAAGAAACCGAAAATAGAGATGGGGGGCAAGAAATCGAGGTGCGCAAAAAAAAAGAGGGAATACCCTCTTTTACGATGCGTACATTTCCTCTATGCGCTTTTGCAACTCATCATTTTCCAAGTATTCATCGTATGTTGCTTGTTTGTCTATCACACCTTTAGGCGTAATTTCAATAATGCGGTTTGCAATTGTTTCTACAAACTGATGGTCATGGGAGGTGAACAAAACCGTTCCTTTAAACGCAATCAGCCCATTGTTAAGCGCTGTAATGGATTCAAGATCTAAATGGTTTGTCGGCTCATCAAACAACAACACGTTGGCGCCGCTTAGCATCATTTTCGAAAGCATGCAGCGCACCTTTTCTCCCCCAGAAAGAACGCTCGCTTTTTTCAGCACTTCCTCGCCAGAGAACAGCATTCTTCCTAAAAATCCACGCAAAAAGCTTTCAGACTCGTCTTGCGGAGAAAATTGGCGCAGCCATTCTACCAATGTCAAGTCACAGTTTTCAAAATAAGCGGAGTTATCCTTTGGAAAATATGCCTGGGAAGTCGTAACCCCCCACTTGTACGTACCGCTGTCCGGCTGCATTTCCCCGGATAAAATTTTAAACAGCGTTGTATTTGCCAATTCATTGCGGCCGACAAACGCGATTTTATCGCCCTTATTTACTGTAAAGCTCACGTTATCCAACACTTTTTCGCCATCAATAGTCTTTGTTAACCCTTCAACACGAAGCAAATCGTTGCCAACTTCACGGTTTGGCGTAAAACCGACAAATGGATAGCGGCGGGAGGACGGTTTAATATCGTCCAGTGTAATTTTCTCTAACAGCTTTTTGCGTGAGGTTGCTTGCTTTGCCTTGGAAGCATTCGAGCTAAATCGCGCAATAAAGCTTTGAAGTTCCTTGATTTTTTCTTCCTTTTTCTTATTTGCATCTTGTGCCATCTTTAATGCGAGCTGGCTGGATTCATACCAAAAATCATAGTTGCCGACATAAATTTGAATGCGCCCGAAGTCAAGGTCTGCCATATGCGTACATACTTTATTTAAGAAATGGCGGTCATGCGATACAACAATGACTGTATTTTCGAAGTTTAACAAGAAATTTTCCAACCAACGAATCGCTTTAATATCCAAATGGTTTGTCGGCTCATCAAGAAGAAGAACGTCCGGCTTGCCAAATAAAGCCTGTGCCAGTAATACTTTCACCTTCTCTGCACCTGTCAATTCAGACATCTTCTTATAATGAAGATCTTCCTCAATCCCAAGTCCTTTTAAAAGAATGGCAGCGTCCGCTTCAGCTTCCCAACCGTTCATTTCAGCAAACTCGCCTTCTAGTTCCGCTGCACGCATTCCATCCTCATCAGAAAAATCCTCTTTCATATAAATGGCGTCTTTCTCCTGCATTACTTGATACAGGCGCGTATGCCCCATAATAACCGTTTTTAACACTTCAAATTCCTCGTATTCAAAGTGGTTCTGTTTTAATACCGCAAGACGCTCTCCTGGCGTGATAATAACTTCCCCTGTATTCGGTTCAATTTCGCCGGACAAAATTTTTAAAAAGGTAGACTTGCCGGCACCGTTCGCTCCAATTAAGCCATAGCAGTTTCCCGGCGTAAATTTAATATTTACATCTTCAAACAACTTGCGGTCGCCGTACCTCAAACTTACATTACTTACTTGAATCAATGTTTATTTCCTCCAAACCTTGTTATATGCACATACCCTTTACTATACCATGTATATCCCTTTAAAGAAAGCCTTAAACCGCATGCCCCGTCCTTCCCCTGAAAGCTACCTCCCGTTTGACGTTCATAAATAAATTCACCATAAAATTCACACGCTAACAAATAAGAACCTATAGTATTGGAGTGTAGACTATGCGAAAAAACTTAACAATTGGCATTCTCATCCTGCTTGCAACCAGCGTGTTAATCATGGTCTTTCTTCCGGACCGGCAAGCAAACAAGCAATCGCAGCCGAACAATGCCTACAAAATCAGTAAAGTGCCCATGAGGGCGGAACATTTTCACCGTTCCCCGCAACTCCTCCGTATTGATTTTTCAAGCATGAACGACACTGTCAAACAGCAAGTGGAAAGCAAAGCTTCCGTTAAGATAATCCGCCACAACAAACAGGATCGAAGCCATTATACCGCCAAAGAGGTTGTGGTCGATTTTAAAATCCGCCCCACCGACACGGAAATAGCCGGCATGCTTCAAGAGATTGACGGGCAGATTATCAGAACCTTCAACACTTCCTATATCATAAAATCAAAAAGCAAATCCGCCGAAGAGTTAGTCCGATACTTCACGAACAAGCCAAATGTAGAATTCGCGGAACGAAATTATATTCTGATGCAAAATGAAGTGAACGATGTCTTTTACAACACCTATCAATGGAACTTGCCTGCAATCAGCACAGAGCTGGGGTGGGACATTACGAGAGGCGCCAAAGATGTAGAAATTGCGGTTATCGATAGCGGCATTGACCTGAATCATCCGGAACTCTCTCACCGGCTAATAAAAGGATATAACATACTGGCTGAAAATGGCCAGCCGAACGATGATAATGGGCATGGCACACACGTTGCGGGAATTATTGCTTCAGAAACGAATAATGGAGAAGGAATTGCCGGCATTACCTGGTACAATCCGATTATGCCTATAAAAGCATTGAATGCCGAGGGGTATGGAAACTCTTTTGATGTAGCGAAAGGAATCGTATGGGCAGCTGACAACGGTGCGGATGTTATTAATTTAAGCTTAGGCAACTACCAGCCTTCTGCGGTATTGGAACAAGCTGTAAACTATGCGCTGCAAAAGAACATTGTCCTTGTTGCCGCAGCCGGAAACGATAACACCGGGCAACCGAGCTTCCCAGCTGCCCTTCCCGGCGTAATCGGCGTCGCGGCCGTCGGAGGGGATGGAAGCCGCGCCCAATTTTCCAACTTTGGCGACCATATTGATGTAGCGGCACCGGGGGTAGACATTCCAAGCACTTACATAGGAGGACGCTATGCAGCACTTTCTGGTACTTCCATGGCCGCCCCTCACGTAAGTGCGCTAGCAGCACTCATCCGCTCGCTTAATCCGGACATGAAAAATACAGAAGTAGCTGATATTATTATGAAAACAGCAAAAGAAACAGGACCGGCCGGCCGTGATGTGTATTATGGCAACGGAATTATCGATATCGTAAAAGCGCTGCGTTTGGCTTCTGGACAAGGGAAATAAAAACGAGCGCCGGCTATGATAGCCGGCGCTCGTTTTTATGCCATTTTTTCTGCAGTATACAAACTTACTTGAGCCTTCGGGCGCATTTGCTCGCCGCTTGCGCCGCCGTGTTGCTGCTTAAACATATCGCTTGCTAAATATTTATCAAAATGTTCTTTTGATTCCCAGCGCGCTACCGCTAAAATTTTACCTTCCGTTTCCCAAAGCTCAAACCCTAAAAACCCCTCAAAATGATTCAAATGGGGGGCCGCTTTGCGAAACATTTCCTTCATGCGCTCTGGATCTTGCACTTCAATCGTATTTACCGCGATAAACATATGTATGTTCCCCCAATGTCTTTGTATTACTGTTACTTCTCCTTTCACTATTATATCTTATTCCACAATATTTCGACAAATATATCCACTTCTCTTTGGACTGCTTAATACATTTTCAAAATTCATTGCCATACGAAGCATTACAAATGGTTTTTATAAGTTAAGAGACTGAAAAAACTCCTGTAGACTTAATCCCAATGCCAAACAGATCTTCTGCAAGGAAGTGATCGTTGCCCCCCGCTGTCCGCGCTCAATCATCCCGATAAAATTTTTGTGCAGCTGCGATTGTTCAGCGAGATCTGCCTGGGAAAGCCCGTTTTTCATTCGTTCCGCTTTAATCGTATTTCCGATTTTAATTAATAATTCTTCTTCTCTTTCCATTTCTATCACCCAAATTTGCATTATGTTACAAAATGATATAAGTATAAGAAAAGCGCAAGCGCCCTGCTTAGCGACGCCTGGACTGGAGCACATCGACTGAGATAAAGAAAACACGAAGAGCACGAGCGTCGATGTTGACTTATCGTAGGGAGATGGGCGAAGTACACTAGTCGCTGGGCGCTGGAGCTAGACACTGTTCTAGCTCCCAAAAGTTATACTTTCTTATTTTTTTAGAAAAATTTTCCATTATCTAGGGAATCCTTTTCATACTCACAGCATCTGCAAATCCTATCAAAGGAATGTCATTCTTAAAGACACGGCTTTTGATGATCTTTTTCTTTCACTCCCCTTCTGTGGTTCATCCTTGTCTAACTCAATAATATAGCAAATTTTATTTTATTTTGACAATATATATATCCAATTTATTATTTGGACATATACAGTTCGGCTAAGTAGAATAAACAGCAGCTTGTCCTTGCTTCCTCTCTCTGGTTTTCCGTCGCATGGGACAGGAATAGGTTTTGACCGCTTCTATGAGCCGGATGTTCTCTCCCCCTTTCAAAAGAAAGATTGTACGTTCTTTTTTAACTTGTATTTATACATATTTCTTTCTATTCATTTTTATTTTGCTTTGTCGCCCCCGCAAACACCCATCCCTTTGATTCAATCATTTCAGCAAATGCCTCCAGAAACTCCTCGTGCGAAACGATGCCCGTTTCTTCATTTGAAAAAACCATTCCCTCAATTTGTATGCCAGCTTTATTTGCCTTCATTAGTATATTCTCCTTTCTTTATATACTTATCAGTAGTATGCGCATCGCTAAGGAGAACCTCTCATATAGATAAAGACGATTAAACTATTCCTGTTATATAATAAAGAATAAATAAAAAGGGAGATGAGCAATTGTTGCGTAAAGTGACTGGCATTACAGCCGTTTTATTGTTGGCGATTCAGTTCGGATGTTCCTCTAATACAGTAAATGAAATTAATAAAATAAAAGACGATGTACAACAAACAGTCCAAGACGTCAAAGAAACTGTTGGCAATAATGTTGCCGCGCTGGATCAAGTAAATACAAAGCTTGCCGAAGCAGCAGGCTCCACTATTAAGCTTCTGCAAGAATTGAAGTGGGATTTAAGCTTTGAAGAAAATGGAATTGCCTTTACAAACAATAAGGAGCTCAGCGGTACGCTAGGCATTGACGGCAATACATTATTTCTTGATATCTATTCCACTTCAAAAGACGCCAAAACAATTCAAACAATCGCTCGGCTGGCGACTGTATTTTCCTCAGAAAATACAGTCGAGGATCGCTTGCATGCGGCCGTAAATAAAACGGAACCGCAGTATGTGCAACTATCAAATGGTTACATCAAAACCGACGGACAAACGGTCACTATTCACTTAGAATCCTATCTATAAAATGAAACGTTGCTGTTGATAATACACGGTTTTGCCCCGTTCCCTTGACGCGGATGGGGCAAAATCAATACTATCCTTTAGCATAGCTAAAAGAAAAGTAAAATATATGGTGATTAATATTTATTTTTAAACTAATTTTTATTATTATAATCTTGTAATAGCAAGATAATGACATTCTTTTCTATAAAGGAGGGGCGGACAAGCATGAAAGAAAGTAAAAAACAAGAACTAAAAAAGCAGATTGAAACACAAAGGCAGTCTCTTCTGCGCCTAGCAGAGATACACGGTCTCTCATCCGTTCAAGTATTGGAAGTAAGCCGCAAACTTGACCTTTTAATCCATCAATATCAACTTCTAACGCAAGCGGCCTCTATCTCAACTTCCTTTCGTTACGTCTATACAGAATGCAAATCGCCGCCTTCTCTTGGTTCACATTGCTTGTTGTAGGATGGCTGATTAAATACAGCAAAAAAGAGAAAAAAGCTCGCCATTAAGATAGACAAAACATTTCCAGCATAAGCCAGCCTTAGCCAGAAGGCTTGGCTTATGTTTTCCCCCTCCACCCCACTAGCAAATTTTTACCACAATATATGACGCGAATGAGCCAAAATCAACAACAGAGTTTAACAATCCTCTAAAAAAGAGAACGTTTATACTAAACAGTCTTCTTCCACCTTTCCAAAACTTTCTTCCATTCCCCTCCCTTTGCTTAGTTAAACTAATATTTGCTGACTTTCTTATCTTGCTCGTGCATAGTTCTTTCTCACCAACCACATCTTTGAACTGCCCGCACCTACTTGCTTCCCTTGAAGCGGAGATTTTTCTTCCAAAATGATAAACAACATACAGCATATAGATTTAGCAATATTTTCATAATACTCTTTCACCAAACTTATCATTTTTCAATTTATCCCTGTCAAAGAATGTTGGTTTTACGCCAAAATTATGATTTATGAACAGTTATATCTCATTTGAAATTGGTCCAAAAGACCAACTTTAAATAAAATTAGAAAACATAATTACCAAAATAAAAGCAATCATATAAGAGAAATTCAATTATCTAAAAAGGAGGGGTGTATTATGACAGTTATTACTAAGCTAAAACAAACGATTTCCGGATTAAAGAGCGCGCAAGCAAGCCTAGAAGGATTTGCTCTTGACACGGACAATCAGCAAGCAAAGCAAGTATTTCAAAATGCGGCGCAGCAAACGCAAACAATAATTGATTCCTTATCTCCTCGCGTTCAACAAGTTGAAGAGGAAGAACCGCAATATAGACAACAATAAAAATTGGTTAAAAAACCCAAAAATTAAATGAAATAAAAAAAACATAATTACCAAAAATAAAAGCAATCATATAAGGAAGTTCAATTATCTAAAAAGGAGTGCCACATTATGACAGTTATCAACAAGCTAAAACAAACGATTTCCGGATTAAAGAGCGCGCAAGCAAGCTTAGAAGGGTTCGCTCTTGATACGGACAATCAGCAAGCAAAGCAAGTATTTCAAAATGCAGCGCAGCAAACGCAAACAATAATTGATTCCTTATCCCCTCGTATTCAGCAAATTGAAGAAGAAGAGCCGCAATATAAGCAACAATAACTAGACAAAAAGGATGATGAATCATCATCCTTTTTGCCCCCAATTACATATATGAATGGAAATGGGATGATAAAATGCACAAAAGCAGGATTACAGCACAATTTTTCATCATACTGCTTGTATTATGCATGGTTGCATGCACCAATAAAGAAGAGAAAAAAACAGCACATACGGACGTTTCCTTAGTGAAGACTAGTACAAACTCCTTTGACCAATTCGCTGCACAAAAAGCAGAAAAGTTGGTTATTGATATGAACGAGATAACCGATGCAGAAGCTGTTGTCACGGACAAAGAACTTTATATAGCCGCTATTCCCCAACATCACGAACGCTTTCAATTGCCGCGGCTAAAAAAGAAAATGAAACAAACACTAAAGAATAGCTACCCTCACTTACAAAGCTATGTAAGTGTAGACCGAAAAATTTTCATGCTTCTAGAGCAATTAAAAAAAGATATTGCCGCGGGAAAAGCTGATAAAAGAGCGATTAAGAAACGATTAAAAAAAATTCATATCGATATGAATTCTGATACATGATAGCGGTTGGATAAAATGTGCCGATTGACAAGCATGTAAAGGCCCGGTCCCTTATACTTCACTACCTAAACTAAGGCTGTGTCGAATCCATCTTTTCACCGCCAGCTTATGCTTTCTGAACATATAAAAAGGAAGGGTTTATATATGTCAAGCAAAAATAAAAATTTAACACCAATACAGCAAGAATACCAAAAATTCGCAAGCGACAGGGAAGTAAAACGCCCTGTTTTAAAAAATTGCGTGAAAGCTTTTTTTGTCGGCGGCTTTATTTGTGTAATCGGCCAACTTATCTCTACAATGTATATCACCTATTTTGATTTTACGGAGCGGTCGGCCGGCAATCCGACTGTCGCTACCTTAATCTTCATTTCGATGCTGTTAACTGGATTTGGCATATACGACCGCCTCGCCCAGTTTGGCGGTGCCGGTACAGCTGTTCCTGTTACCGGCTTTGGAAACTCTGTAATAGCTGCTTGCATTGAACACCGTACAGAGGGATTTGTTCTCGGCGTTGGGGGAAATATGTTCAAATTGGCTGGTTCTGTCATTTTATTTGGCGTATTTGCCGCCTTTGTTATCGCACTTATTAAAACAGTTTTGATTCAATGGGGAGGTTTATAAATGTTGCAAGGTCACCGTACATGGATATTTGAAAATAAACCTGTAATTTTATCAACCGGTGTGGTTGGCGGGCCTTTCGAAGCAAACGGAAACATTCCCGAAGACTTCGACCTTCTCCATGAAGATTTATGGTTAGGGCAGGAGTCCTATGAAAAAGCACATCAAGCGCTATTGGAACAAGCCTGCAAACGGGCAACGGAAAAAGCGCAGCTGCGTACAGATGATATTCAATTTTTCTTAGCAGGCGACTTAATCAACCAAATTACCCCTTCAAGCTTCGCTTCCCGCACCCTCGGCATTCCTTATCTTGGATTGTTTGGCGCCTGCTCCACTTCGATGGAAGGCTTAGCACTAAGTGCGCTCATCGTTAACGCCAAAGGGGCTAAGTATGTATTAACAGGCGCATCGAGCCATAATGCCGCTGTTGAAAAGCAATTTCGCTATCCGACCGAATATGGGGGCCAAAAGCCTCCTACGGCACAATGGACTGTAACCGGAGCCGGGGTAGCGTTACTAAGCGACCATGGAACTGGTCCGCACGTTACCTCGGCTACAATCGGACGGGTTGTCGATATGGGATTGACTGATCCATTTAACATGGGCGGCGCAATGGCCCCTGCCGCCGTTGATACGATAGAAGCGCATTTGCGGGAGCGGCAAATCGATGCCTCCTATTATGACTTAATTGTAACAGGAGATCTCGGACAGATTGGCCATGAAATAGCTCTTGATTTAATGCAAAAACAAGGTCTGTCCCTCACAAACGAACAATTTCAAGATTGCGGATTGATTATTTACAGGCAAGGCCAGCCTATCTTAGCAGGCGCAAGTGGGCCAGGCTGTTCCGCCACTGTAGTTTACGGTCATTTACTTAATCGCATGAAAAAAGGAGAGTTCGGCAAAATGCTTGTAGTGGCTACCGGCGCATTGCTTTCCCCTTTGACATTTCAACAAAGCGAAACAATTCCTTGTATCGCGCATGCAGTATCTATAGAGATGGAAGGTGTATAGAAAATGGCTATGTTTTTTTGGGCGTTTGTGGTCGGAGGAGCGATTTGTGTAATCGGCCAAATTATGTTTGATGTCTTTAAACTCACACCCGCTCATACAATGTCTACCCTTGTCGTAGTTGGCGCGATACTCGATGGACTCAATCTATATGAACCATTAATTGACTTCGCCGGCGCCGGCGCAACTGTTCCAATTACCAGCTTTGGCAATGCTCTTGTACACGGTGCAATGGCGGAAGCACAAAAACATGGCATCATCGGTGTAATCACTGGCATGTTTAAAGTAACAAGCGCCGGGGTATCTGCAGCTATCATATTCGGTTTCATCGGCGCTTTATTATTTAAGCCTAAAGGATAAGGAGGGTTAACTTGACTGTTATTACAAGCGTAAAATCTTGTCTGGCAAGTTTAAAAGGTGCCCAAGCAAACTTGAGCACCTTCGCCTGCAATGCACAGGATGAGGAAGCAAAACGTGTTTTTCATGAATGTATGCTCGAAATGGACATTATTATTGCCGATATGCAAAAAAGAATTGCCGCACTGGAACGCGAAGAGCCGCAATATAAAGGATTCTAAAAAAGGGAGGAGGAATATAAAATGCCGGAATGGCTGCTCATTATCGTACGTTCCATCATCTTTTTAATCGTTTTATTTTCAGTAACAAAATTGCTTGGAAAAAGGCAGCTCTCTCAGCTTTCATTATTTGAATACATAACAGGCATTACCATTGGAAATATTGCAGCTGAAACGTCAATGGGAATGGAACAAAATTTCACACACGGTCTCATTAGTCTATTCGTTTGGGCTTCTATTCCCTTTACTGCAGGGATTATTACTATGAAAAGCAAAAAGGTACGCGATGTTGTCGACGGAAAAGCTACTGTTATCATAAAAGACGGCAAAATTCTGGAAGAGAATTTAAAGAAAGAAAAATATACAATCGATGAATTGATGGAGCTTCTCCGAAATAAGGGTATATTCGCCTTGGCTGATGTAGAATATGCTGTATTGGAAAACAACGGAAGTTTTAATGTTTTACTAAAAAAAGATAAACAACCGCTTACTCCTAGCGACCTTGGCTTGAAGATCGCACCTGAAAAGGAACCGCAAACAGTGATTATGGACGGCAAAATACTAGATGAACCGCTTTCCACAAGCGGCCATAGCCGCAGTTGGCTGCAAACCGAGCTGGACAAGCTCGGAGTTTCATTAGATAACGTATTTATCGGGCAAGTTGATTCTTATGGGCAGCTCACTGTAGATGTATATGACGATAAAATTCAAATTCCCTCTCCCCAAGGCAAACCGCTGTTGCTGGCCGCTTTGAAAAAATGCCAAGCGGATCTAGAACTATTTGCACTGGAGACAGATTCACGATCAGTCGCCAATATGTATGCAAAAAATGCACAGCGCTTGGATGAAATATTAAAGAAGGTTTCTTATCTCTTAAAAGCGTGATTTTCAAAATTGGAAAATGGGTTGCTGCAAAATTATTCTATCTTCTCAATCAAATAGAACAATACTTAATATGAGAGGAGGTGTATAATATGAAAAAGAAAAAGCTTTTGCTGGCATTCATATCCGGCGTGTTGTCCTTAGGGCTTTTAACCGGCTGCAACGGTGTCGATGAAGATGAGCCAGATCCAACTGAAGAGCCTTCTGAGGAAATACAGGAAAAAGATTAAATAAGATAACAGCCATGTAAAACCAGCATGGCTGTTGTTTTTCTCCCGGTTCTATTTTATAATACATACTATTCAAATGATTCTTATCAAGAGAGGCAGAGGGACTGGCCCGGTGAAGCCTCGGCAACCCCATATATGCGGAAGGTGCCAACTCCAGCAGGACAATATTGTCCTGAAAGATAAGAAGATGGATAACGCACTTTTATCCCTTCTTCTTACGAAGAAGGGATTTTTTATTTATCTAGGAAAGGATTTGTTGAGATGACAGAAAAACAATACGAACTGGCAACCTTTGCAGGAGGCTGCTTTTGGTGCATGGTGAAACCATTTGATGAAATGCCTGGCATAAGCAGCGTACTGTCCGGTTATATGGGAGGCCATGTAGAAAATCCGGCATATGAACAAGTTAAAACCGGAACGACAGGCCATTATGAAGTTGTACAAATTGCATTCGACCCGGAAATCTTCCCGTATGAAAAATTGCTAGCGTTATACTGGCCGCAAATTGACCCGACTGATGACGGCGGGCAATTTTTTGACCGCGGGCCGCAGTACCGTACAGCCATTTTTTATCATAATGAAAAGCAGCGCAAGCTTGCAGAACAATCCAAGCGTGAACTGACAGAAAGCGGCCGTTTTCAAAAGCCGATTGTAACAGAAATCTTGCCGGCTGCCCCGTTTTATCTAGCTGAAGAATATCACCAGCATTTTTACAAAAAGAATCCGCAAAAATATAAGCAAGAACGCATAGAATCCGGGCGCGAGGCTTTTATTGCAAAGAATTGGAAATAATGCAGATAGGGGGACACTTTTCCTGCCCCATACCAGAGGAAAACAAAAAAATGCAAGCTACTGCCTCTACTACATATTACATAATATGTAGTAGAGTAGAAAACAGGAATTAGATATTTTCAGGGTTTTCCACCTTACTAAGCCAGACAGGAGGGCAATTCCTTTTCCTGCTCCCCCTCATCAAACCGTACGTGAGGTTTTCCCTCATACGGCTTTCCGACGTTCTTCTTTCTTTGGCATTACGGTACTTGCCTATTGTGCTAATTTCACGAGTTTTCCTTTGGTCATCTTCATGACATCCCTTATCCCGCTATGTTTGTAACGAATATTTCGTTTCTTGTTCCAAAATAGGCAAAGCCTCTCAAGGACATACCAGTCGATCCGATTCAGCCACTTTTTGGCGATGGGGGATATCAGGTAATAGTTCCTGAATCCATACGAACAATCCTGAAAGTCAGATTCAAACAGTGGCTCAATAACCATTTTGACCGCCATTTGGGCAACCCTGTCCTTGATGGTTGGGATGCCAAGAGGCCTGAAATTCATTAGCAATTAACGGCTTGCCTGGGCACGCAAAACGAAAAGAGAGCTGACCAAAAGTCCGCTAAAAGCGGACTTTTGGGTCAGCTCCTTTCTTAAACGTTATATGGCTTCCATACCTCCACAACACTGCCTGCTTCGCTTGTATCAATTAAAAGCGTACCGTTGCTGTAGCGATCTTTCTCCTTTAGCGCGTCCGGATCGATTACTTCTATTATATTCTTTTCTGTTTTAGCATAAACTGCAGATCCTTCATTTACTGTTTCCACACCGATAACACGGTACGGATTCGTTTTCAGCTCTTTAAAAATAACAAGACCTCGTTTGGCACGGCTTAATTTTTCAATTTCCGACACCTTCATCTTTTTCACACCGCCGCGCTGTGTAACGAGCAGCAAATTCTCTTCCTCGCATACCGTTAAAGCTTTTACAACAAAATCGCCATCTTTCACATTCATTCCTTTAACACCAGCCGCCCGTACACCAATTGGACTAATTTCTTCTTCATTAAAGCGCAAGGCGTATGCCGCATGTGTAACAAGAAGCAAATCCTGCGTTCCATCCGTTACAAGCACATCGACTACTTCATCATCATCTTTCACATTGATAGCCACTAGCGCCCGTGAATAACGCTGCACCTTATATGCTTTTAATTCTGTCTTCTTAACCATGCCGTTTTTCGTAACAAACAGTAAAAAGCGGCGATCTTCTTCAAAATTTTGGACCGCAGTCGCTGCTACTAGCTCTTCATCGCGCTCAAGCGTAATAATATTGGCAATATATTGCCCCAAGTCTTTCCATCGAATATCCGGCAGCTCATATACAGGAAGATACATATAGTTACCTTTGTTCGTGAATAGCAAGAGCGTATCGGTTGTATTAATATCAAAGCGCCCAAGCAAGCGGTCCCCTTCTTTCATGCCGAAATCCTTGCCGTTTGAGGCGTTATGGGAGCGCCAGCTTGTCCGCTTGACGTAGCCTTCCTTCGTCACCGTTACAATAACATCTTCTTGCGGAATCATAACTTCCATATCGATTTTAATATCCTCGATTTCGTTTTCAACAACGGAACGGCGTTCATCAGCATAAGCTTTCTTTACGCGCTTTAAATCGGTTTTGATAACTTGAAGGAGCTTTTTTTCGCTGCTTAAAACAGCAGACAATTCTTGGATTTTTTTCTGAAGCTCTTCCGCTTCTTTTTGCAGCGCAGTAATATCTGTATTCGTTAAACGGTATAACTGCAAAGATACAATTGCTTCTGCCTGCGGCTCCGTAAATCCAAACTTCTCCATTAAATTATTCTTCGCATCGCGCTTATCCTTTGAAGCGCGGATTGTTGCGATGACTTCATCCAGAACGGACAACGCCTTCATAAGGCCTTCAACAATATGCTGCCGGTCTTGCGCTTTCGCTAGTTCGTATTTTGAACGGTTTGTGACAACTTCTTTTTGGTGATCAATATACGCATCCAAAATTTGAGGCAAGCTCATCAGCTTCGGACGGCGGTTGTGAATCGCGACCATATTAAAGTTATACGGAATTTGCAGCTCTGTATTTTTATATAAATAATTTAAAATGCCCTCTGCATTTGCATCTTTTTTTAGTTCGATTACAATGCGAAGTCCAGTGCGGTCTGTTTCATCGCGCACTTCAGCAATGCCATCAAGTTTTTTGTCAAGGCGCAAATCATCCATTTTCTTTACAAGATTTGCCTTGTTTACCTCATACGGAATCTCTGTAATAACAATTTGTTGTTTACCGCCCCGTACCTCTTCAATGTTGGCTTTGCTGCGGATAATAATTTTTCCGCGCCCTGTTTCATAAGCCTTTTTGATTCCATCAAGACCTTGAATCACTCCTCCTGTCGGAAAATCCGGCCCTTTTATAACCGTCAACAGATCATCTACTGTACAATCAGCACGGTCAATTCTCATCATTACCGCATCAATAACCTCACCTAGGTGATGCGGCGGAATATCTGTTGCGTATCCTGCAGAGATACCTGTCGATCCGTTTACAAGCAAATTTGGAAAGCTTGCCGGGAGCACCATCGGCTCTTCACTTGTATCATCAAAATTCGGTACAAACTCGACTGTATGCTTTTCGATGTCACGCAACAATTCCGAAGCGATTGGCGATAGGCGCGCTTCTGTATAACGCATTGCCGCAGCCGGGTCGCCGTCAATGCTGCCGTTATTTCCATGCATTTCAATCAGTACATTGCGGATTTTCCAATCTTGGCTTAAGCGCACCATTGCTTCATATACAGAGGAATCCCCATGCGGGTGATAATTGCCGATTACGTTACCGACTGTTTTTGCAGATTTGCGATACGGCTTATCATGGACATTTCCTTCTACATACATGGAATACAAAATCCGCCGCTGCACCGGCTTTAAACCGTCACGCGCATCAGGCAAAGCCCGGTCCTGAATAATATATTTACTATATCGGCCAAAGCGGTCGCCAAGAACATCTTCAAGAGGGAGGTCATGAAATTTCTCTGCTTGCATTTTACTCCACCTCCGCTGAAATCATTTCGTTTTCTAAAATATTTCCTTCTTCTTGCATGCCAAACTGGACATTGCGTTCAATCCATTTGCGGCGCGGTTCAACCTTATCGCCCATAAGCGTTGTCACGCGGCGCTCAGCGCGTGCTGCATCATCAATTTTCACGCGGATAAGCGTTCTTGTTTCCGGGTTCATCGTTGTTTCCCATAATTGCTCGGCATTCATTTCGCCAAGCCCTTTATAGCGCTGAATTGTATAGCCTTTGCCAACTTTTTTAATAACCTCTTTTAGCTCCTCGTCCGACCACGCATATTCAACTACTTCTTTTTTCCCTGTTCCCCTGCTGACTTTATAAAGAGGCGGAAGTGCGATGAACACCTTTCCAGCTTCGATAAGAGGCTTCATATAGCGATAAAAGAAAGTAAGCAGCAGCACCTGTATATGGGCTCCATCTGTATCGGCGTCTGTCATAATCACCACTTTATCGTAATTAATATCCTCAACGGAAAACTCTGACCCGACGCCGCCACCAATCGCATGAATGATTGTATTGATTTCCTCATTTTTGAAAATATCCGCAAGTTTTGCTTTTTCCGTATTAATAACCTTCCCGCGCAGCGGCAATACAGCTTGAAACCGGCGGTCACGTCCTTGCTTTGCCGACCCGCCTGCTGAATCGCCCTCAACAAGATACAGCTCATTCTTTTGCGGATTGCGCGATTGCGCTGGGGTTAGCTTGCCGCTTAAAGAGGCTTCAGAACGCTTCTTCTTTTTGCCGCTTCGCGCTTCTTCGCGCGCCTTACGCGCCGCCTCACGCGCCTGAAAAGCTTTAATAGCCTTTTTCACTAACAGATTGCCCGCATCAGGATTTTCTTGCAGGAAATAGGCTAAGTGCTCGGAAACAATCGCATCCACTGCAGAACGCGCCTCGCTCGTGCCAAGCTTTCCTTTCGTTTGACCTTCAAATTGCAGCAATCCCTCAGGAATACGTACAGATACAATGGCCGATAAGCCTTCGCGAATATCGCTTCCTTCTAAATTCTTATCCTTTTCCTTTAGCAAGCCGATTTTGCGCGCATATTCGTTAAACACGCGAGTCATCGCCGTTTTAAAGCCAGCTTCATGTGTCCCCCCGTCCTTTGTGCGCACGTTGTTAACAAAAGAAAGAATGTTCTCCGAGTAGCCGTCATTAAATTGAAATGCAAGTTCTACTTCAATTCCGTTTTGTTCTCCTTCAAAATAGACAACAGGATGAAGTATATCTTTTTCCTCATTCAAATATGAAACGAACGCTTCGATTCCCGTTTCATAATAGAATGTATCTTGTAAATCATTACGCTCATCCTTTAAAACGATTTTCATTCCTTTTAATAAAAATGCAGATTCACGCAAGCGTTCACTTAAAGTTTCATAGTTGTAATTTGTCGTGCTAAAAATAGTTGGATCCGGTTTAAAATGAATTTTTGTTCCCGTTTTCTTCGCTGTTCCTATTTTTTCAAGCGTTGTAACGGGACAGCCGCCATTTTCGAAGCGTTGTTCGTATATATTCCCATCGCGGTAAATGGTAACGACAAGCCATTCTGAAAGCGCGTTAACGACAGAAGCCCCTACTCCGTGCAAGCCGCCGCTCGTCTTATAGCCGCCCTGGCCAAATTTTCCGCCGGCATGAAGTACAGTCAAAATAACCTCCGGAGTCGGTTTCCCCATTCTATGCATGCCGGTTGGCATTCCGCGCCCTTTATCCTGTACGCTTACGCTGTTGTCTTTATGTATAACGACCGTAATTTCATCCCCAAAACCGGCCAGTGCTTCATCTACAGAGTTATCTACAATTTCGTATACTAAATGATGCAATCCGCGGCTGTCTGTGCTTCCAATATACATCCCCGGGCGTTTCCGAACCGCTTCAAGCCCTTCCAGCACTTGAATCGCATCTTCATTATATTGTATTTGTGCCAAGTCACCTGCTCCTTTCCTTCCTAAATTCAGAACATACGTTTCTGTTATAGCATACCGCACCGTCTTTTTTTTGGCAAGTACACTTATTATCTATAAAATATACAAGATACAAAAGAAAAATCCTTGTTTGAACAAGGATTCCTTTAGCTACTATTTCAGAAAAATGAATGCTTGTCAATGTCATTCAATTACAATCCCTTGACAGTAAAGGCTTTTCCTTTATTTCAAAAATTGAGAAATAAGCCAAATCATAAAAATCCAAAAAGGTAAAACAAGGAGCAATCCCCATAAGCATCCGCGAAAAAATTTCATGGGGAGTACCTCCTTTTTATGAAATTTCCATACACATTATCCCGGTAAATGTCAATGGATTCAGCTAACTTCTGTTTGGAAAAAGCCTCCCATAAAAACAAAAGCTTCATTTTACTTTGTCAGCGCATGCTCCACTTTAATGCAACGATCCATAATGACAGTGTAACCTTTTTCTTTTAAAAAGTTGTATGTCGCTTCATCCGCAAGACCCGATTGTGCCCAAAATACGCCCGCGTCCACCTGAACAAATTCCTTCGCTACGTCCATTAGAAATTCGGAACGGCGAAATACGTTTACAATGTCAATATGACCTTGAATTTCCGTTAAAGATTTTACCGCTTTTTTTCCAAACACATACTCAACTTGCGGATTTACCGGAATAATATCATAGCCCGCATCCTGCATCACTTTTGATACCATGTAGGACGTACGATCCGGATTATCGGAAAGGCCCACGACTGCTATCGTTTTGCTTTTCTTTAAAATAGCGCCGATTTCCTCGCGTGTTGGATTTTGAATAGCCATATAAATCATCCTCCTTAATGAAAGTATACCGAAACACAAATGGCCCTTTCAATGGAAAGAGCCAGTTTGTTAATTAGCATTTACGACAAGAGAAACAGTTTTCTCCTGTTTTTGGCCATTACGATAAAAAACAACTTTCATCGTATCGCCGATTTTTTTCTTTTCATACAAATATTTTCGCAACTCTACCGTACTATTGATTTTCTCATTATCTAAAGCTGTAATTACGTCATAGTCTTCCAAGCCTGCCTTCTGGGCCGGAGAATTCGCGGTCACTTGAACAATTATGGCACCACCTGTTACCTCTTTTGGCAAATTAAGCTTTTCAATGATATAATCCGGTAAATCCTCTACAGATTGCAGCTGTACCCCGAGAAATGGGCGCTGTACTTCACCGTGCTGTTCCAGTGATTCCAAAATAGGTTTAGCAATATTAATCGGTATGGCAAATCCGATGCCCTCTACAGCCTGCTCTGCAATTTTGCTCGAATTGATGCCGATTACTTCTCCTCTTGCATTTAACAATGCACCGCCGCTATTGCCTGGATTGATGGAAGCATCTGTTTGCAGCACTTGCGCCTGCCAGTCCGGGCGGCCATCTTGATCAATATCAACCGGAATTTCCCGATCCTTGCTGCTAATAATTCCTTCTGTAACTGTTCCATCAAGTCCTAATGGATTCCCAATCGCTACTGCAGTTTCACCAACGCGCACTTTGTCAGAATCACCAAGCGTGGCTATCTTTGTGATTTTGCTGCCGTCTACCTCAACAACGGCAAGATCAAGCCAGCGGTCTTGTCCGACCAATTTCCCCTCTAGCTTTTCACCATTGCTAAGCTTTACTTCTAGCCGTTTCGCACCGTCTACAACATGCGCATTAGTCGCAATTAAAGCTTTATTGCCTACTTTTTTATAGATAACGCCGGAGCCGGTTCCGGATTGCTGCACTTGCTCGGAAAATAGCCCGTTTGATTCAAATTTTATTACGCCGACAACCGCTTCTTTCGCTCCCTGCACCATGCCGGCTATATCTGTCGCCTTCATGTTTTGGACAACCGGAACCGCCGTTCCCTCGCTTTGCTGTATAATAGGCGCTTGCTCATTTTGCAGCGCCGGGATATATGGAGTAACAGCTGTAACGACCACAGCTCCAATGACAGCACCGACAAACCCAGAGAAAAAATATCCCTTTTTGCTGCGTGTTTTTCGTTCTTCATATCTGGAGTTCATGTCTGTTTCATCATAGTATCCCATCGTTTATCCCCTTTCTGTTTCCTTGTAAAATCAGTGTAGCCCGTTTTTGTGTATTTGCTGTGAACTTGTGGTGAATTTCACAACAAATTATACTTAAAACGAACACATTCACACCGGACACATCGAAATGAGATTGCAGGCAAAAAGTTGCCAGAATTTATACTTCATGTCAGGCAGCGCTTCAGCAGAACACCTTAATGCGGTAGTTGCTCCCTGTATAATAAGGCGAAGTGCCCCTAAGAAAACAGGCTTTTCATTCTTGTAAGGCGGCTATAAAGCTATTACAGCTTCTTGATATATGGCTGCGCCCAAACAGTCGGTTCCGCTTTTCAGGATTGTCCAGCTCCACCGGCTAGGCGCTCTCAGCTAAGAACCTTTCCCGCGCACAGGCAAACACCGCCTTTGGCGGGAAAGAACCTTAACTTCTGCGCCTGGGCAAGCCGGTTCCGCTTTTCTTAGTTATACAATATTTTTTGTTATTCTTCAAATTTGTAGCCAACACGAATGACTGTGCTAATATGCCGTGCTTTCTCGCCGAGCTTGCTGCGAAGCTTCTTTACATGCGTGTCGACTGTGCGGTCATCTCCAAAGTAGTCATAGCCCCATAACTGGTCAAGCAGCTTTTGCCGGGATAAAACGACCCCTTTATGCTCCATAAAATAAACAAGCAATTCAAATTCTTTATGCGTTAAGATAATCTCATTGCCTTCAACGGTGACGGTACGGGACTGTTTGTTCACTTCAATGCCAGCGATGGACAATATATGTTCTTCTTGCCCAACAGAACCCTCTGCGCGCTTTAACAATGTTTTCGCCCTTGCTACGAGCACCTTTGGGCTAAATGGCTTTGTTACATACTCGTCCGCTCCTAATTCAAATCCAAGAAGCGTGTCTTCTTCATCAGAACGGGCCGTCAACATAATAATCGGCACCGCGGATTCCTTGCGGATACGACGGCATACTGACCACCCGTCAATTTCCGGAAGCATAATATCCAAAATAACAAGATCAACATCGTGATTTTCAAAAAGTGCAAGCGCTTGTTTTCCGTTCTCTGCTCCAAGAACTTCAAATCCTTCAGCAGCAAAATAATCAGACACAATTTCGCGAAGGCGCTGTTCATCTTCCACGAGCAGCACCGTTTTATTCATAGTTCTCCCCCCCTGTTTGTTCTACAAATAAATAATGCGCTGGTTTTTGCTTCCTCTAAAAGGAAGGGTTAAATCTCTTAATTCTTTCTCAAATCTTCCATCCACTAAGACATCTGCATTTCTTAATAACTCTATCATATCATGATTGCCGGAATTTTGTATCTCTTCAAGTGTATACCCCGTATAAATCCATAAATTTTTGCCGTGCTCCTTAATCCGTTTTGCAAGCTTTGCAGCCGCGTGCGCTTGAAAAAACGGCTCGCCGCCGGAAAATGTTACATCAGTCAATGGATTGCCCATAATTTCCTCTATTACCTCATCCTCTGTCAGCTCCGTCCCATTTTCTATATTCCATGACTGCGGATTATGGCAGCCAACACAACGATGCGGGCAGCCTGCAAAAAAGACGACTGTCCGCAATCCTTCTCCATCCGTAACACTATCATGAATGATGCTCATAATTTTCATTTATGCTTCACCCGCTCCGCTTCCTCGCTTCGTTTTGCGCTATTCCACTTTGTCATATCCCCGACTAAATAACCGGTAATACGGCGAATTCTTTCAATTTCGTCTTCCTCATCGTTGCC
Source organism: Ectobacillus sp. (assembly GCA_048976805.1). Taxonomy (GTDB): domain Bacteria; phylum Bacillota; class Bacilli; order Bacillales; family Bacillaceae_G; genus Ectobacillus. Next base: position 22,766 of record JBHGUR010000078.1, on the reverse strand, counting down.
ACATACCGGGCATTCGTTTTCAATAATTCCATTATAACCGCAGCACTTGCAGCGATCGACAGGATGATTGATAGAACCGTAGCCGATTCCAAATTTCCCCATCGCCGTAACGAGCTGGTGCAACGCTTCAATATTGTATACAGCTGCCCCGTCTAGTTCAATATACGTAATATGGCCGGCATTGCAAAGCTCGTGAAAAGGCGCTTCAATTTGGATTTTTTTAATAGCTTTTATCGGATAATAAACCGGAACATGGAATGAATTAGTGTAATAGCTGCGCTCCGTTACTCCCGGAATAACACCGAACTCTTGCCGATCGCGTTTTGTGAATTTGCCGGAAAGCCCTTCCGCTGGTGTAGCCAATAGCGAAAAATTTAAATTGTATGTTTCCGTCGCCTCATCCATCTTCTCTCTCATAAAACGAATCATTTGCATCCCCAGCTCTCTTGCCTCTTCGCTTTCACCGTGGTGTTTGCCTATAAGTGCGGTAAGGCTTTCTGCAAGTCCAATAAAGCCGACGCTTAATGTTCCTTGTTTAATGATGTCCCTTACAGCATCTGCCGGTGCCAGTTTTTCTCCGCCGCGCCATACTCCTTGTGAATATAAAAACTTAAAATCCCGTGCTTGTTTCGCTGCCTGATACTCAAATCGCTCTAATAGCTGTTGGATAGCCAGCTCCGTATATTGATTTAAATACTGAAAGAACTGTTCAACAGACCCGCTCATAAGTGCCAGCTTCACAAGATTTATAGAGGTAAATGATAGGTTGCCGCGTCCGACCGCATTTTCTTCGCCATGAATATTGCCCATTACGCGCGTGCGGCATCCCATATAGCACACTTCACTTTCCGGTTTTCCGTTATAATACATGAGATTAAACGGCGCATCTAAAAACGCAAAATTTGGGAATAGCCGCTTTGCTGTCGTTTCAAGCGCAAGACGATACAAATCATAGTTCGGGTCTTGCGGCTGCATATTCACTCCTGTCTTCAGCTTAAAAACTTGAATCGGAAAAATCGGCGTCTCTCCCCGCCCAAGCCCTGCTTGGGTTGCCAGCAGCAATTGCTTAATCAGCAATCTTCCCTCTTTCGATGTATCCGTTCCATAATTGACGGAAATAAATGGAACCTGCCCGCCGCCTCGGCTATGCATGCTGTTAGCATTGTGTATAAACGCTTCACAAGCTTGATACGTATCACGCTCCGTTTCCTTCCAAGCCAATTCCTCTAACTGTTTATCACCTATATTCATATTATAAGAGCGAAGCCGCTGCACATGGCGCTCATACGTTTTTCGAACGTACGGCGCCAAATCAAAATCAAACATCGGATACGATTGGCCCCCATGCTGCATGTTTTGGTTTGCTTGAAAAATAATTGCAGCCAATGCCATCGCGCTGCCGATGCTTTTTGGCTCACGCATGTAGCCATGGCCTGTCGAAAAGCCCCCTTTCAACAACTGGCCCAATGGAATTTGTGAACACGTCGTTGTTCCTGAAGCATAAAAATCAAGGTCATGCGGGTATAAAATATTATCTTGTATTGCTTGCCTTACCTCGCTTGAGAGCAGTTCCTCCATCGCGTATATTTTTGCGCTTTCAGAAGCAAATTTCCCCATCATCCCCATCGGTGAACGACCATCAACATTGGCATTTTCCTGTAATACTTCCTCATTCTCTGTTTGAGCAATTGAACGAAGAATACCCATCCATTCTTCTTGCTTCCGGTTTATTTTTTCTTTCTCCATTTATGTACACCCCTTAAAAACTACATATAGTATATTAACAATTAAATGATACTACATGTAGAAGCTTCTTCCATTTATAAAATTTGAACATCTTGTGACATTGATTTTTGCATTCATAACGCTTCTACAAGCGCATTAAAAAACGTATGATAATTATAAAAAGAAGTTACAGGTTCAACTTCGTTTACCTATGGTAAACATTTCAGAGCTTTCAGCAAAATTTATATATAGCTGCTTTATAATTTCAATCGTTCTTGCTGCGTCAAAGAAAAAAGTATGGGCACTTGCCCTTTATATTATAGTTTTCCCCTGCATGGGCTGTATCAAGATTTGACTGTTGGAGTCGCCGCCTTTCCTTCCAAATCAACAAATGAATCCAAATCAACATAAGTCTTTAACAGAGACATCCATGCAAGAATATAACTCGCACCACGATAGATAAAAAATTGTTATTTTTTAGGGTAGGCCGATGTTGATTTTGATATCACGTACGTCTGTACATCACGGCTATGCAGACATTGCAACCCGCTCTTATCTTCTCCCTCTGGTTTTCCTTTGGACGAGGCCAAAGCTAGGCCCTGACCGTTACGATATACGGCCGAGAGCACTCTCCCCCCTCTAAAAGTAAGGGGTTGCATCAACACTAACGTTTAACACAGATTATTTTTTAGGGTAGCCATTCAGTTAGATATAGCATAAAAATATCTTTTTTCTTTTTCATAATATGGTACAATAAACAGGAAAAAATTTTTATACCCTTTATCAATACATATAAAGGAGATTGAACTTATGCTTACATATATTTTATTCATTGTAGCGTATCTGCTCGGCTCTATTCCATTTGCTTTAATTGTCGGCAAAGTCGGGTACGGGATTGATATACGGCAACACGGGAGCGGAAACCTCGGCGGTACCAATACCTTTCGTACGCTTGGCAAAAAGGCCGGTTTCATCGTAACATTTGCTGATATTTTAAAAGGCACGCTCGCTGCTTCCTTACCTGTACTATTCGGTCTTGATATAAATCCGCTTTGGTTTGGGCTAGCAGCTGTTGTCGGGCATGTCTACCCAATTTTCGCAAACTTCCGCGGCGGGAAGGCGGTAGCCACATCAGCTGGCGTGCTGCTGTTTTGCCAGCCAATCGTCTTTCTTATTTTAGTTTCCATCTTTTTGGTCCTGTTATTTACGACCAAGTACGTTTCGCTTTCTTCTATATTGACAGCTGTAGCGGGGGTAGTAGCGGGGATTATTGTAGACAACAAAACAGGCGATAAGCCATTTTTAGTGACAATTTCCTTATTAGCTGCGTTTGTCATTTATAGGCATCGCGCTAACATTAAACGCATTATTGATAAAACAGAACCGAAAGTGAAATTTTGAAATGATAACGCAAAAAGGGCATGCTAAGCATATACATAGCGCCCTTTTGCGTTATTTTTTATACTAAGGAGAACAGAGATAAAGTGGAGGGATTTATATGAATATTTCGGTTTCAAAAGAGGCAGTGCAATGGTACAAAGATGAATTAATGCTGCAAGAGGGAGATTTTATTCGTTTCTTCGTCCAATATGGAGGCTGCAGCACGGTACAAAAAGGATTTTCTCTTGGGGTTCGAAAAGACACGCCGATGAATGCAGCAGTTAAAACAAAAAAGGATGGTATCACTTTTTTTGTTGAAGACGAGGATGAATGGTATTTTGACGACCATAATCTTTCTGTTACATATCATAACGGTGAAGAAGCTCCAACATTTCATTACGAAAAATAAGGAACAAGCCGGCTCCGCCTTTGCTGTAGAAAAACAGGGCCGGCTTATCCTGCGACCGGAGCTGGACTTGCATTTTCCCCTCTTTCCATTCAGTAAAAAGAAATTGTTAATTGATAGTTTCTTATTCCTCCCGTTGCCTTTTTACTTTTTCATAAATACCATACCACTCTGGATATAGCTTTTTAAACGAAACAGGGCGGAAGGTATCTTTTTTTACTAAAAGATTTGTTGTATTGGCTGTAATGCATAGGTCGCCCTGCTCATTGTAAATTTCATAGCCATATACAACACGGAGCGGATTTACAGCCTCGACCCACGTTTTTACAATCGCTTTCTCGCCATAGCGCATCGCTTTTTTATAATTGATCTGCAAATCTAAAACAGGGGAAACGATACCATCCTCTTCCATTCGAATGTAGGAAAGCCCTAAATCCTCAATCAGCTGTGTGCGGCCAAGCTCTAGCCAAATCACATAGTTGGCATGATACACAACTCCCATTTGATCTGTTTCCGAGTAGCGGATTTCAATTGTTTTTTCAGAAATATGCATAGGAAATCTCCTTTTTGTCTTTCTCTTCACGTACCTTATCATAATACAAGCAGCTAAAAAATAAAATAGAAGCGGCATATCTTTTTCCTAAAGGGAGTGGGACGCATGATTCAAATTGTAGTGGTTCAGCGTGGCGACACTTTATATAAAATCGCACAAAAATACGGAACAACAGTTGACGCTATTGTAAAAGACAACGGATTAAACGCGGCCCTGCCGCTTGTGATCGGCCAAGACTTGCTCGTTAATACGAAAGGAAATGTTTATTATGTACAGCCCGGCGATAGCTTATATAAAATTTCGCTTACTTATAACGTACCATTGTCCACACTTGCAAAAGCAAATAACCTCTCATTAAATACACAGCTGCAAATCGGGCAGCGCTTATATATTCCAAAGGGCACGAAACGAAGCGCCGAATCGATAGCTTACTTGCAGCCTACCTCTATTCCTGTAAAAGAAAGTTTATTAAATACCACGCGCGCAATCAACCCTTACTTAACGTACCTTGCCTACTTCAGCTTTGAAGCCAAGCGAGACGGCACTTTAAATCCCCCGCCGCAAGTACAAACCGTTACAGATATCGCCAAACAAAATAACACAATTCCAATGCTGGTCATTACGAATCTCGAAAACGGAAACTTCAGCTCCGGTTTGACAACAGTATTATTTACAAACCCGACCATTCAAAACAAATTCATTACAAATGTTTTAGAAACCGCCGCCACCTATAATATGCGGGATATTCATTTTGATTTTGAGGATGTGGCACCAGAAGATCGTGAAGCATATAACCAATTCTTGCGCAAGGTAAAAGCGAGACTCCCACAAGGCTATACGCTCAGCACAACGCTCGTCCCAAAAACAAGCTCAGCGCAAAAGGGGCGCTACTATGAAGCCCATGATTATAAAGCCCATGGCGCAATCGTCGATTTTGTTGTCATTATGACATATGATTGGGGCTGGCAGGGCGGGCCGCCTATGGCTGTATCACCGCTCAGTCCGGTAAAACAAGTTATTCAATATGCGAAAACCCAAATGCCAGCAAATAAAATTATTATGGGCCAAAATCTGTACGGCTTTGATTGGATATTGCCATACAGGCCGGGAAATCCCCCCGCGAAAGCAATCAGCAGCGTTGGCGCAGTAAGCCTGGCGCGGCAATACAACGTACCAATCCAATATAACACCCAAGCGCAAGCCCCGACTTTTAAGTACATTGACGAACAAGAGCGCCCGCATGAAGTTTGGTTCGAAAATGCCCGGTCTATTCAAGCAAAGCTCAATCTTATAAAAGAACAAGGGATACGAGGTATTAGCTACTGGAAAATCGGGCTGCCGTTTCCACAAAACTGGCGGTTGCTTACAGAAAACTTTAATATTATTAAAAAAGGGTAAGAAATTAACTATATAAATAGAAATTAAAAAAAGAACATAAAACCTTTCTTTTGAAAGGGGAGAGAGCATCCGGCTATGCATAGAAGCGGTCAAAACCTATTCCTGCCCCATGCGACGGAAAACCAGAGAGAGAAAGCAAGTGCAAGTTGCTGTTTGTTCTACTTAGCCGCGATGTATATGTCCAAATCATAAATTGGATATATATAGCAGCGGGGGCTTTCACCCTCCGCTGCCCATTAGTTTCACTTTATCCGTTCTGAAAGAGGCTGATTATTCGACATATCAGCCAATTTATGTGCGTTTGCTTTCAAGCCGCCTTGCAACTAAGGACAGGCTATAATTTATAGCAAAATACATCAATGCAACCAACAAGAAAACCGGAATAATATAGTTAACGTTTTGGCCGTTAATGATTTGCGCGTTATGTGTCAGCTCCGGCAAAGCAATAATAACTGCCAATGATGTATCTTTCAATAAAGAAATAAATTGGCTGACGATTGGCGGAACCATCCTTCTAAGCGCTTGGGGCAATATAATATGATTCATCGTTTGTACATATGTAAGGCCGGACGAACGCGCCGCTTCAATTTGTCCCTTTTCTACAGACAACAAGCCGCTTCGAACAATTTCCGACAGCATAGCTGCTTCAAAAATGGTCAGCGCCGTAATAGCAGCTGCTTCGACTTCCAGCTTAAGTCCAATCTCCGGGAGCGCAAAATACGTAAAGAAAATGATGAGCAACAGCGGGAGATTACGGACAATTTCCACTAAAACAGCAAGCAGCTTTGAGAAAAACGGAATGTTTGCATACCGTAAAATCCCAATTACACTGCCAATGACAGAACTTAAAATAATAGAAATAAATGCGATTTTTAAAGTAACGAGAAACCCATCAAATAAAAAAGAAAAATGATGAGCGGTATAAGCTCCTTTAAAATCCATGAACGTTCCCCTCCCTAATGGCTTCTCGCAAACCGTTTCTCCAAATACCCAACTCCAAGGCTAAGTGGAACTGTAAGCACCAAATAGAACAACGCTACAAATATGTATACATCAAATGTGACGAACGTTTTTGAAGCGATTAAATCTCCGAAGTACATTAAGTCCAGTCCCGCTACAACACCGAGCACGGAGGAATTTTTAACAAGATTGATAAATTGATTGCCTAGGGGAGGAATAACAATTTTAATAGCTTGAGGCAAAATAATATAACGCATCGTTTGTATATAAGTAAGACCGGATGAGCGGGCTGCTTCCGTTTGGCCTTTTGGCACAGACAAAATGCCCGCGCGAATAGCCTCTGCAATAAAAGCTGCTGTATACACGGCCAGGCCAACCGTTCCAGCTGCAAAGCCGCTGAGCGTTACACCAAAAACAGGCAGGCCGACAAAGAAAACAAATGTAATGAGGATAAGTGGAATGTTGCGGATAAATTCTACATATGCCGCTCCAGCCCAATTTAAGACACGAATAGGCGCAATACGCATAACGGCTACAATTGTCCCAAGAACAAAACTGCCAACCAGCGCAATAAAGCTTGCGATAACGGTATTAGTAAATCCCTTCATATATAGATCCCAGTTCTCAGTTAAGATGGAAAAATCAATCATTTGTGCATCCCCTTTCTGGACGTGAAAGCAAACAGGATGAGAACCTCATCCTGTTTGCGCCGGCAGCCTTCAGTGAATCCACCTTTGGCCAGCTCTTATTCTTTCGGGTTTTCGCCAATCCATTTCTCATACATTTTGTCATATTCACCATTTTCTTTTACCTTCTTCAAAAACTTATTGACAGCATCGACAAGCTCTTTTTCTCCTTTACGCACAGCGATGCCGTACGGTTCATCTGTAAAAATATCGCCAACAATCTGATAATTCGGATCTTGTTTTTGCATGCCGTACAAAATAGAATTATCTGTTGTTAATGCATCGCCTTGCCCCGCTTTTAACGCCGTAAATGCTTCACTATAGTTTTCAAACTCCAGCACTGTTGCTTCAGGAGCCTTCGCTCGGATGTTTTGCGAAGATGTCGACCCTTTTACTGCCAGCACTTTAACACCTTTTTTCACATCTTCAATCCCTTTGATTGGGCTCCCCTTTTTCACGAGAAGCGCCTGTCCCGCTTTAAAATACACATCGGAGAAATCGACTTCCTTTTTGCGTTCTTCCGTAATGGTCATCGTCGCAATAATCATGTCAATATCTCCGTTTTTCAACATTGGAATCCGTGTTTTAGACGTTACTTCCTTTAGCTCCACCTTTTTTTCATCCCCAAGAAGATCCTTTGCCAACGCCTTCGCGACATCAACGTCAAAGCCTTCCACTTTTCCGGTGGATGGATTTTTCAAGCCAAAAAGATTCGTATCATACTTGACGCCGACAATAAGCTTATCGCGTTTTTTTATTTGCTCCAATGCATTTTTGGCCGGCTCAGTTGAAGTTTCCTTAGAGGTGCTACATCCGGTGACTGCCAACAATAAACAAGATACAATCCCCCATACGGCTAGCTTCTTTTTAAACATACACAGCCTCCCCTTTAAATTAATTATTTAGTACACGGCTAAGAAATTGACGCGCTCGCTCCTCCTGCGGATTCGCGAAAAACTCAGCCGGTGCTCCCTCGTCCATGATACGCCCCTCGTCCATAAATAAAATACGATCGGCCATTTCCCTGGCAAATCCCATTTCATGCGTTACAACAACCATTGTCATCCCTTCTCCAGCGAGTGTCTTCATAACATCGAGTACCTCCCCGATCATTTCCGGATCAAGTGCCGATGTCGGCTCATCAAATAGCATAATCTGCGGTTTCATTGCAAGCCCTCTCGCAATGGCAACACGCTGCTGCTGTCCGCCTGATAGTTTGGATGGATATGTATGCGCCTTATCGGGTATTCCAACTTTTTCTAGATAGAACATGGCTGTTTTTATCGCTTCTTCCTTTGTTACTTTTAAAGCTTTCATCGGTGCCAATGTAATATTTTCAAGAACAGTTTTGTGCGGGTACAGATTAAAGTGCTGAAATACCATCCCGATATTGCGGCGAAGTTTATTAATATCTGTTTTTTTGTCATTCACTTTTACACCATTGACGATAAGTTCCCCATCTGATATAGCCTCCAGCCTGTTAATGCAACGGAGAAGCGTACTTTTGCCAGAACCTGACGGGCCGACAACAACGACAATTTCTCCCTTTTTAATGTGAAGATTAATATTTTTTAGGACATGGAAATTTCCGTAATACTTGTTTACATTTTTAAAAGTAATCAAAGCTATCCCCCCTGACAAACCCCTAATTTCCGTCAATAAATCCTTGAGTGAATACATAAAACTGTTTAATCATTTCGCTATTTCCATTTGCTAGGCTGACGGAAACGACCGTGGCACCCGTTTCCTACCTATATTTTTCCATTGCATGGGCCACCATTAAGGTTTGACCGCTTCTCCACACTGCTAGCTGCTCTCTGCCCTACTATAAAAGGTCGATTTTTTTTATTCGCTTGTATATAGATATAAAAATTTGGCTCTGTTAAACTTGATTGTTGCTTTTCCACTACAGGCGGATGCTTTCCGCGGGTGAGGCCGAGCCGCTTTTCCCGCTGGAGTCGCCGCCTTTCATTCCAAATCAACATTAGCCTTTAACAGAGTCAAAAGTTTAGTTAATAAAATTATCTTATTATTATGAAAATTATATAATTGCCAGGTGAATTAAGCAACTCGTTTTTGTGGATTTTTTTGGAAACTTTATATCAGGAGATTAATAAACATTAAATTGTATAAATGCAAATAAAACAAATTAGGCTTATTGCATTACTATATAAATACAAATTGGGGAAGTGACATAAAACCTTTCTTTTAGAAGGGGAAAGTGCTCCTGGCCATATATAGTAACGATTAGAGCCTAGTTTTTCCTTGCCCAAAGGAAAACCAAAGCGAGGAAGTGAGTGCGGGTTGCCGCCAGGTTCTATTCGTGATGTGCAGGCTTAAGGTATAGATCATATGATGTTGACGTGAACATCAACATTGGTCTTTAACAGAGTCTTCAAATAAAAAAGGCTCTGCGGGATTGCGGGCAGAGCCTTTCGTTTCTATTTGTTCGATTAATAAATACTCCGATGTTCACAGAAAGAATCGTCCGCTTTAAGCGAAGTTAAATGACGAGGAGCTTAATGTTCTTCGCGGTAGGCATACTCTTCTTTAATTTCATTGCGCATTGCCTCAATACTCTCTAAACGGCGTTGATTTTTTGCTTCGATTGCTGCGCAATCCTTTTCATTGGAGAATTGCGCCGCTTCCTCAGCTTCATGCATATTACGGATTGTATTTTGCACCATTTCCTGCAATTTTTCCACATTGTCGCTGCGATCATCCGGGTTAGGTTGTTGATGCTTTACCATGTTCATTCCTCCTCATATACTAAATACATAGTTAGTTTGGTTCAATCGCAGGGCAATATGTATAGCAAAAAAAAATTCTTTTCTTTCCGTTTTTCCTTGCGCAGTTGTCCCTAACTTAATGGTATAAGAGAGTCCTACAATATAAAAAGGACGGTAAACCGCCCTTTTTATGGCAAAACAATTATGTGCTAACCGTTATCTACAATCGGTTTTTTCCCGGTTTTATCTTGCATTTTCTTTCCTTTGTTTCCGCCCGCCTCGCGCGGCTGCCCTCCGATATGGCTTGGAACAAAGGATTTTTGGTTATGTTTTGGATTACCCATATTAACTCCCTCCTTCTCAAGTAGTATGCATCTTTGCCTACTTGATTATGTGGGAATTACTCCGCTTGCTTAAGGCGGATTTCCAGGCGTTGCTCTAATTTTTCCTCAATTCGCTCGATTGCCTCGCGGTCATTCATAAGCTGCAGCTTATTTTCTGCAACAAGCTCAGCAAATGTTTTTCTTCGGTTTCTTCTCATGTCTTTCACCCTTCCATTTCTTGCTTATGGATTAGTATAGGCAAATCCCCCTCTCTTTAATCGAACTTGTAAGAAAATTTTTTTAATTAAAAACAAAAACGGCAGCAGAAAAAGCATGGCTAGTTGCCATGCTTGGTTGCTTTCTTATTTTTATTTGGCTCTGTTAAAGGCTAATGTTGATTTGGATTCATTTGTTGATTTGGAATGAAAGGCGGCGACTCCAGCAGCTCGGCCCTGCCCGCGGAAAGCGTCCGCCTGTAGCGGAAAAGCAACAATCAAGTTTAACAGAGCCTTTTATTTAAATGCTTGCACTGTTTTCTCCATATATTCGACTGTCATTGGCCCAATATATTTATGGCGGATGATTCCTTTTTTATCAACAAAATACGATGTTGGCAAGGTAATGACCTTATACATGTTGCTAACAGTTGAGGAAGCATCAAGCAAAACCGGAAATGTAATTCCATTTTCCTGGATAAAGCTTTGGACTTTTTCCCGACCGCCTGTACGTTCGGAAGCAGTATAATTGACCGCTAAAATAACCGTGTCTTTTTCATATTTATTGTAAAAAGCTTGCATCTCGGGGATTTCCTTTCGGCAAGGCGGGCACCATGTTGCCCAAAAATTGACGATAACCTTTTTTCCTTTGAAATCAGACAGCTTTACTTGCTTGCCATCTACTGTCTGCAACTCAAAATCCGGAGCTTCTTTTCCAATTTGCAGGCCTTTATTCGCAAATACTTCCTGTGCTGTTTGTTTAACCGCTCCCTTTTGTTTCTCTTTCCAAAATTGATGATACGTTGCATATCCAACCATTGTTAAAAGTACAATAATGACAATCCCTTTTCTAAGCATAAATACCATCCCTTAATTTCCCTTTTTCTTATAATGTATACGGACAGCCCCCAGACTATTCTTACTTCTATTGAATCATACTTTACATAAAATTCAAAAAAAGAAAAGGAACAAAAAACGTGTATGCCTATTTTACGTCAATAGAAAAGCAAGCTGTGCATCAGCACAGCTTGCTTCACGTCCTTAGTTTGCTACTTTGGATTCTTTTAGCTTTTCGCGAAGCACCATTTGCAGAATGCCGCCATGGCGGTAGTAATCAATTTCCACTTCAGAGTCGAAGCGGGCCACTACTTCAAATCCCTTCGCATTTCCTTCTGGGTCAATTGCGGTTACTTTCACAAGATCGCGAGGCTTCACATGCTTATCAACGTGAATTTCAAATGATTCGTTCCCCATTAATCCGAGTGTTTCAGCATTTTCACCTTGCTTGAATTGAAGCGGAAGCACTCCCATTAGTACTAGGTTGCTACGGTGAATGCGCTCAAAACTTTCAGCAATAACAGCTTTAATGCCGAGTAAATTGGTACCTTTTGCAGCCCAGTCACGGGAGCTTCCCATACCGTAATCCTTGCCAGCGATAACAAGAAGGCCTGTACCGTCTTGCTTATATCGCATTGCTGCGTCGTAAATAGAAGTTACTTCGCCAGTTGGCCAATAAGTTGTGTAACCGCCCTCTGTACCAGGAGCAATTTGGTTTTTAATGCGAATGTTCGCAAACGTGCCTCTCATCATAACTTCATGGTTGCCGCGGCGGGAGCCGTAAGAGTTAAAGTCAACTGGATCTACGCCTTTTTCCAGCAAGTATTTTCCTGCCGGCGTTGCTTTACCAAAGGATCCAGCTGGCGAGATGTGGTCGGTTGTGACAGAATCGCCAAACTTGCCGATTACACGAAGGCCTGCTAATGGCTCTACTTCTTTCGGGTCTTTAGATAACCCTTCAAAGAATGGCGGGTTCTGAATATATGTGGATTCAGGATCCCAAGTATAAAGCGCTTCATTTGACGTTTGGATTTCATTCCAGCGCGCGTTGCTATCAAATACATGTTCATATTCCTTCTTAAATAATTCAGCCGTAACAACGGAAGCTACAACTTCTTGCACTTCTTCAGCCGTTGGCCAAATATCTTTAAAGTATACTGGATTGCCGTTTTGGTCTGTTCCAAGCACATCCTTTTGCAGGTCAACGTCTACAGTACCTGCAAGCGCATAAGCTACTACTAACGGCGGAGAAGCCAAATAGTTTGCTTTTACAAGCGGATGAATGCGCCCTTCAAAGTTACGGTTACCGGATAAAACGGACGTAACGAGAAGATCGTGCGCCGCGATTTCTTTTTCAAGAACCGGATCCAGCGGGCCGGAGTTGCCGATACATGTTGTACAACCGTAGCCTACTGTATTAAAGCCTAACTGATCTAAGTAGGCTGTCAAGCCTGATTTATCCAAATATTCTGTAACAACTTTTGAGCCAGGCGCCAAAGATGTTTTTACATAAGCCGGCACTTGAAGGCCTTTCTCAACAGCTTTCTTTGCCACAAGGCCTGCACCAATCAATACGTAAGGGTTGGAAGTATTTGTACAGCTTGTAATGGCTGCAATCGCGATAGCACCGGTCTTCATTGTTACTTCTTGTCCCTTAACCGCGACAGTCATTTCCTTCTCAAATTCCTTATCAGTAAGGCCAAATCCTTGGTTTCCAACCGGAGCTACAACCGCTTTGCGGAAGGATTCCTTCATGTCGGAAAGCTTAATCAAGTCTTGCGGACGTTTTGGTCCGGACAAGCTTGGCTCAATTGTAGAAAGGTCAATTTCTACAAGTTCTGTATAAATCGGATCCACACTGTCATACGTATAGAATAGACCGTTTGCTTTACAATATGCTTCCACTAATTGAACCTGCTCTTCGTTGCGGCCTGTTAAGCGTAAGTAGTCAAGGGAAATATCATCGATTGGGAAGAAACCGCAGGTTGCACCGTACTCAGGCGCCATGTTCGCAACTGTTGCACGGTCTGCAAGCGGCATGCTTTTTAGGCCAGAGCCGAAGAACTCGACAAACTTGCCGACTACGCCTTTTTGGCGCAATACTTGCGTCACTTTCAATGCGATGTCGGTTGCAGTTGTACCGCTTGGAAGCGTACCAGTCAGCTTCACGCCGATTACTTCTGGAACTGGGAAGTAGGAAGGCTGTCCCAACATTCCAGCTTCTGCTTCAATACCGCCTACGCCCCATCCAAGAACGCCGATACCGTTAATCATCGTTGTATGGGAGTCCGTACCTACTAAGGAATCCGGATACGCTATCCATTCGCCGTCTACTTGCTGCGCATGTACAACAGGCGCCAAATACTCAAGGTTTACTTGGTGAACAATACCTGTTGCCGGCGGAACTGCGCGGTAATTATCAAACGCTTTTTGCGCCCAGCTTAAAAATTTGTAACGCTCTTCATTGCGCTTAAATTCTAAGTCCATATTAAATTGAAGCGAGTCAGGTGTACCCGCTTTATCTACTTGTACAGAGTGGTCGATAACGAGATCAACCGGAATTTCAGGATTGATTTTATCAGGATCGCCCCCCATATCTGCCATTGCTTTGCGCAAAGAAGCCAAATCTACAACGGCAGGAACCCCTGTGAAATCCTGTAAAATAACACGAGATGGCTTAAACGGAACATCGATATCCTGCACATCGCTTGTTCCCCATTTCGCAAGGTTTTCAACATGCTCTTCTTTAATAACGCGTCCGTCTACTTGACGAAGCACAGATTCAAGCAATACTTTAATGGAATAAGGCAAGCGTGAAACGTTGCCGATTCCCGCATCCTCAAGCGCTTTCAAGCGGTAATATTGATACGTTTTGCCGTTTGCTTCAAACGTGGCACGAGCATGAAATGGATCGTGTTTTGCCATTATGATTCCCCCCTGTTAAACGTAAAAGCTCAATTGTCTGAAAATACAATGTATACAAACTTTTCGATACCTTACGATAATATCTTATTACAACTTGGAAGATAAGTAAATAATAAGAAACTTATAGTTTGTTATAAGTATTTATTATTATGGCGTTGTTAAAGGCTAATATTGATTTTGATTGATTCGGAACGAAAGGCGGCGACTCCAGCGGGAAAAGCGGGACAGCCAAGACCCTGAACTGAACGCAGCGAGGGAAGCGGCTCGGCCCCGCCCGCGGAAAACGTCCGCCTGTAGCGGAAAAGCAACAATCCAGTTTAACAGAGCCATTATTATAAAATCGGGTGTAAAACCCCTATCTCTTTAGGGTAGGGGATGTAAGCCTGCTTTTAGCCTTGTTCTTGAATGTATTTTTGAATCGTTTCTTTACAGAGTAAGCGAAATACCCGTCACTCCAAAAATTTTGTACCTTATTTCATTACTTGAAATTTCAAAATAAATGATTCCATTAATATTCCCCCAAAAAAATAGAAAATTTATGCATGTCTCAATAAATTCTGAGCATTTTTGCCAAACTGTATAATACACTTCCCATTAAAGGAGATGAAACAATGAAAACACGTATATGGTTTAAGATGCTTTTGCCCCTCCTTATCCTGACAAGCTGTAACAACACAGAAAATCCTCCTGCAGATAAAAAAGAAACAAAACAAGAAGAAAAGAAAGAAACTGCCGATAAGCAAAACTATATTATTGTAAAAGAAGAAACATTTGCTGATACGAACGAACAAATGATTCGTGTTACAAGCGAAGCTATCAGTCAAAATGAATTTAATGAAATAACAAAAGAAATTATGGAAAAATATAGGCCAAATAACTATGATGCCCTTCATCTATATATTCATAAAAAAAATGGGGAACAAGGCTACGGCGAGCTTATAGCCCATAGCTTCATTGCGTATACTGACAAGGGCGCACAGCAAGTAGGCCTAGAAAAAGGCGGTACATATCGCCTTGACATCGTAGAAAAGTAAAAGCTTTACAAACAAAAGCCGGTTTTCTTTATCGTATAGCGGCCTATCTTTCATCTCATACTAAAACCAGGAGGTGAATTGCTATGGCAAAACGCAAAGCAAACCATATTATTCCAGGAATGAATGCCGCATCAGTACAAGGAAAAGGAACGGGATATAACGAGGAGTTCTCTAATGAGCCGTTAACTCCAGAGCAACGGCAAAATAACAAAAAGCGCAAAAAAAATCAATAATGCAACGAAAGCCCAACCTTACAAAGGCTGGGCTTTCGTTTACTTATAATCGTATTCGCTGTCTACGCTTTGCATAATTTGCTGCAGGCCTTGTTCATATTTTTCCAGCTGTCCACGCTGCGTCTCGGAAGCGGTCTCTAAAGCATTTTGGATTTGCTCGTATGCTTGCTGCACTTCTTGGCGAAGCTCCTTTAAATGGTGAGCGTAATCCGGATCATTTGCTACTATATTATTATAGGCTTCCATTGCCTGCTTTGTTCCTTGTTGCGCTGCCTGAAATGCCTGTTGTTTATCTTTATGATAGGGCATGGTAAATTCCCCTTTCTCCAAGTCGTTTTTCTTCTTTAGTTTTCGTTATTCATGTGAAAAACATACGGGTATAAATCAAAAATTTAACCGCATCCTATTGAGTGAAACTGTACAAAAGAAACGCTTAGCTTTTAACAGTACAGTTCACCTATGAGAAGGAGGAACAAACAATGGAGAGAAATAACAGCAAAACAATTCGCAAAAACTCCCCGCGTGATCAGCAAGGGGGGCAACCGGAACCATTAAGCGGTTCTCATAAAGTGAAAAATCGGCAGCATACCCGGCAAAAACATAATTCCCACCACGATATGTAACAAAAAAACTGTCATAATAATTTCGCAAAAGCATCCTTGATGAAGCATCGGCCTTTATCGTTTTAGGCGAGAAGACTCCCACTTCCATTTTGCATAGGGTGTAGCCCAAAAATAAGTGGGAGATAATCGCCTTTTTGCATAGCAAAACAATTATTTTAAATTTACTGTGCTTGAATATAGCCTCTTTTTATCGCCTTACATTTGCATTCTCAATTTCCAGCAACATCCTTTGCACAGACGTTCTATTTCCCGCGTATCCTACAAGACTTCCGCTTTTCCCTATAACCCGGTGGCAAGGAATAATAATCGGCAATTCGTTTGATTTATTTGCTTGCCCTACAGCTCGAACAGCTTTTGGGTTTCCTATCATATGCGCAACCTGGGAATAGCTTCTTACTTCGCCGTAAGGTATATCCATTAAAGCCTTCCATACTCTCTTTCTAAAATCCGTTCCTTCTATAGATAAAGGAAGCTGAAACTCCTTTCTCTTTCCGTTAAAATATTCATCCAATTGCTTAATCGCATCCTTGCACAATTGCGGATCTCGTTGAAATGTTGGATTCTTTTTTGTATATGCGGTCCAATCCTCTTCAAAAATCTCCACCCTTTTCACTCCTGCCTCATCTGCTACTACATAAATGACACCTATCGGCGAATCATAGCTGTCGTACCCAATTCTCATAACTCAACTCCCCTTATTCCCTGTATCGTCATTTTCATCTAAAGTACATTATACATAGCTATTTGCATTCACGCGAACCCTTAGTCAGCTTCCTGCCATGCCAGCCCGCACAGGGGAGCTGTTTTAAAATGTTTTCCATTTATACAATATCAGCAAATTCCTGCGCTAAATACCCGAAAAACAGCATCTTTAGACATAGTCATACACTCCTCCTTTCGATAATTGAAATTTTGATTTTATCTTCTTGTCTCTCTCATATTTAGTCATTTCCTCTCATACTGTATTAATGATATTCATCATCACGTACACTTCGTTTAAATGGCATTTCATCGTTTTTTCCTTTCCCGCCCCTTTGCCTTTCCGATTTTTTACAGGCTTGTCTTTTCCTTTCACTTCTTTCTTTTATATGAATAATGTGGTACTAATTAGAATTTAC
Organism: Ectobacillus sp.; assembly: GCA_048976805.1. Taxonomy (GTDB): domain Bacteria; phylum Bacillota; class Bacilli; order Bacillales; family Bacillaceae_G; genus Ectobacillus. Next base: position 5,621 of record JBHGUR010000078.1, on the reverse strand, counting down.
GGAGGGTTTTGCGCCATGTGTGCCAAGAAGAAAAAAGACTGCTATTTAGGAGTCGAAGGATTTGAGACTTGGATGGACCAATTTTTCAGCGATCCATACGCCAGCTTTCATTATCCGAACGGCATCCGGATTGATTTGTTTGAAACAGAGCTAGAATACATTTTAGAAGCAGATTTGCCAACTGTTTGCCAAAAACAAGTGCATATTCAGAAAACAAAGGAAGGATTGCGCATTCTCATCCTGAAAGACCCAAAGTGCATACTAAAGAGGGATATACACCTGCCTGTTAATGTCATGTACAAAAAGATGAGTGCCCGTTTTGAAAATGGTTTATTAGAAATCCATATTTCTAAAAACGAAACTGTTCCTGCCGGGGGCAGCAGCGTTCATTTTACCGACTAGCTAAGGCCAGTGCAATCTATATTGAATGGAATACCCGCAACATTGCATAAACTTTTATGGCAGCAAGCAAAAAGCACAGCCTGAAGTTTTTAGGCTGTGCTTTTTGCAATAGCATGGGTGTCTCGGTTAAAGGCTAATGTTGATTTTGATTCATTTGTTGATTTGAAACGAAAGGCGGCGACTCCAGCGGGAAAAGCGGCTCGGCCCCACCCACGGAAAGCGTCCGCCTGTAGTGGAAAATCAACAATCCAGTTTAACAGAGCCAAAGACATAAATAAAACATATTCGCTGAGCGATCTAAAATTCCTTTTCTGTCTAAATAAAATTTCAGCTTCTAACAAAAACTACCAACAACTCAAAAGAAAGGAGGCAGCATATGGAAATTCTATTATCATTGCTGGCTGGCCTTATCGTAGGTGTATTATTCTCGTTTGCTAAGCTCCCAATTCCAGCACCGCCAACGCTAAGCGGCATACTTGGGATTATCGGTGTTTATGCCGGTTACCAGCTCGTCCTGTTCTTTAAAGGAATGTGAAAAGACGCTGCCATGAGCGTCTTTTGTTTTACATTGCACATAAATTAACAAGAAAGACGGCAGCTTGTTATCGACATATTTTAGGAATGAAGCATCCGAGCATCGCTATATATATTTTACAAACTCATCCGTTAGCAGGCCTTCTTTATTCCACTCTCGACAATGCCATCTCCATCCCTTGATCGAAATGCAACGACTTAAGCACATCCTCCACGCGCACGTTTGCGTTGTACAGTAAGTTAAAGTCCGCGACCCGGCCCATGACTTCATCGCGGTCATAGCTATAATTTCCCACTTTCCAGCTTTTCATATCAAAACAGCTATTTATGCACACTTGAACAAGCAGCTGTTCATACGCTTGCACTAACCCTTCTCTTTTAAAAACAAAATCTTGTAAATAAAACGAATCAAATAATACACTCTCAGAATTGCACTCTTTTAAAAATTCGATTGTATCATGCAATTCACGATATAGCTCCGATATTTCTGTACTTAAGTTAATTAATTTCTTAACCCCGTCTTTATGTAATGTATTAGGCTCCATCCTTGCTCCCCCCTTTGTAGGATATGGATCTTTCCTCCATTATAACAAGCTTTCTCCTTTTCTTGTTTTATTTTTCGATTACTCTTTCGCCTTTTCCAAAAAAATTGTTTACAATGAGAAGGACGAGTAGAAAGGAGAAACATTGTGACTAAAAAACTATATTATGAAGATGCTTATCTCACGACCTTTACTTCCCCTATTATAAAACATGGAAAAGACCTTAACGGCCTATATGTAGTGTTGGAACAAACCTCCTTCTATCCGGTGGGAGGAGGGCAGCCTTGCGACACGGGAACATTAAATGATATCGAAGTGATAAACGTAGAGGAGCTGGACGGAGAAATCCGCCATTATATAGCTGAAGAACTCACGGAACAAATTGTTACAGGGGCCGTCAATTGGGAACGCCGTTTTGATCATATGCAGCAGCATGCGGGACAGCATATTTTATCCGCTGCCTTTATGGAACTTTTTGATATGCCGACAGTTGCCTTTCACCTCGGCCGAGATATCGTCACGATTGATATCGATACGCCTGAGTTAACACTAGAAACTGCCCGGCAAGCAGAGCAGCTTGCCAATCAAGTTGTATTTGAAAACCGTCCGATTACAATACGCTTCGTCAGCGAAAAAGAAGCTGGCAAACTCCCGCTTCGAAAAGAACCGGCCGTAACCGAAAATATCCGCGTTGTTATTATTGAAAACTTTGATTATAACGGCTGCGGAGGAACTCACCCAAAGCATACCGGCGAAGTCGGGCCGATTAAAATTCTTGGCTGGGAGCGCCATAAAGGCATCATTCGCCTTGAATTCGCCTGCGGCTGGCGGACGCTCCGCCTCTTGCACGAAAAACAAACGGTGTTAAAAGAGATGGTTCGTCTCCTCAACAGCAAGGAAAGCGACTTGCCGATAAAAGCGGAACAGCTGCTGGCAACACAGAAAGAGACGGAAAAGATATTACGTGAAACAAACGAGAAGCTGCTTTCCTTCGAAGCCCAGCAGCTCATAGAAAGAGCCAGACCGGAGGAGTTCGGAAAACTTATCGCCGCTTCCTTTGAAAACCGCAATATGCATGATCTTGTAAAACTATCGGCGCTTTTAACAAAACACGAGGATACAGCAGTTCTTTTTGCTGCCCAGAACAACGGTAGCTTGCAATGTGTGTGTGCAAGAGGAACAGCTGTCGACAAAAATATGAATGACGTTTTAAAAACCATTCTCCCGCTTATTGAAGGAAACGGAGGCGGCAGCCCGATAAGCGCACGCGGCGGCGGAAAAGCTTTAATAAGCGCCCAAGAAGCTTTACAGCGCTTAACGATGGCGCTATTACAATAATTGTTGTTATTTCTTTCGGACCATTTTACCAGGTTTTATCCCCCCTTCTTCTTAAGGAATGCAATCGGCTTTATACAGCTAACGATGGCAGCAGCTCTCTTTTCGTTTTTACATATTATGTAATATCAAGGTTGTAGGGAGCCCTCATGTCCTCCCTTCCTCACGCCACGGTGGACCTTTTCTGGTCCTTCGCAGCTTTTTTCAGGAGATTGTGGGCAACACAAATAAGCCCCCACTCGACGGAAATTTTGGGGAGTCCCCGCAGTACGAAGCGGCTCGGCCCCGCCCGCGGAAAGCGTCCGCCTGTAGCGGAAAATCAACAATCAAGTTTAACAGAGCTAAACAAAAGGGGTTGACCGCAAAACGCGTTAGCGTTTTGGGTCAGCCCCCGATTAATTTAAGCTTGCTTGGCATTATATAACCGCCTCTTCACGGAAGGTCCATTATATAAGAACGCCCCCTATAATCCCTCTTTCATGCAGCCTAACAATCTCTGTTTCTGACAAGCCCAGCTGATACAATATTTCTTTCGTTTGTGCCCCCAATTCCGGCGGCGCGGCAACCTCGGGCTTAGAATGCGTATATATGTAGCCCCCTTCTGCCAGCATATGCTTCGTATATGGCGATGATGCCAATTCCCCCGTTTGAACAACCGGTGTCATACAGCAATCCACCTCTAGTGCAACCTGCCTCCAATACTTATACGGCTTGCTGGCAAAATAAGCCTTCACTTCCTCATATGTCTGGTTGCCTGCCCGCGCAGGACTTTGTTGTAACGGAATCCAATCCTTTCTTTCTGCATATCGGCAAAAATTTTCCCAAAACTTTTTTTCCACGGCAGCCAGCGCTACAAATCTATCGTCATTTGTTTGATAGATGGCATAGGAAACGACTGTACCGGCGAGTACATCAAGGCCGTTACCTTTGCCGGATTGCTCATATAGCATTGCATGATTATTCATCAGCATAGTCAAGCTGTCCGTTAAAGAAATATCAAGATAACACCCTATACCAGTACGCTCACGCTGAAATAACGCTGCTATAATCTTTTCAGCTGTCAACATGCCGCCTACTTCATCGCCAAGCGTAATTTTCGGATGAACGGGTGCGCCATTATTGCCTGTTAACTGCGCCAATACACCGCTAACAGCCATAAAATTCAAATCGTGGCTCGCTAAGTGCGAATGCTCATGCTGTTGTCCATAACCTGTTACAGACGCATAAATAATGTTGTTGTTGTACTTTTTCGCTTCCGCGTAATCAAGACCTAATCGCTTCATTACACCGGGACGAAAGCTTTCTACAACTACATCGGCCTTTTCTATCAATTTGAGGGCGGCTTCCTTTCCTTCCCGTTCCTTCACGTTTAAGCTAATGCTCTTTTTATTACGGTTGTTTGCCGCAAACAGCGACTGGCTTTGTTTATCAAATCCTCTTGCCAAATCTCCAAACAACGGCTCAACTTTAATAACCTCGGCCCCCAAATCAGCCAGCCGCAGCGTTGCGTACGGCCCTGGCAAATAATGAGAGAAATCAAGCACGGTAATGCCTTTTAGCATATTCACACCTCCATATTGTTCGCAGCTGTTTATTTTCCACATAAAAACTATTAATACATTAAAATATCAGATAATTCAAATTAGTTCAATTTGGCAAAATAAACTTTTTTCCCACAAACACATTAAATCTTTATATAATCTTTATAAATCTCTTAATTCATCGGTTAAATATACAGTAAAGGATGGGGCCTAATGCGTAAATTGTTCGGAGTCATTATCGGATCTTTATTGGTAGCAATTGCTTTTAATATGTTTCTTATTCCCCATAAAATCCTCAGCAGCGGCATTAGCGGAGTAGCAATCATTATTGGGATTTTAACTCCTTTTAATGCAGGGATTGTAAACTTTTTGCTCAACGTTCCGATACTAATCTTAGGATATATCGGCCTTGGCAAACGATTCATTTTTAATACTATTTTATCCGTTTTCGTCATCTCGGCAGGCATGTACGTTATCCCTGCCCAAGCGTTAGCGACAGATGCACTCCTTTCTTCTTTGTTCGGCGGAGTAATTGCTGGGGCGGGTATCGGGCTTGTATTAAACTGTTACGGTTCAACGGGTGGCTTTGATGTAATCGGCATGCTGTTATCTCGCAAAAAAGACATTCAGCTTGGCGGTTTTCTCATTTTATTAAACGCAGCTGTTATTATTGTGTCGGGATTCTTTTTTGATTGGGATTCCGCATTAAACAGCCTGCTTTCCATTTTTGTAACAGGCAAAGTTATTGATGCCATTCATACAAAGCATAGAAAATTGACGTTAATGATTGTAACAAGCAAGGCGGAAGAAATGAAAGAGTGCCTGCTGTCAAGCGTCGTGCGCGGCATTACGCTGTTAGAAGGCGAAGGAGCGTACTCCAGCGAAAAAAAGCGCGTGCTTATGACAGTCATTTCTAAAGAAGAGCTGCTAGGAATTAAATCCTTAATTTCAGACACAGATCCTCAAGCATTCGTTAATATTACAGAAACGGTTGAAGTGCTTGGTCTTTTTCGTAGAGGGTAAGCAAACGGCTGAACGATTTCAGTCGTTTTTTCTTTCCAAAAGGCTGTGTTAAACGTTAGTGTTGATATATAAACCCTTCTTTTTAGAGGGGGGGAAAGTACTTCCAGCCGTGTGTAGTAACGGTCAGGGCCTAGTTTTGCCTCGTCCAAAGGAAAACCAGAAGGAGCAAATGAGTGCAGGTTGCAATTGGTTCTGTATAGCCGTGATGTGCAGACGTACGTTATATAAAAATCAACATTGGCCT
>JBHGUR010000077.1:0-6316 GCA_048976805.1 Ectobacillus sp. | reverse complement strand
AGTAGGACGTCGCTAGGCAGACGTAAAGATCAGTCCAAGTGGGCTGGTCTTTTTTGTTGTTAAAAAAATTTATTTTTTTATAGTGGGGAGAGTGCGCCCAGCCGTGTGTAGTAACGGTCAGGGCCTAACTTGGCCTCGCCCAAAGGAAAACCAGAGGGAGAAAGGGAGTGCAGGTTGTCATTCATCCTGCATAGCCGTGATGTACAGACGTGCGTGATATAAAAATCAACATTGGCCTTTAACCGAGCCAAAAAATCTATTTTTTATAGCGGGAGAGCATCTAGCTGTGCGGAGAAGCGGTCAAACCCTATTCCTGCCCCATGCGGTGGAAAACCGGAGAGAGAAAGTGAGTGTGGGTTGCGGTTTGTTTTACATAGCCATGATAAGCATGCCCATTTATTCATTATAGTGGAACGTTTGTGGACAACCCTTCCTATATATATAGAAATACATGTAGAAAGGAAGAGAGATAAAAGTGCCCCCTTTTATTGGAATATCCGGCACGGTTATGTTGGATGAAAGCAAAAGGTTTCCAGGTTATAAACGGGCATATGTCGGCAATGACTACGTTGAAGCCGTCGCGCTGGCGGGAGGAGCCCCGGTCATTATGCCGATTTTAGATGATGAAGCCCTTATTAAGCAGCAAGTGGAGCGTGTAGATGGCGTTATTTTATCGGGAGGGCAAGATGTGAATCCGTTGCTTTACGGGGAAGAGCCTTCCAAAAAGCTGGGAAAAACCTTTCCGGAGAGGGATTTATACGAGCAGCGCCTCATTCAATGCGCAATGGAAAAGAAGAAACCAATTCTTGCGATTTGCCGGGGGATGCAAATTTTAAATGCAGCGTGCGGCGGAACGCTTTATCAGGATATTTCGTTGATAGATGGAGCAGCGCTTATACACAATCAGCGTTCTACTCCAAGCCTTCCAACCCATTCTGTTATTTTTAAAAAAGATACGCATTTATACAAAATATATGGCGATCGAACGAATGTGAATTCCTTTCATCATCAGGCGGTCAAGAAGGTGGCGCCGGGTTTTCGGATTGCAGCTTTATCAGAAGATGGAGTAATTGAGGCGATTGAAAAAGATGGAGACGATTTTGTGGTGGGGGTGCAATGGCATCCAGAAATGATGGCAAAAGCACACCCGCATATGCTTAGTCTCTTTAAGCTATTTATTGAACAAGTAAAACAAACCTTTTAATTTCCCTCTAAAAACTCCATAAACCATTCCGCACATTGATAGGTTTTCTCCTATTCCAAATCCCCATCTTCAATCCCCCAGCAAGCATATAGCGCAGCCAATGCAATAGTTGCCCTTAGGAGTCTCCAGCGTTCAAGCTGGGGTTCGTTACATAATGTGTCTACCCGGTATTTCAGCAAATATCTTGAATTCGCTTTCGTGTGTAAATGATTCACAAGTAAATTCTTTAACCAATTTTCTCTTTCTTTCCCAAAAGCGGCTATTATATTTTTCTGAAATGCTTGAGTTATTTGCACGAAGTGTTCTCCCTCCTCTATATAGCTATTTGCTTGCCTTTTTTGTAGTATTAACAATAGAACGGTTACTGCCCCTTTTAGCATAATTAACCAGGTGCGCTGCATTAACAATAACATAGAAAGTGTGGTGGTTCATTTGTTTAAGATGCTTTTAATTGAAGATGACGCAACTTTATTTCACGAAATAAAGGAGCGGTTAACACAATGGTCGTACGATGTCTATGGAATTACTGATTTTTGCAAGGTACTTCAGGAGTTTGCGGCTGTAAAACCGGATCTAGTGATTATCGATATCCAGCTTCCCAAATTTGACGGCTTTCACTGGTGCAGAATGATCCGCTCCCATTCCAATGTTCCTATTTTATTTTTATCATCACGCGACCACCCGGCAGATATGGTAATGTCCATGCAGCTTGGGGCTGATGATTTTGTCCAAAAGCCTTTTCATTTCGATGTGTTAATCGCAAAAATACAGGCGATTTTGCGCCGCGTTTATAACTACAATACAGAACAAACCTCGCTCAAGACGTGGTGCGGCGCCACGGTTGATTTTGAGAAAAATATTGTGGCAAACGGCTCCGGCGCAGTGGAGTTAACGAAAAACGAAATGTTTATTTTAAAGGAGCTTCTTGAACAAAAAAATAAAATTGTAAGCAGGGAAGCTTTAATGAGAAGCTTATGGGAAGATGAACGGTTTGTCAGCGACAACACCTTAACAGTGAATGTAAACCGCCTCCGAAAAAAGCTAGAGGAAGTCGGGCTTGGCTGTTTTATTGAAACGAAGGTCGGCCAAGGATACAGGGCTGTTGAAGAAGGAAGTTTATTATGGTAAAAGCATATCTCATTGAAAAGCGCAGCTGGATTTTTCTATTTCTTTTTTTGCAGTTATTCTATCTTTTTATCGCCTTTCTTGATACAACAATTCCGTTTACGTCTGTTCTGTATGTAGTGTTTTTATCAACAATCATATTTACTCTCTTCTTGCTGATTCGCTACCAGAAAGAGACGAAGTTTTACAAAAGCTTAGAGGAATGGGAAATCGGCTTGGATATTACGAGCATTGCGCGGGCGGAAAGTCCTTTTGAACAAATGGTTGCGGAAAAGCTCACCAGCCAAACGGAGATTTTAAGGCAGGAAGCTTCCCAGAACCTAGCTGCTTTAGAACAGGGAAAGGATGACCTGCTATCTTGGATTCATGAAGTAAAAACGCCTTTAACCGCAATGCATTTAATGATTGAGCGGCTCCCTGATGAGGGGGTTAAGGCGAGCTTAACCTATGAATGGCTGCGCATTCATTTGCTGCTTGACCAGCAGCTGCACCAAAAAAGGCTCCCGTTTATGAAAAATGATTTATACATTGAAAAAACAAATTTGAAAAAGCTTATCTTTTCTGAAATAAAAACGCTGCAATCTTGGTGTATACAAAAAGGAATCGGGTTTGAAGTGGAATTAGAAGCAACAGAGGTATTAACAGACGGCAAATGGCTTGCCTTCATTGTAAGGCAGCTTTTAACGAACGCTGTTAAATATAGTGAAGCTTCTGATATTCTTATAAAGAGTTATAGGAAAAACGGGCAAGCCATTCTTGAAGTAACGGATTTTGGACGCGGCATTGCCCTAAAAGATTTGCCGCGCATTTATGATAAAGGTTTTACGTCAACAACTGACCATTATAATCAGGCTTCCACAGGCATGGGGCTTTATTTGGCCAAAAAGGCGGCAGAGGCATTAATGATTGCAATTGATGTGAAATCGGCCCCGGGTGCAGGAACCACGTTTACCTTAACTTTTTCTAAACGAAATGACTTTCATGAGGTTACAGGCATGTGACAAAAACGTCACATGCTTTTATTGTTTGTTCGCTGAATCGAAGGAAAGCGTGTGTGTTCCTTTTTATAATGGAACTATCATCGAATAGTTTATGAATTGCGGTTTAAGGAAATGAAATGATATAGCGGGGTGATACGGAATGAATATTCTAGAAGCAACTAAAATTTTTAAAAGCTACGGAAACAAATTCAATAAGCAAGAGGTTCTAAAGGGTTTGGATATTAGCATTATAAAGGGTGAATTTGTAGGCATTATGGGAGCATCCGGGTCGGGGAAAACGACCTTGTTGAATGTTCTTTCCTCTATTGATACGGCAAGTTCAGGTACGATTAAAATCAACGGGCAAGAGATAACTCAGTTAAAGGAAAAGCAGCTTGCCGAATTTCGAAAGCAGCATTTAGGGTTTATCTTTCAGGAATACAATCTTCTTGATACGCTAACGGTGAAAGAAAATATTTTGCTGCCGTTATCTATTGCAAAAGCGCCAAAAAGGGCGGCAGACCAAAAATTTAAAGCGGTCGCCCATGAGCTCGGTATTTATGATATTAAAGACAAATATCCAAATGAAATTTCAGGGGGGCAAAAGCAGCGCACATCGGCAGCCCGCGCCTTTATTCACGAGCCGAGCATTATTTTTGCTGATGAACCGACAGGAGCCCTTGATTCCAAATCAGCTTCCGGCCTATTAAATAAGCTTAGCCAACTAAATGAAAAACGGAATGCGACAATCGTTATGGTGACGCATGACCCAGTGGCGGCCAGCTATTGCAGCCGGGTGATTTTCATTAAAGACGGCCAAATTTACACGCAACTAAATAGAGGAGAAGAATCAAGGAAGGACTTTTTTAAAGATATTATGAAAACACAAGGCGTGTTAGGCGGTGTCGGGTATGAGCGTTAACCAGCTTATGATTCGCAATTTGAAAAAGAATGTAAAAAATTATTACCTGTATGTATTTGCTTTGATATTTACCGTTGCGTTATATTTTGCTTTTGTTACTTTACAATATGATCCGTCTATGGATGAAGCGAAAGGGTCCATAAAGGGGGCAGCTGCCATCCGTGCAGCATCTGTGCTGCTTGTGGCGATTGTTGCGATCTTTCTTTTATATGCCAATAATATTTTTATGAAGCGGCGCAGTAAAGAAATCGGGCTGTTTCAATTAGTAGGAATGACAAAAAGCAATATCTTTCGGATTCTTACTGCAGAAAACTTCTTTCTTTATTTTGGGTCGGTTATCATTGGGATTGGAGTCGGCTTTTCTATTTCCCGTTTGATTACCATGATTTTGTTTAAAGTTACAAAGGTGGATGCGATTGCAGCCCTTCATTTTTCGCCGCAGGCTTTGCTGCAAACGATAATTGTTTTTTGCGCTATTTATGTATTGATTATGTTGATGAATTACTTATTTATTAAAAGGCAGACTATCTTATCGTTATTTCGGGTGAAATCAACAACGGAGGAAAAAGTAAGAAGGCTGTCTCTTCTTTCGATGATGATGGGGCTGCTTGGATTTGTTTTCATCTTTGTGGGCTATTATGTTTCATCCAGATTGTTTGAGGGCGATTTTACAACAGTAAACGAACTGTTTCTGGCAATGGTTTTTATTTTGGCTACCGTGATTATCGGCACCTATTTATTTTATAAAAAGTCGGTTAGCTTTCTTTTTCATGTTATTAGAAAAAAGAAGGATGGCTATTTAAAAATCCATGAAGTATTGTCGCTCTCTTCCCTTATGTTCCGGATGAAATCGAACGCTTTGTTGCTGACAGTTATTACGACGGTATCTGCTTTGGCGATTGGGTTGCTTTCCTTAAGCTACATTTCCTACTACTCGGCTGAAAAAACGGCAGAAACGATGGCGCCTTCAGATTTTGTAATGATAAACAGCAGTGATGCTGAGAAATTTAAGGAGGTTCTAGCCCAAAATGGCATTTCCTATAGTGAAAATACAAAAGGGGTCATTCAAGTACATGCCAATATCGAAAACATTCTAGCGGATAAGCTAGAAGGAATGAAGGTTGATCCTAAGAATATGGTTCTTTCCGTAGTTAGCGACCAATCTATAGACGGAATCGATGTCTCGCCAGAGGAAACCCTTTTTACCGGCTACCAAGATCTTCTTCAGAGGTTTATGTCTTTAAAAGGTGCTGGCTCCATCGAATATAAAGGGCAAAGCGAAATAATCCGCCAAACATATACCGGTTTAAAGGATGATTTTATCGTGTCTGGATATTTTACGGGTGGCGGGTTGCCGACAGCTATTGTTGATCAGGCAATTTTTGAGCGGTTAGCTAAAGATTTGGATCCATCTATTCAAAAGGAATCCTCCGTTTATATCGGGATTGATATAAAGGATGATGAGAAGGTGGAAAAAGCAAATAAGCTGTTTCGGGGAATGGATTTTGGCAGGGGCAATGAGTCCCAGCTTGAAATAAGCAACTGGCAAAAACAAAATATGGGGCTGGTCATGTTTATTGTTGGATTTTTAGGTTTGACGTTTTTAGTGACCTCAGGCTGCATTCTGTATTTTAAGCAGATGGACGAAAGTGAAGATGAAAAACCGAGCTATACGATACTGCGAAAACTTGGCTTTACACAAGGAGATTTGTTAAGGGGGATTCGGGCAAGGCAGCTTTTCAATTTTGGTATTCCGCTCGCTGTTGGGCTTTCGCATGGCTATTTTGCAGTCCAATCGGGCTGGTTCCTTTTTGGTGCGGAACTATGGACACCGATGGTTATTGTTATGGCCTTGTATGCAGGGCTATACTCCATTTTTGGGATTCTCTCAGTTCGATATTATAAAAAGGTAATAAAAGAAGCTTTATAGCTTTTATGGTTACTGTGAACTACCCCCACTTAGCGGCTGACACCGCTTGAAGTGGGGGCTTCGAAAGACAGAAAACGTCTTTCTCTTTTATTGCTCTTTCGCTCACAAACCCAATGGTTCATGTCCAGAGCCTTACATTCGCGGCGTCCCTACCG
>JBHGUR010000076.1:0-48055 GCA_048976805.1 Ectobacillus sp. | reverse complement strand
TAGGGACGCCGCGAATGTAAGGCTCTGGACATGAACCATTGGGTTTGTGAGCGAAAGAGCAATAAAAGAGAAAGACGTTTTCTGTCTTTCGAAGCCCCCACTTCAAGCGGTGTCAGCCGCTAAGTGGGGGTAGTTCACTGATACATCAATCCTTCTGTTCTTTATTTGTACCTAAGAAAAACAAAGCAAGTGTCCCAGGCCCTGCGTGGGCTCCTATTGCCGCTCCAATTGTATTCACGACAAAAGAGCGGCAGCCAAATGCTTCTGTTATCATTTCTTGTAGCGCCTGCGCTGCTTCAAGGTCGTCTCCGTGGCTAATCCCGATTAATTGGTGTTCAAAATCTGTTCCCCGTTCTTCCATGAGCTCAACCATGCGGCGCAGCACTTTTTTTCTGCCTCGCACCTTTTCAATTGGAATTAACTTTCCGTCTTCTACATGCAAAATAGGCTTAATGTTTAGCAAGCCGCCGATAAAACCGGCAGCACGGCTTACTCTGCCTCCGCGTACAAGATATTGAAGATCATCAACGGTAAAAATATGCTCCATATGTTCAGCATGATAGGCAATGCTATCCAAGATGGCTTCTTTCGTTGCTCCGCCTTGCGCCATTTCCGCAGCTTTTAATACGACAAGGCCTTGCCCGATAGAGGCGCATTTTGTATCAACAATATCAAAATCAAACTGAGGGTAGCTTTCTTTAATCTGTTCCTTTATTAGCACAGCAGATTGGTATGTGCCGGACAATTCAGAAGAAAAAGCGAGATAAATACAAGGGGTATTTTTCTCTGCATATGCAATAAATGCATGGTGCAATGCCTCTAAAGACGGTAAAGAAGTTTTATATACTTTTCCACCTCGCATCTCTTGAAATAAAGTATTAGGACTTAAAGTAACTCCATCTAGAAATTCGATGTCTTGATCATATACTCGAAGAGGAATGACATCGATATCATATTGGTCCACCAATTCTTTCGGTAAATCAGCTGCGCTGTCCGTAATTATTTTTACTGTCATCTTTCCTCCACCTTTATTTTATTTAGTAAAATACCTAGTATGTATTGTTCTTCTTTCTCATTATAAAGGCAAAATTAGAAATAGGGAACTTAAATATAACACAGTACATGAAATTGCTAATAACAATGAAAAAGGCCAATCAAATCGGCCTCTTCTTTACTTCTGTTGAAATTTATCCAGCATTGAAATGGTATCAACGAGATGATTGTTAAATATACACCGAGCCACTGCCAATAAGTCGGCAATCATCGGATCGCGCAATGTGTATGTTACCTTATTTCCATCCTTTGTTCCGTACACAATATTTTTATTGCGCAAAATGGCCAGTTGCTGCGAAACCGCCGATCCTTCACTGCCGATTAAAGCTTGCAGCTCATTTACATTTTTATCGCCTTCGCAAAGCAATTCGAGAATACGAATTCGCAGTGGATGAGACAATGCTTTAAAAAAATCCGCTTTAAATTGCTGTAACTGCAAATCCAATCGCTTTCCTCCTCGTTTACGCGTAGTTATATTGTGAATTTTATAATAAAAGCCCTTCTTTTTCCATTCTTAACTTCTTAGATGCATCTTTGGAAAAAGAAGCACATTCCCGAAACGCAAAATGCTTGCACCCTAAACACTTTTTATAGTCTAACTGTGTAAGAGCATACGCAAGAGCATCACCTGAATGTTCAAAAAAGTTTTCTTCCTCAATGAATTGATACAATCCAGTACGCTGCAGCACATCTTTTGGCTGCGGCTGGATACCCGAAATTAGCACCTCTCTACCATTATTTTTAAAATCCCTTACGATTCCCGCCAAATTTGCTTCTCCTGTCGTATCAATAAATGGAACCTTTCCCATCCGCAGCAGCAAAATCTTCGGTTTATAATTAATTACGTTCATAATTGATGCTTCAAACATACTCGCCGCTCCGAAAAATAGCGGACCTTCTACAGTATAAATGCTAACTTGCGGACAATCATGCCCTTCTGTTACCATATGGGGTTTTAATTTATCATGTTTCACTGACGGATCAGGCAACACCTTCGTTACCGTTAAAATTTCACCCATTCTCTTTACGAATATAATAACAGCCAAGATGAGGCCGATTTCTACAGCAATGGTTAAATTTACAAAAACCGTCAGCAAAAAGGTAATTGCCAAGACTACGGAATCACTTGTTTTGGTTTTCAGAATATGGACAAACTCCCTTCGTTCACTCATATTCCATGCGACAATCATCAAAACAGGCGCCATGCTCGCAAGGGGTATGTGCGAAGCATACGGAGCGAATATTAACAATATCATTAAAACGGTAAAACCATGAATCATGCCTGACATCGGGGACACGGCGCCATTTTTAATATTCGTCGCGGTGCGGGCGATGGCTCCTGTCGCTGGAATACCCCCAAATAACGGAGTAACAATATTGGCGATTCCCTGGCCGATGAGTTCGCGATTACTGTTATGGCGTTTTCCGGTCATCCCGTCTGCTACCACAGCTGATAATAGCGATTCGATTCCACCTAGCATTGCAATTGTCAGCGCTGGCCGAATTAGCATTTGGATTTTTTCAAAGCTTATATCGGGAATATGAAAGTTTGGCAAGCTATTTGGGATTGCCCCAAACGTAAATCCGATTGTCGGCACTTTTCCTGCAAAGAGCGCAGCAGCCAAAATGCTAGAAAATGTCAAGCCAATTAACGGTCCCGGCACTTTTGGAAAAAACTTCGGTGTTACTAAAATTGTAACTAAGCAAACAATAGCAATTGCGATACTATACATGTTAACAGTTGAAATATGAATCCAAATTTCTTTCATATTCGATAAAAAGTCTTCGTGTTTTTCAATATTGCGCAATCCTAAAAAATTCGGAATTTGCCCAGTAAAAATAATAACGGCAATACCAGCCGTAAATCCGATTGTTACAGGCCTTGGGATGAACGTAATTAGCGCACCCATTTTGAAAAATCCCATTAAAACGAGTAAAACCCCTGCAAGAAAACCGGCAAGCAATAAATTCTCATATCCATATTGCATCACGATTGCAAGCAATATCGGAATAAACGCACCGGTAGGGCCGCCAATTTGAAACCGGGAACCGCCAAATAGAGAAATTAAAATCCCCGCCACAATCGTCGTATAAATGCCGTACTCTGGTTTTACCCCGGATCCGATAGCAAACGCCATACCTAAAGGAATTGCGATAACTCCTACAATTAGCCCGGATATGCAATCCTTTTTGAAGCTCTCAACATTGTAACCTTCAAATCGACCTCTCCACTTCACTCTTACACCTTCTCTTTTTGAATCTTTGATTATTTGAAGATACATACATAAAAATAATAGTACGGCTATTTCGAATATGTCAATAAACATTTAAAAAAACGGAAAAATAAAAAACTTCCAAGGTAATTCTCTTGGAAGTTTCTGTTTACAATTATTGAAGGATGGAAGTTCTCTACATCACCCTTTCTAGGAGAGCTGCTTTCTTCCGAACCTGACTCGCTGCCCAAAACGGATGATTAAAGAACTATCTTCAGTATAATGCAGGGAATTCAGGTGGCCAATAGGGGAACGGTGGAATAAATGCTGCGTTTTGGAAAGCGATACTCATATAGTACAGCTAAATGCATATATATTTGCGTTCATTATAAGAAAAGATATAATGGAAGATAGTCTAATTAATAAAGGAGAACGAACAATGGCAAAAATTCGTGTACATCAACCGAAAGAAGAGCATATAGCAAAGGTGAAGCATATCCTTGATGTCGAAGAACAAAATCCGAACGAGGAATTTTTGAAGCAATATTATGTATGTGTATTTGAAACCGATGAAATAGCGCTCCCGGATGCCTATATGGAAGAAGATATTTTGCTTGATTCTGTAGAAGGTATGGTCAACGCTTCAAAACAGAAGCTAAGAGATATAGGAGCGTATGATGTGATTGAAGTACATAATAAAGCAAAGAAAACACAAATTTTATTGTTAGAAGATGATGAATATGAAATTATAGAGGATTGACTGAAAAAGCTGGGTTTTGCCCAGTTTTTTCAGTCAATCCATTTCTTGCTTCTTAATAGCTGTACCAATTCCCTGAATATCTTTAACCGTTCCTCTCTTGTAAAATGAGTAGCAGTTTTTTATGAATCCATACCGCTGCTTGGGAGCCGTCTCCCATAGCAATTGTCACCTGTTCTGAATGTGCTACGATATCTCCTGCCGCCCAAACATTTGCAACATTTGTTTCCTTCGTTCTCGGGTTTACCATAATATGATTATTGTCAGCTAAATGGACGCCAAGCTGCTCCGCTAATTCCGTATGTACCTGATTTCCTCCAAAAGCGATAAATCCCCTTTCCGCGTGCAGCACATCTCCGTTTTGCAGCTTTACTCCTTTAAAGCTTGCCTCATTCTCCACGATAACCTCAGCAATTTCACTTTTTACATATTGAATATGCAATTTTTCCAGTTCTTCTTTTGTTGCATCGTGCAAATCTTCCCCGTCATGATTGACATATATAATTTCGTTCGTCCAATATGTCAATGTTTTCGCTAAATTTGCCCCTGCCTCGTTTGCACCCATGATAATTACCCGTTTATCGCTCACTTCATATCCATCACAGTCGGGGCAAATATATACTGTCAATCCTAGGCAAGCTTTTAAATTTCTTATCTCGGGAATTCTATCCTTAATGCCTGTTGCAATCAAAATTGTTTTTGCTTTATATAAATGGCCGCTTGTTCCTTCTAATATAAATATATCCTGATTACGAGAGACCGATATAATTTTATCTTCCGCAAAAGCAACGCCATATCGTTCTGCCTGCTGCTTGCCGCGGCATCTCAGCTCCTGCCCGCTAACACCCTCGGGCCAGCCTAAAATATTGCTGTAATTTCTGCAAATGACAGACCTTCCCTCCTTCGCATCCACAACCAGCACATCACGGCGGTACCGTCCCAATTGGATAGCTGCCTGAAGTCCCGCGATTCCTGCCCCGATAATAACACAATCATATATACCTTTCACATTTTTTCCTCCCAATTACTTGTTAATTTGTGCTGTCATTTACTATATTTACTAATATTCTCAAACAAGGCCTGGATTATTTTCTATCTAAAATAAAGGCTCTGTTAAACTTGATTGTTGATTTTTCACTACAGGCGGACGCTTTCCGCGGGCGGGGCTGAGCCGCTTTTCTCGTTGGAGTCGCCGCCTTTTGTTCGAAATCCACAAATCCAAAATAAAAAGACTTTGTGCTCAAGCAAAGTCTTTAGACATCCTAATTTTTCTCTTCTTTCTGCTTATCTATCAATCGCCGAATATTCTCCTTAGGATTCCAGCAATTAAATTTATAATCCGGCTTTGTTTCATACTGTAGGCGCGAACAAAAATATCTCATTCTTTTAGATTCTTTAACAGGACAAAAATGAATGCAAGTCGCACAGCAGTGATATTTATTCACAATAAATCCCCTTCCCCAAAAAGATTTCTATTCTTATAATAGCATTAATGTTTAAGAATTTATTACATTACGGTGCGTAAAATTAAATATAATTATTTTCTTGCTGCAGTCCTGCCGCTCAATAGAACTCTCCCAAGCGATAGTCACTGGTTTTACATTCGTAAAAATCCAAAGCCTTTCTATATATATCCAATTTGTTATTTGGACATATACATCGCGGCTAAGTAGAACAAACAGCACCTTGTACTTGCTTCCTCTCTCTAATTTTTCGTCGCATGGGGCAGGAATAGGTTTTGACCGCTTCTATGCATATCTTCCCTTTCAAAAGAAAGATTTTATGTTCTTTTTTTAACTTGTTATATATTAATATGGTTTGCATCTTATATTTGCTTTTTTTGCAAACTCACCACTTTCCACACTTTATTCCCTAGGCAAGCGCATATTAAGACAATAACCGCTCTGTTACCTTAAAAACTGCTATTATTTTGATTGAAATGCGACAAATTTTGGGCGCATCCTCGAAATAATAAACACAAAACCAGGAAATATCGGCTGCATCAAACTCTCTTATCCTCCTACAGACAAAACCCCATTGGGGGACAAATGGGGTTTTGATTAAACTATTCATTTTACCCTTTTTTCTTTCCGAAGAACTTTCGGCACGTACACGCAGTACGGTTCGCTTTCCATATAATCACCGGTTGCTGCGTAAGCGCGGGAACGGGACCCGCCGCAAACGTAGCGGAACTCGCATACACCGCATTTTCCTTTAAACTTATCCGGATTGCGCAAGTCTTGGAATAATGGAGAATGGCGGTAAATATCCGCTAGCGCCGTTTCGCGAATATTCCCTGCCTTAATTGGCAGCAGACCGCTTGGATATACATCGCCTATATGGGAAATGAACACGAATCCGTTTCCGTCATTCACCCCTTTAGGCGCGCGGCCTAATCCATCAACCAACCCCGTTTTTCCTTGAGAAAGAACGTTTTGGTAATTTACTTCTCCCGATGTATCCTTATTCTCCCTCATTTTCTCCTGCAGCACCACTCTTCTGTAATGCTGCGCGGCTGTTGTTTTAATATCGAACGGCACTTTTTTGCTTAATTGATACAGCCAACGAAACACTTTTTCATGTTCAGCCGGAGAAATCATATCATCACTTTTCCCCCTGCCTGTCGGAACGAGGAAAAAGACGCTCCATAATACACAATTCAACTCTTCTACAAGCTGGGCCATTTCCTCTAGGACATGTATATTGTAACGGGAAATAACCGTGTTAATTTGAATTGGAATTTCCAATTCGTGCAAGTATTGAATCGCATTCATCGTCAAATCAAATGAACCGCCCGTTCCGCGAAACCGATCATGAATTTCAGCGTTTGGTCCATCGAGACTAAAGGCCCAACGAGCAAGGCCGACTTCTTTCGCCTTTTCAATTGCCTCTTTCGTAACATTTGGAGTCGCGCTCGGAGTCATGGAAACGCGCAGTCCTTTATCAATCGCATATTTCGCAATATCAAATACGTCTGGGCGCATTAACGGATCGCCCCCTGTGAAAACGAGCAACGGATTGTTCATTTCATAAATATCATCAATTAATTTCTTTCCTTCTTCAAATGTCAATTCCCGCGGATCGCGATGATACTGTGCTTCCGCACGGCAATGCAAGCATTTTAATTCACAGGCGCGTGTCAGCTCCCAAATGACGATAAATGGGTTTTTGTGAAAATCCAGCTCCATACAAAAAACCTCCAACCATATAATACTTTTATTGTATAACGCCATACCTTCTTCGATATATGATTGGAATCACAGCTCCTTGTTGCAATTGTAAACCTTTAGCAAACTTTATTTTGCATTATGTAAAGCACTTGACATAGCGCACCAAAACTACGTTAAATTGAAGTTGTTGAAATATGAAAAGTATAGAAGTTTAATATACAAGAAAAGAGGATATAAAATGAATGTAACAAATATTATGGAAACCATTGTCGCAGAGGTCTTTCAGGAGTTTTGTAAACAACATACCTTAAAGTGCCCATGTAAGGAATGTAAAAGCGATATATTAGCCCTTGCGTTAAACCGCACCCCTCCGAAATATGCTTCAACACAAAAAGGGGAAATTTTAATTAAAGCTGCTTATACAAACATGCATTTAAGACAAGATATTATGAAAACACTAATGTTTGCTGCCGTGCAAATCGAAAACAACCCAAGACATGATATAACAAATAATATTTTATAAAATAGCAAGCACATACATTCTTAAAAAGAGCCTTTTACTTTATGCTAAATTAAGCGATAATTAAACGCCGGATATATCTTTTCCCTATTTTAAAATATCTTATGTGAAAGAGACGTGTTCCATACCATATTATTGGCTCCTAACTGCCTGCGGAATAGAATGCTTGCATGAAACTTTACAGCAAGATATATCTTGCTTTTTTTATTTTTGGTTAGATCAAACTTATTAATAAAGTACTCCTTGAACATAATTTCAGCAATTCATATTTTGATTAAATTCAATTTTCATTCCAATACTGAACAAACTTTATAATTCACATACTTAAACTGTTATAAAACAGAAAAACACTCGCATTTACCTAATGGTGTAGAAAATGTAAAAAATTATCACAAAACTGCCGAATTTTATTGAAAAGCCTGTCAATTCAGTCTATACTATTATATAACAGCATGAACGAGCGCTCGTTTTCTGTTAAAGTTGTAAAGGGGGACAGTCTGTTGCTCTGCAAAAAACAGACAAGCTGAAACATTTGAACATTGGGGGTATATGGAATGGGAAATGAAACAAAAACAATTGAAACAAAAATTGTTATGTCGGATCCGACTGCACTCGGAGTTTTCGGCTTATCAATGGTCACTTTCGTTGCGGCTTCGGCAAAACTGGGATGGACAACAGGCAATACGTTTGTCATTCCGTGGGCGATATTTCTAGGGGCAATTGCACAGATTTGGGCTTCACTTATCGACTTTAAGAAAAATAATTATTTCGGCGCGATTGTATTAGGCGCTTACGGATTGTTTTGGATGGGAGTTGCTACCCATTGGGCAATCAGCCTCGGCTGGTTTGGAGATATCGGAAAAGACGCAGATCCAAGACAAATTGCCTTTGCCTTTTTCGGCTATTTAATCTTCTCTTTATTCGTTACAGTTGCTGCTTACGAAGCGAACAAAGTATTTGCTGCAATCTTAACTTTAATCGACGTATTACTGTTCTCTCTCGGTATGGCGGCTCTTGGCATTAATCCCGCACTTTTCTCTAAGCTTGGCGCATATTCCGAATTTGCTATC
Organism: Ectobacillus sp.; assembly: GCA_048976805.1. GTDB lineage: Bacteria > Bacillota > Bacilli > Bacillales > Bacillaceae_G > Ectobacillus. The sequence goes on along the minus strand of JBHGUR010000076.1, from coordinate 39,272 downwards.
TCCCTTCTTGGCTTTTATGCTTGTGGTGCTGTATTCTTGAATAACTTCTTCGGAAGAACAATTTTATCTTTAGGTGCTCCTTTAGGGATTATCCCAAAAGGCCCAATTGAAAAACAAGTTGTACATCCTCAGAAATTCAAGGTTAAACATTAATAAAACCCCGCCTGGCTGCAGGCGGGGTTTTATTTTTACCCAAACACTATGATACCGCTTTTCAAATAAGAATTTTCCCTCTTTGCAATCCGTTTTTAACAATATTCCAAACATTATGATAAAATAAAAATATTGTAACTACTGATTGAACGAAAGGAGCAGCAGACATGAATAAAATTACCGCAAAGCGAATGAAAGCATTTCAGCCCTCTATCTTCAGTGAATTAGCAGCCTATAAAAAGGGGAAAATTTCCAATGGACATACAATAATTGATTTAAGCATCGGCAGCCCGGATATGCCGCCTCCCGATTGCGTGATTCATGCCCTTACAAACGCCGCTTCACGGCAGGATTATTACGGCTATAGCCTCACAGGCACACAAGAGTTTTATGAGGCGGTTTCCGGATATTACAAGGAAAACTATAATGTTTTTCTAGATCCTCATCGTGAAATTCTTCAATTAATAGGCTCACAAGACGGCCTTGTCCACCTGCCAATGGTATTTGCCGATCCTGGCGATTATGTGCTTGTTCCGGACCCGGGCTATACAGCCTACGCAACCGGAATTGCAATTGCCGGCGCCATCCCTTACATGATGCCCTTGCGTGAAGAAAATCATTTTTTGCCAAATTTTAATGAAATCCCTGAACAGATTGCAGAACGAGCAAAGCTCATGATTTTAAATTTTCCCGGCAATCCTGTACCCGTTATGGCGGATGAAGCATTTTTCGCTTCAGCAATTGCATTTGCGAAAAAATATGATATTGTGATTGTCCATGATTTTGCATACAGTGAATTATATTTCGATGATGAAAAGCCGATGAGTTTCCTTTCCATCCCGGGCGCAAAAGAAGTAGGGGCAGAAATGAATTCGCTTTCTAAAAGCTTCAACATGGCCGGATGCCGCATCGGCTATCTCGCCGGCAACGAAGAAATAATTCATAAAGTTCACCAGCTAAAATCAAATCTTGATTACGGCGTTTTCTTGCCTATACAAAAAGCGGCTGTAGCAGCTCTGCAAAACGGCGCTGCGTTTTGCAAAACAAACCGGGCTATTTATCAAAGGCGCAGAGACGTGCTTGTAGATGGCCTTACCTCTATCGGTTGGGCAGTGGAAAAGCCGAAAGGGAGCATGTTCATTTGGGCAAAAATACCAAGCGGCTGGAATTCTATCGATTTTACGTATACCTTAATAGACCGGGCACATGTTGTAGTGACACCTGGGCAAGCATTTGGTCCAACCGGAGAAGGCTATGTGAGAATTGCCCTTGTTCAAGACGAAGAAACACTTAAGCAAGCGGTGCTTCATATAAAGGAAAGCGGAATATTTTAGTTTGACAAATCTGATGTTGCCGCACCCCCTTATCCGCATGCTGTTTGTGAATAAACTGCTTTGCCTGCTCACATGCTAATAACGGAGGTGTGTTTATATGGAACCAATGCTATGTCCGAGCTGCAAAACGAATAGAACGCGTTTTAATATGATTGAACAAAACGCTCGCCCCGTTAAAGTAGATCCGCAAACCGGAGACATTCAAGAAGAATACAGCGGCGAAACGGCCGGTCCATTTCACCTGCTGTATCATGGACCTTCCTATAAGGTACAGTGCGCCACATGCGGATTAATCGAAAATCCAGAAATGTTTATTAAAATGGCACAAAGCCGTTCAGTGTAAACAGTACAAATACAAAAGGCGCTCTCCTATGAAAGCGCCTTTTGTAAAACTCTATGTTAAAGTATAGTGTTGAAATTGTGCTATATAAATAGTAGCGTTTAATATAGCCTTGTGAAATTAAATTTTAAAACGTTGTACTATACGTTGCAACTCTTCCGCCATTATAGTCAGCGAATCTGCAGATGCTCTAATTTCCTCCATAGAGGCAAGCTGCTCTTCCGAAGCTGCCGCAACATGGCTTGTATTTTCACTTGTTTGCTTGGCTACATTCGCCATTTCCTTAACAGATGCTGCTACCTCTTTTGAACCTTTGGAAATACGCTCGGATGTTGTACTAATGTCATAAATCCGCGCCACAACATCGACCATGCCCCCTACAATCTCCTCAAATTTCCTTGCTGCCTCGTTCGTAACGCGCATGCCTTCTTTTACCTTTTCTTTTACATCATTAATAGATTGTACTGATGTTGTCGTTTCGTCTTGGACCTCCCGAATAATTTCGTGAATTTGCTCCGCTGAGCTTGCTGTTTGTTCTGCCAGCTTCCGCACTTCTTCCGCAACAATCGCGAAGCCTCTGCCGCTCTCTCCGGCTCGCGCCGCTTCAATCGCCGCATTTAACGCCAGCAAATTTGTTTGCTTGGCGATATGCGTAATCATATTCATAATTTCGCCGATTTCTTTAGATTTGTTAGACAACGCCTTAATAGATTCGTCTGTTCGGTCGACTGAGGCATGAATAAAGTTCATTTGCTGAACGGTTTGTGTTACAGCTTGCTGTCCATCCAGCGCCTGTTGTTTCGTAGCTTCCGTTAAATCTGTAACTGTTGCAGCGCTTTGCGCAATACGTGCCACGCCAGCCACGGCTTCTTCTGCTTCGCGCGCGCTTTCTTGCGCCATAACCGTTTGTTTTTCCGCACCTGTTGCGATTTCTCCTATAGCAGCTGCAATCTGTTCCGCGCCGTTGCTCGTTTCATCGGCACCTGCGCTCAATTCCTCTGCAGCTGCAGCTAAGTTGTGTGCGGTTGTATGAACAGCCCCCAATATTTCCTTTAGTGCCTCTATCATTTTATGGAAAGAACGGTTTAGCACGCCAAGCTCATCATTTGTCGTCATTTCCGCTGTACGGACTGTCAAATCCCCATTAGCGACAGCCTGCGCATGTTGCGATAGTTCTTCGATAGACTTAGCTAACCGGCTTGCTTGCCAGTAAACAACAATTCCTGCACCCACCAGCAATACAATCGCAACTACAGTAGAAAAAATACGAATAAAGTCAATTTTTTCATTTAACTGCTTTTGTCCTTCTTCATACTTGCCAGTCGCCTGCATTTTTAATAAGTATAAGTCATTGGCAATTCCTTTTATACGAATTGATTGCTTTTTTGCCTGTGCGTTTTCTTTTTTCTTTATTAAAACCTCTGTATCGGCTTGTAATGTCTTTAGCTTTCTTTCAATCTTGTCAAGCTGGGCGCTTTGTTCCTTTGCCAGTACCATTTGATTGAGCGTTTTTATAATATCTTGCGCTTTCTTTAGTTTCTCTCGCACATCATTCGCATTTGCATCCGTTGCGCTAAAATAGTAATTGTTTAAAGACGTTTGGATAGATAGCAACGCACCATCCAATTGCTCGACGTACACGAGATTTTTGACATCGGCAGAGCTATTCGCCCGGATGGCATTCATTTGAAAAATAATCGACGCGATAATTCCGCTCGCAATAAGGAGAGGAACTAGTGAAATCAGCATGAGCTTTTGTTTCATTTTCATATATCGCCTTCACCTCCACAGCTATTTATCATTGATTTTTTTATTATTTTTGGAAATGTCATTGATAAGTGCGGCTATCCGGGTCTGTTCTTGATCAGAAAGCGGCAATACGCGAACAGGTGCCAAGCCAACTCCTTTTTCGGCAATGCCAAGCTCCATGTTCCGCTCCCGCAATTTCCCGTCCCTTACCATCTGTTTAGCTACTTCAAACATCGCAACATCTATCTTTTTTAACATAGAAGACACAACAGCCTTCTCCGCAATAAAATACTGGTCGCTATCTACACCGAATGCATACACATTATTTTCCTGTGCGGCAAGAATAGAACCGACTCCTGTAAAACCAGCAGCTGGATAAACGAAATCCGCTCCGTTTGCAATCATGTTTTGCGCTATGTTTTTGCCGAGTTTATCGTCTCCAAACGTTCCTGCATACTCAATTAAAACTTGGGCGCTCGGATTGACTTCCTTTACGCCTTGTTCAAAGCCGGCAGCAAACTTATTAATAAGCGGTACATTTAACCCGCCGATAAAGCCGACCTTGTTTGTTTTTGTTTTCATTCCGGCCAAAACGCCGATTAAATACGACCCTTCATGTTCTTTAAATGTAACGCTATACACATTAGGCAATTGCGAAGTTCCGTCTATTAATAAAAACTTTTGCTTTGGAAATTTTTTCGCCACTTTCTCTAAGTCCTCTTGCATCGCAAACCCTAATCCGACAACTAAATCATTTCCTTGTTCAACAAGCTCTGTTAATCCCTTCTCATATGTTTTCGTATCAGCAAGTTCACGGTAGTCAAATAAAATTCCAAGCTCATTCCGGGCTTGTTCTAGTCCAGTAAAGGCCGAATCAGAGAAAGATTGATCCCCTAATCCGATGTCCGGTAACATAATGCCAATCGTAACTTTTTCCCTGTCCTTATTCTTGCTATCTTTTTGTGCACATCCCGTTAATGACAAAATAACTGCAAACAAAAAAAATAAAACGTATAATGGTTGCTTCATAAATTGCCTGCTCCTTAAAATATTTTTATATATTTCTATCAATATTTTTATATTAAAAATATATCATATAATTTCATTTCTTGAACTCTATTAATTTTAGGAAATATATATTTTTTTATTATTTTTGTTTTAGTACACCTTTCCGTGCATGAAATAGGCAACGCTTCCCTACCATATAAGAAAAGCGGACAAAGCCCGCCTTTTTCAGCAGCGTAGGAAGCTAGACATATCCCCGAAACTTATACTTTCTTTCCATATAAAAAATAGGTTCTGTTAAACTTGTTTGTTAATTTTCCATTACAGGCGGCCGCTTTCCGCGGGCGGGGCCGAGTTGCTTTTCCTACTGGAGCCGCCGCCTTTCGTTCCAAATCAACAAATGAATCCAAATCAACATGAGCCTTTAACAGAGCCAAAAAATACAAAAGCTTGCCGATAATTCGACAAGCTGTCTTGCTACACCTCGATTGTTTTTCCATCTTCCACGATATGGTACATCAGGTGCGCCAAATGATGAATCGGCCCGTAATCTTCCTCATCTTCCTCATCTAGCTCCTCATAAAATTCCATATCATTTAAATATAAGGCGACGAATTGGTAAAAATCTTTTAATTCAAAAGAATAACAAGCACTCGGATCCTCATTTTCCTCTTCATAATGCAAAACAAGATACGATTCCTTTCCATTGGCATCTTCAGCGTCAAAATAAACAAAAAAGCCGACGTTTGTATCTAATTCAAATAAATGCCGCGTTCCCCCCTCTGTCATATGGTGAAAATCCTCTTCACTTAGCTTTTGAACATTCATGCTTTGCACTTGATCTTCCTTATGGAACTGGACACTAAAAGTTTTCACACGAATACCTCCTTGTAGATTACATATATAGGATAAGCAAGTTTCCAAAAAATAAACGGCGCTGCCTCCCTGCAGCCTTGTACATCCATCCACAAAGTGCTGCAAACAGTGTATAATGAACACGGGAAAGTGGGTGAAAAAACATGCAAATACGGATTACGGATCAAGCAAGGGAAGTATTCAAAAGAATCGGGCCAAATCAGCTTATCGTGCAGATTGAAGTAAAACCAGGCAATAGCTGCAGCGCTTTTATGGATATTGAATTATCCTTAGCTGAATTTATAGAAAGCGAAGTCGTGTATACAGACGATGATGTTATAGTTTTAATGAATACATTTGCAAAAGAATATATCGGAAATAGTCTTAAAATCGACTATAAAACAGGCTTCCGCCTCGACACGCCAAACGAAACCATTGCGTACGGCATGTCGCTGCAGCGCAATCAGCAATAAAGAGGGCAATACGAAAAATTTTGCCTCAACTAAACACCGGCGGGATATCCCGCCGGTGTTTAGTATTGCGATACTAATAGAAAATTGCATTCCCCAAAACACTCTACTCTATTTTTACCCTTTTCTTTCGTTCTATATAACGCTTTGTCCGCCTTCTCACTATGTTCATATACAAAATGAATTTTTGCTTGTTCGGCGCAATCTATACCTATTATCCTTAAGGATATGTTAAAGCTTGTTGTTGATTTTTGTGCCAAAAGAGCGTCATGCATATCACGGTCAGATAGAACAAATAGCAGCCTGCATTCGCTTCTTACCTTTAGTTTTCCGACACATGGGGCAGATCGCTTCTATGCATAGCTAGTTGCTCTCTCCCCCTCTAAAAAAGGGGGTCATATATCAACACTAACATTTAACACAGCAATCCTTTAAGAGACAAACAATTTGCAAAAGGCGCTATAATAGCGCCTTAATCATTTTCATAATATGCTGTTTTTTTCGCTTCACGCAAATATATTTCCAACATTTCTCTCTTCATTTGCACCTGCTCATCCGGATCGCTTAACGAAGCAATATATAAATCCAAAGACCGTTTGGCAAACTGGCTTATGTGCGCATTTTCCGCCAGCTGCTGTAAAGACTTCGGCATGATGGCGAGGCGCAGCTTCACCTCCCCTTCCAGCTCTTCTCCCTTGTAGCCTCGCTGCCCCATATGCAGCTTCAGCCATTCCGAAAAACTTATTACACTCATGTAAACATATCCTTTTCTTACTGGTTTTCCTTTAATTGTAACATATGTTGCTGCAAAAACTGCACAAGCTGCTCATCTTTTGCGAGCCAACATGCATAACGTCTTTTTAAAAAGCGCTCAGCCTCCTCAAAAGACGAAAACGATTCCGCTTTCCTCGTTCCGTTATGTTCAATCGCCCAGCTGTCTTCGGAAACCGGGAATATGTAAAGAAGATCCCCTGCATGATTTTGATATAAAGTTCCATACTTTGAATCCTTCGTATTGTACACATTTTTGTTCCAATCCTCCCGCAGCGGTTCCATTTGAAAAGAATTCGCGACAAATAGGCTATATGCTTCTTCTGTCAATTGGCATCCTGAAGCTTTTGCATGCCCCCCTCCCCCGAACTGGCCTGCTATTGCTGACACATCTATTTCATCATGGATGGTGCGAAAACTTATTTTTCTGCCGCCCATATTCAAAATCGCAATATAATCCAAATGCGGGCATTCCTTGCCAAGCATATTTCCGAGCTCGGAATGGTACGATTCCGCATGCACAACACCCGCGCAAAAATCGCCAATATCGAGTTGCACAAGCTCTCTTCGTTTCCGGCGTATATACCTTTCAATTTTTTCATTTTCCATATCTAACAGCTTTTCTTCAAAATCATCCAAGAAAAAATGTCCGCCCATTTGAAGGCGCTTCACCATTTTCTTCTCAAATTCATCGATAGATAACAAAAAAAATAGATCATTTAGCCGTTTCGCTGTTTCATTTTTGTTCATTTCCCATTCCCATGTGTCGTACTGGCGGACAAGCTCTACAAATTCATCCAACGCTGGACTCACTTGGACCCACCCGTTTTCAATCAAAAAATCGTACAATAAGGAGGTCGCGGATGCCAAGCGTCCGTCTTCATACTCTACAGTAACAGCAGCCCATTCTCTGTCGTTTAAATGCAGAGCCGTCTTATGATGGTCAATCAAATTCACCTTTCCGCCTTGGGCTACATATTCATTCAGCTTCTCTTCATTTTCCTCATGTACAGAAAGGTCGGTAATGATTAAATGTGTATCTGGATCAGGCTGCTCTAAAAATCGTTCGACTTGATAATTGAGTCCCGCAACTGAATTATAACGGACCTCTGCGCCATCACCAAACGCGCAGCGCATCAATATCCCGCAGCCTACTCCGTCAAGATCATTATGGGATAATAAATAATACATATGTTCATCTCCTTTTTCTTCTAGTATGGATGAACCGGGGAAGGAATATTGAAAGTTTATGAATTGCCTAGCGTATTATAAACTACTCTTACATGGAAGAACTTTGTTTATTGTCTGAATCTTTATAATTACTTTTAACCTAAGTTTTGCTAAAATGAAAAGGATTATATCTAAGGAGGAAGACGATATGCGTAATGTAACAATCACACTTCTCAACCCAGAAGGAGGAGTGTACGCTTAATCTAATTATAAAGCAAACAAATAAAAGCGAAACACTCCTGCTTCTTTCTGCCGCATTTCCGATATACACGAAGCAGGAGGAGTAAAAATGAAAAAACATACTTTAGCTGCCCATAACATTACAATTTTATTTTGGGCAAGCTTTTTTGGCAGCATCAGCTTTATTCAGCCCGTTATGACACTCTTTTATATGGAGAACGGCTTAACAGAGGCGCATATTTTATGGGTACTCATGTGTTGGAGCGGCGCGGTGCTTGTAAGTGAAGTTCCGACCGGCGTCTTTGCCGACCGGTTTGGCGCGAAAACATCATTTATTACGGGAGCAAGCTTGCGTTTTGTCAGTATCGCCTTGTTGTTATTTGCAGATTCCCCTTGTTTTTTTTATGCAAGCAGCATTTTAAACGGAATCGCTGTTACATTTTTCTCAGGGGCAGATGAAGCGCTCATTTATGAATCGCTAAAGAAATCGAAAGAAGAGCATGTCATGGATCGCGCTATGGGGAAAATCGAATCAGCCTCGTTTGCCACGATGATTGTATCTGTATTAATCGGGGCGTATGTAGCGCGTGATTTACAGCCCAAGCAATTTATGCTATTAATTGCCCTCGGACTGGTGTTTCAATTAGCGGAGCTTGCGCTTCTATTTTTCATAAAAAATCCGCAGAACGCTGGAAGCTATCGCGATAATCCATTTATGCAAGTACGGGAAGGAATGCAAGCAATTCAAAAAAAGCCGCAGTTATTGATTATATTTTTAAACGTATCGCTCGTATTTATCCCTGCTGGTGCAGTGTTTGATAAATTTGACCAACCCCTTTTAAAAAACGCCGGGGCACCTGTAACGATGATTGGCGTTATTTATGCCTTGGCCGCTTTGCTCGGTTTTTTTGCCTCCCGTTCTATCGGCTGGATGACTGCAAAAATAACCAAGGAAAAATGGATGTCTATCACCGGCTATATGGCTGTTATTGGTTTAGCGCTAGCCGCTGCTTTTGGAGAAACGCTATCTCTCGTACTCGGGGCTTTATTCATGCTTCGTTTCGTGCGGGCAATCCGCTATCCAATTTACTCTCAGCTTAGCAATGATATCATCCCTTCCGAAGTGCGGGCCACAACCATTTCACTGTTATCCATTTTAGATTCCGTACTCGATTTAATCATTTTTGGCGCCTTATCTGCTATCGCATTGTACGGCCCTGCCTATTTGTATGGAGCATGCGCAATAGTCGCTTTAATTGGAACACTGCTGCCGATCCGTAAAATAGAAGTGGAAACGAAATAATAACCTATAGAAGGAACGCTCTCTAATAGGCGTTCTTTCTTCATTTCTTCGAATTTTGTGTATGAACGTTTTATGAAAGAGGATATCCCGGCTGATGTTAAAATTGTTCTCCAAAAGCTTACAAATAGCTCCAAGCACCATTTAGCGGCATTTCAACAGCTTGCAGATGGAAGACAGTTAAATTACCCGATTGGCCAAAACCAAGGCGCTAAAGGAATGTATCGCCAAGGGCGCGGCAGCGGCAACCAAGATTGTCCAAATCAAATGCCGGGACAACGAGGAAATCAGCAGGGAAAGCAGTTTAGAAACGCCCAAAATGGATTGTAATGGCAAGCTCGCAAAAAAGCTTCCTAAAATTAGGAAGCTTTTCTCTGTTTTCAAAACGTATAAATCAAACTTGTTACTGAATAATGCGCACGGCTGCTACTCCTTCAATATTTTGAATTTTCGCAGCTATATCTTCTTTAATTCTTTGATCGACTCCGTTATCAATATCAATAATTGTATAGGCATAGGCGCCCTTGCTGCGATTAATCATATCCGCAATGTTAATTCCGTGCTCAGCTAAAAATGCTGTCATTTGTCCGACCATATTCGGCACATTTTTATGCGCGACAGTAATCCGCTTTTGCCCGAAATACGGAAGCTCGACATTTGGATAGTTCACCGAATTTTTAATGTTCCCTGTCTCTAAATACTCTTTTAATTGACGGGCAGCCATGATCGCGCAATTTTCCTCGGATTCATATGTAGAAGCCCCTAGGTGCGGAATCGGAATAACATTTTTCATGCCAAGCACATTATCATTCGGGAAATCAGTAACATAGGAGGCTACAATTCCTTCTTCAATCGCTCCTTTTAAATCTTCTTCATTTACTAATTCGCCACGCGAGAAATTAAATAAACGCACTCCTTTTTTCATCATGCGGAATGCCTGTTCATTCAGCATCCCGCGTGTTTGCTCGACTAACGGAACATGAATCGTAATATAGTCGCATGTAGTGAAAATTTGTTCCAAACTTACGGCGCGTTGCACCTGGCGAGATAATCTCCAGGCCGTTTCTACAGATACGTACGGATCATACCCGATTACTTCCATATCCAAAGCAAGCGCATCATTGGCGACTAATGCTCCAATTGCCCCCAAACCGATAATCCCCAATTTTTTCCCTTTAATTTCTGAACCGACATACTCCTTTTTTCCTGCTTCTACAAGCTGTGGGACAACTTCTCCTTGTCCGTGCAAAGATTTTGCCCAGATGATGCCATCGAACAGATTGCGCGAAGACATAAGCATGCTGGCAAGAACGATTTCTTTTACAGCATTCGCATTTGCTCCGGGCGTATTGAAAACAACAATTCCCTTTTCCGTGCAAGCTTCAACCGGAATATTATTTACGCCAGCCCCTGCACGGGCAATCGCTTTTAAATTAGAAGGCATCTCCATATCATGCATATAATAGCTGCGCAGCAAAATGCCATCTGGATTATTGCTTTCTTTTTCAATTGTATATTGTTCTTTCGGAAATACATCTAAACCGCACGAAGCGATATTATTTAACGTTTGAATAGTAAACACAAAACCCCTCCTCATCGATTGTTTTTTTCAAAAGTCTTCATACATGCCACTAATTTTTGTACGCCTTCAATCGGCATTGCATTGTAAATGCTGGCGCGCATGCCGCCGACAGAACGATGGCCTTTTAATGTCTCTAAACCGTTTTCCTTCGCTTCCTTGATAAACGCCGCATCCAGTTCCGGCGATGGAGTTGTAAACGGGATGTTCATGAGAGAGCGGTATCCCGGCGCAACCGGAGATTGGAACAGCCGAGATTCATCCAAAAAATCGTACAGCAGCTTTGCCTTTTCACGATTTATACTTTCAATTGCCGCAATGCCTCCAAGATCTTTTAACCATTCAAATACGAGTTTGGCCATATATATACTGAAGCTTGGTGGTGTATTGTACAGGGAGTTATTGTCGGCATGAATCTTATAATCCAGCATAGCCGGGCATAAAGAAGAAGCTCTGCCGATTAAATCTTCCCGAATAATGACAACTGTTAGTCCTGCCGGGCCTATATTTTTTTGAGCGCCTGCATAAATTACGCCAAACTTGGATACGTCATATTGTTGGGATAAGATATTCGATGACATATCAGCCACAAGCGGGATATGTCCAGTATCCGGAATTTCCGAATATACCGTTCCTTCAATGGTATTGTTTGTAGTAATGTGAACAAAATCAGCTTCAGCGTCAAACATGGCGCGGTGAAGATCTGGGATATAAGTAAACTGTTTGTCTTCCGAAGAAGCTACAATTCGGACGTCCCCGTATTTTTTCGCTTCAGCGATTGCTTTTTTTGACCAGGAGCCTGTATGTACGTAATCTGCTTTTTTATTTTGAAGGAGATTCAACGGCACCATGGAAAACTGCAAGCTTGCACCGCCCTGCAAAAATAACACTTTGTAGTTTTGCGGTATGTTCATTAATTCCCGCAGCAATGCTTCCGCCTCATTGATAATCTCCTGAAACGCACCGGAGCGATGGCTCATTTCCATAACAGACATGCCTGTATTTTTATAAGAAACTAACTCCTTTTGCGCTTTCTCCAATACTGGCAGCGGCAGCATGGATGGTCCTGCGGAAAAATTATAAATTCTCTCCATACCATTCTCTCCCTTTCTTCTACGAAACTCCAAATCTTTTATAAAATTTAAACTTTCTGAATTATAACTTACATTCACCAATTGGTCAATGAATTGCGACTAATTTCGCCAACAGGTATTGGAATCGTTTGCAATGGTCTATCTTTCTGCATATAAAAAGGGTATATATTGGAAAATATAGATGTATATGTCAACATACCAATGGAACACATATGAAATAAAAGAGAGGATGGCGTTATGACTGCTAAAATAATAGAGGGGCAATTAGATTTTGAAACAAAAATGCTGACAATTGATTATATTAAACACGTCCCTACTCATACTGTACTATCGCAAAGGCAAATTCACGCCCTGTGTGAACGCTTAAATTATCATGAAGAATCAGAAAGCCTTGCTATTACCTTAAATAACGAGTACCCGCTTCTTCTTACAGCCGCGGAAGTACAACAGCTCAAAAATGAATTGCTGCGTTATACAGAAACGTAAAAAACCAACTTCATCCTCTGGAAGTTGGTTTTTTGCATTAGCTATTGACAAGCTGGATGCTTCTCGTTAAATGGATTAAAAAAAACATCGCTTCTTTTTGCTTCGGGTCTAATTGTTGAACCCCTTCCTCATTTACATAGCCTTCCAAATCTTCAACATTGATGAAGTGGCGTTTCCCTGCGAATAACGGAGGCATCGGCAGTTCTTTTATCTCGTTTGTTTCTGTTACACATTTAGATAAAGGAAATAGAGAGCTTTGAATATAAAATTCATCCTGTGCCAACATGAGCAATAAGTCGTAGTTATGATAAGCCAAAAAAACCGTTTCCCCTGTTTTTAGCACCTTTACAGAGGCTTCCCCTACCGACTTCATCATGGACTCTATTTCCCACTCTTCTAAATTAGCTTGTTGCATGTTCTCGGACACATCGATTCCTCCCGTTCTTTCAGATTCAGATGCTTCCTGCATTCAGGAGATTCCATTTATATTTATATAGAGTCCCTTGAAATGGGCAGCATACTTGTATTGTATCATTAAATTATTGAAATTATATTAATATTTTTCGAAACATTCCTTTACATTCTGATTCCCAATTAAGTAGGAGGGGGTGACTAACCCCCGACCTCTTACACCACCGTACGTACCGTTCGGTATACGGCGGTTACATTAAGATTGACGAAAAAATTCATAACGATTATATAGACTTCTCAACCCTCGTTGACTCCCGTAGGAGTTGTCGAGGGTTTTGTGTAGAATAGGGCTGCAGGCAATTCTCCAGTATTTCTTTCTAGAGTTACCCCATTCAAATGCTTTGTAATCAGGGATGCCTGGACCCATTAGTTTTCTAATTCTGGTTTTAGGTTTCTTCCACTATTTCCATTCGCACATTCTGAGCCTTCTTCTTACCCATTCGTCGAATTCTTTGAATTTGCTTGGAGTGTCAGCTAAGGCGAAGTATCCGCACCATCCGGTTAGATAACGGTTTAACATTTCAATTCTTGCTTCCATTGAAATAGGTTTAGACCTGGAGGTAATTTCTCGAATCTTTGTCTTAAAGCGTACCACCTTCGGCAGTATGGACTTTGTTTTGTAATGCAAACTCATCCAATGATAGCTAGCCTTATATGAAGTTCGTGTTCCTCAGACCGGAGGTTTGCCGTTCCCGTTCGCTTCCTTCAGATTTTCCGCGTCACCACGGACACCCTTGCGTTAAGCTAACCATTACTACTGCCTTCATGGCTCGGGACTTTCACCCTAGAGACTGCACCCATGCTGGGCGCACATTAAAAAAGTGCCAAGCTTAAGCTTGGCACTTAAAATAAATAACATGTATGATTGCTAATTCCCTGTAAAAAAGCGGTCATAAATTTGGTACAGCGCAGAAAGACCGACAAGCCAATACACCGTGTCAACAAGCGCCGGAATAGACCCAAAAATCTGTTCAACCAAATTAAAATCCAACGCCACAAATAACCAGTTTAATCCTCCAATAATAACCAATAAGCTTGTGAGGTAAGACAAAAACTTCATGCTGCCACCCCCGATGGAGAGATTGTTTTTGAAGGGCCCTTCCGTACATTATATGTGGCAATCCACCGAACTTTCTTTATTTTATCTTCATAGCAGAAAATTTTTTAAAAGGCGATGTTACCGTATTGATTTTGTTTGTACAAAATTACGGTAACTGAAATTTATGATGTTCAGCAGCTTCTTGCATCTCCTGTAAAGAAGCTGCCTGTAGCCGAATTATTTCTGTCCAGATTGGTCCTGCTGCTTTGCCTGCTTTTGCCCGGCTTGCTTTTGCAAGCTAAATATGGACTCGTCGCATTCAAAAATAGCGTCTCCAAATGCACGCTGAATCGCCTGTATATCGGACAGGTTTTCAAGTGTCTTGCACGCTTTTTGCACCATATCATACGCATTCTTCACTGTTAGCGCCTCAACAACCTCAGCCGACCGAATATATTCTTCCATCTCCTGTGTTACCGATTCAAGCTGGGGTTTAACTGCCGCCGGATGATGCTGCATTTGCTGCAACGCGTATTTTGCCTGTTCTAAAATTTGCTGTGGCTCTTGCATGCCTATTCCTCCCTTTTTTACTTCCGTTTCGTTTAGTCTTGTCAATCCCTATACGAAAATATGCTATATTGAATATATAAGACATTTTAAAGGAGGTTATTTTGTTGTTTTTGCCATCTTTTAGCTTAAAAGGAAAAACAGCGCTTGTTACAGGCGCTGGACGGGGAATCGGCCGGGCAATCGCAATCGGACTTGCAGAAGCGGGAGCTGATGTCGCCCTATTAGCACGTACAAAAGAACATTTGGAAGAAACGGCGGTACATATTGAAAAATTTGGCCAAAAGGCTTATATCATTCCTGCCGATGTAACAAAGCGCGATAATGTCAAGCGCGCCGTTGCAGCAGTGAAGGAAGCTGCGGGAAACCTTGATATTGTTATCAATAATGCTGGCATGAACATACGCACGCCTGCGTTGGATGTAACCGACGAACAATGGCAATTGATTATGGATACAAATTTAAAATCAGCCTTCATAGTATCTCAAAAGGCGGGAGCTATCATGAAGGAGCAAGCAGCGGGCGGGAAAATTATTAACATTTCCTCCGTAGCCGGACATGTCGCGCTTCGTACCGGTGTTGTATATGCTTCTACAAAAGCCGCTTTAATACAAATGACAAAAGTATTGGCATTTGAATGGGGAAAATATGGCATTCAAGTGAACGCGATCGGGCCATGGTACTTTAAAACGCCGCTTACCGAAAAGCTGCTTCAAGATGAAGCCTATGTAAACGACATTTTAAGCGTTACCCCTCTCAACAGAATCGGGGAACTTCCGGAATTGGTCGGTCCTGCCGTATTTCTTGCTTCTGATGCCGCAAGCTATATTACCGGCCAGACATTATTTGTCGACGGCGGCATGACAATTCATGGATTTTAAAAAGCTAGGGATGTCCCCTAGCTTTTTAGCTTACCTTCAAATATAATCCTTCTTCCGCACGGCTCTATCACCGTTTTGCCGTCTTTAGCCACCTCATGAAAAATCGGTTCCTCCATGCGCCGGGACGGAACGTAACCCTCCTTCTCCATTCTCTCTAAACAAGCCGAAATCGTTTCGCCCGGCAACACCTCAAATTTCTTTTTCTTCGGCTGCACCGCTATCACCACCTCCAGTTGCCTTTTCTGCCCTTGTTGTTATATTTTCGTGAAAACCGCACTTCCATTCATCGAAAATGTATCGGCAAAAACAACCTTTAGCTTAAAAGTTTCCCACTTTTTTTGAAGCCGTTTCTCCGCTTTGCCGCCCGTTTGAAAATACATACACGATAGCTACAAAGCTTAATAAGATCGTAATGCTGATAAAAAAGCTCACACTTTGTACATATTCAATGAAAAAACCACCAAAAACAGGACCAAAGATGCTGCCGATGCTAAAAGCAATACCACACAAAATATTCCCTGCCGGCAGCAAATATTTCGGCAATAAATCCGTCATATATCCAAGCCCGAGCGAAAAGGTAGAACCGACTATCATGCCCGCTGTAAAAATAAGGCTAAATAACACCCAATATTGCTTATCAAAAAAAGCGGCGGCAAAAAACACCAATGAGCTAAATATAAAAATCCCTGTCAACGTTTTCTCCCGCCCGAAGCGGTCGCTTGCAATGCCAAGCGGAACCTGCGTAAGAATGCCTCCTATTGCAAAGGCAGAGAGCAAAAAAGAAATTTCCTCCACGCCTAGACCGTTTCGCATCGCATATACAGGCAGATTGCTGTTTAGCATCGCTTCTAGCAGCCCGTAAACAAACGGCGCCAAAAGTGCAATCCATCCAAACCGCAGCACTTTTTTATAACGCCCAAAGGACGATTCAGGCCGCTGCTCTTCCGCTGCTTCTTCTGGAAATGTGTTCCGAATTGGAAGGATGAGAACCCACCCTATTAAACAAAGCAATGTTGAAATCATAAACGGAGTCGCTACCCCAAATTTGACTGTACTGGCCAAATACGGTCCCAACGCAAAACCTGCACCGAAAAAAGCGCCGTATATAGAGACATTTTTCCCGATTCTTCCCGGCTCGGACGTAGACGTAATCCATGTTTGCGTTCCGACATGGAGCATATGGTCTCCTATGCCAATGAAAAGCCGAAGTGCAAACCAAAACCAAAATGAGAACGTTTGCGTAAAGAAAAACAACGAGACAGCTACCATAAAGCCTCCTATTAAAATAATCGGCTTCATCCCAAATTTTTGCATCGGCTTTTCCAAAAAAGGGGAGATTAATAGAATGCCAATATATAAAGCAGTCGCATGCAATCCGTTAAAGCTGGAGCTAACGCCTTCCTTCTCAAATATAATCGCAATCGCCGGCAAAAGCATTCCTTGCGATAAACCAGAGATAGCCACAACGCTAACCATAATCCAAAATGTATAATTTGTTTTATTCAAAAGAATGTTCACTCCCCGTTCGTCATCACCAAATCTTATTATACATGCGAACGAAAAAAAAGAAAAACCAATTGATACGGGGGCTGTGTAGCAATGGAACCAAATCAAGCAATAAGCATTAACGGACATTAGGAATCCTATATGCTTAGAGGACATAGGATTCTTTTTTAATTTATAGGCTCTGTTAAACTTGATTGTTCATTTTCCACTACAGGCGGACGCTTTCTGTGGGCGGGGCCGAGCCGCTTTTCCCGCTGGAGTCGCCGCCTTTCGTTCCAAATCAACATTAGCCTTTAACAGAACCAATTTATAAAATCGGGCGTAACCCTCCTATCCCTTTAGGGCAGGGGATGTAAGCCTGCTTTTAGCCTTGTTCTTGGCAAAATGATGCCCATTCGGTATATCACGCATGAGTAGGAATGATTTTTTGCATCATAATCCATGATTTTCTTGCTCTCACTCTTTTCAGCTTGGAGAACTTTGGAATCGGCTTGAATTCTATCTTTTTGCCTTCAATATCCATTAAAACCGCGTAGCCGCTGCTCATTCTTCCTTTTTAATGGAGTTTTTCCGATTCAGCTATCTCGTCTTACTGAATCACCCTAAAAGGGACGAATCTAGAGAGCATCTAGCTTCTTTTTCAGAAGCCACGATACCTCTTTAGGTTCGTGGTAGTTCACTCTCCCGCAAATAAAAAATATAGTCCGTAGAAGCCCCGCGCTGTCCCGTCTGCCAAAGCATGGCTGTTATATTCCCACGGTGGTATGTACCGTGATTTACGATATGCTGCACAAGCTCTTTAGCTGTATTTACAAACATCTCTCCTGCGGAATTGCTGTAAGCTACTTTATCAAATCCATTTATTTTCTCGTAAAATAATTCCATTTCCTCATGTAAAGCTCCAAACTTCTCTTTCGCTTCATTTATAGAAGAAAAGGATATGTTCGATACAATCGGCGTGCCCTTTATTCTCGAAAACCAAAGAACATCGACATCATAAACATGCTCCAACGTTTTTATTATACTTGGAAATACACTTTGAATTTCCTGAAATACTATTGATTCCGGCAGTTGGCAAAGGTGCTTCAGCAACTTTGCCGTCGCCCAGCGATGATACGAAAATAAACTCCGCAATTCTTCCATAACCTCTCTCCTTTTACACCAATTCCTTTTCATTATCCAAGCGAAGCATGCAACATGAATAATACAAAAAAAACAACTGCTATCTTAAAATGCCACTTCTTATCTTGCCGTTTATACCGTTTAAGGCCTGTAATGGGAATCACAAGCATAACGGCAGCAGCCAGCAATCCAGAAATATACCGAAAATTAAACTCAACCCCTTGCAGCAGAGAAATATAGCCGTGCAGTAATACGAGAGCTATTGATACAATTGCAATTGGAACATGCCACTGCCGTATTTGAACGGCTACAATCCGAAGAAATGCTTTCGCTTCCCATTGCCTCCACTTCCATCGTTTAATCCGGTCCCATTTTAACAATAGAAAAATTGGGTAAATGACAAGTGCTGCAAAAAAGCCTATACGCGCAGCAGAACCGACCAGTTCTATTATCTCTTCATAGCCTTCACTGTCCAGCGGTACTACATTTATAGAAATAAAATCTATAACGAACACACACAAGCTAGACAAAACTAAAGTTAGAAGCAATGTAAATTGAATTCTTTTTCGTTCTTTCGGGTTAGAAATAATGCGATTCTGTTTGCCCTTGCCCCTTTCTGAATGGGCCATTTTCCCGTTCACCGTCTCCATCTCCTTCATTTCTCATACTGCCAATAGCATAGCAAACACTTATGAAGAAGTTGTGAAATCTGCATGTTTTTCCTGTTAAGTTATGAAATACCCATCTGCCCTCTATCAATTAAATAAATAATCTCTTCCCATTGCTTATCTGATAGATTAACTTTATTTGCAAGCTCGTTGATTAAATGCTCCAACAAGGCTTTATCACGCATAATAGATTCCCAGCGCTCTTCCTTCGGGATATACTGTATGCTATACAAGGCCGGTTCCTCTAATAAGCCATCTACTTCCTTTTCACAAATCCCGCGCAGTAAATAATCTGTACGCAACACTTGACGTTCCCGTTCAAAACATACACTTTTCTGTTTTAAAGACCATAAACCTAATACACATTGCAAAAACAATTCATCGCTTCTGTTTGCTATCAGCGCTGCTGCTTGCAAAATTTCCTCGCCGCTATTCATGCAATCCCCCATACGTATACCAATATTCTTCTACTATACATGGGAACTTCTATTTACAGGAGCGTTTTTCCTCTATGTGGATTGTTCATGGGGCAAAACAATCCTTTGCATCATTTATTTTCCTTTGCTCTTAAAGAAAAAGCCCCCGGTAAAAAGAACTTCATGTCTGCTCAAATTTGCTTTTCAAACAACACATTGCGGCTATTATAAGCCGTAATTTTCTTTAATAAAAAACCGTTTACTATAAGCAGCACAAATCCGATAAGCAACAAAAGCAACGGGTTTAAAACAAGGAAACCCGTCGTTTGGGCGACAAACAGCCCGATGATCGGTATTACAACTATGCCGCCAAGCTGCTGCGCTTCTTGAAACCCCTTCACCCGAGCGGAAACAAGTACATTGACTAAAATCGTTAGCAAGGAGATGACCGGACAGAGCCAAAAAATCAAAATCAGCCAGTTGGCATTCGGGAAAATAAGCTGTCCAAACATATCTGCTGTTGCGATAGTAACTACAATGCCAAAAAGCAAAAAGCTTGCCAATGAAATAGCCATCGCCGGCAAAAATGCAGCTAATACCTTTGCGACAAACAATTCCGAAACGGTAACCGGCGCAAACAATAAGCTTTCAAGCGTGCGCCTTTCTTTTTCGCCAACAAAGCTGTTTGCCGCAATCATCATCGAATTCAGGCATGGAATTAATAAAAACAACGAACCGAGCAAATAGTTCACTGCCAAAAATATCATTTGATGATTCAACGTCGGAAATGATTCTATTTTTGCCCTTATATCCCCGCGGGGCAGTTGATTGATTGTATTCGTTACAAATGCCGTTAATTCATTCGGCTGCATATCCGCAAATCTTGCTGCCAAAATAAGCGCCAACGGCATAATAACGCAAAAAATAAGCGGTGTTAGTACAAAACCGAGCCAAATTTGGCTGTTGCTCGTGATGGCTTTAATGTCTTTATAAGCAATCGCCCAAACAACCGACCGATTCATCTCTTTCCCTCCTAATTCTAAAATATAATGACTCTAAATCCCGATTCTCGATTTCAACCTGATGTACCCATGTATCCTGAACAAGCTGCCCCAACAGCTTTGTAATATGTTCTTTATCTGGAAGTTTAAATCTAATGAGGCGGTCATCCAATCGTTCAGAGTAATAGCCAGCATACGTGCTGCCTTGAAGCTCTAAGCCCGTTTCTACTTTCACCCGCACTTCGCGTATATATTTTTCCTCCAATTCCTGTTTCGTTCCCTTTTCTAAAATCGTTCCATTCTCTAAAAACATATACCTGCTACATACCATCTCCATTTGGTGGAGAATGTGCGAGCATAGCAAAATCGTCGTTCCCTCTTGTGTATTTAACTGTTTTATATACTGCATAACCATTTGGATTCCTTCTGGATCCAGCCCGTTTGTCGGCTCATCGAGAAACAGCAGTGCCGGCCGATGAAGCAGCGCTTTAATCATGCCAAGGCGGCGTTTCATTCCCGTACTGTACGTTCCCACCTTCTTATGTTGATGCCTTTGTAATTGAAATTCCTCGAGTAGCCGTTGAATCCGCTTGGCATCGTAAGCACCGTACAGCTTTGCAAAAAACTTCAAATTGTCCAAACCACTCATCTCATAATATAATCCGGCTCCTTCTGTTAAAATACCGCTTATTTTTCGTATATCATGCCCGTTTTGCGCAGGATTCCACATTCCGACCCGCATCGATCCTCCATCCGCCTCAATTACCCCATTTAATAGACGAATAATCGTTGTCTTCCCCGAACCATTCGGTCCAAGAAGGCCGACCGTTTCCCCTTGAGGAACGCCAAAGCTTACATCCTCTAGCACAAGCTGCTCCCCAAACGATTTCCTTAATTTCTCTACCTCAATAAAAGCTGTCCCCATCTCCTTCACCGTCCCCTTCTGCATAAAAAAATAATGAAGCTCGCCACCTGCTCGTTTCATTATACATTACATTGTTAAAAAGAAATATCTTTTTTATCAATAATGATAATAATGAAACGGAAAATTTCCATTTATATCCTTTTGACAACAGCTATTAATGATGATACTCTAATAACCGTATGAGGGCAAGCCTCTCGTACCCATAAAATCGGCACCTAGCGGCAAAGGTGTCTTTTTTTATTTTTACACTACACACGTAACACCATTTTTTCCCAAAGACTGCGCAGCAGTCTTTTTTTCTGCAATCCTTAAACCCGTATTTTAAAAGCGTTGCATCAATTTAACGTATCAAAAAAAAACAAATGACCACACTTACATCCCCCTTTCAAAATAACAAATTCTGCATACATAAATCATTCATAAAACTCTCTCCCCAGTCTCATACTACAAACGCACCCATGCTAACGACAAGGAGAGATAACCATGCAAAAAAATGCACGTGGACATGTTCAAGATTCCTGTACAGCTTTAAATCAAGCGAAAAACTGTCTGGAAAGCGCGTTGCAAACAGTAGAAAAAGCGGATAACCGCCAACGCATCGAGCAATCTTTGCAGGCAGTGCAAAATGCTTTGCACCAATGTGACAGCACAGCGCAAATGCTTTCCCAAGAATGAAAAAACACCCATTCGGGTGTTTTTTCAGCTCTCTATAAGAAATACAAAATGGCAAAAAAGAAGTATACCGCATTAGCAATTTCTAAAACGCCAACTTTTATTACAGAAACCTTCTTTCCGTACAACCAAACTGCACGAATTAAACTTGGGATGAAAGCTATTGCCAATAGTGGCGAAACGAAGATCGCCCCCGCTACAAGCACAGTGTGGTACGTCCAAGATAACCATTTATAAGTAGAATTATTTTTTTCGCGAATCATCGTTTTCACATAAAAGGTACTTCCCATAAAGAAAAGAAAACAAATGATAAGAACGAGCCAGGCCTTCTCGTCTATAGAGCCCGTTCCGAAATAATAGCTCATTACTCCACCGATACAAAAAGTGAGGATTGCGCTTATATCATTGAACAGCGCACGTTCATTTTTCTTTTTGGCAAAATAAATATTCACTAGAAACAGCGGCAGCATAAACACCCCTGCATATACAATTTTCCACTCATGCGTAAGCGCCAAAACTCCAAACACCGCAGCAATGGTAAAATAAATAAACGCCCAACGCAGATGCTCTTTCTTTCGCTTTTGCTTCATATACATAAGAAACGGATACGTTCCTAAATAAACAAATAGCCAGGCAAGAAACAAAGGGATATGATACCAACTCGGCATACCGACCGCAACGCCGCTGCCAAACGGAATAATAAGCATGCTCCAGGCACCATGTTGATTTGGCATAACAGGTTTCACGCACTGTCACCTCTGTGTATGAAATTTTCGTACTCTTTTATTATAACATCCTCATATTTTGCTGCCGTTTGAAGAAAATGAAAATTGTTTGTCATATGCTTGCCAGTAATTCTTTTCCGATATACAGGGCTACTCCCCAGATGATAATAGCAGACATTTTGTTAATAAGGGTAATCCACGCGCCGCTTTGATCCCGTTTTTTCATCATATGCCCGGCTGTAGCAAGCGCAAAAAACCACGCCCACGAAACAGCTATACAAGCGAATGAAAAAGCAAACTTTTCCGCACCATCATAATAAAGCGAGCTCGTCCCGATGACGCCGACCGTATCTAAAATTGCATGCGGATTAAGCAACGACACTGACATTGCAAATGTAATCTGCTTTTTGAAGCTAAAGGGCTCTCCTTCTTCCTTTACAGATGACGGATTGCTGCGCCAAACAGCCCATCCCATGTATAACAAAAAAATAAAACCCGCCCCGAATAATAAAACTTTCAGCCACTCAAACGTAAGCACCACAACCGAAACGCCAAGCACCGCAAGTAAAATCAATATTGTATCGCACAAGGAAGCTGTAATTACTACAGGAAAAGCATACATTAGCCTTTTTTGGCTCGCCCCTTGATTAAAAACAAAAATATTTTGCGCCCCTAAAGGCAAAATAAGCCCTAATGCCAAGGTAAAACCGTGAATGATTGCTGCCAGCATATGTTCCTCCCTCCTCTAAAAACAGGCACGTCCTATGAATTTTTTCGCATTAAAAAAGGCACTTCTTTTGCAAGAAGTGCAACGGAGGCAAACTAATATGTAGTCGCGACCCTACACTTAACCATATGCCTAAGGACGATCTCCTATTCCGTATAAATCATCTTTTTTGTCATTCCGCCATCGATAATAATGTTTTCCCCATTTATAAAGTCATTTCCTTCTTCAGTTAGAAATAAGCATGCGCGTGCGATGTCATCCGGCTTTCCGACGCGCAACGAAGGGTGCTGCAAATGGTCTTCCGCTTTTAGCGCCCCGTAATCCCCTGTTTCAATCCAGCCCGGGCTAATGCAGTTGACCGTAATTCGCTCTTTGCTCAAGGACAAAGCAAGAGCGTGCGTAACAGCAACAATGCCGCCCTTGGATGCCGCATACGCTTCTGAGTTCGGCTCTGACATTACTGCCCTTGTAGAAGCGATGTTAATAATCCTTCCATAATCGGTACCTTCATTTTGCTTCGCAAATTCACGGGCGGCAAATACAAAGCTCCTCAAATTTACATGCAATACTTCATCCCAATCCTCAGCGCTTAGCTCACGCAAAGGCTTAAATTTGCTTAACCCGGCATTGTTGATTAAAATGTTTACCTTCCCGTACTCGTTATGTATGCTAGAAAACATGTCTACAATCTCTTCCACATTTGCTAAATCTACCGGATAGAAAATCGCCTTATGCCCCAATGCTGTTTGCTCCTGTACTAAACGATCGCCATTTACTTCGTCCTTGTCTGCCAAAATGACAGTCGCCCCCGCTTGGCAATAGGCAGTTACAATCGCCTTGCCGATGCCATTTGCGCCGCCGGTTACAAGAACAATTTTATTTGTATAGTCCATATCGTTTTTTCCCTTCTCATTTCAGTAAATGATATTTAAAAATTGCTATAAAAGCCCCTCTTTATTTTCGAATTGATTTTTCAAGCGTGTAAAGGTCTTCTTCAACCGCCTGCAGACGCTCTGTAACAAGCAGCCGCGCATCGTACAGGGCTTGATTATAAATATAGGGGGCGACTGCTTGAACAATATAATCAAATAAGGCGGCAGCCTCAAGGTTTCCAATTTCCTCCCAGCCTTGCTCCTTGAAATAATCCTGCAGGTTCAACACCAACTTTTGTTTTTCCTCATGCGGAATGCGAACGGACATCATGTAATTCTCTCCCTTTTCTTGCATTTTCCTGTTGAAGCAGCCCGTATTTCCCTTTAAATCTTGTTAATATTTTTATCCATTGTGCACTAAACAGCGCCAGAAAAAACACATTGGAGAGGGCGTGCGCAACATCAAAATAAAAGCTTGTTGCATATGTAGCCAAAAACGAAGCCCATGTTACATCCTGCAAAAAGCCAAGCAGCACCCACAAGTTCATAATCCAGCCAAATAACAGCCCCCATACGGCTCCGAATAAAAGACGTGTCCATTTCGTTTGTAAAATAAACGTCTTGCCTAGCAGCCCGGCCGATAATCCCATCATCCCCCACGCGAACATTTGCCACGGTGTCCAAGGGCCTTGCCCTAAAAACAGGTTCGAAACGAGCGCCGCCGTGGCGCCGATTACAAAACCAGCTTCTCCCCCTAGCACAATCGCGGAAACAATGATAACAAACGAAGTCGGCTGCACACTCGGAAGAGCCGAAAACGGAATCCGGCTGACGGCGGCGACTGCCGCCAAAACGGCCAGAAGCACAATTTCCCTAGAAGCGAACGCCTTTTTTTCAAATCGAATATATAGCGGCAGCATAATCAACCCTAAAAACAAAAAACTCGTCCAAATAAACTGCCGCTCATACATAAGCGAAGCGTACACCAAAATGCCCAGCAAAAGCAAGCAAAGCGCTACGAGGAAATACGGATACCGTTTGGCCATGCCTTCATCACATCCTCCCAAGTTAAAGCGTATGGCAATTGTTTGCGGACAAGCCTGTTAATTGTCGTCGTATAAAAGAAGTTTTCGCTAAAAAAACGGTGCGGCGCATCTTCCATAATGACTTGGCCGTCAAATAGCATTACGCACCGGTTCACATATTTTGCGGCAAACTCAATATCGTGCGTTGCCATGAAAATTGTAGTTCCTTCACTTTGCAACTGCCGCAAATGCTTTCCGAGCTGTTCCTTTTTTTCCGGATCGAGCCCTTTTGTCGGCTCATCAAGAAGGAGCAGCTTCGGCCTTCCCAACAAAATAGAGCACAGGGCGATAAGCTGCTGTTCTCCCCCGCTGCAATCGTGCGGATGGCGATGCTTTGTTGAAGAAATGGAAAAGCGCTCCAACAGCTCCTGCGCTTTTTTCTCAGGATGTGGATAGCCTATTTCCTTCGCGCGCTCTACCAGTTCATCCCAAACCGTATCGCAAGTAAAATGGTAATAGGGCTGCTGCGAAATATACCCGATGTCTGCAAAGCGCTTTGCCGATGGAATTTTATGAACCGGTTTTCCATTCCACACCACCGTTCCGCGGCGGCATTTTTGCAGCCCGGCAAGCACAGTAAGCAGCGTGGATTTCCCCGTTCCATTTTTGCCTACCAACCCGATCCAATCGCCCTTTCGAATCGTAAGCGATAAATTTTGCAAAATCATAGGATTGTCCTTCTCATACTGAAAAAATATATCGTGCGCTTGCATAATAATATTTTGGCTAGAGCTTATCCCGTCACCGCTCGCAATATGAGGGCTGCTACGAGGCAGGAGGCGCTGTCCATCGCGCACCGTAAAGGGAATGGACGAACAGCCCATTTCCAAAAACAAACGCGGAATTTGCGGAATATACACCTGAAACAACGGATTGTCCCATAGCTTTCTGACGATTTTTTCTGGGCTGCCGTCATATAGAATGCTTCCGCTTTCCATAAATACGAGCCGATCGGCAAGCGGCAATACGTCATCAAGCCGGTGTTCGCTCATAATAATCGTAATTCCCAGTTCTTCTTGAACCCGTTTTAACAAAGTAAGAAATTCCTTTGCCGCAATCGGATCCAGCTGCGCTGTCGGTTCATCCAGCAATAGAAGCTTCGGCTGCAGCACAAGAACCGCCGCCAAATTGACAAGCTGCTTTTGTCCGCCTGAAAGCGTGTGAACAGAGCGATGCAGCAAGTCTTGAAATCCTAAAAAACTAATGAGCTCGGCAATGCGCTTTTGAATCACAGTTGTTTCATACCCGAGGTTTTCCAGAGAAAATGCCAATTCCTGCACGACCGTATCCATCACGAGCTGATTCTCCGGATTTTGAAAGACCATGCCGATTTCCTGGGCTGAAACTGTATTCGGTATATCATGCAACAGCTTTGTGCCATAAAATATCTCACCCGTTCTGAGGCCAATCGGGAGAAGTTCTTTTTTAAAATGGCGCAATAATGTCGTTTTGCCGCATCCCGATTTTCCAGCCAACACAACAAACTCGCCTTCTGAAACAGAAAGGGTAATAGAGGACAATGCGGGCTGTTGTTCATTGGGATACTGAAAGGTTAAATTTTTTATCTCTGTATGTGCCACCATATCCACTCCCTTCCTTCTAGCAGCAAAGGCACATTTATGTATAATATAAAGGATACAAAAGCAACCCAATCCTTTGCATCGAATGCCATAGCCTCCAGAGCTGGATAAATAACCAAAACGCCTCCTCCATTTATAAAGCCTGCCGCACAAACACAAAACAGCACAAGCAAACTCGCCGCAATCGCCCAGTCTCTATAATTCATGCTATACCGGATGTAAGTGCTCCGCTTTTTCACTCCAAAACCGCGCGCTTGCATCGAGTCGGCCGTTTGCAGCGCTTCCTCTAACGAACAAACGAGCAGCACCGACAATAGTTTCATGCCGCTTTGCACCCTATATTTTAGCGGTCCGCCTCCGATATCGACCCCTTTTGTCTGCTGCACAAGCCCAATTTGTCTCAGCCTCCTGATAAATAAAGGCACAAACCTGATGGCAATCATCGTCAGCAACGCCATCTTCGGGGAGATGCGCGAAAACAAATAAAGAAATTTATGGCTTGTAATCATCTGGTTATACGAAACAAAAGCGAGCGCGATTACAAAAAACGATAATGCCATTGTATAGCCGTATGTCACTGCTTCTAAGGTAATCGGATTATCCAAAAAATAAAACAAAATCGTGCTGCCCCGATGCGTTAAAAGCGGATTGATAACAGCAATCATCATACCCAGCAACAGCGAAGCGACAATCGTCTTTTTCATAATGGCCCCGTTCCCCTGCAAAATATTGAGCAAAAACAGAAAAAGTACAGACGTTGCTAAAATAATGGGATGAAGCAGCGTCATGCCCAAAATGATAAGTCCAATATAGTACCCAAATGCCACTGCAGGATGAACATGGGAAAACGCGGATCTCACGGCTTCGCACCTACATCCTTTCCTAAGTTTTCGGTATACACCCACTCAATGTTATCACCTTTTTTCACCGCTTGCGCCCCGGCGCTTTTGTTAACGAAAACGCCGTTTACACTATACATCCAACCGCTTGTCGGACCGAAATCGCCTTCATATAAGTTTTGAATGCCCTGCACGTATACAGAACTGCCCGAACCGGTATGCTCCATTGGAATTCCTTGCTTCCGCAACGTTCTCGACAACACGGTAAATACAGTATCGTTAGCCTGCAGCTCGACTTCCGTTTTTCTAAGTATAGTGCTGCCGTTGCCGCGTACAGACAAGGTAACGACTGCCGTTTCTTTCTTCGGTTCCGGCTGCGTTTGGGCAGGCTGTGTGGGCTGTTGATTTACCGGCTGGGCTTGCTGCGGCTGCTGGGCGGGTGCTGCCGGCTTAGCTGCAACAGGCTGGTTCGGGTTTATCGGCTGCTTCGCCTGTTCAGGTTTGCTTGCTTGCTCCTTTTGCTCCTGAACTTGCTGCACTTCCTGCTTCGGCGGCTCCTTCTGCTTTTGTTCTTCTGAATTTTGTCCTTCCGGCTTTTGCTCCTCTTGCTTTACGTCCTCTTGCTGCCGGGCTTGTTCTTCCGGTTTTTCCGCTTCAGAAGCTTGTTCTACATTTTGTTCCGCTTTTTTGGCTTTTGGCGCTGTTTCCCCATTGCATCCGGCAAGCAATGCCATAACAACACCAAGAGACACCATCCATTTTAACCTTTTCATATTTTCAACCCCTTTTGAAAACGATTAGGAGCAAAAGCTTGCTCCTAATCTCCTGTTATGCAGTATATTTTTTTCTCCACATGAACGCTGCTGCCGCAAGAAGCACGATGCCTGCTGCAATCGGCAGCCAAAATCCAAGGCCAAACATTGCCGTATCAGGCAGCTTTTGTTTGTTCACAGCTTTCGTTTCTTGCTCTGTTTCTTCTGCCTGTACAGTTGATTGTTCTACTTGTTGGCCCGTCTGTTGTACTGTTTCTTGTTGTTCCGGTTGTGCTGCTGGTTGCTCTTTTGGCTGTTCCTGTCCATTTTCATCCGTTTGCTGATCCGGCGTTGTTGGGGTTTGCTCCTCTCCGCTCTCTGCAGGAGGCTGTTTATCCCAATGGAAGATGGAACCTTTTCCAGCTACATAATATTGGTATTGAACAAGTGCGTATAGTGCCTGCTCTGTGGCAATGCCGTTTTCCTTTTCATCGCTTGCAAGCCATTTAAAGCCTCCGCTTGGCATTTGAAAGCTTAATAAATTTTGTACGATGCTATTTTCCGGATTGATCCCTAAAGATGCGAGCCCTGTCAAAACCGCTGCCGTACTGTTTGCATTCGCCACTCCATCGTAGCCGAAACCGCCGCTTTCCATTTGGGATTCAGATAAAAATTGAAGCGCTCCCTCTATTGCTGCAGCAACCTCTTCATCTTCCTGATACGGGGCTAAAGCGGTTAATGCCATCCCCGTCATATCCGGGTCACCCGTTTCGCCGTAAAATGTCCAGCCGCCGTCTGGAAGCTGTTTGTTCAAAATTTCGGCAATCAGCCGCTCGCGTGTCCATTTCGCTTCATCCGGAATTTCATAATCCCTGCTATCTAGCGCAAGCAATGTAAACACGTATGTATTAATGCTGCCATCAAGCTCATCATTGTAAAGCTTTTCAACCAAGTTTTTTCCGGCAAAATCCATCGGGTCGCCGCCTGTTGCATTCACCGCCAAAATGGTGCGCGCCAATGTCATCCCTTTTAATCTTTGGCTCGTATTCACTCGCTCTTCTAAGCTATGTAAATATTGCTTTCTTGCATCATCGCTAACCGCGGCAGAGGAACGCATTAATCCAATCGCTTCCCAGTCGCTTTCAATTCCTTTATTCAGGATATACT
The DNA here is from genome assembly GCA_048976805.1 of Ectobacillus sp. Taxonomy (GTDB): domain Bacteria; phylum Bacillota; class Bacilli; order Bacillales; family Bacillaceae_G; genus Ectobacillus. The sequence goes on along the minus strand of JBHGUR010000076.1, from coordinate 9,711 downwards.
GAGCCGTTTTATCAACAGCTTGGTCGACTTGCTGGACAAGCTCCGCTGATTGAACCGGATCATCCTGATCTGCTGGTTCTTGTTCATCCGCAGGTTTTGTCGGTTCGTTTGTGGCAGGCGGAATTTCCGGATTCGCTGCTTCCTCGCATCCGCCAAGCGTCTGTAAACTTTCCTCTAAACTTTGTTTCTTTAAGTCTTCGCCCCAGTCCAATGTGTAGCGATACGCAACTACATCGCCAGCACTCACTTTATAGCTGCCGGCCCCTACCATCGGCGATTCGCCGTTTACCTCGTAAAGCCAGCCGCTGCTTGCCCCGCCGTCTCCTTGTCTTAACCCATCAATTCCGATTACGTAAGCCATTTCGCCTTCGCCGCTGACATCAACCTTATCCCCAAATTCTTTTTGCAAAACATCCAGCGCTGTATCATCTGCTTCAATTTCTATTGGTTTTGGGCATAAAATGACACCTCTTTGCGAATCCCCCACTACAACGAGCGTTACCGTATTATTTTCAGCAAATGCAGCCTGCACCGCATTTGCAAATGACAATACAAGCATTGCCATAGCTAACAATGAAGCCGCGAACCATTTTTTCATCTTTGCCATTTCTCCTGTTTCTCCCCTTCCCCTCAAAGTGCACGCAAAAAAACGCCCTTAAAGGGCGTGCGTATCTGACTTCAACTCTTCATAACCGAGCCACTGCTGCACAACACCCCCTATACCTCGTAGGCTAATGGTGTTCCCAGTACAGGCAGGTCTCCTGGCTTGTGCGTCAACAGCTTTTTGCGCCTTCCCGTATTACAGTGGCATGCTGCAAAAAACCTCTTCACTTACAGTGGCGGGACCGCGTTGGATTTTCACCAACTTCCCTTTTAAACATAGCAATGTTTTGCTATGCACCTGTACTCGTCACAATATTCTAAATTTCGTTATCATTCTACTACACTTCTGTTTTTTTGTCGATTCATTTTTCCTAGCCATTATATAAAAAAGCGCCGGAAAATCCGGCGCTTTTCTACCTATGATTCCACTTCGCCAAGCAAGCGGCCTGATACGATTACGCCGTCCTCATCGGCGTACGCATAATGATTTGGCGTCCATTCAATTCCTCCAAAACGAAGAACGATGTTTTCCTCGCCCTGTCCTTCTTTTTTGCTTTTCTTCGGAACAGCTGCACGCGCCAAAATGCCGACTTCTATATCCTTTAACTGCGCCGAATCCCTAACACAGCCGTTAATGATAATACCGGCCAATTGGCGGGAGGCTGCAATATTTGCGAGATTATCGCCAAGCAGCGCGCATCTCGTCGAAGCTTCTCCGTCCACGACCAACACTGTTCCTGCCGGCAGCGTTTCCAAAGCCCGCTTCACCAGTACGTTATCATCTAACACCTTCAAGGTTGCAATCGGGCCGTAGAAAGATGTTCTTTTTCCATAAGAGCGAAACATCGGTTCACACACTTGAACGTATTCTCCGTACGCATCACAAAGATCTGCCGTATGTACCTTCATCATTCATTCCCCTTTTCCACAAAATTCACATTGTAACGTATTCGGTTTCTTCATGTCATTCCCTGCCTAAATGTGAAAAATTATGTATAATAATAGCCAGATAGAAAAAGGAGATGGCAGTATGACAAGAAAAACAATCGCATGCCGCATATTGGATGCGAAAAAAATCCCTTATACGCTCCATGAATATCAATGGGATGAAGAGCATTTGGACGCCCAGCACGTGGCGGCGCAAATTGATTTGCCTTTAGAGCAAGTATTTAAAACCTTGGTGCTAAAAGGAGATAAAACCGGAGTCATTGTAGCTTGTATCCCGGCGCATAAAGAATTAAATGTAAAAGCTCTGGCAGCTTGCAGCGGCAATAAAAAAGCCGACATGGTTCCCGTCAAAGAAATTCAAGCGCTGACAGGATATATTCGCGGCGGCGTTTCCCCTTTAGGAATAAAAAAGCGCTATCCGTTTTATATTGATAGCTCCGCTGCTGGCCTTGATCCAATTAGCATTAGCGCCGGCAAAAGAGGTTTGCAAATTTTTATCAAGGGAGCGGATTTAATAACGGCCGCAGAAGCAATTCCCGTATCCATCACATAATGAAAAAAGATGCTTGCTAAGCATCTTTTTTCATTATGTGACACTTATTTCCCTTCAAAAAAGCCTTCAAACCGCGCTTCGTCCATACTCTCTTCGCTTTGATAATACAGATTGTCTTCCTTTGGGCTTTTCGGGTCGAGATTTGTTTTAATGACAAGCGACGGACTTGCGGATGGTTCGGCAATCACCCGGTCATGAAGCTCTTTAAAATCCGGCATATCCTTCTTGCCAGGCTGGCTTGGTTCCATATGTACACACCTCCACCCTTTAAAGTGCTTCATTTTAGAAAAACTATGTATTCCCTTCCTTTTTCCATTTTATTAGCCATCAAAAAAGCGGATCGTTTTTGATCCGTTTTTTTTGCACCGGCCGTTCTAATCTCCCGTCCGAGTTTATGTACATCTCTTACTTGCCGATAAATTGCTGCGTCCAAATATTCTGTTCTGGAACATACCCGACTCCGATGTGCGTAAAGGTATTGTTTAAAATATTGGCGCGATGCCCCGGGCTATCCATCCACGCCTTTACAACTTCCTCAGGCGTCCGTTGCCCCATTGCAATATTTTCGCCGGCGGAGCGGTATGTAATGCCATTGGCGCGCATCATATTAAACGGAGAACCGTATGTCGGGCTGTTATGGGAAAAATAGCGGTTTTTCAGCATATCTTCCGATTTCATCCGGGCCACCCTGCTCAATGCCGTGTCCACCTGCAATGCTGCCAAACCGTTTTTTATACGCTCTGCGTTTGTTAATTCTACAACCTTTTGTTCATAAGCGCTTAAAACAGCAACTGAAGCATTCGGCACTGGCGCTGCTGCAGTTTCGGCAGCCGGAGTTACATATTTTCCAAATACATACGCTGCTTTTCCGTTATACGAAATTTGGAGCCACCCATTGGAAAGCCGTTTCGAAATAGAAACCGCCGTTCCTTTCTTTAAACCGCCAATTATTTTCCCGTTAATGGATGGCATGCTGCGCACATTTAGCAAAGAAGCTGTTACAGTGCCTTTATGCCCTGCAACATGGGCTGTTGGTTGCAGATATTGCGCGCTCACATATGCTGTTTTGCCGTTATAAGCAATATTTGCCCAACCGTTGGCTACACCGTTCACCGTAATAACAGTATACTGTGGCAGCCTTCCTATAATAGAAGCCTTAGTAGATGGCATGCTCCGGACATTCAATAGCAGCGCCGTTACTTCTGCAGCTTGTCCCGCTTGTATTGTAACAGGTGTTTGCGCATATGCTTGTAAACTTGCATCACCCAATCCGCTTGTAAGCATTGTTGCAGCGGCTAGCGATACGACTAAAGGTTTATTCATACTGCCTTCCCCCTGAATATGTATATGTATTGTATTTTCATAGCGATTGTATCATAGTTTCATAAAAAAGAAAGAAAAACAACAACGATTGTAAAACTATTTTTATATTTTTGTAATACAAAAACCTTACAAAAAAATAAGAAGCCGATTTTACAGCTTCTTACTTCCACTTATAAATCCAAAACTGCTCGTAACGGAGCCATTGAATGGTCTGCTGGTCGTTGTTTTGAATTTTCGCCTGGGCTTCTTCCAGCATTGCTTCCGTTTGGGAACGATGCGCGCGCAATGCCGCAAGCTTCGTGTTAAACACATCGGAAATATCGTTAACGATATCCGGTTCGCCCAGCACCTCTGTTTTATTTTTCGTAATGGCAATCGCATAAACGGTTGGGCGCTTTTCCTTTGGCATCCTAGACAAAGCATGAATTGCAGCACGTCCAAAGGCGTTATGGTCCGGGTGAACACCGTGCTCCGGGTAAAACGTAATAACGAGAGAAGGATTCGTATCCCGAATCACCTCTTCGATACGATCGGCCACAACCTCAATATCTTCAAACTCAATCATTTTATCGTAAAAGCCTAAGAACCGCAAATCTTGAATTCCCATTATACGGCAAGCTTCTATTAGTTCCGCTTTACGAATTTCAGGCATTGTTTCGCGGGTCGCAAATACGTTTTTCCCCATATTGCGCCCCATCTGCCCCAATGTTCCGCACGCATAGGTCACCGGTACTCCCGCTTTTGTAAATTTGGAAATCGTTCCGCCGGCTGCAAAGGATTCATCATCCGGATGCGGCAAAACAACAAGTACATGACGCTCCATCATTTTCCCTCCTTAATTAAAACGGTGTTTTGCTTAATTGAAAAGCAATCGCCAGTTGCCCTTTATCATTATGGCCCCCTAAAAGAAGCCGCCCTTTTTCATCTTGCTCCCAATGTGTAATGCCTTGTGCATACACCCATCCTTGTTCCATCTTCAATCCGATCCGATACGGATCATCACCGGCTATCGCTCCTCTTTCAAATTGAATGCGCGCATTTCGGATAAATGCGCCGACGGTCATTACCTTCTCGTTTATGTGAGAAGCGTATGCGCCGTTTGTCGTTTCCAAGTGAAGATACACATCCTGCTTCGCAAAGCTTTCCAGCACTTTTTGAACAGCTGCTATATCGTGAATACGCTCCACTTTATAACCCTCCCTTTCTTTTATCCGGCATAAGCAGGCGGTAAAGCCTTCGCTGCTAGAGTTTTTATTTTATAGATAGTTTACCAAATTTTTTCAGCAACCACTACATGTTAACCCGTTACATTAGCTTTACATACTTTTTTCTTTTGTGCAATCTATATGCATTTTATTATGGTAAATGAAATTCAGAGATTATATTTTTTCATCATTCATAAAAAATTCAATATACAAGCGGATACATTGGATAATAATGGATCTATCTTTATTTTATTTCCTGCAGCATTTTGTTACAATATAGAGCATTGAGGAAGGACTGTTTACAGCAATGCATAGCATGAACACAGCAATATAGAAAGAAGGTGTAAAAGTTGGAGCACTCTGCTCAAACGATCGCCGCCTGGCAGTATTATGTGGCCATTGCGGTATTTCTTGTTACATATGCCATCATTATTTCAGAAAAAATCAATCGCGCCGTAATCGCCCTTTTAGGCGCAGCCATTATGGTTATTCTCGGCATCGTGGATTTGCACGGCGCCTTTACAACCCACATTCAGTGGGAAACAATTACACTGCTGATCGGGATGATGATCCTTGTCAATATTACAAGCAAATCGGGCGTATTTGAATATGTGGCAATTAAAGCCGCCAAAGCTGCCAAAGGGAAGCCGATTTTCATCTTAATTTTATTGTCCCTCCTCACTGCTTTCGGCTCTGCTTTTTTGGATAACGTTACGACCGTACTGCTTGTCGTTCCGGTTACGCTCTCAGTTACGCGGATATTGCAAATCAACCCTGTTCCATATTTGATTTCTGAAGTATTATTTTCAAATATTGGCGGTACAGCAACCTTGATTGGCGATCCGCCAAACATTATGATTGGCTCGGCGAATAAACATCTTGATTTTAATGCTTTTTTATTCAATCTTGCTCCGATTGTGCTTGTCATCACATTTGTTACAGCGGCTATTTTGTATTTCGTGTATCGCAATAAACTTAAGACAACACCAGAACTAATTAATAAACTAATGAATCTAAATGAAAAAGACTATATTCACGACCGCAAGCTGTTAATAAAATCCTTAGTTGTCCTTGGCGCAACGATACTCGGATTTATTCTCCATTCACTCATTCATGTCGAAGCGGCAGTCATCGCGATTACAGGGGCATCATTGCTTATGCTAATCGCCGTGAAAGAGCATGAAATCGAAGAAGTATTGTCGCGCGTGGAATGGATTACAATCTTTTTCTTTGCCGGCCTGTTTGTGCTTGTCGGCGCCCTTGTTGATATCGGCTTAATCGGCCAATTGGCGCAAAAGGTGCTTGATGTAACAGGAGGAGACATCGGTTTTGCGGCTGTCCTCATTTTATGGGTATCCGGAATCGCGTCCGCAACGATTGACAATATTCCGTTTGTCGCCACGATGATTCCGCTTATTAAAAATTTGGCGACAGGCCTCGGTCTTAGCCCTGATGCTGCGCAAATTGAGGTGTTATGGTGGGCATTATCGCTTGGCGCCTGCTTGGGAGGCAACGGCACACTGATCGGCGCGTCGGCAAACGTCGTTGTCGCCGGCATCGCCAGCCGCGAGGGCCACGGTTTTTCTTATATGGACTTTCTAAAGGTAGGATTGCCGCTAACGATCATTGCACTGCTTTTATCCCACCTATATATTTACTTGCGTTATTTAATGTAAGGCTGTGTTAAACGCTAGTGTTGATATATAACCCCTTTTTTAAGGGGGAGAGTGGTCCCGGCCATGTGTAGTAACGGTCAGGGCCTAATTTGCCTCGCCCAAAGGAAAACCAGAGGGAGAACATGAATGCAGGCTGCCATTTCTGCATAGCCGTAATGCACAGACGTACGCTATATAAAAATCAACATTGCACTTTAACAGAGCCTAATGTAAAAAGAGATTGCAGATGCAATCTCTTTTCATTACCTCCAAAAGATGCCGATGAGCACAATCGCTCCTAAAATAAACCCGCCAATTTGCCCGATTAAAGCCGGAGTCCAAACGGTGCGGGGCTTTTCATAGCGAAGATGGTATACCTCCGACTGAAGCAAATCGACAGAAAGCTGCAATTGCTTTAACGCCTCTTTTACTTCTTCCAGCTCTTCTTCCACCGCTTTTCTTTGCTCAACCATCGCCAGCACTTCCCTTCTGCTGTATATCTTCCGCAAAGAAAAGCGAATTTCCTGTCTTTATATATCGCTACACCTAAACAGACACAATATTGAAACAATTTAAATCAACAAATTAAATAATGTTGGATTATTGTTGATTTCCATATGCTGTACGCCCTGCTCTTCCATGCGGCGAATCAATGGCTCATAATCCTCTTTGCGCGCCAGCTCAATGCCGACAAGCGCCGGTCCGTTATCTTTATTGTTCTTTTTCGTATATTCAAAGCGGGTAATATCATCTGTCGGCCCTAATACATTATCTAAAAACTCGCGCAGCGCCCGCGGCCTTTGCGGAAAGCTAATGATAAAGTAATGCTTCAATCCCTCATAAATCAAGGAACGCTCCTTCATCTCCTGCATGCGTTCAATATCGTTGTTGCCTCCGCTAATCACGCATACAACCGTCTTGCCGCGAATTTGGTCACGGTAAAAGTCCAGTGCCGCAATCGGCAGTGCTCCTGCAGGTTCGGCAACGATTGCGTTTTTATTGTAAAGCTCCAAAATCGCCGTACATACCTTTCCTTCCGGGACGAGAACAATATCATCCAGCACTTCTTTACAAATTTCATAGTTTAAATCGCCGACCTTTTTCACAGCTGCCCCGTCCACAAACGGATTGATTTTCGACAATGTTACAACCTGCTCCTCTTTGAAAGACTCTGTCATCGAAGCGGCTCCTTCAGGCTCGACACCAACTATTTTCGTCATCGGGCTGATTCCTTTTATATATGTACCCACACCCGCTGTCAAGCCGCCGCCGCCAATTGATGCAAATACATAATCAATCGGCCGGTCGATATCATGAAGAATTTCAACCCCGACTGTTCCCTGGCCCGCAATTACATACGGATTATCGAACGGATGAATGAACGTCATCTCATTTTCCTCGCAATACTTGATAGCCTCATTATAAGAGCTGTCAAAGGTATCTCCTTTTAGTATGACTTCTACCGCTTCACCGCCAAAAAAGCGCACCTGCGACACCTTTTGGCTTGGCGTTGTATTCGGCATAAAAATTTTCGCCGGGATTTGAAGCCTGCGGCATGTATACGCGACTCCTTGCGCATGGTTGCCCGCACTGGCGCATACTACCCCGTTTTTCAATTGGCCAGGCTGCAAGCTGTTGATGCAATGATAAGCGCCGCGAATCTTAAATGAGCGCACCACCTGTAAGTCCTCTCTTTTTAAGTAGACATGGCAATCATATTTTTCCGATAAAATCGGATCGCGCTGCAATGGCGTTTTATACACCACATCTTTTAATATATTGTGCGCCACCAGTATATCTTCGATTTTGACCGCTTCTTTTACATCCTTCATCGTCACTACCTGCCTCATTTTGAATTTATGTTACATATTATACAAAATTCAGAAAATATTTTAAATTTATTTTTTTAGGTGAAACGCTTACAATATAATATTTATTGTTTTTTTGCACACAAAAACCGATTTCCCCCTTACCCAGGGAGAATCGGTCACATCCTAATCACTAATTACCAGTTAACCAACCCGGTTTTCTCTTAAACCCGATATGGTATGAAATATATTGCATCACTACTTGATGCTCCCCGATTCTTAATATATGAAATCCCTTCTCTTGTCCAATTATTTTACCTCTTGGAGCCTCATGCAAACAGCGATTTAGCAACGCCAATTGTTCGTTAATTGCGCCTTCATCATGAAGCGACTCGGGGTTTGTATTTCCTATTGTAATTCGCTTGACGTACGTTACATCCGTAATATCAAATGGCTCAGGCATACTATCCATCTCCATGCGTATTTAAAGTCGCAAACAAAAACAAATTTACTATTTGTTCGTCGCCGCAACTGGCTGCGGAACGATGACATTGTTCAACATATCCAGCATTCTGGACAGTCCTTCGGGTGTGCCGGCCTGAGATGCGCTTACTTCCACATGATATTTTGCGGATTTATCTGTCTGCCGCACGTTTTCTTTATGAGAAGCTACTTTTCCATAAAAATTCACCTTGGCGCTAAAAGGACCAAATCCTGCTTTAACAGAACCACTGCCGCCGGCTTCTGTACTCGTGCTTCCCTTATCGACTGTTGCTGATTTTACTTCCATATCGAACGTAATATTTATCTTGTCAATTAATAAGTTTGGTGTAGAAACGATGGAAATGAAAGGAACATTCAATTTAACCTCTTTCTTCCCCTCCCCCTCCGCAATGCTTTCATTACTTTCATAACTGAATTCGACCATTCTGATTTTTGTTTCATTTCCACTCTTTACAAAAGCTACATTTTCAATAAATTCAAGTGTAGATTGCGCTAGCATGATTTGGGCATTACAGGCGGCCTTTAGCGGCGAACCAATCAGCTCATCCATCGGAAGCCCCCGGAATTCTTGGGCAATTTCTCCAGGCATAACAAACCACTCCTTTACAGGTATTTATGGAATAAGCTTCATAAGCTGATCATTGATGCGCAATAATCCTTCTGGTGACGAAGCTGCTTCAAACTTCATTTCAATGTTAGCGATATTAAGATTGTCTTCAATTCTGGCAGGTAAATGAATATCTAAGTTGGGAGGCTTTTTAATAATAGGAATTTTGGGAAGGTCTTTGCGCGGTAATCCATCTTGCTGCGGCGCTTCTGAAACGTCTGATATTTGTGCTTTGAAATTGATGGTCAACTCCTTTAACTGTAAAGCTGAAATAGGGACTAAACAAATTTTAGGGATTTCAACTGTGCGATATTCTTCAAAATTCTCTGAGGGAAGATTCATCTTAACAGTTACCGGTTTATCTTCAGTGAACTACCCCCACTTAGCGGCTGACACCGCTTGAAGTGGGGGCTTCGAAAGACAGAAAACGTCTTTCTCTTTTATTGCTCTTTCGCTCACAAACCCAATGGTTCATGTCCAGAGCCTTACATTCGCGGCGTCCCTA
>JBHGUR010000075.1:0-16291 GCA_048976805.1 Ectobacillus sp. | reverse complement strand
ATCGCAGCCAGCACTCATGTTCTCTCTGGTTTTCCTTTGGACGAGGCCAAACTAGGCCCTGACCGTTACTGCACACGGCTGGGAGCACTCTCCCCCTCTAAAAAAGGGTTATATATCAACACTAACGTTTAACACAGCCTTTTTAAAAAAACCTGTTCAGAGAACCTTTACTCCAAATAGGGCTTTACGTCCTTATTGTTGCACTTTTTATCCACGAAAGCATAGTCTTCAATCATTCGCCTATGAGAACCGACCATATAATCCGGAAGCTCACAAATGGGGAAAAATTGCATTCCGATTGCTTCCTCCTTATTATACGAAACTGCCCCTTCGTACACGTTCGTATAATAAGCAACCGTTACAGTCTGAAACTCATCCCCGTTGGCAAGCTTTACAAAATACTGTTGTCCTGAATAAACATTCATCAGCTTTAATTCATTTACGCATATTCCCGTTTCCTCCAGCACTTCCCGGCGGGCTGTATCTTCGGGAGACTCTCCCAATTCCATTAATCCGCCAGGCAGGCCCCACTTTCCATACGGTTCTTTACGCTGCTGAAGAAGAATGCGATCTTTTTCATCCACAATGATGACAACTGAGCCAACAAGGATAAGCGGCCTATGTCCAACCAGTTTCCTTAATTCTTCTACATATCCCATCCGTAACAAGCCTTTCTTTTTTATTTGCTCCTTCTATAGCTTATGTAAACAAAACCTTACAGTGTGACAGGCATTGGTTTACTGCAGACAAACTTCTTCTCTATTACTTGCCAGCAACATCTGCTCAATCATATTCTTTCATTTTCCAATGAATCGCACTAACTATTTTACACCGCAAAAAGAACAGATACAAAACCTTTCATTCTTTGCATTCTTTTTTCATATATAGTCATAAAAAGCAATTTTCCAAGAATGAAAGGGGGATATCTTCATGGCGTACCTTTATTCTAAAGGCTGGTATATCCAACAATTAAAGGCTGCTGGAATTACAAAGCATGAACAGAAAAAATTAGAAACATATAGAACCCACGTACTGGCAAACCTGTACCGTACTTATGTCGAAGGAAAAAATAAATAAGGAGCTGACCAAAAGTCCGCTTTTAGCGGACTTTTGGGTCAGCTCCTTTCTTTTAATATACAGATGTCGTTTCTTTTGATACGTTTTCCAAAATCTCCTTCACACGAGCTAAAAATTTTCCGCAAATAAAGCCATCCAGCACACGATGGTCAAGAGATAAACATAAATTGACCATGTCGCGAACGGCAAACATGCCATTTCCCATGACAACAGGGCGCTTCACGATAGATTCTACCTGCAAAATAGCCGCTTGCGGATAGTTTATAATTCCCATAGATTGTACAGAACCGAAAGAGCCGGTGTTATTTACCGTAAATGTCCCGCCTTGCATATCTTCCGCTTTTAACGTTTTTGTTCTCACCTTATAAGCAAGGTCGGAAATCTCGCGGGCAATACCCTTAATCGTTTTTTCATCCGCATGCTTAATAACCGGCACGAATAATTCCGTTTCCGTAGCAACCGCAATGGAAAGATTAATATCTTTCTTCTGAATAATTTTGTCTCCGGCCCACATCGCGTTAATTTGCGGAAATTCTTTTAACGCCTGCGCCACCGCCTTTACGAAAAACGCAAAGAAAGTTAAATTAAAACCTTCACGCTTTTTAAATTCATCCTTTAAACTGTTCCGGTACGCAACGAGATTTGTAACATCCGCCTCTACCATCATCCACGCATGCGGCACTTCATGCTTGCTGCGAAGCATGTTGGCTGCAATCGCCTTGCGCACGCCGGAAACCGGAATCTCGATATCGCCAGGGGCAGCCGGAATCGCCGCTTCCACAGGCGCCGTTCTTGGTTGAACCGTCTCGACTGGCTGTTCGGCTGCTTTTGGACCGTCTTTTACCGGTTGGACTTCAAGCACCTTTTGCGCTTCTTGCTTCACCTTCATAACCGGAACCTTTCCGGTCTCAATCAACTTCAAAAGATCTTTGCGGGTAACGCGGCCGTTAAGACCGGTTCCTTCTACAAGTTCTAAGTCGATATTATGCTCTCCTGCAAGCTTTAAGACAGCAGGAGAATAACGGACTTTACTTTCCCGTTTTGGCGCTTCCTCTATTGCCGCAGGTTCCGCTACAGCTGTCGCCGCCGCTTCCTCCTCGGCTCCCTCCACCTGCACAAAGCAAATAACCTCTCCAACAGCTAATGTATCTCCTTCTTGCGCTACAAGCTCTGTAATAACACCGCTAAAGGATGACGGAATTTCTGCGTTTACTTTATCTGTCATTACCTCCGCGAGCGGATCATACTTATTGACATGATCTCCAACGGCAACGAGCCATTTGCTGATTGTTCCTTCTGTCACACTCTCGCCGAGCTGCGGCATTGTGATTTTTTCTACAGCCATCTTGTTTCCTCCCCTGATTAAAATTCTGCGAGCTGGCGCATTGCTTTTTCAACCTTATCCGGATTTACCATAAAAAACTTTTCCATAGTCGGCGCATACGGCATAGCCGGAACGTCCGGGCCTGCAAGACGTTGGATTGGCGCGTCTAAGTCGAATAAGCAATGTTCTGCGATGATTGCCGCAACCTCTGACATGACACTTCCCTCTTTATTATCCTCCGTTACAAGGAGAACCTTTCCTGTCTTAGAAGCAGCTTCAATAATAGCTGCTTTATCCAGAGGATAGATTGTACGCAAGTCTAAAATATGAGCGGAAATGCCGTCTTGCGCCAATTTTTCTGCGGCTTGCAGCGCGAAATGAACACATAGGCCGTACGTGATAACTGTAATATCATCGCCTTCGCGTTTTACATCCGCTTTTCCGATTGGCAGCACATAATCATCTTCCGGCACTTCCCCTTTTATTAAACGATAGGCGCGCTTATGCTCAAAAAACAGCACCGGGTCATCGTCGCGAATGGCTGCTTTTAATAACCCTTTCGCATCATAAGGAGTGGATGGAATGACAATCTTTAGCCCTGGCTGATTGGCGAAAATCGCTTCTACGGATTGAGAGTGGTAGAGCGCTCCGTGAACGCCACCGCCAAATGGCGCGCGCACTGTTAGCGGGCAATTCCAATCATTGTTAGAGCGGTAACGGATGCGTGCCGCCTCAGAAATAATTTGGTTTACCGCCGGCATGATAAAATCCGCAAACTGCATCTCGGCAATCGGGCGCATTCCATACATAGCGGCGCCGATTGCGACACCTGCAATCGCTGATTCCGCCAAAGGCGTATCCATTACGCGTTCTTCGCCAAATTGATCGTATAAGCCTTGCGTAGCTTTAAATACACCGCCTTTGCGGCCCACGTCCTCGCCTAAAACAAACACGCGCTTATCGCGTTCCATTTCCTCCCGCATCGCTAATGTAATGGCATCAATATAAGATAATACAGCCATAGCTACTTCCCCCTTATTCTCCGTATACGTGCTTTAATGCATATTCTGGTTCTGCATATGGAGCCTTTTCTGCATAGTCCGTCGCTTCGTTTACAATTTTCATAACTTCATCGAGGATTATCTTTTCAGATTCATCCGTCATGACGCCTGTTTCTTTTAAATATAGGCCGAACGTATAAATTGGATCCTTTCGCTTCGCTTCCTCTACCTCCTCACGGGAGCGATAGGCGCGGTCATCATCATCGCTAGAGTGCGCCGTTAAGCGGTATGAAACTGTCTCGATAAGAGTCGGTCCTTCGCCGCGGCGCCCGCGTTCTGCAGCTTCTTTTACAACTTTGTACACTTCTAACGGGTCATTTCCGTCTACAGTATACCCGGGCATACCATAGCCGATTGCACGATCGGAAACCTTCTCGCAGGCCAATTGTTTTTCAATTGGCACAGAAATGGCATATTTATTGTTTTCGCACATGAAAATAACCGGCAGTTTGTGAACGCCCGCGAAATTTGCCCCCTCATGGAAATCGCCTTGATTTGACGACCCTTCTCCGAATGTTACGAATGAAACGAGATCCTTGCCGTCCATGCGGCCGGCCAGGGCAATTCCAACAGCATGCGGAACCTGTGTCGTAACAGGGGAAGATCCTGTTACGATCCGATTTTTCTTTTGTCCAAAGTGCCCCGGCATTTGCCGTCCGCCGGAGTTTGGATCTTCAGCTTTCGCAAACGCAGATAACATCAACTCCCGTGCCGTCATGCCAAATGTCAGCACAACTCCCATATCGCGATAGTACGGCAGTACATAATCTTTTTCCCGATCTAATGCAAATGCCGCGCCTACCTGCGCTGCTTCCTGACCTTGGCAAGAGATAACAAAAGGAATTTTCCCTGCCCGGTTCAATAGCCACATCCGCTCGTCAATTTTGCGCGCAAGCAGCATCGTGCGATACATTTCTATTACCTGTTCGTCGCTTAATCCAAGCTGTTCATGGCGTTTTACCTTTGTATTTTCAGCCATATAAGTACCCTCCTACACAAATTAAGAATGTAATGCTTTTCCGTACACTGCCAAGGCAGCCTCTCCGATTGCTTCCGATAAAGAAGGATGCGGATGGATTGTTTTGGAAATTTCCCAAGGCGTTGCATCAAGCACACGCGCCAGCCCCGCTTCCGAAATCATATCTGTTACATGAGGGCCAATCATATGAACACCAAGCAAATCATCCGTTTCTTCATCGGCCACAATTTTAACGAACCCATCGAACTCGCCATATACAAGCGCTTTTCCAATGGCACGGAATGAGAACTTTCCAACTTTTACTTTAAAACCCTTTTCCTTTGCTTCCTGCTCTGTATAGCCGACAGAAGCGACTTCCGGATTGCTGTATACGCATTTTGAAACGAAAGAGTAGTCGATTCGGCTCGGATTTTCCCCTGCAATATGCTCTACAGCTACAATTCCTTCATGAGATGCTACATGCGCTAATTGCAATCCGCCAATTACGTCGCCAATCGCGTAAATATGCGATTCTTTCGTTTGATAAAATTCATTTGTTTTGATATAACCGTTTTCAATGATGATTTCTGTATTATCTAAGCCGATATTTTCAATATTTGCTTGTCTTCCGACAGAAACGAGCATTTTATCCGCTTTAAATTCTTTTTCTCCTGTTTTTTGCTCCGCCCGGATACTTACGCCATTATCCTTTATTAATGTTTCCGCCAGCACCTTCGCCCCTGTAACGACTTGAATTCCTTTTTTCTTTAAGAGACGCTGCATTTCCTTAGAAACTTCATGATCTTCAAGAGGCAAAATCCGGTCTTCATACTCCAGCACCGTTACTTTTACCCCAAAATCTGCAAGCATAGAAGCCCACTCGATGCCGATAACGCCCCCGCCGACAATAATGATAGACCCGGGAAGCTCTTTCATCTGCAGCGCATGGTCGGAAGACATAACATACTCCCCGTCTATCTCAAGGCCCGGCAAGGATTTCGGGCGCGACCCGGTTGCAATGATAACATTTTTCGGAATAAGCATTTCATTTTCCCCGCCGTTATTCATTTCCACAGAAATGGTGCCTGGCATTGGCGAAAAAATCGACGGGCCGAGAATGCGGCCATGCCCTTCATATACGTCAATTTTGCCTTGCTTCATTAAATGCTGAACGCCGCGATGAAGCTGGCTCACGATTTTTTCCTTTCGCTGCTGCACTTTTATGAAATCAAGCTCAACACCGGTTGTAACAATCCCGTATTCCTCGCTTTTTTTCGTTGTAGCATATACCTCCGCGCTCCTAAGCAACGCTTTGCTCGGAATGCATCCGGCATGAAGGCACGTTCCCCCAAGCTTTCCTTTCTCTACAAGTGCCGTTTTTAAACCAAACTGCGATGCGCGAATTGCAGCTACGTAGCCGCCAGTGCCTCCGCCGACAATGACTAGATCGTATTCTGTTGCCATTTATCTCAACCCCTATTTAATTGTTATTCGCGTATACTATATATTCTTTCGGCTCCTCTTCCTGGCGGAGTACGCGAAGCGCCCCCTCTGCCAACGCTTGCAGCTCATTTTCTCCCGGCTGCACAATTACATCGGCAATCCAGTGAATGCGCTCCCGAATCATTTGGACAAGCATTTTGCTGTAAGCCAACCCGCCAGTCAAAATAATGGCATCTACCTTTCCGCTTAAAACAACGCTTGCCGCCCCAATCTCTTTCGCAATTTGATACGCCATCGCTTGATAAATAAGCGCCGCTTTTTGATCGCCCGCTTCAATCATCTCTTCGACTTTTCGCGCATCATTTGTACCGAGATGGCCGACAAGCCCGCCATGCCCGACAAGCTTTTTCATCATTTCATCCCGATAATATTCACCGCTGTAGCACATTTCCACGAGCTGGCCAGCCGGAACCGTCCCCGCGCGCTCCGGGCTAAAAGGCCCATCGCCATGCAAACCATTATTTACATCAACAACCCTGCCGTTTTTATGTGCCCCAACCGTAATGCCTCCGCCCATATGTGCGACAATAAGATTCATGTTTTCGTACTTCTCGCCGGCTTCCTTAGCTACTTTTCGGGCTGCCGCTTTTTGATTCAGCGCATGAAAAATACTTTTCCTTTCAACTCCGGCAATGCCGCTAATCCGCGCCAGGTCGTCTAACTCATCTACGACAACCGGATCTACGATGAAAGCAGGTATATTTAAGCCAGCAGCAATTTCATGGGCTAAAATTCCGCCAAGGTTAGAAGCGTGGTGGCCGTTGTAGCCCCTCTTTAAATCCGAAAGCATTGCTTCATTCACCGCATACGTACCGCCTTCAATCGGGCGAAGCAAGCCGCCGCGGCCGCATACTGCGCTTAGCTTTGAAATGTTGATGCCATGGTGGTGAAGCACTTCTAAAATTGTTTGTTTCCGAAACTCGTATTGGTCAATGATACGTTTATATCTTCCTAATTCTTCCTCATCATGGCGAATAGTTTCCTCAAAAAGGGGGCGTTCATTATCAAAGACTCCAATCTTTGTTGAAGTGCTCCCTGGATTGATTACAAGAATACGAAAACTCAACAATGTTTCTCCCTCCATACGTTTACAGAGAAATGGGGAAATTTCCCCATTTCTTTCACCCGTTAACGGCGGCTCAAAATATGGTGGCCGTTTCGCAAAAATGTACTTCTCGAATTTTTCATGCGCTCAATCCGCTCTTCGGCAAGACGGTCTGCCGCTAAATATGTCGGAATGCCATCGCGCTTGGAAATCTCAATGACTTTTGCAATATTATCGTAAATTGCTTCAACCTTTTTCAAAGCCCGCTCGCGGTTATATCCATATAATTCATCAGCGACATTGATAACGCCGCCGGCATTGATTACATAATCCGGGGCGTATACAATCCCCATTTCATGAATAAGATGACCGTGCCGCCCTTCTTTCAATTGGTTGTTGGCAGCTCCCGCAATTACCTTTGCTTTTAATTGCGGAATCGTTTCATCATTAATCGTTGCTCCTAATGCACACGGAGAATAAATATCACAATCCACACTGTAAATATCTTTCGGATCAACAGCTTTCGCTCCAAACTCATCAACCGCACGCTGTACAGACTCTTTATGAATATCAGTCACAATCAATTTCGCGCCTTCGGCATGAAGATGTTTGCATAAATTGTAAGCGACGTTGCCCACCCCTTGCACCGCAATGACTTTGCCTTCTAAGCTATCGGTGCCAAATGCCTCTTTGGCTGCTGCTTTCATGCCGCGGTAAACGCCAAACGCTGTTACCGGGGACGGATTTCCGGAAGATCCGAAGGAAGGCGAGATTCCTGTAACATAATCTGTTTCCTCATAAATAATGTCCATATCATCAACAGTTGTTCCCACGTCCTCTGCCGTAATATAGCGGCCGTTCAACCCTTGAATATAACGGCCGAACGCACGGAACATCGCTTCATTTTTATCTTTGCGCGGATCGCCGATAATCACCGTTTTTCCGCCGCCCAGGTTTAAACCGGCAGCCGCATTTTTATAAGTCATGCCCCTTGCCAATCGAAGCGCGTCTTCAATGGCCGCCTCCTCCGACTCGTACGTCCACATTCTCGTTCCGCCAAGAGCCGGGCCGAGCGTCGTATCATGAATAGCAATAATGGCCTTTAGCCCTGACTCTTTATCCTGACAAAACACGAGTTGTTCATAATCATAATTTTCCATGTATTTGAAGATTTCCATTGAGATTCCCCCTAGTAGTTTAAATCGTTGTGCTGCTGCAGCTGTCGCTTATGCTAACTGCCAATGCCAGCGAGTATAACTTCGTTTGTGCGCAATCTGCACGGGACGTTAATACAATAGGCGCTTTTGCCCCGGCGATGACCGCCCCTACCTTTGCCCCGGCAAAGTATACAAGCGATTTGTATAATACATTTCCGGTTTCAATGTTAGGAACAAGCAGAATATCAGCTTCTCCTGCAACAGTACTCTCTATTCCTTTATGCTGGGCCGCAGCTTTACAGATGGCATTATCTAAAGCAAGCGGGCCATCTACGAAGCAACGCTGAATTTGGCCGCGCCGGTTCATTTGCGTCAATAGCGCAGCATCAATAGTAGCTTGCATAGCGGGATTGACAACTTCAACTGCGGCAATTGGCGCTACCTTCGGCTGTTCTATTCCAATTGCACGGGCAACAGTAATGGCATTTTGTAAAATGGCTACCTTTTGCTCCAAATCAGGGGCAATATTCATCGCCGCATCTGTTACAATAAGGAAGCGATCGTAATCATTCATCTCAAAAACAGCTACATGGGATAAAAGCCGTTCTTTGCGGAGCCCGTATTCTTTATTGAGTACTGCTTTTAAAATTTTCGCTGTAGCGATATTCCCCTTCATAAGCACATGGGCTTTTCCGCTAGAAACAGCTTTTACTGCAAGCTCTGCTGCCGCGGCTTCAGAATCCGCCGCGATAACCTGCAAGTCTTCTGAAACAGATAATTTATAATCTTTGAGCATAGAAAGAATAGAATCTTCCTTCCCAAACAGGCAAAATTTCGCCAATCCCATTTGTATCGCTGTTGACACCGCTTCTATTACCTCGGAATCTTCCGCGGCTGCCACGGCTACCGTTTTTTTCGGCTGCATAGCAGCGGCATTGATAAGCACGTTCAGCTTCATATATGCTGTTCAACCCTTTCTTGATGTCCCTCGTCTATTTAATAAAGCAAAATGCGTGCCAACTTTTTAAAAAATATCATTTTATTCATTTTTTCGCAAAAATGTTGAAATAAACAAAAGCGCTTACAAGTAGAATTTTCTGCTTTTTTTCATTCTCCCCTATATATTTGCAAAAAAATGCATACCAAGAAAATTATTGCATGCCGTTTTTTGCACACTCATATTTTTCAAGCTTATAATATAGGTTCCGCAATGAAATGCCGAGCGCTTTTGCTGTTTTTGTTTTATTTCCATTGTGCCGATTTAAACATTCAGTAATCACCCTGCCTTCAAATTCCGTTACCATACTTTCTAATGATTCCCCCTCATGAAAAGATGATAGAGACGGGCGCGGCGCACGCTCTTCAGGCTGTGCTTTCGAAAGAGGAGGAAGATGCCTAACATCAATATATTGTTCATTATAATTCATAAAAATAATGGCTCTTCCTAAAATATTTTCAAGTTCCCGAACGTTACCCGGCCAATCATGTGACTGTAAATAACGAATCGCCTCGTCTGTTGCCCCCTTAACATTTCGGCCATAATCCTGGTTAATTTTTTGAATAAGCCGTGTGGCAATTGCGGGAATATCTTCTTTTCTTTGCCGCAAAGCCGGGATATAAATTGGAATTTTATTTAAACGATAATATAAATCTTCGCGAAATTTCCCTTCCATAATCGCTTTTTCCAAATGAACGTGTGTTGCTGCAATGACGCGAACATTAATCGGAATCGCTTTCGTCCCCCCAACCCGCACGATTTCTTTTTCCTGCAAAACACGGAGCAGCTTCGCTTGTGTACTCGCTGACAATTCACCAATTTCATCTAAAAAAATGCTTCCGTTATTTGCCTCTTCAAACAAACCGCGCTTTCCTCCCCGCTTTGCGCCGGAAAACGCACCTTCTTCATAGCCGAACAATTCACTTTCTAAAAGGGACTCCGAAATAGAAGCGCAATTTACCCTAATAAACTTGTTATACTTGCGATCGCTTCCATTATGGATGGCATGGGCAAACAATTCTTTTCCCGTTCCCGATTCCCCGCGCAGCAGCACAGTCGCAGGAGTATTGGCAGCGAGCTTCGCTTGCTCAATAGCTACCGTAATTCCCTCCGAAGTGCCGATAACATCATCAAATGAATATTTCGCTTCAAGAGTTCGAATAATTTGGCGGGCGCGATTTAATTCGCTCGTCAGCTTATGAATTTCTGAAACATCGCGAATGACCCCGACGCTTCCTTTTAAAATGCCGTCTACAATAACCGGCGCCACATTCACCACAACATCCCGTTTTTTCGGCCCGACCTTCATTTGGATTCCGCGTACGGCGCGCCTTGTTTGCAGCACCTTCATATGCATGCTCTCCCCTTCAGCAATATCCGCTGTCGCCGGCTTGCCAATTACCTCTTCTTCGGCCAACCCTGTTATTTTTGTATAAGCCGGGTTAATTAAAATACCCCTGCCTTTTTCATCCACAACAGAAATCGCTTCTTCGGACGATTGAATAATCGCTTCTAACAACGTCTGAATCTCTTTTAAGTTTGTCACTTCTTCAGCTAAGCTTACAATTTCCGTAATATCCGTAAATACCGCAAACGCTCCGCGCACCTCACCTGTTTCACTTAAAATCGGAATGCGGGTCGAGATAGCCTTCTTTCCGTTTTCAAGCTCAATTTCTTGATGAACCTCCGTAGCCTTTGTCCTTAATACACGCGGCAGCTTGCTTTTCGGGATAACTTCTAATATGTATTTCCCAATCACTTCTTCTTTTTTATAGCCGATTATTTTCTCGGCGCTTTTATTAAAAAACGCAATCCGCCCGCTTTGATCAACTACAATCATCCCATCATGGGTAGAATCTAAAATCAAATCCCGCTCATACGTCTGTTCCTTCAACCGTGAAATAAGCGTATTTTTCTCATGGACTAAGTTAGCAACAATTTTCGCAATCGCTCCCGGAATAACAATCGATTTATGCTCCACTTTTTCAATCAGCTTTTCATATATCTTTTCATCTCCCGTTGTATCAAATATAACATCTGCTTCTCTTCCTATTTCTTCCCAATTTTTATACACCGGAATATGAAAATCTACTGCTATTTGAATACCCGGCGCATTTTCATCGATATCGACTATCGCAATGACTTCCAATATACTCGATTTATGCAATAAGCGAAGAAGAGCACTGCCCCCTTGCCCTGCGCCAATGATGAGCACCTTTTTTTTCATTACGTTTTCATCCCCTCACCAGTCATGCAATATTTTTCATACCCTTATCATACCCGTTGTTTTTCTGCTTGACAAATAAACCAAAATTATAAGATGCTTTTGTATATAGGAAATTGTCTGAAAGGAAGAAGCTTTATGCATCGTTATATCGCTCTATTACTCGCGCTTATTCCAATTGTGATGGCAGTTGCCGGCATCAAACTTATGCGAGACACCGTGTTTGGTGTACACGTTTCGCCTATTTCGTCTTTAGCGCTGCAATTTATTATCGGTTTACTTCTCTTTGGTATCGGCATTTACGTATTCGGAGGCTTTATTCTTCATCGCGACCGCAAAAGAAACAAAGTGCAGGCAAGATTTAAAAAGTAGGCTCTGTTACACTTGATTGTTGATTTTCCACTACAGGCGGACGCTTTCTGCGGGCGGGGCCGAGCCGCTTTTCCCGCTGGAGTCGCCCCCTTTCGTTCCAAATCAACAAATGAATCAAAATCAACATTAGCCTTTATAAACTATGTAGCAAACAATCTTAAAAAAGGCTATATTAAGGAAAAAAGTCAACCTTTAAACTAACAGGTTGACTTTTTTCTTCTGTACATTCATAAGCCCTCTCATTCTTTACCTAAAACAGCTATTTTTATACCTGTAAAATTTTCCGCGCCTTTTCTGGGTAGTCCGTTACAATAGCGGAAACGCCGATTTGCATAAGCCGCTTCATGTCCTCCTCTTCATTAACCGTATAGGGCCTCACTGCGACATTGTTTGCCAATGTTAATTCAACAATCGCATCCACTATATATTTATAATTGGGGTGAATCGCTTTTGCCCCTATTTTTTTCGCATACACCCACGGACTATAAAGCCCTGCTCTATACAAGACCGCTGTTTCAATATCAGGCGCGATTTCGTGGCACTTTGCCATACTATGATGATTAAACGAGGACAAAATGGTTCTATCCTCTAGCTCGTATTTCCGCACAAGCGTAATTACCTCTTCTTCAAGCCCGCGATACGCAATTTTATTGTTCTTAAGTTCAATATTTACAAACAATCGGTTTGTGCATAACCATTTTAGTACATCCTCCAATGCCGGGATTGCGCAAAAGCCTGTTTTATCCCCAAATTTATAGCTCGCATCCAACAAGGATAATTTTTCATATGTATAACTTTTAACCGCGCCTTTGCCATTTGTTGTACGGTTTACTGTTTCATCATGAATCACAACGACCGTTTTATCTTTTGTCATTTGCACGTCCAGTTCAATCCCGTCCGCTCCAAAGCGCTCCGCCGCCTGAAACGACAACATTGTATTTTCAGGGTATGTTCCAGCCGCCCCGCGATGACCAAAAATTAATGTCATCCTCTCATCTCCTCTCTATGGTATACTAAACAAAAAAGGAGGTAAGCCCATATGCGACCATTGCAAATTTCACCGGAAACAGCCATCAAGCTTTCAAAATCTTTAAATATCCCGCTTGAGCAGCTTATGCATATGCCTCAGCATATACTTATTCAAAAATTGGCGCAACTTGACAAGAAGGAGAAGGAAGAGTAGAAGGTCGAGTTAAGAAACTATCGTATGTTGCTGGGAGCACTGGCGTAAGATTGCTTCTTTACCGCGTTAAAAAGAAAAAGCTCTGTTAAACTTGACTGTTGATTTCCCACTACAGGCGGACGCTTTCCGCGGGCGGGGCCGAGCCCGCTGCGCTCAGTGCAGGGTCTCGGCTGTCCTGCTTTTCCCGCTGGAGTCGCCGCCTTTCGTTCCAAATCAACATTAACCTTTAACAGAGACATCCATGCAAGAATATAACTCGCACCACGATAGATACAAATTTGTATTTTTTAAGGTAGGCCGATGTTGATTTTGATATCACGTACGCCTGTACATCACGGCTATGCAGACATTGCAACCCGCACTTATCTTCTCTCTCTGGTTTTCCTTTGGACGAGGCAGAGCTAGGCCCTGACCGTTACTACACACAGCCGGGAGCACTCTCCCCCTCTAAAAATAAGGGGGTTTAACACAGATTATTTTTTAGGGTAGCCAAAGAAAAAAACACTGCCAAACAAAAACGGACAGTGTTCTTCGCTCTAACCCTTTCAAGAAGCTTTATGTTCCAAACGCAATTTGTCGGCAACCATCGCGATGAACTCCGAATTAGTCGGTTTCGCTTTCGACATAGACACCGTATATCCGAAAAGAGAAGAAATGGACTCGATATTTCCGCGGCTCCACGCCACCTCAATCGCGTGGCGAATTGCTCTTTCCACACGGCTTGCCGTTGTATTGTATTTTTTAGCAATATCCGGATACAATACTTTCGTAATAGAGCCTAACAGCTCAATGTCGTTATAAACCATGGAAATGGCTTCCCGCAAATACATATATCCTTTAATATGGGCTGGAACCCCTATTTCATGAATAATGCTTGTAATGCTCGCATCCAGATTTTTCGGTTTACCGTCAACGGTTGCTGACCGGAAAGGCGGCATTGGGCGTTTCACAAGCGCACTTTGTTTTCCGCTCACTTGGCGAATGTGACTCGTTAAATTTTCCATATCAAACGGCTTTAGAATAAAATAAGATGCCCCTAAATCTACCGCTTTCTTCGTCACATCCTCTTGTCCGAACGCCGTCAACATAATGACATTTGGCTGTTTCGGCTTATCCATACCACGAAGCTTTTCTAAAACCGCAAGCCCGTCAAGATGCGGCATAATAATATCTAAAACAAGAACATCAGGATTTTTTTCCTTTAACAAATTTAAACATTCCTGGCCGTTATAAGCAACCCCGATTACTTCCATATCATCTTGTGCAGATACATAGCTTTCCAGCATCGATACAAGCTCCTTGTTATCATCAACAAGACAAACCTTAATCTTCTCCACGAATTTTCCTCCCTTACCGAATTGTCTCTCTCCTAATCGAAACACTATAAGTTACATGAATGAAGTTTTCGACAATCGTTTGGAATCTCCTTTTAAAAACTTCCTCAATTTACTAAAAAATCATGAAAAACTCTGATTTTCTTTCGTTTCCTTCATTTTTCGCATATATTCGTCACGTTATTTAGTTGTTTTACAAAGCATAAAATATATGCGTATCATCCATATATTTTATTCACACTTGTATCTCATTTTACAACAAGGCTCTGTTAAAGGACAATGTTGATTTTAGCCATATCAGCAATAACATCGCATAAAAAAGCAAGCCGATTGTCATCAGCTTGCTTTTTTATGTTCACCATCTTCGTAAATATTGATGCCCGCTTCATTTAACATCCATTCAATATGCACCCCATACCCTGAGGTTGGATCGTTTACAAACACATGCGTAACCGCGCCGATCACTTTTCCGTTTTGGATAATCGGGCTCCCGCTCATTCCTTGTACGATACCGCCAGTCTTTTCTAAAAGGCGTTTATCGGTAATTTTCACAACAATGCCTTTTGTCGCAGGAAATTTTTGCGGAACGCTGCTAATAATTTCAACATCAAAGGCTTCTACCTTATCTTTTTCAACTACCGTCAAAATTTTTGCCGGTCCCTCTTTTACTTGATGAGATAAAGCAATAGGCAGCGCTTCATCCATAACACCATTTTTCAATGTTGTATTTAGCTTTCCGAAAATGCCAAACGGGCTGTTCGTTTTAATATCGCCAATTACTTGGCGGTCAGGAGAAAACCTGGCCAATTTTTCTCCAGGGTCGCCATTGCTCCCACGCTGAATCGACGTTACAGTAGAACGAACGATTTGGCCGTTTTCTACTTCTATTGGTTTTCGCGTATCATTATCTGAAATAACATGGCCGAGAGCGCCATATTTCATCGTACCGGGATGAATGAACGTCATAGTGCCGATTCCTGCAGCAGAATCACGAATATATAACCCGATCCGATACGATTGTTCATTCTTTTCCTTTAAAGGGGTAAGCTTTGTACGAATATGCTTTGAGTCTCTCAGCAATACAATGTTCAACGGTTCACCCGTCTTTCCGCTATTTTGAATAAACGGCGCAACATCACTCATGCGCTCAATTTGCTGGCCGTTAATTTCCGTAATCATATCCCCTACCTTAATACCCGCTATTTCCCCAGGAGACATCTTGCCGTTTTCTGTTTGAATTAAGTGGTGCCCGACAACGAGCACACCTTTTGTATTGAGCTTGACCCCGATAGATTGCCCTCCCGGAAGAACTTTAAAATCCTTTAGTACCTTTACATTCACTTTTTTAACCGGCAACCCGGCCAATTGGAGCACCATATTTGCTTCGCCGCTCTCACGAGCGCGTACAGCCATATTTTTATTCATTTCGGAATTAACCGTAAAAACAGAAGGATTTGTCGAAACTGCCTTAAATACCGGGATAGATGCCGGTACTTGGGAATGCTGTCCTTCAAACAAAACAACTTGCTTAGGAAATGCTATAAATTCTCGAACAGGTTTGGAACACCCGATTACAAGAAGCGAAACAAGGAGAAATGTACCAAATAGCTTTCGAACATGCTCTAACTTCATTTTTTCACTCTCCTCGCTCCTAACCCACATTCAGCCAAAAGTGGCTTCACCATTTAATTTCTCCTTGTCGCGCCTTGTTTATAACTGGGAGAATGAAAAAAGCTATCCTTTTACTGGATAGCTTGGACAGTTTTTTACATGTTAACAGAGCATACATCGACAACGAAGTTAATGATTAGGTGCAGCGCCGATTTTAGAAATAGGCTACCCTAAAAATAATCTGTGTTAAATGTTAGTGTTGATGTAACCCCTTCTTTTTAGAGGGGGAGAGTGCTCCCGGCCGTATATCGTAACGGTCAGGGCCTAGTTTTGCCTCGTCCAAAGGAAAACCAGAGGGAGAAGATAAGTGCGGGTTGCAATGTCTGCATAGCCGTGATGTACAGACGTACGTGATATCAAAATCAACATCGGCCTACCCTAAAAA
>JBHGUR010000074.1:0-78882 GCA_048976805.1 Ectobacillus sp. | reverse complement strand
GGTAGGGACGCCGCGAATGTAAGGCTCTGGACATGAACCATTGGGTTTGTGAGCGAAAGAGCAATAAAAGAGAAAGACGTTTTCTGTCTTTCGAAGCCCCCACTTCAAGCGGTGTCAGCCGCTAAGTGGGGGTAGTTCACTAAGGAAAACTTGCCAGTTGGCAGATGAGATGGAGACAATTTATGCTTTCTTAAAGAATGGCTTTCTTAAAAATACGCTGTATGAAATAACCCCTTCTTTTAGAGGGGAGAGTGCTCCCAGCCTTGTGCAGTAACGGTTATGGCCTAACTTTGAGGCGGCTGTCTGTCCTGCCTAGCCTTGCTGCACATGAGCGTACGGTCGGCACAAAAATCAACAACAATCTTTAACATAGCCTTATTCTTAAAGTATAGAAGAAGGGTGTTCCAATTTTGGAACACCCTTCGCCATTTCATCAAAATCCGGCAGCCCGCTCTTATCGTACAGGGAAAATTTCATTTATAAATGCAAGCTCCTCATCCGATAACGCTTTTCCAGAAGCTTCAACATTGCCTTCTGCTTGAGCCTCTGTTTTGGCCCCAGGAATCGCTGTCGATACTGCAGGGTGGGAAAGCACAAATTGCAATGCCAATTGTCCGAGAGTGCGTCCATCCTTTTCTAAGTTTCTTAGCTGTTCAACCTTCTCAACTTGCTCTTCAAACCATTTGCGTTCCCAATGCTGGCGAACGTCGTTTCCTGTAAAAATAGTATCCTTTGTAAACTTTCCGGTCAGCAGCCCCTTTTGCAGCGGCCCGCGCACGACAACACCAATATTTTCTTCTTGGCAATATGGAAGCAACTCTTTCTCCGCCTCGCGGTTTGAAATGCTGTAATCGACTTGCAAAACATCAACAGTGCGATTTCGGTTAAAGGTTTGCAAATATGCAAAGTTATCAGTTGAAACCCCGACAGCCTTCACTTTGCCGTCTTTCTTTAATTTCGCGAACGCCTCAAGGAATGCTTCCGTTTCCTGCTCAACATGCCACCAAATATGGCAGAAATACACATCTATGTAATCCGTCCCAAGCCGTTTTAAGCTATTTTCAAAGGCTGGTATCACTTTTTCCGGGCGGCCGTAAATCGGCTCCGGCTTTCTTGTATGCCCTAAAAGCCCGCCTTTTGTGGAAAGAACAATTTGCTCCCGCTTATGTCTAATCAGCTCGCCTGCCAGCTTCTCGCTGCGCCCATCGCCATAAACGTCGGCTGTATCAAAAAAATTCACGCCTAGCTCAAATGCGCGCTCCATCGCTTTAAGCGATTGCTGATCGTCTACCGGCCCCCAAGCATCCCCGCCAATCGCCCAAGCACCAAAACCAATTTCCGATACTTGAATTCCTGATTTGCCAAGTGTACGGTATTCCATACTTTCTCCTCCTCAATTTACAAGTTTTCCACAACCGCTAAGCCGCAGCCGCCCTTGAAAGTCCTTAAACAAGCTGGAATGCCCAGCGTTTCTATCAAGCAGCAATTTTTCCATTAAAAGAAGACCAGCGCCTGCCCATAAAAGAGGCATTACACTGGTTCTCCTTTCTTTACACATTTCGTCTTCTCAACGAAAAGCGATTATTTGATTCGGTCATTAATTTCCTTAATCTTGCTTAAGTCGCACTTTGGCTTGCGGTCGTAAGTAAGAAGGCCGTTAATTTCCTGTTCTACGTCAGTAATTTGTGTATAACAGAAGCCTTGTACAACAGGGCTGTTTAATAACGCGTCTGTCACGTCACGATAAGCCTCAATTAATTGCTCGCTCGATTGTACAGTGGAATATCCCCATCCGGAAGTTTCATCCACTTTATAAGCAATTCCGCCGTACTCTGTCACTAAAATCGGCTCGCCGCGGTATTCAAATCCTTTTGCGTAAATAGGACGGTGCGCCGGCTCTGTAGAAATCGCCGATTCCACACTTTCATACGCTTTCGCCATTTTTTCGCCGCTTTCATAGTTGTGAATGGTACATAAGTCGGAAATCGTATGCTCCCAGCCATCATTGGACATCACTACACGCGTCGCATCCAAGGACTTAGTCAAGTAATACATGGCAGCGGAATGGTTTTGCTGCAGCTTGTCCAAGAAGATGCGAGACACGCCCCAGCTTTCATTAATCGGTACCCACGCAATAATAGACGGATGGTTATAATCGCGGTTCACGATTTCGATCCATTCCTTCGTTAAGCGTTCTACAGCTTGCGGGCCGAATTCTACGCAGTTTGCCATTTCTCCCCAAACGAGGTAGCCTAACTTATCTGCCCAGTACATGAAGCGCGGATCTTCTACCTTCTGGTGCTTGCGCGCTCCGTTGAAGCCCATTTCCTTCGCTAGCACGATATCATTTTTCAAAGCTTCGTCAGACGGCGCTGTTAATAGGCCTTCTGGGAAGTAGCCTTGGTCCAATACGAGTTTTTGGTAATAAGGGCGGTTGTTCAGCATGAATTTTCCGTTTTCAATCGAAACCTTTCTCATGCCAAAGTAGCTCTCAACCTCGTCAACCGCTGCGCCGTTATGCAATAGGCGGAATTGAACATCAAATAAGTTCGGATGCTCCGGCGCCCATAGCCAGCCGCCGTTATGCGCATTCGTGCGGTCAATATAGCGGTTCATTAAGTTGTAAACACGTTTGTTGTATGCTTCAAGAACTTGGAATGAGTCCGAGATAACCGTTTGGCCTTTAAAGGAGATTTCAGTTTGTACTTGATATTGCGCTAAGTCTGCTCCTGCCGGAAATGCCAACTCATACTCGATTGCAATATCGCCCGCGTCAATATCCGGCGTAAATCTTACCTTTTCGATTCGGCTGCTGCTTACTGCTTCCATCCAAACCGTTTGCCAAATGCCGGATGTGCGCGTATAGAAAATAGATGCAGATTTTTCATGCCAGTATTGCTTTCCACGCGGCAGCTGTTCATCTGTAGACGGGTCTTCTACACGCACTATGATTTCGTTCCCAGAATCCTTTAAAAAAGGAGTGATGTTCGTTGAAAAAGAAACATGCCCGCCTTCGTGGAAGGTTGCCAATTCGCCATTTATATACACCCACGCGCGGTAGTCGACAGCGCCAAAATGAAGGATCACGTCTTTGCCGTCCCATTCTTCTGGAATCGCAAGGTCACGGCGGTACCAAATGATATCATGGAAAGAAGGGTCTTGGATGCCGCTTAGTTTGGATTGATAAGCAAATGGAACTTGAATCGTAACTGCTTCAGCAGGAAACTCGGTATACCACTTTTCGTCCTTTCCTACATTTCGGTCATCAAAAGCAAAGTCCCAAGTTCCATTCAGGTTCACCCAGTCCTTTCGTACAAATTGAGGTCTTGGATATTCAGTTCGCAACTGTATCATAATCTAGGTCTCCTTTTTGAAAAGATAACAAAATATAAAGAGGGGGCCGCCATTTAAAACAAGATAAGTTGTTTTAAACAAACAATTCCATAATGGTGAAACAGTTGGATAACAAGGAATGAATTGGATAAAAATATTTATATGACCATGGGAGACTTGCCGAATAAATCAAAAAAAAAAAGGAGGGCCAATCTTGAGATTGTTTTTTAAGGGAGATTTTCATTCATTACAAAGTAAACAAATGGACAAGACGGGAATAACCTTTCAAGACTTGCTAAGCAAGTGTAAACAATCTAACGATTTTCTTTCCTTTCAATACGAAAAGCCTCATTCAATATTTATATCTTACTTTAAAACTTTAGTGAACCCAGATGTGGTGCATCGAGACATCCTCGCTCCGATTGTCAACCAGCCCATCGAAAAGCTAGAAGATATAAAGGATTTGATTCCTGTTGAAGATGTCCAAATTACAGAAGACGTCGAGCAAATTCAATATTCTTTATTAACAGGCTATGTCATGCTTCAATTGGAGGCGGAAAACCCCTGCTGCGCATTGGTTGCCGCTACAACAGTTGAAACCCGCCAAGTTTCCATTCCGGAGACGGAGTTTAGCGTAGTGGGCCCTAAGGAAGCATTCGTGGAATCATTGGATACTAATATCAACCTCGTACGCAGGCGCCTCCCGATTCCAGAGCTATATATACAAGAATATAAAATAGGGAAGCTGTCCAAAACGAGAGTGGCCATCCTCCATATTGAAGGAATTGCAAATAAGGAAAATGTAAATACGATGCTGCAGCGTATCCGCGACATCGAATTTGACATTATCTCGGATATTTCATTTCTTACACAAATCCTCTCGGACAACCATAACTCTCCGTTTCCGCAGTTTGTCGACACAGAACGGCCAGATCGGGTCACGAGTGTACTCGCGGAGGGGAAAGTAGCCATTATTATAGATGGTTCGCCGCATGCATTAACTGGCCCTACAACTCTCGTCGAGTTTTTTTCCGCGTTTGAGGATTATTTCCTCAATTGGAGCCTGGCTTCAGCCATCCGGTTAATCCGCTTGTTTTCTGTACTTTTTTCCGTACTCGCTACCCCTTTATATGTTGCAATTTTAACTTTTCATTATGAAATGATTCCTGAAGACTTGATGGGGGCTTTGATTGCTTCGCGAAGTGGAATCCCGTTCCCGCCTTTTTGGGAAACGATTATTCTTGAACTTGTAATTGAATTGCTGCGGGAAGCCGGTGCCAGGCTTCCCTCCAAAGTCGGCCAAACGATTGGTATCGTAGGCGGTATTGTAATCGGAACCGCCTCTGTTCAAGCGGGTATCACAAGCAACGTGCTTCTGATTGTGGTCGCGCTCGCGGCGCTCGCTTCCTTCACCACACCTGTATATCAAATGAGCAACTCAATCCGTTTAGTTCGCTTTCCTTTTCTTATCATGGCCCAATTGTATGGCGTATTGGGAGTTACTATTTGTTTCGCTTTTGTAATGTCTCATTTATTAAAGTTGACATCCCTGGGAAGGCCCTATGTGGCGCCAATATATCCGCTGCGGGTAAGAGACTTAAAAGATTCTTTTATCCGTTTGCCCTTCAGTCAACAAGCGACACGTCCTTCGCAGCTGCGCACGGAGCAGCCGGTGAGATTTAATAAGCCGCGTGCAAAGGAAAAGCGCGACATTGAAGATTAGAGAAAAGGAATGAAAAGATATGCATCCGCTTCCTAAGGAAAATCGTTTAGTCTCCCCGCACTTTGCTTTCTATCTTATACACACGATGCAAATCGGGGTAGGCATTCTGGGATTTGAACGCTATATCGCACAGCCGGCCGGATATGATGCTTGGATCAGTATCATTGTGTCAGGAGTGTCTATCAGCGTTTTGCTTTGGATTGGTTACCGTATTTTGCACCGGGGGCAAAATGACCTTGTGGCGATTCATCATGATTTATTCGGAAAATGGGTAGGCGGAGCACTCAGCCTATACTTTATCTTATATTTTACCGCATTCGTAATTACAGTGCTCAGAACTTATCTGGAAGTAATTCAAATTTGGATGTTTCCCGAGGTTAATATTTGGGTCCTGACAGTTGTTTTTCTGCTGTTGGCCCATAGCTTTGTTACGGGAGGATTCCGGGTTGTAACAGGATTATGCGTATTAAGCTTGCTTTTTACGATACCATTGCTTTTTTTGAAATACTTCCCGTTAAAAGAAGCCCACTTTTATAACATGCTGCCCGTATTGAACCACTCTTTTAAGGATATTTTGATCTCTGCAAAAAAGATGACTTTAAACTATTTGGGGTTTGAACTGATTTTCATTTATTATCCGTTTCTAAAAGAACCGAAAAAATCAGAGAAGTGGGCCCAGTTCGGGCTGCTCTTTAGTATGAGTATTTATTTGTTCACTGCTTTGGTCAGTTTTGCCTATTTTAATCAGGACCAGCTTAAGTCCACGGTATGGGCAACTCTGACGCTTTGGAAGGTAGTCGATTTCCCTTTTTTGCAGCGATTTGAGTATATGGGAATTGCAATTTGGCTGTTTGTTATATTGCCTAATGTATGTCTTAGCGTATGGGCCGCCAGCCGCGTCGCCAAGCAGCTCTTTGCCATTCCGCAGCGTCTCGCCCTTTATCCTATTTTACTGGTCGTCCTTGCTGTAAGCGGCCTGCTTATGAACCGTGAACAAATAGACCGCTTTAATACTGCAGTTTCAGCTATAGGCTTCTATACGAATTACTTATATTTTCCGTTATTATATGTATTACAAACTTTTATTTATAAAGTGAGGAAACGAAAGCATGCATAGAATAGGACTTATCTTGCTTTCTGTCTTATTATTGAGCGGGTGCGGAGCACAAAAAAAGATTTTGGAGGATGTCCAGTTAACAAGAACAATCGGATTTGATGAAGCCGAAGGGAATAAAGTACGGGGAACTGTAGCCTTGATGATTACTCCCCCGGGGCAAAATGTACAACCGAGAACTGATATCCTAACAAATGTATCCTATACAGGAAAAGGCATCCGCCAATTGCTGCAGGCGGAATCCCCTAAGCCAATACTAGTAGGAAAAGTAAGGACAGTGCTTTACGGAGAGAAAGTGGCCCACAGCAACCTGTACCGTTATGTAGATACACTCCAAAGGGATCCGAATATTGGAAGGGATGTTTATCTTGCGATTACAGAAGGAGAGACTATGCCTTTTTTACAATTGCGCTCTCCTATGAGCCAAGGGCCCGGGATGTATATAGAGCAGCTGCTAGAGCAAAACAGCAAAACTAATTTTCCAAAAACGGATTTGCATCATTTTTTGTACCATTATTTGGGCAAAGGATTGGATCCTATTATGCCCTTGCTCAGCTTAAGAGGAAACCATATTTTCATTAAAGGAATCGCATTATTTAAGAAAGGCAAATATATTGGAAAATATATTCCATATAAGCAAGGATTTATATTTAAAGCACTATATGAGCCCTTTGAAAGAGGAATGTACGAAATTCAAATGAAGCCCCATGGTTTCATTACAATCCAGAACATCGGATCTTCTGTAAAGTATAAAATCTTAAATGGCAGCACAAATCCAGCTGTACATATCTTCCTTTCCATGAAAGGGCGGGTGGTAGAATCTCCTGATTTAGCCGTCCGTGATTTTAAGGCAATAAATAAATTTGAAGCGCAAATTGAAAAGCAAATTCAAAAGGAGGCCCTGAAGATGATGCGAATGTTCCAAAAAGAACATATAGACCCATTGGGAATAGGAGACAGGGCAAGAAGCCAAACTAGGAATTTTAATATAAAAAAATGGGAAAAACAATATGCTTCTATTCCTATCTATGTGAAAGTCAATGTCCAAATTACCCAAGCTGGCATCGCCGAGTGATTTCACCATTTTCAAACAAAGCAATTGCAGAGATATCAGTTTATAGAGGGGCTTCCCGTTTCAGTGGAAAGCCTTTTTATATGCAAGACCGTGAATATAACCGTGCTCATTTCTTATTTGTCATATCTCCTAGTCCTTCCTCATACGTATGAAATAGTGGTTCTTCTACAAACAATCGCTTTTCCCCAGATAACGTGCAAGCACCTAAGAACCAGCTTCTTTGTATGCATATAGAAAAGCGAGGTGAACTTATGGCAGTCATTAACTATACAGAAGAGCATGTAAAGCTGCTCGCGCGCTTAATGCGGGCCGAAGCTGAAGGCGAAGGGCAGTTAGGAATGTTGATGGTAGGAAATGTAGGAGTTAACCGTGTTCTTGGAAACTGCTTAGACTTTAAAAGAATTAGAGACCTGCAGCAAATGGTCTTTCAGCAACCGGGGGGATTTGAAGCAACACAAAAGGGATATTTTTACCAAAGGGCAAGAGAAAGCGATATAGCACTCGCGCGCCGGGTCATCCAGGGCGAACGTTTTTGGCCGGCTACGTACAGCCTTTGGTTTTTCCGCCCTGATGGGCCGTGCCCAAACACTTGGTTTAACCAAAGAAATTCAGGACGGTATAAAAAACATTGCTTCTTCTATCCAACGGGAGCTGATTGCCCAAAAGTCTATTCTATCTAAACCATAACTGACGAGGAGGATTATTATGGTAAACCAAAATCCTTACTATGGAACAGGCTTCTTCCAGCCTTCCGGCGGACAGCTGCCGCCTGCACAGCAAATACCGCCGCAAGGATATTACGGGCAGCAGCAGGCTGCGCCCCAGCAAGCGGTAGATGCGGCACAGGCGCAATTTGCAGCCGCTACGGGGCAGCTGCCGCTTGAACAATCTTATATCGAAAATATCTTGCGCCTCAATAAAGGAAAGCAGGCAACTATTTACATGACATATGAACGGGGAAGCTCGCTCGGCACGCAGGCCTATAAAGGAATTATTGAAGCAGCAGGGCGCGACCATGTCATTATAAGCGAACCGGCTACAGGAAAGCGCTATTTGCTTCTTATGATTTACTTAGACTATGTGGAATTTCCGGAAGAAATTATTTACTTCCCGCAAACACAACCGGCAACTTATGCGCCAAGGCCAAGATAAAAGAAAGCTGGCAGCCTCATGACTGCCAGCTTTCTTTTTTACATTTTGGCTGTGTTAAACGTTAGTGTTGATCCCTTTTTTAGAGGGGCAAAGCGCTCCCAGCCGTGTGCAGTAACGGTCAAGGTCTAGGTTTGACTCGTCCACAGGAAAACCAGGGGGAGAACATGAGTGCAGGCTGCTATTGGTTCTGTGTAGCCGTGATGTACAGGCGTACGTTATATAAAAATCAACATTGGCCTTTAACAGAGCCTGCATTTAAAAAATAGAGTGTAAGGGAAGCTGCGCCTCTGTCTTCGCCTTCAGCACTTTGCCAATTGCCGGGTTTTCTTTACAGCCCTTTTGTTGCCGCAATGCCAAGCAGCACCCATGCTGCCAGGAACGCAACGCCCCCAAACGGTGTAATGGCACCCAATATTTTAATGCCTGATGTGCTCAGTACATATAAACTTCCGGAAAATAAAACAATACCTGCAGCCATAAACCAGCCCGCTGCAGAAATAAGAGAAGAGCCTGGAAGCTTATCCATCAGAAATGCCACAACGAACAGCCCGCCGGCATGAAGCATTTGGTATGTAACCCCCGTCTTCCACGTTTCCAGCATTTTCGCGGAAATTCTTCCTTCTAAGCCGTGCGCCCCGAATGCGCCGAGAGCCACTGCTAAAAAGGCGCTAATACACCCTAAAAGAAAAAAGATTTTCATCAATATTCACCCGCTTCTGTTTTTACCTCTATCATAAAGAAAATTCCGGCAATAATCCAATATTAGAAATCCAATAAAGAATCGCCGTTTGCGTCATCTTCTTCAAAGTAAGGCAGCTTAATGGAAGCCGGAGCAATTGCCTGGGGCGCAAATTGCGGCTGCGCAGGGCGTGCTTCCTTTTGTTCTTCCAGCACTAAATCGCACAAAGTTCGTATCGCCATTACATGCTCCCTTATTTTCTGTATGTCCTGCTTTGTTTGCTGTGCAAGCGCGAGCTCTTTCGCCATTTTGTTTAAGATTGCATCTATAGATACTTGCATTTTCTTCACCTCATCCATCATTTTGACATGCTTTTTCCAATCGTTTAAGCTTCTCCGCCGGGCCAAACACTATTATCATATCACGTTCGCGGAGCATTTCCTCCCCTGTCGGATTATGAATTACCATATTGCCGCGGATTACGGCGAGCACTGTTACATCAAAGCGGTTTCTTACATTGCTTTCCTGCAGCGTTTTTCCCTCAAGAATAGAATGTTTAGCAATGCGGATCTCCTCAATCCCGAACATTTCTCCCGCTTCATACAAAACAGTATCAACGTAATTTACGCTAAGCGGCTTCAAAATGTCCATCGCAATGCGCCTACCGGCAATGCTCGCTGGATTAATCACCTTATTCGCCCCGGCGCGGCGCAGCTTTTCCTCCGAATCTACCCTTTCGGCCCGCGCTACAATCTGAATGTCCGGCTGCAATCCGCGCGCTGTCAGCGTAATAAATACGTTCTCTGCATCTTGCGGCAGCACAGCAACAAGCCCTGCTGCACGTGTAATGCCGGCCTGATGCAGCACGCGGTCTTCTGTAGCATCTCCCTCAATATATAAAACTTCATGCCCTTCCAACACATCCATATTCTTATCTATAACAACGAGCGGAATATTTTTTTGCTTTAACTCCTGTACAATTTGCAAGCCGACCCTCCCGCAGCCGCACACAATAATATGATCACGTAAATTAGCAATCCTCTTCTCCATTTTTCTTCTCCCCATCACTTGAAAAATATCCCCTTCAATAATAAGCGCCGACACGGCCCCGATTGCATAGGTGACGATGCCGATGCCAAGCGGGATAATGAGCATCGCAAATATTTTACCATCTTCCGTTCTCGGAATCGCATCGCCATAGCCTACAGTCAGCACGGTAATCATCGTCATCCACAGCGAATCAAATAAGCTAAGATGCTCTAAAATCATAAAGCCGATTGTCCCGACGATAATGACAACAATCATACAAAATATAGCAATAAGCAGCTGCTTGTATGCGTTCATATTCTTCTCCTATATATTCAATTTTTTATTGCAGTATAATACATAAATCAGGTCTTCTCTATATAAATCCAAATAAAAAAACGACATAAAACCATTCTTTTTAGGTGGTCAAGAGCATCTGGCCATGCGTAGAAGCGGTCAGGGCCTTTTTCTGCCACATGCGATGGAAAAACAAAGAGAGGACATGAGTGCCACTGCTGATTTGTTCGACATAGCCTATGGAAATGTTGAAGTAATAAGTCATTTATATATATGTTGAAAAATTAAGATGGATTTATATATATAGTGGACGCTCCCTCAGTTTATATCGTTTTTCAATTTAGATTTACAGGATTGTATATTTTGCCAAACTTTAAAAAATGCACTTATAATAGTAAAGTGAAAAGAGGGGATATCATGAAACTTATCTTATCTGCCCTGCAGTGGGCTTTCTTTATTTTGGCCGGGAGCATCGTCGTTCCCATCAGCATCGCGTCATCCTACGGCTTAGAAGGCGCGGAGGCAATATCCTTTATTCAGCGCACATTATTTGTGCTCGGCGCAGCCGGCATACTGCAAGCCTTATTCGGGCATAAGCTGCCCATTCAAGAAGGGCCGGCCGGGCTTTGGTGGGGAGTCATGTCCCTTTACGCTGGGCTTGGCACAGTGCTATTCGGCTCCGCAAATGAAACGCTGCGCGTTATGCAGTACGCGTTTTTGTTAAGCGGCATTTTTTCCATCGCACTCAGTCTATTTGGCTTAATTGAAAGACTTGTAAAATACTTTACGCCGACTGTTATCGGTACATATTTATTTCTGTTAGTAGCCCAGCTTAGCGGCTCCTTCTTAAAGGGAATGGCGGGACTTACGG
The DNA here is from genome assembly GCA_048976805.1 of Ectobacillus sp. GTDB lineage: Bacteria > Bacillota > Bacilli > Bacillales > Bacillaceae_G > Ectobacillus. Next base: position 67,612 of record JBHGUR010000074.1, on the reverse strand, counting down.
GCGAAAATACAAAAATTAACGGCAGCATGCTGCTTCTTTCCTTCGCTATTGTACTATTTACAATCCTTTTAATGAAGCTGCCTTATGTCGGCCCATACGCCGTTTTGCTAAGTATTCTTGCCGGATGGCCGTTATTTTCTATATTCGGCTTTTCCAAACCGGTTACGCCCGTTTATGATATTGTGCAGCTGCCATCTTTATTCGTATTTGGCATGCCGCGCATGGAAGCAAATATGGCTATTACCGTTTTATTTGTGACACTGCTGCTGCTTACTAATATGTTAGCAAGCATCCGCGTCGTCCAACAAGTATTGGAAAGACAAAATATTCCTTTTGAAAAGGGCCGCTTTAAGCAAGCGGGAATGATGGCAGGTATTAATCAGCTGCTTGGCGGAGTGTTTTCTTCCATTGGCCCGGTCGCAATTTCCGGCTCTGCCGGTTTTATTGCCACTTCCAAAATCAACAAGCGGCTCCCGTTTTTCCTCGGCTCGGCATTGATTATGTCCGTCAGCCTATTTCCCGGCGTGACCGCCTTTCTTGCCGCCATTCCGGCTGCAGTCGGATACGCCGCTATTTACCCTGTATTCGCCAGCATGGTCGGCCTGGCCTTTCGGGAGTACGGGACGGTAACAGATAAAGAGAAAATGTTCCGCGTCGCCGGGCTTTCCCTTTTTACCGGAATTGGAGTGATGTTCGTGCCGGCGCAAGCATTTTCCTCTTTGCCGCCGGTCCTTTCCGCCCTTTTAAGCAACGGGCTCGTGCTCGGAGCCGTGATGGCGATCATTTTGGACGCATCGCTTTCCGAAAGCAAGCAAAAAGAAACGCAATGAGATGGAAACCGTCTCTCATTGCGTTATTTTTTTATTATTGATAGGATAATAGTGTGAAATCCATTCCAGAAAGGAATTATGTATATGCCATATAAAATGATTGTACTAGACTTGGATGATACATTGCTTCGCGATGACCATACGATTTCCCCGCGCACAAAGCAAGCGCTGATGGAGGCGCAAAAATTGGGAGTGAAGGTCGTGCTAGCTTCCGGGCGCCCGACTTATGCGATGCGCAGCGTTGCAAAGGAGCTTCGCTTAGAGGAATACGGAAGCTTCATTTTATCTTTTAACGGCGCAAAAATCATCAACTGCACAACGGAGGAAGAACTATTTTCCAGCACGCTTTCGCCGGAAACCGTCCACCGTTTACGAGAAATCAGCCGCCGCGAAAACCTTTGGATTCACACCTATATCGGAGACACAATCGTGACAGAAGCGAATAACCAATATACAGAAATTGAAGCCGAGATTACCGGCATGGAGGTTGTAGAGGTTCCTAGTTTACTAGAAGCTGTAACAGCGCCGGTTGTAAAAGTATTGATGATGGAGGACCCAGAAAGATTGGCAAAAGCGGAGAAACAGCTGCAGCAAGAGCTTGCGGGAGAATTAGCTGTTATGCGTTCTAAGCCGTTCTTCTTGGAGTTTACCGAAAACGGCGTAACAAAAGGAACAAGCTTGAATCACTTAATTCAGAAACTCGGCATCACGCGCGAAGAGGTAATCGCAATGGGCGACAGCTACAACGACCTTGCGATGATCGAGTTTGCCGGCCTTGGCGTTGCGATGGGCAACGCGCCAGATGATATTAAGGAAAAAGCGGAGTATGTAACAGATACAAATATGAATGACGGCGTTGCGAAGGTTGTCGAAGAGTTTGTATTAAAACAAGCGGTACTGAGCTAAATGTTTTTGGCATATGGCAGCGTTTTTTCCCGCTGCCATATTTATAGAACTTTTATTTCATTGCCAGCGGCCCTTCCCGCCAAAAAATTGTCCCGTCCCACAATACTTCGCTTGGCGCCCGCCGTTTTTTTACTTCCGGCTCCTCCAGCAGCAAAAAGAAGTTTTTCGTAGGCAACACGCCAAGGTTATGCTTGGCGCACAGCTTATCTAAGTGAACGCGCATCGAATCAAACTGGTTGGATTGATGCTGCCCCCCTTCGGAAAAGCTGTACAACACGCCGCAAGCTGGCATGCGCTTAACGCGGAAGGCAGCCGAAGCGCGCAAAAAGAAATCCCAATCCCAGTAATGCTTCATCTCTGCATCAAGCGGCCCGATTGTGTCATGGATATGCTTTCGGTACAGCGAGCCGGACGGAACAAAGGTAGAAAACTTTCTCATTTCCTGTTCATCATACTCATACGCAAACACAAACCGATCCTTTGGGACGCGCAGCCCATTTTCAACTTCATATGTAACAATTTCCACATCGCTATATACAAAATCATAGCCCTCTATTTCCGCCAGCATTCTTTCCATATGCGCCGGCACAAGCAAGTCATCATCATCGCAAAACATTATAAATTCCCCTGCGGCATGCACCACGCCTGTATTTCGGGCAACTACATGCTTTTGGTTGACAGGCTGATGAATGATGCTTATATCTAAATCTGGAAAAAGAGCGGCTACATCTTCTACCCTCTCTCCTGCATCATTTACGATAACAACTTCAAAATCTTGATACGTTTGCATGCTTAAAGATGTAAGCAATTCCATGAGGTACTGCTTACGATTGTATGTCGGAATAATAACTGAAACCGTCGGCATAACTTCTACTCTCCCTTTTTTTAGCTCTCTATATTCGGAAGGCACCACTCAACGCCTTGCTTGCCAATGCTTTGCAAAAAGGCGTTAATTTGCGAAAACGGCTTGCTGCCAAAAAAGCCGCGGTTTGCAGAAAATGGGCTCGGGTGCGGCGCTTTAATAACGAAGTGCCGCTTATTTGTAAGCAATGCCTCCTTCTCTTGGGCATGCTTGCCCCACAGCACGAACACCGCCGGCTCGGTTCGTTCATTCAACAGCTCAATGACACGGTCGGTAAATTTCTCCCATCCTTTCCCTTTATGGGAATTTGGTTCGCCTTGGCGAACTGTCAGCACAGTGTTAAGAAGGAGTACGCCTTGCTCGGCCCATTTGACAAGCGAACCGTGATTTGGAACCGGGCACCCTATATCGTCGTGCAGTTCTTTAAAAATATTTTTTAAAGACGGCGGCTGCTTGATGCCGGGATTGACAGAAAAGCTTAAGCCCTGTGCCTGGTTCGGCCCATGGTATGGGTCTTGTCCTAGAATAACAACCTTTGTATCGGCATAGCTTGTATAATGCAAAGCATTAAAAATATCATCCGGCTTTGGGTACACGGCATGCGTCTTATACTCCTGCTTTAAAAACTCGCGCAGCTCCCGATAATACGGCTTCTCAAATTCTTCCTGCAAAAGCGCCTGCCAGTCATTATGTAAAATTTGTGCCATACTTCCACATCCTATCTGCTTTCTTTCCTATTTTCATCTTAGCTTATGCACTTTCCGAAAGCAAAAAACCGGCCTTTTGCTTCCAGCCCGGCAAGAATCCGGCGGTTTTTGAAGATAATCCGGCCGATTTTAGCAAGAATCCGGCCAATTCTGGCAAGAATCCGGCCAATCCCGGCGATAATCCGGCCAACCTGCAAGAATTGTGAAATTTTCAACTTGCATTTCCATAAACAAAGGAATATATTTTAGATAATTAGATAATTACCTAAATATCGAAGAAGGTGTGCCATATGAATGAAACATTCAAGGCTCTCTCCGACCCGACGCGGAGGAGGATTTTGGACTTGCTGAAGGAAAAAGATTACACAGCAGGAGAATTGGCGGAACACTTCCACATCACGAAGCCGAGCCTATCGCATCATCTCAATATTTTAAAAAACGCCAATCTTGTTCAGGACGAACGGCAAGGCCAATTTATCTTTTATTCGCTCAACACAACCGTGCTGCAGGATGTCATGAAATGGCTGCTAGAGTTCTCCCATAAAACAGGGAAAGGGGATAAGGAGTTATGAAACATCGCATTTATCCGCTCATTTTGACTCTTATTTCTATCATAATGGGAATATGGGCTTACTATATTCTGCCGGACACTGTTCCCATACACTGGAATTTCAAAGGCGAGGTAGACGGATACGGCAGTAAACTCCAGGTTGCCCTCATCTTCCCGCTCATGGCTGTTTTTATGTACGTACTATTAATTGCGCTGCCGAAGCTGGATCCGCGCAAAGAAAACTATAAAAAGTTTCAAGGAAGCTACCATATTATCATCAATGCCATTCTCACATTTTTCGTATTGATACACGGCTTCGTTATCGCAAGCAGTGCAGGCTATGATATGCCGATTAGCTTCATCATGCCGCTTGCTATCGGCGTGCTCTTTATCATCCTTGGCAACTATATGCCGCGCGTGAAGCAAAACTACTTTGTCGGCTTCCGCACACCGTGGGCGCTGCAAAATGAGGAAGTCTGGCGCTACACAAACCGGTTCGGCGCGAGAATGTTCATGCTTGCCGGTATTCTACTTGCCATTTCAGCATTTTTGCCGGCTTTTGCAAAGACCGTGTTCTTTATTATCGCAATTATAGTTGCAACAGTTATTCCGTTTGTCGCTTCTTATCTATATTATAAAAAAGTAGTAAAGGCCGGATAAAACCGGCCTTTGTTGTTACTCATTGCTTCCTAAGCTGCCCAGCCCGCCAAGCAAGCCGATAAGCACTTGAAGCAGCTGCTGAATCTGCGCGCTATTGAATGTTTGGCCAGATGAAAGCCGCAGGCAAGGAAGCTCCAACTGAAGGTCAATTCCTAAAAGCACGATGTCAATCGGGCACGGAATCGAAACACAGAGGATTTCATTGCCTTGGCAGCAGCTTTGGCACTCTTGATTTTGTTGCGGCATAACCCTCATTCCTTTTAGGGTAAGATAAGGTTCACGCATGAACAATATACAATATGAAAAAGCCTGTCCCATTGTGCCGAGACAGGCTCATTATTTTTTTGCATGCAACATATGATCCGCGCTGATTTTTGTAGCCGTTAGGGATTTTCAAGGTTATAGATTTCTCAGCAGGCCTTTTGTTATACTACCTTTTACAAACCCTATAAATTCTCGCTTCATACGGGCGCAGTTCAAGGGATGCAGCAGGCTCGCCCTCAACCGGGTAATTCGCAATCACCAATTCCTTAGACTTGGAAGTGGCGGAAGCAGGAAACACAAATTGCGCCGGATCTTCGGAAATATTGAGAATAACCAGCCATGTTTCGCTTTCCCCTGACCGGAAATATGCGTAAATTTGCGGGTCTTCCTCTAAAATTGGTTCATAATCGCCATATACCATCACGTCATGCTCTTTGCGCAGCCCAATCAATTTTTTATAATAATGCAGCACAGAATTCGGGTCCGCAAGCGCTTGCGCAACATTGATTCGCTTATAATTCGGATTCACCTTAATCCACGGGGTACCGGCTGTAAATCCGGCATGTTCCGTATCATCCCACTGCATCGGGGTTCTCGAATTATCGCGTGCAAGCGGAAGCAGGCTTTCAAATACTTCCTGCGGGTCTCTTCCCTTCTCCACTTCTTCCTTATACTTATTTTTCATAGCAACATCGTTATAATCCTCGATCGATTCAAAACGAACACCCGTCATGCCGATTTCTTCCCCTTGGTAAACGTAAGGCATGCCCGGCAGCGTATGAAGAAGCGTCGCAAAGCATTTTGCCGACTCCACGCGGTACACGGTATCATTTCCGAAACGGGTGACAAGGCGGGTATGGTCGTGGTTATTTAAAAACTGCGAATTCCAGCCTTTTCCCCATAAACCCTCATACCACCTTTTTTGAATGTCTTTAAAGCGCTGCATGTCCCAATTTGCCATATAATCGCAAACTTCAAAATGGAACAGCGTATGCAGCTCGCCGCGGTCTTCGCCTACATACAGCACACCATCCTCCGGCGTAACGAATGGGATTTCCCCGACTGTAAACACATCATAATGGCACAATACCTTGTCATGCATTTCCTGAAGATATTCATGAATGCCGGGATTGTTCCCTAAATAAGAGATGTCATAAGGATTTTTTGCATCAGGAAACCCTTCTTGCTTTGCCAGTAAATTAATGACGTCCATGCGGAAGCCATCAATGCCTTTATCGAGCCAAAAGCGCATCATTCCGTAAATTTCTTCGCGCACCTGCGGGTTTTTCCAGTTTAGGTCCGGCTGCTCGACCGCGAAGGAATGAAAGTAATATTCATCTGTTGTTTCATCATACTCCCATGTAGATGGGCTGAAATAGGAACGCCAATTGTTCGGCTCCTTGCGCCAAATGTAATAATCGCGCTTCGGATTATCCTTTGACAACCTTGATTCAATAAACCACGGATGCTGATTAGAAGTATGGTTTACAACTAAATCCATAATCAGCTTCATCCCGCGGGCATGGACTTCTTCAATGAGGCGTTCCAATATTTCCATTGTCCCGGCCTTTTTCATAACGGATTGATAATTGGAAATATCATATCCGTTATCAACATCAGGGGACTCATAGCACGGATTTAGCCAAATGACATCGATTCCGAGGTCCTTAATATAATCTAACTTTTGCAAAACCCCTTCCAAGTCCCCATAGCCATCTCCGTTTGTATCATAAAAACTTCTCCAATATACTTGATAAACGACTGCTTCTTTCCACCATGTTTTTTTCATTGTAGCCGGCTCCCTTGCGTTTACTGAACGAAATCGTTTTCACACTACTACTATACCACAACTGTCCTAGTTGGAAATATCCTGCTTTGTGAACACGAAAAACGCCACGATAAGGGATGCCACCGCCCAAGCCGTTAAATTTAAAAGCGAAAAGCCCATCGACATGCCTTTTAAAGCCGGGAGCTGGCCCGCCAAGTAATCGGTCAATGCCAAGTTCACGCTAAAAATATATTTTGCGCCTTCCCATGAGGTTGCAAAATTGCTTAAAATTCCCCCGGCAATTAACGCCGCCAGCATGACTCCCATTCCCGCCGGCGTATTGCGGATTAATACGGAAACCATAAACGAAATCGTCCCAACCACAACAGCGACAAACCAAGCCAAGCCGTATGCCATTAAGATGTACTGCCACTGCGGAATGAGATGGACGTAATTTGTATTCAGGCTTTCATTTTCCACGACGAATCCGGTTAAAATCGGCAATGTCCAGCCTTTATATCCAAACACGATTCCCGATATAGCATAAGCGATAATTCCGACAAGCAGCAAAATAAATGAAACAAACAACAGCATTGTTACATATTTGCTTAAAAGGATTTTCCAGCGCCGAATCGGGCGCGTCAGCAGCATTTTGATTGTGCCGTCGCTCCGCTCCCCGGAAACGATATCGATTGCGATAATCATGACAAGCAACGGAATAAACAACGTAATTCCCTGTTCGATAAAGGCGCGGACGAAAGTCGGGGCGCCGGGGGCGTTCGGGTTGATGTCATGGTCCAGATAGTATTGCTGCTGCTCAACCCGCACCGTCAGCCATTGCCGCCATTCCTCCGGCAGCCGCGAGTTGCTTAGCCTGTTTTGTGTATCAACGATTTGCTGCTGCAAGGCCACTTTCCAATCGGACGTGCCAAGCCGCTTAACTGTCGTTTGCACTTCGCGGTATTGCGCGTAAACGAAGATTGGGATTAACACAAATAAAATTAACGCAATAACGAATACCCGCTTTTTTCGGTAGATTTTTTCCGATTCATTATAAACAAGATTTACAAATTCACGCATTGCCCTCGCTCCCCGTCAGTTCCATAAACAAATCCTCCAAAGTTACCACAACTTCATGCACACTTTGCACCTCAATGCCCTGCTCGATAAGCATCTTATTATACGCGCCAATTCGTTCAACCGGCATCCGGCATGTTATCGTATCTCCTTCTGCGGCTACCTCTTTAATTTCAGGGGATTCCCTTAGCAGCGCCGCCGCCTTTTCCGAAGCCGATACCTTCCACTTCACCTTATCCGACGCTTTTTTTACTAAATCCTCAATCGTGGACACGGTAATCATTTTGCCGCGGTTAATAATCGCAACGCGGTCGCACATCATTTGCACCTCGCTCAATAAATGGCTGGAGATAAAAACGCTTATGTTTTGCTCTTCTACAAGCCGGTGCACAAACTCCCGCAATTCGCGGATTCCTGCCGGGTCGAGCCCGTTTGTCGGCTCGTCCAAAATAAGCAACTTCGGATTCCCAAGCAATGCTTGCGCGATGCCTAAGCGCTGCTTCATTCCAAGCGAATATGTTTTCACCTTGTCATGGATGCGCTGCTCCAGGTTCACCATGCGCACAATCTCATGAATGCGCCCATCGTCTACATCGCCAAGCATCCGCGCGAACTGCTTTAAGTTTTCCCAGCCAGTTAAGTATGTATATAACTCCGGGTTTTCTACAATGCTGCCGATATGCCGCATCGCTTGGCGAAATTCGGCTTTCACATCATAGCCGGAAATAGAAATCTTGCCTTCTGTCGGCTTAATCAAGCCGACAAGCATGCGGATTGTTGTCGTTTTTCCGGCGCCGTTTGGGCCTAAAAAGCCGAACACTTCTCCTTCGTACACATCAAATGATATATGCTCGACAATCGTTTTTTTGCCGATTGTTTTTTTTACATTTTGTACAGATAATACGGGCTTCACTTCGTATCGCCCCCTTCAATTTTCAGTTGGCTGGAAAGGTTTTGGAGAAGGCGGTTTGCCATAATGGCATATCCTGACTCGTTCGGGTGAAAGTGATCGGAATATAACAGCTCCTTGCCGCGGCTTTGGAATAAGTCAAACATTGGCACAATGTACACATTTTTATAGTCGAGCGCGGCGCTCTCCAAGGCGGCATTCCACTCTACCACAACGTTTGAGGAACCCGTTAACTCCGGCACATCTTCAAACGGGTTGTACAAACCGACCCAGTAAATCGGGCTGTCCGGATTAAGCCCGCGCAGCTGTGTTAAAATGTTGCGGGCATGTTGCTGGAATGTCGCTGTATCGGGCCGGTATTTTGTGAAATCAATATCGCCAAGCCGTTCCCAGCCCGGGAATAGGTCATTCCCGCCAATTGTTAAAATGATAACGTCAGCTTGGCGGATGGAGTGCTGTGCGCCCTTATCGGAAAGCTGCTTTAGCAAATCCGGCATTTTCGCGCCGCTGACCGCCAAGTTGGCAAGCGCTGCCTTTTGCTTATAATCTGTTTGCAGGGCGTTGCGAATGCGCCCGATATAGCCGAGGCCTTTTTGGTCACCCACGCCGCGCGTTAGGGAATCCCCGAGGCTGACAATTTGCAGCGTTCCCGCTTTTTTAGCGGCTGCCTTTGCTTCTTCTTGTTTAGGCATAACGGAAGCCTGCGGGCGCAGCACATCCTTCACCCCGATTGTAAAGCCGTACGCGAATAAAGCGAACGAGGCAACTGTAACAAGAAGCAATAATTTTATGAGTATAGCCTTCATATTCGACACCATCTTTCGTTATTATGAAACCGCTTTAAGTTGACCATATTATAGCAGAACAGGATTAGATTTAAAAAAGATAAGTTTAGGATAGAATCCCTAATAAAAAACACCTGGAAAGCTAGAAGCTTTCCAGGTGTTTATAGTTATGCGATATGACCTGTACTCCTTCGTTAACAATTTGCAATGCTTCTACAGCACAGCCGGAAAAGTACGGCTCCAAATCCTTTCGCACCTCCTGGGAGGTGCCCTTACGCACGTAGCAAAGCACGGTCGGGCCAGCGCCGCTTAAGGCGAAGCCGTAAATATCGGGATGCTCCGGCATTGCCTTTAACGCGCGAAGCTCCGGCACTAAAGCGGCCCGGTAAGGTTCATGAAACAAGTCGCGCTTCATCGCTTCCCCGGCCAGTTTCCAATCCCCCTTTAGCAAGGCAGCTACCAATAAATTGCTGATGCCGCTGCCTTGGATTGCTTCCGCATAAGAAAGCTGCGGAGGCAAGACGTTTCTTGCATCCGATGTTTTTAGCTCATAAGAAGGAATAATTGCGACAAGCTCAAGGTCATGGATTGGCTGTTGGACAAGCGCCGCGCCTTGGCCGTCGTACATTCCTACAACTAAACCGCCATATAAGGAAGCCCCTACATTGTCGATATGCCCTTCCATCACACTAGCGATTTCCAGCTTTTCCTGCATAGAAAGCTGCAAATTGCATAGTATGTCCGCCAATTCAATTCCAGCCACGATAGCTGAAGCGCTGCTGCCAAGGCCGCGCGCGAGCGGAATATCACTGGAAATTTCCAACCGGCAATATGGAAGTGTTTTATCATACTCATAGGCTACTTCCAAAGCAGTCTGAAATAATAAATTGCTTTCATCTGTCGGGATGCCCTCTAGCATCTCCGACTTTGCTTCACAGCGCCAAACTGTATCAGGAAATACATCGACAAATAAATATTTAGCAACCGCCAGGCCGATGGAATCAAAGCCGGGGCCTAAATTCGCCGTACTGGCGGGCACGCGGATTGTAAACATGGGAGAGGCTGTCATTGCATTACCACTCCTTCGATATGCTCGAACACAACACGTTCATCATTCGGAAGCACAATCGGCTGGATTTTTTTCGTTTCAATGGCAATATTCGGATCCTTCAGTCCATTTCCTGTTAAAACGGCTACGATGCGGCTGCCTTTTGGAATTTCTCCCGTCTGCAGCTGCTTGCGGATGCCGGCAATCGAAGCGCATGAAGCAGGCTCGGCGAATACTCCTTCCCTTTGCGCCAACAACTCATAAGCGGATAAAATTTCAGCATCTGTTACTTCATCGATCTTTCCGTGGGAGTTTGCCGCCGCTGCGACCGCTTTATCCCAGCTTGCCGGATTGCCGATGCGAATTGCTGTAGCGACCGTTTCCGGATTTTCGATTTTATGGCCGCGAACAATAGCTGCCGCTCCTTGTGCTTCAAAGCCGCGCATTTGCGGAAGGCCGGTGCCGTGCTTCTCATGGTATTCCGTAAATCCTTTCCAATAAGCGGTAATGTTGCCGGCATTGCCTACGGGGATCGCTAAAATGTCCGGCGCGCTTCCCAACGTATCGCAAACTTCAAAGGCAGCTGTTTTTTGCCCTTCGATGCGATATGGATTCACAGAGTTTACAAGCGTAATCGGCGAAACTTCGCTCAGCTTGCGGACCATTTGCAAAGCATGGTCAAAGTTGCCGTCAATGCTAATAATCTCGGCGCCGTACATAACGGCTTGCGCCAATTTGCCGTAAGCAATCTTGCCGTTTGGAATCATAACAATACACTTCAGCCCCGCGCGTGCCGCATAAGCGGCCGCCGCTGCGGATGTATTGCCGGTAGAAGCGCAAATAATTGTATTGCTTCCCTCTTCCTTCGCTTTCGCTACCGCCATCACCATGCCGCGGTCTTTAAAGGAACCTGTCGGATTGGCTCCCTCTACCTTCGCATAAATCTCCACACCCCACTCATTAGATAAGTTTTCAAGGGGGACAAGCGGCGTATTCCCCTCAAGCAGTGTGAGCATCGGCGTGTTTTCTGTTACTGGCAAATATTCTTTATAATGCGACAGCAGCCCTTTCCACATTATCTTCCATCTCCTTCAATACGGTAGCTCGCTTTTACACAGCTTACAGCATCCAATTCTTCTAATTTTTTCAAAATAGTTTTATAGCTTTCTAGAGAGGCCCTATGCGTAACAAGAACAATTTCTGCTGTGCCTGATTCTTCAAGCGGCATTTGAATAATTTTTTCAAAGCTTACCCCGTATTCAGAGAATAGAGAGGTAATTTTTGCAAATACTCCTACCTCATCCTTCACATGAAGACGAAGAAAATATTTTACATAAATCTCGCTTTCCTCTTTTAATACCTTCGGATACTGCGGTGTAATTGCGTTGTTTCCGTTCACGCCGAGCCTCATATTTTTCATAACCGCAACAAGGTCAGATACAATTGCGGTCGCGGTAGGAAGGCTACCTGCGCCCGGGCCATAAAACATCGTTTCGCCTACTGCCTCGCCGTATACATACACCGCATTGAATTCATTTTGAACGGAAGCAAGCGGATGCGTGCTTGGAAGCAATGTCGGCTCAACACTTACTTCCAGCTTCTCGCCGTCGCGTTTTGCAAGCCCGATTAATTTCATCGTATATCCAAGCCCTTGACTATACATTAGGTCTTCCTCCGTAATTGCGGTAATTCCCTTTACTTTTACATCGGCCAATTCCACATTTGTTGAAAAGCCGAGCGTTGCCAAAATTGTCATTTTACGCGCCGCATCCAATCCCTCTACATCCGAAGTAGGATCGGCCTCTGCAAATCCAAGCTCCTGCGCTTCCTTCAACACATCTTCATATGCTCTTCCTTCATTAGACATTTTCGTTAAAATAAAGTTTGTTGTTCCGTTCACAATTCCCATCATTTTTGTAATCCGGTCAGAAGATAAACCGTCTACAATTCCGCGCAAAATTGGAATGCCGCCCGCTACACTCGCCTCATAAAATAAATCGCATTGATTTTCCTTCGCAACAGATAGAAGCTCAGTGCCATAGAGAGCCATCAAGTCCTTGTTTGCCGTTACAACATGCTTTCTATTTTTTAAGGACGTAAGAATGCATTGGCGTGCTTGCTCGATTCCGCCCATTACTTCGATGACAATATCAATGTCTGGATTGCTGACGATTTCCTCTGCATCCGTTGTTAATAAAGCCGGGGCTAGCTGGACATCTCGCTCTTTCTCCAAATTTTGCACTAATACCTTTACGATTTTTACAGGACATCCGATTTGATGCGCCAATCGATCTTGATGGTCCTCTATAATTTTTACTACTCCGCTGCCGACTGTTCCAAGCCCTAGTAAACCTACCCGGATTTCCTTCATTTGTCGTCCACCCCTTTTGTCTAAACTTGTATTTAAATGCAATTATATAAGTTGAATTAAGAAAAGACAATATATTATAAAAATTCTAAAAAAGAAGGAAGGCTCTCTTCCTTCTTTTCGTTTACAGCCAGAAAGCGCATGTTATAAGACATACGGCGTTTCTTGGTATACGTAATAATTCAGCCAGTTGGAAAATAATAGATTCCCGTGGCTTCTCCAATTCCATACCGGCTCTTGGGATGGATCGTCATTGCGGTAATAATTTTTCGGAATATGAATAGGCAATCCTCTCGCTACGTCGCGGTCATATTCCTGTTTAAGCGTATATCGGCCATATTCACTATGTCCAAGCACAAAGATATTCTTTCTGTTCGTATCAGCTACAATATGAACGCCCGCTTCCGGCGAATCGGCCAAAATCTGCAATTCCTTTACTTTCGCGATATCCTCCGCTCTTACTTCCGTATGCCGGGAGTGAGGTGCAAGAAACCGCTCGTCAAAGCCGCGCAGCAGCTTGACATTCTCCGCTTTGATTTCGTGTTCAAATACGCCGAACATTTTTTGCGCAAGCGGATATTTCGGAATGCCGTAATGGTAATAAAGGCCGGCCTGCGCCCCCCAGCATATATGAAGCGTGGAGGTAACATTCGCAACAGAGTATTCCATCACGCGCTTAAGCTCATTCCAATAATTCACATCTTCAAACTCCATCATTTCAACAGGAGCGCCCGTAATAATCAGGCCGTCAAACTTTTCTCCTTCAACTTCGCGAAATGTTTTATAGAAGCTTGTTAAATGCTCCGGCGAAACATTTTTTGAAGTATGCGATTCCATGTGAAGAAGCTGTACGTTCACCTGCAATGGAGTGTTGCCAAGAAGGCGAAGCAATTGCGCTTCCGTTTCCTGCTTTGTCGGCATTAAATTTAAAATGGCGATTTTCAGTTCACGAATATCTTGGCTCGATGCCCTTTCCTTTGTCATCACAAAGATATTTTCATTTTGCAGCACCTGGCGGGCCGGCAAATCTTTATCCACGATGATGGGCATATTTTTCCCCTCCGGATAATGCTTGGTTCAAATCGGCAATTAAGTCGGCCACATCTTCAATTCCAACGGACAAACGAATTAAATCTGGCGTTACTCCTGCCAAACGCTGCTGCTCTTCTGTTAATTGGCGGTGCGTTGTGCTTGCCGGATGGATGACGCACGTTCTTGCATCAGCCACATGGGTAACGAGCGCTGCCACTTTCAAATTTTCAATAAACGCTTTTGCCGCTTCAATTCCGCCTTTTACACCGAACGTCAAAACGCCGCTTGCGCCTTTAGGCAAATACTTTTGGGCAAGCCTATATTGGTCGCTGCTTTCCAGGCCAGGATAATTCACCCAACTGATGCGCTCATCCTTTTCCAGCCATTTTGCGATTTCTAAGGCGTTTTGGCTGTGGCGCTCCATTCGCAAATGCAATGTTTCCAAGCCGATGTTGCTAATGTAAGCGTTAAATGGGCTCATGCAATTTCCATAGTCGCGCAGCAATTGCACGCGCGCTTTTACGATGTAGGCTGCCGCTCCGAAATCTTGGACATAGCGCACACCATGATAGCTAGGATCCGGCTCGACAAGCTCCGGAAATTTTCCATTATCCCAGTTAAAATTGCCGCCGTCAATGACAACACCGCCCATAGAGCTTGCATGGCCGTCAACGTATTTTGTTGTTGAATGAACGACAATGTTGGCCCCGTATTTAAACGGATTGCACAAATAAGGGGAAGCAAGCGTGTTATCAATTACAAGCGGAACATCCAATTCCTTAGCCGCTTTTGAAAACTCTTCAAAATTTAATACGTTCATTGCCGGGTTTCCAAGCGATTCTGCATAGACGAGCTTCGTGTTTTCTTTCGCCAGCTTCACAATCTCCGCCGCCGGCAAGTTCGGGTTAAAGAACGTAACCTCGATGCCAAGCTTGCGCAGGCTGACGCCAAATAAGTTAAAGGTACCGCCGTATACGGTAGAAGCGCATAATAAATGGTCGCCGGAATTGCAAGTGTTTAAGATTGCAAGCATAATAGCTGCCTGCCCTGAAGCTGTCGCAACCGCCCCGACGCCGCCTTCTAGCTGGCTTAGCTTCTGTTCAAATGCGGCAATGGTCGGATTTCCGATACGGGTATAAATATAGCCTTCCGCCTGCAGATTAAATAACGCCGCCAAATCATCAGGCGTATCATACTTGTATGTTGTGCTTTGGTAAAGCGGAAGCACCCGCGGCTCGCCGTTTTTCGGGCTGTAGCCCCCTTGTACACAAATCGTTCCTTGATTCCATGTTTCTCCCATGTTCATCCTTCTTTCTATAGAATAATAAAAAAAACTGCTTCTTACCTGAAGGTAAAAAAAGCAGTTTTGTCTCGCTTACGATGCTCTCTTATCTCTCAGGATATTACCTGCAGGATTTGGCACAATTCCGTTTCCGGCTGTTGCCAAGGCTTCATCGGGCCTGGTCCCTCTGCCTTTTCTCGATAAGACATATGAAATTACGTTGATTGTATAAGAAACCTTTTACGCTGTCAATAATATTAACGAAATTTTCAATATTTTTAAACTGGCAGATTTCTCATACCTTCATATTGTTAACATTTTTGAACAATTCCGAATTACGGATTCCGTTTCCCCTGCCATTTATGATAAAATGTGGAAAACACCTTTATCGTAAGGAGATTTCTATGGGACAACAAGTTGATTTAACGTCACTTATTAGCAAGTTAATCAGAGAGTATGAACAAACATACGGAGAGATGGTATTTGCTTTTCAAAAAATTAACGGAAAATTTATATATACCTACATAAACGATAGGTTGCTAAAAGCTGCCCATTTGCAAGAACAAGATGTAATGGGAAAAGGACTGGACAACCTTAATATCGGAAGCGCTCTGGCTGCAAAGCTGCAGCAAATTTATACAAAAGCTTGGGGCGGACAAGAAGCTGTATATTATTTTATTCCTGATACGAATCCGGAAATTCTCCTCGTCATTGCATTAAAGCCGCAGTTTGAAGATAGTCAGGTAACAGAAGTGCGTGGGCATTGCGCGCCGCTGCGCATAGACGAGTTTCAATATGCAACGGAGCTGCTGTCTTCGTTTAAGCCTTTTGATTCTATAAGTGACTAATTTCGTTGCTTTTGTATAATGTTGCGCAGCTTTCTCACAATATCAAGCATAAATTCCATCTCTTCTTTTGTTATTTTTTTGCCGTCCAGTATAAGATTATAGCGCTTTAAAATTTCTTCTGATTCAAGATTTAAATCTTGCATGAAACACTTTTCCTGCGGAGTATATGAATCATTTTCCGTCTCTAGAAAGTGTGTAATTTCCACTCCATATACATCAGCGATTTTTTTTAGCAAATTTAAAGATGGGGTATAAATACCGCGCTCGATTTTAGAGAGATTGCTATAGTCATAATTAATCTTCTCCGCCAAGCTTTTTAACGTATCCCCATTCTTCTTTCGTATCTCTTTAATCCGGTTCTTCATTTCTCACACTCCTGAATTCGCCGTTTCTTATTTACCCATTGTAACGAATTTTCTCTCCATTATCATCTGTTGTGGTTAAATCCGCACTTAAGTTCGGAAAAACTTGCATTATTTTGGTATATATAACCAATTCAACAAAGGCTTTTCGCCCTGCTTAGGAATGGATTTTATTTGGTGCCTGTTTACAACATTGATATAATAAATCTCAAACGTAGCAGACGCTGCACAATTAAGGAGGTTTTTGAAATGACACTCAACAAGGCACTTACGATTGCAGGATCCGATACAAGCGGCGGCGCAGGTATTCAAGCAGATTTAAAAACGTTCCAGGAGCTGGGCGTATACGGCATGACTGCCCTTACAACTATCGTTACTATGGATCCTCACAACGGCTGGGCTCATAACGTCTTCCCAATTCCAGCTTCTACTTTAAATCCGCAGCTGGAAACAGTCATTGAGGGAGTTGACGTCGATGCCTTGAAAACAGGCATGCTTGGCTCTGTTGAAATTATTGAGCTTGTAGCAGAAACATTAGAAAAGCATAACTTAACAAATGTAGTTGTAGACCCGGTCATGGTATGTAAAGGCGCAGATGAAGCGCTTCATCCGGAAACAAATGAATGCTTGCGCGACATTCTTGTTCCAAAAGCGCTTGTTGTAACACCGAATTTATTTGAAGCTTATCAGTTAAGCGGTGTTAAAATTAGTAACTTGGAAGATATGAAAGAGGCGGCACAAAAAATTCATGCTTTAGGCGCAAAATATGTGCTAATTAAAGGCGGCAGCAAGCTCGGCACAGAAAAAGCAATCGATTTGCTATTTGACGGGAAAACTTTTGAGCTGCTGGAATCTGAAAAAATTGAAACATCTTATACCCACGGCGCAGGCTGCACATATTCCGCGGCAATCGCGGCCGAGCTTGCGAAGGGCAAGCCTGTAAAAGAGGCAATCCGCACAGCAAAGGATTTCATCACGGATGCAATCCGCTATTCCTTTAAGCTGAATGAATATGTAGGCCCGACTCACCACGGCGCATATCGCAAATACGGCGCCGGCAAACAACTCGTATAATCACCCAAAAATGAGCACGCGTATTTTTGCGTGCTCGTTTTTGGGTTGAATTAATTATAAATTCTTGTTAATAATTCTCCATTTAAGGAGAATTTTAGTTTTTGATCCAGTTTTTTATCGCATCCTCAAATAAGTGCGTGTCAAATATACCAGCCATGTGGCCGTTTATGCTCGAAAATTCATAGAAATCGGCTTCTTTCCCAAGTTTTCTTAGCGTTTGTACTGTACGCTCACTATAATGGGCCGGCTGCAGGAGGTCTTGTTTACAGGAAATAAGCAATGTTTTCGCCTCAATTTTCTGCAGCGCCGCTTCTAATGAATCAAAACCATGCCCCACGTCTTGGAGCATCGTGGCCCGGCATGTGTACAGCCAATGATTCGCGTCGCAATAAGTAATATTTCCGCGCACCGTATGATACATATTTTTTTCAAAGGAAGCAGGGTTGGACAATGAAATGTACGGCATGCCGTCTTTGCTATCCCGCGGAAACTGCTGCTCGTACCAATCCGGGCTGAATGCGCCCGTAAACATCATTTGCGCTGCTAAATGCAGTCCTTCTTCAGGCTCTTTCTTTCCATAGTAATTTCCATTTTCCCAATAGGGATCAAGCATAATTACGCGAATCGCCTGCTGCAGCACTTGAAAGGAAGTAATAATCGGATTTTGTGCGTTTGTAATCACCCCTATGCATCTTTCCAGCATATTAGGATAGGAAACCGCCCAATGCAGCGCAATCATCCCTCCCGCAGACGGACCGATTACAGCCTTCAATCTTTTAATACCGAGGCTTCGAATAAACTCCCTTTGAATGCCCGCCATATCCTTAAAGGTAAAGGGCGGAAAGTCCATCCCATACGGCTGCCCCGTTTCCGGATTTAGGGACACCGGCCCCGTCGTGATGACGAACGGATTTTTCATTTGCACATTGCACACGTTATCCATACAAATAACAAAATATTGATTCGTATCGATTGCTTTCCCCGGACCGATGAGGCTATCCCACCACCCGGCCGTTTCATCATCCTCCCGGTACTTCCCAGCGGCATGGCTTGTCGCGCTAAAAGGATGGCACACTAAGATGGCATTATCTTTTCTGTCGCTTAATGTTCCATACGTTTCATAACCTAAAGCGAGCGGAATCGACTTGCCGCATTCAAATTGATAATGAGGCAACATGAATGTTTTCTTTTGTACAATCATCGGCTTCCCCCTATCAAACTATTTCAAGTGCACATACCACTTCCATACAAAGCGTTATTCTCCTTTCTAAAAGGTTCATAATATCAAAAGGCTCTGTTAAACTTGATTGTTGATTTTCCACTACAGGCGGACGCTTTCCGTGGGCGGGGCCGATCCGCTTTTCCTGCTGGAGCCGCCGCCTTTCGTTCCAAATCAACAAATCAATCAAAATCAACATTAGTCTTTAACAGAGCCTATCAAAAAGGAAACTCCACTTTTCCTTGATACACTAAATCTTGGTTTTTTATTACTAACTATATAAATACAAGTTAAAAAAAGAACATAAAACCTTTCTTTTGAAAGGGGAGAAGAGCATCCGGCTATACATAGAAGCGCTCAAAACCTATTCCTGCCCCATGCGGCACAAAACCAGAAAGAGGAAGCAAGTGCAAGGTACTGTTTGTTCTGCTTAGCCGCGATGTATATGTCCAAATCATAAATTGGATATATATAGCAGGAGATGTGATTATGTCAGAAGAAGCAAAAAACGCATTTTATTTCTATAACAGGAAACCAAAACAGCCGGTCCTTCCAATTGGAAGACCGGCCTGTTCCTAACAGCAGCGCGAAACCTTTCCGCCTTTTGCGTTAAACCGCGCCTCTTGCGCCTGTGCAAAAAATTCCTTTTCCGATAAAACCGGCTTTCCCGCATGGCACGTTTTCATATGTTCCACATATTTTTCATAGCTCGGCACCCCGACAAGCAAGCTAATAAACTGCCGGTAATGCTTTTTTATTTCCGAAAGCTTCTTAAGCATAATGCTGCATCTCTCCTCTGTCGCGTGGGATATAAGGAGACTCCTTTGGCGGCATGGCTTTGTTTTGCAAAATTTGAATCCAAATTCTTACCGCCGACAATAACACCGCCAATACTACTACCATGAAGATGGCGCAAAGTCCGGCATCAATATAATCGTTCATGATGATTTGCTTCATTTGCTCCGCGTTTTTCGCAGGCGCCAACACCTTTCCTTCATCTAATGCAGCCTTAAATACCTTTGCGTGGGATAAAAAGCCGATTTTCGGATTTTCATGAAATAGCTTTTGATACCCCGCTGTCATTGTAACAATTAAAATCCATGTTGTTGGAACGAGAGTAACCCATACATACGCTTTTTTGCCCATTTTGAAAAGAATAGTCGTTCCAAGCAATAGCGCAATGCCGGCAAGCATTTGGTTTGCAATACCAAATAGCGGCCATAGCGTATTGATTCCGCCAAGCGGGTCGATAACCCCTTGGTATAAGAAGTAGCCCCAGCCCAACACACAAAGCGTCGTTGCAATTATATTTGCGAAATTGGATTCCGTTTTTGCAAGCGGCTTATAAAAATGGCCGAGAATATCTTGAATCATAAAACGGCCGACGCGCGTTCCGGCATCAATCGTTGTCAAAATGAACAATGCTTCAAATAAAATAGCAAAGTGATACCAAAACGCCATTAAGGCCTTTCCGCCGATTACCTTGGAGAAAATAACCGCCATTCCGATCGCAAGAGTAGGCGCGCCGCCCGTACGCGACAATACTGTTTGTTCCCCGACATCATCAGCGAGTGTTTGCAAATCCTGCGGAGTAACTGTAAAGCCCCACGACGAAACTGTTTGAGCCGCTTGCCCTACCTCTGTTCCGATCAACGCAGGCGGGCTATTAATGGCAAAATATGTACCTGGCGTCAGAACACAAGCAGCAATTAGCGCCATTACCGCTACAAACGATTCCATCAGCATCGCACCGTAGCCAATCGGACGCGCATGTTGTTCGCGTTCAATCATTTTCGGCGTCGTACCGGAAGAGACTAAAGCATGGAAGCCTGATACCGCACCGCAAGCGATTGTGATGAACAAAAACGGAAATAAATTCCCGGCAAATACAGGGCCTGTTCCATCTATGAATTTGGAAAGGGCCGGCATCTGCAGCTCTGGAGCGACAACAATAATGCCAAGAGCCAATCCGACAATTGTCCCAATTTTTAAGAATGTGCTTAAATAATCGCGCGGCGCCAGCAGCAGCCATACCGGCAAGACCGAAGCGATAAAGCCGTATACAATTAACATAATTGCAATCGTCTCGCCTTTAAAAGTGAACATCTGCGCTAACGTTGGATTTTCTGCTACATATTGCCCTGCAAAGATAGATAATAACAATAAAGCAACCCCAATTAGCGAGCCTTCCCCAACGCGGCCGGGGCGGATGTAACGCATGTAAACCCCCATCAAAATTGCAATCGGGATTGTCGCGGCAATCGTAAACATTCCCCACGGGCTTCCGACAAGCGCCTTTACGACAACGAGCGCCAGCACTGCCAATAAAATAATCATAATTCCTAAAATCCCCACCATGGCAATAAAACCTGTTACCGGGCCAATTTCATCTTTAATCATTTCCCCAAGCGACTTGCCGTTTCGGCGCATAGAGGCAAATAAAATGACAAAATCCTGAACCGCTCCCGCCAGCACAACCCCGACTACAATCCAAAGAGTTCCCGGCAAATAGCCCATTTGCGCCGCCAAAATCGGGCCGACAAGAGGGCCGGCTCCGGCAATTGCCGCAAAGTGATGCCCAAATAGCACCCACTTATTTGTCGGAACATAATCTTTTCCGTCATTTAAGGTGTACGCGGCCGTTTGCCGGTTATCATCTAATTGAAATACCTTTTGGGCAATGAATTTGCTGTAAAACCGGTACGCAACCGCATAAACAGATACCGCTGCAACTAAAAGCCAAATTGCATTGATTGTTTCTCCCCGGTTTAGAGCCAAAACAGCAAATCCGGCAGCCCCTAAAGCCGAAATAAGGCCCCACAGCAAAATGGATTTAAGGCTTTTCAAAAATAATCCCCCCTAAGCGTGTCTTAGAAGGGATTATACTAAATTTTCTGAATTATTAAATGCAATTAACCTTATAATGCTTATTTTCAGCAGTAACATGTTTGAAAAATTTCATGACCTGTTAAAGTTCAAGGCTGTGGCGCAAATGCTTTACATAATTGCGGCTCACCGGTATCGGCCGATCCATATACGGCTCTAAGTACAAATTATACGTGCTATTATAATAGGGCTTTAATTCTTTTACATACAATAAATTGACTAAATAGCTTTTGTGTACCCTAATAAAGTGATAAAAAGCCAGCTTTTTCTCAAGCTCCATTAATGTATACGTAGATGTGTAACTTGTTTCCTTCGTATAAATAGATACCGTTTTATTTTCCTTATTTTTGCTGACATATACAATATCATGGGGGAAAATGTATGAAATTCCTTCGTGGCATTCAATAGCAAGCTTGCGAAGAGAAGTATAACACCGCTTTTTATACTCTTTTCCCATAAGCTGCATAAGAAAGGCCAGATCATCTTGTGCAAAGGGCTTTAATAAATAATAAAACGCACGTAAACGAAAGGCATCAATTGCATATCGAGCTTCCTTTCCCATCAAAATCAGTTTTGTTTCTATTTTCAATTGCCAAAGCAGCTCCGCCGTTTCCAGCCCTGTTCCATCGGAAAGGTCCATATCTAAAAATAAAAAATCCGGCTCATGCCGTTTCGCCAGCTTCACGGCCTGTAAGCTTGATTGCACTTCTATAAACTCTATTTTTTCTGTCTCCTGCTTGAATGCTACAGTAACTCGATTCCGGCTTTCTGCATCTTCACTAACAATCAAGATTTTCATATTCTCCGACCACCTAATTTTTTCTCTGCTGATAACTATACATTCGACTTTACAACGGAGCATCCCTTTTAAAACTAAGGGGAAGCGATTTCGCTTCCCGCATTTTCATGCCAACTCCTTTTGCTTTGTCTCCCGTCCTAGAAATAATACTGATAAAGCGCCGATAATAATTGCCGCGCAAAACAGCATGAAAATGGAAGAGACGGCCGTTTTTTGGGCGACAAGGTAACCGACAAACAGCGGGCCGAAAATACCGCCAATCCGCCCAAAGGAAGCCGCCATGCCCGCACCTGTGCCCCGAACTTCTGTCGGATATTGCTCCGGCGTGTATGCGTACAGCGCTCCCCATGCTCCCAGGTTAAAAAATGAAAGAAAAACACCAGAAGCAATCAGCATAGGCAAGGATTCTGCCTGCCCAAAGAAATAAGCGCTGACCGCAGTACCAACTAAGTATGTAATCAACACAAACTTTCTTCCTGCCCGTTCAATCAGCCATGCCGCCGTAAAATATCCCGGCAGCTGGGCAAGCGTCATAATTAAAACGTATTCAAAGCTTTTAATTAAGCTAAAGCCTTTTAATACCATAACGCTTGGGAGCCATAAAAACATACCGTAGTAGGAAAACACAACGCAAAACCATAAAATCCAAAGCATAATGGTTGGCTTAACATACTGTGAAGACCAAACTATTCTTATTTTTTCAAATGCGGATTGTTTTTTTACAGATGGCTGAAAGCGCGGGGAGTCCGGTAAATTCCAGCGTAAGTAAAGCGCGTAAAATGCCGGAAGCGCGCTTAAAAGCATCGCAGCCTCCCAGCCGAACCTTGGGATAACAAAATATGAAATAAGTGCCGCAACAAGCCAGCCGCCTGCCCAAAAACTTTCCAATAACACGACTACCTTTCCGCGCTCCTTCGCTTCAACTGTTTCAGAAACCAATGTCGATGCGACCGGCAGCTCTCCGCCGAGCCCCATTCCGATAAAAAAGCGCAACAATAAAAAAACAGCGAGAGTGGTTGCAAAAGCGGATAAGCCGCTGCCGATGGAAAACAGCAATAACGTAATAATAAAAACAGATTTTCGGCCGACCTTATCCGCCAATAAACCAAATACAAGCGCGCCAACCGCCATGCCGATGGAATTCACGCTCCCGATCCAGCCCATTTGCTGCACGCTTAAATTCCAGTCCTTCTGCAGTGCGGCAATTACAAAGGAAAGCATTCCGACATCCATCGCATCAAACATCCAGCCAAGCCCGGCAATACCTAGCAGCTTACGATTTGAAATAGTTGCTCCTTTATCCATTTACAATCTCCTTCATGTAAATTCTTCCTCTCATTAGCATTCTACACGGACAAGCCCTTTTAGTACAATTCTTTATAAGTATTATGGCTTACTTTTCCCATCTCAAACAAATATAGCTAGCTGCCGCTTTGTATAAGAAAAGCGGACAAAGCCCGCCTTTTGCAGCAGCATAGGGGCGGCTCGTAGTGAAAGACGCTTTTTGCCTTTTACGGAGGCACACCCCTACGCTGCTTTGGGAGCTAGACATGCTCCCAAAACTTATGCTTTCTTTCCTTATTAATGAAAGCTAGGAGACATCCCTCCTAGCTTTACCCACTTATTGAATATTATATCTGCCGTTTTCATTAAGGCTTTATCGCATTTCGTTCACGAAGCACTTCTTTTAGAAACTCCAGCAAAGCAAGCTGCCTGCGCCAGCGCGATGGATTCTTACACAGGCGGTAAAACCATTCCAAATGGATTTTTTGAATCCATTTTGGCGCACGCTTCGCCTCGCCGCCCCACACATCTAAGCTGCCGCCTACACCGACTGCGATTTTCGCCTGCAAGCGCTGTTTATGGCGCTGAATAAACTGCTCCTGTCTCGGAAAACCGAGCGCCACCAGCAAAATGTCCGGCTTTGCCTGTTGAATTTGCGCAACGATTTCCTGCTCTTCTTCCTCTTTAAAATAGCCGTGATGATAACCGGCAATATCAATGCCGGGATACTTGCCGGCAAGAGCATGGGCAGCCTTTTCCACAACGTGCGGCTTCGCTCCAAGAAGAAATACGGAAACAGGCCTCTTTGCAGCGGACAGCTCTTTAAACAAGCAATTCATTAAATCAAAGCCTGCCACTCTTTCCTTTAATGGCTTTCCGAGCCAGCTGCTTGCCTTTACTACGCCGATTCCATCAGGAGTAACTAAATCTGCTTGCTGCAGCTTTTCTTTAAACTCCTTATCCTTTTTGGCGCACATTACAATTTCAGGATTGGCGGTAACTACATGAAAGGTAGTATTATGCTCGCTTTTCAGCTGCTCGGACAAATACCGGACTGTCTCATCCATTGTCAAATTTGAAAACGGGACGCCAAGAATAGTGGTTGTTTGTACTTTCATGTTACTGAACCCTTTCTTTATTCAAAATTCAAGCTACCTCTTTTCCATAACTTCCTTATATGCTTTATATGTATCATCATACAGCTTTTGAAGGGAAAAATGTAACGAAGCGTAACGATAAATTTTCTCCCCCATATGCCCAAGCTCTCCCTGCTTCCACATAGAATAAGCTTCTTCTAAGGCTCTTGCCAAAGCATTCGCATCACGAACCGGGATAACCCAGCCGTATGAAGGGTCTGGAATAAGCTTATGCATGTCCCCCACATCTGTTGCGATAAATGGGACACGCTGATTTGCCGACTCCAACAGCACGAGCGGAAAGCTTTCGCTATAAGAAGCCAGCACGCTCAAATCAGCAGAAGCATATAGTTTGTCCACGTCATGGCGGTGCCCGAGAAACCGCACCCGCTCCGTTAAACCGAGATTGTTTGCCAATTCCCGCAATTCTTTTTCAATGGGGCCATCTCCTACAAGCAACACCTTAATCGGAATGTTTACTTGCCGCAGCGCCTCAAATAATATTTCATGCCCCTTTACCGGATGAAGACGCGCTACCTGTATGACAGTAAATGTTTCTTCATCGATTTGAAACATCTCTTGTTTATTATACGGAGATTGCGGCTCCTCATCATATGAAATGCCATTATAAATAACGCGAATCTTTTCAGCCGGCACGCCAAGGCTTACAAGGTTTTGCTTAAATCTCTCGGTAATTGCAAAAAACAGATCAACCTGCCGAAACGAGCGGAGATTCAGCTTTGTAAACAGCCAGCCCTTCAATCCCCGTTTCATAAAATCAAGCTGCGGATCGCTATGTATCGTCGTCACCCATTTCGCTTGTATCCTTTTTTTGATCAAAGACGAGAAGAAATTAGCACGCGCCCCGTGTGTATGGACAATCTCAAAGCGTTCGCGATTAATAAAGGCAACAAGCTTAGATAAGACGGACAAATCATAGCGGGAGGACTGCGAAAACAAGTGCACCTTTATGCCAAGCTCCCGTGCTTCCTTCGCAATTGCTCCCTCCTCAAACACCGCCAATTCCGCCATACCTTTTGGAAATTGAGAGAGCAGGGATATAATATGCGTTTTGCCGCCGCCCTCTTCCGCTCCTGCATTTACATGTAAAACCTTCATCTTCGTTTGTCACCTTCCTTGGAAAAAAGAAAAGCTAACATAACGCTAGCTTTCCCATTACTCTATTTCTAAGCTTACAAGTACATATGCCGCAATCACGACAAAGTAAATGCTTACAGCAGGCGCCGCCAATACATGGCCGGCTGTATATGCAATTCCAAGCGCAAGCGCCATGCTGACTGCCAATAGCGCATACGTTACGGTAAAAATATCATAAAACTTTCGAAACACCGCAATCAAAAGCTTTACGCCGTAATAAACAAACGGCGCTAAAACGATAAAAAAGCCGATAAACCCGAAATCATAAAATATATCATGAAAATCCCGCTCAATTAGCTTCGGTTCCGTTTTAAAATTCCCGCCATACCCCATTCCAAGCAGCTTCTGGGAGAGCGGCGCTTCTTCAAAATAAGCTTGATGCATTCTCAAAAACAATTCGCGGCCGCTAAAGAGCAAGCCTCCCACCTGATCTTTTGGAGGCTCTTCTGGAGACGGCTCTTCTATTTCTTCTCCATGTTTCTTCGCCTCTTCTTTTTCCTGCTTTTGCTTTTGTTGCTGCTGTTCAATCAGCTCAACGTGGACAGTCGTATTTTTCACGATAGGCGAAAATGGCGTATAGGCGCCTACACCGAGCAAAACCGCCAATGCCACGAACCCATTTAGAAGCAGCACTTTTTTATTGCCATTATGCTTCTTATTAAAAAAGGCTTGGGCAAAACACATAACCAATGCGGCACCTAGGGAAAGCACGATTGCGCCGTAGCCTACCTTCGTCCCGACCGCAAATAACGAGAATATTGATAGAAGCGAAGGAATCCAATAATATATATTCTGAACCTGCTTTGTTTTTTCAATCGAGTACAACAAAATAACCGGAAAGGTGATGGCCAAAATTGCCCCTAATTCATTGCCTGCAAAAAACCAGCCGCGCGAACCGCTTTTAAAATATTCATAGCTATTATAATCTGTGTTGGTTACAATCGAGATTGCCATAACAACGTTAATAATAAGCATTGCGTATAAGATGGAGTTTTTTAGCCTATCTCCTATATTCACCTTAAAACGCAGGGAACGAAAAGCTACAATATAGCAGCCGGCCATAATAAACGTGTACATGACCTTTGCGATAAATTTTATTTCTTCGCCAATTAAAATTGGATGTTTAATCATTTTATTATTTAAAAGACCCGCCAAAACAACAACACCTAAAATGGCAAGATAGAAAAAGTACCTTCTATTTTCCTTCTCCCTTGCCTTTATCAGTATGTATGCAGCGCCAAGAAGCATGACGAAAAGGCGCACAAAAATGCCAACTGTAGCGCTCATCTTCAATACGATAATACAAAACGATGTTAGTAAATCAAGAATTGGCTGAAAAATTATAAACAGAAGCAAAAAAATTTCAAACCGATTTTCTAAAACACCCCATCTTTCTAACATACAAAACCTCCTGTGAAAATAGCAGCATGAATCAACTGCTGGAAACAACGTGATAACCCTTCAACATTATAGCATAATTCACGAAGTATCTATGACGGAATTTTGGAATAGACTCTTTTCTGAAAGATTACTGCTTTTTCCATTCTTTTACGGAAAGGGTTTTTTTCAGAAAGTTATATATGTTATAGTTAACATGAGCAGGAGCGTCTTTGCCTGAATGAATATTGAAGAATAAAAGAGGTACCTGTTATGGCGAATTGGAATGAAAAACGAAAAACATTATGGATGTATATAAAGAAAGTTTCCCGGCATATACGGCAGCAAGGGCTTTCTACAACCTTCAGCAAAGTCCAAAGAAGGCTGCAAACAAAGGTGAAAATGATAAAAAGCGTTCATGACAGTGACCAGCGTGTAAAGAACATTTTTCAAGAGCTGCTGCAAGCTTATCAAAATGGGCAAATTAAGGGACTGGCTATTATTAGCTCCGGCATGGAATTTGATGAGTTATATAATCAGCGCACCATTAATTTTGCAAAATATTTAACAGACAGAGGATACGGAGTTGTGTATGTAACGTGGCAATACGATGAAGCAGAGCAGCATGATAAGGCGTTTCAATCTGTTTATTCGAACCTTTATCAAATTCCTATGTATCCTTATTTATATAGCTTAGCGGAATTGAAGATATTTCAACCGATAACGGATAAAATATTTATCTCTACCTTCCCAGCCAAAGCCTTTTATACCACATTACCCGCATTAAAGGAGCAAAATTTCAAAATTATATACGATATTATGGATGAATGGGAAGAATTTTTCAAAACAGGAGATGCCTCTTGGTATCAACGAAGCATAGAGGAAGCGTTTATAAAGGAAGCAGACCTTGTTTCTGCCGTGTCTGTTCCGCTTATACAAAAGTTTTCCCGTATTCGCGCGGACATCGTGCTATCCGGAAACGGGTATGATAA
This sequence comes from Ectobacillus sp., assembly GCA_048976805.1. GTDB lineage: Bacteria > Bacillota > Bacilli > Bacillales > Bacillaceae_G > Ectobacillus. The sequence goes on along the minus strand of JBHGUR010000074.1, from coordinate 39,428 downwards.
AAGAATCTCCAAGCACCCGGGAGTAGCCAAAAAGCAGAAAGACAGCCATATCCACATCGGCTATTTTGGCCATTTAACTTCTTCCTGGTTTGATTGGAATCTTATTTTTCACCTTGCCGAGCGGCTGGATTTCATCATCCACCTTATCGGCCATGGCGCGCCCGAAGAGTATTTAAAGAGGGCGGAATTATTTCCAAACATTTATTTCTACGGAAAAATCCATCCCGGGCAGCTGCATGAGTATGCGCAGCAATGGCATATCGGGATTATCCCGTTTAAAAAGAGCAAGCTATCAGAAGCAGTAGACCCAATCAAGGTTTATGAATATTTATACTTTGGCCTGCCTACAGTCTCGACGGGAATTCCTCATATAGGCGCTTACCCTTGCGTTCATCATTGCGAAACATATGCGCAAGTGCAAAATACTATATATGATGTGCATGGCCATCTGGATCAAACATCAAGCTTAGAGCTAAAGCAGTTTTTAGAGTCTTCCACATGGGAACAGCAGTTTAAGAAAATTGAAGTTCAGCTCAACAAAATAAATTAACGAAACGGCCGGAATATACGAAATGTTCCGGCCGTTTCGCTATAATATCGATAAACGATATTGCTTCTACATATGTTGACATAAATAATACGAAATTATTTTTCTTTTTTTCTTGATTTATGAAAGCCCTTTTATTAAAATAGGTAATGCAAGCGATTGCATTATTCGTCTTATAAGTTTATCTAGCTATCTATTGAAAAAGCAATAATCTTTTTATTTTCAACAATATGAGAACGTTCTCATGAAAAGGAGGAGCTAACATGGCAAAAATGAAATTCACTTCATTCGATTTTTGGCAAAAGTTCGGTAAAGCCCTACTTGTGGTAGTAGCGGTAATGCCAGCTGCCGGTTTAATGATTTCCCTCGGAAAATTGGTTGGCATGTCTGCTGGCGATGCAGCGTTTGTACAAACGATTGCACGAATTATGGAGGATATCGGATGGGGAATCATCGTAAACCTGCATATCCTATTTGCGGTTGCAATCGGCGGTTCTTGGGCAAAAGACCGCGCAGGCGGCGCATTTGCAGCATTAATCGCCTTCATTCTTACAAACCGTATCACGGGAGCTATCTTTGGTGTATCCGGTGATATGTTAACAGACCCAAAAGCAACGGTTACTTCTTTATTCGGATCAGAGCTTGTTGTAAAAGATTACTTCACCTCCGTACTTGGTGCTCCAGCATTAAATATGGGTGTATTCGTAGGGATTATTTCCGGATTTTTAGGGGCATCTTTATACAATAAGTATTATGACTATGATAAGCTTCCAAGCTCACTCGCATTCTTTAATGGAAAGCGCTTCGTTCCATTCGTTGTAATTGTTGGCTCCGTAGCGGCTGCCATCGTTTTATCCGTATTGTGGCCTTTCGTACAAGGCGTGTTGAATTCCTTCGGACGCTGGATTGCAACATCAAAAGACACAGCGCCAATCATCGCACCATTTGTTTATGGTACATTAGAACGTCTCTTGCTTCCATTCGGTTTGCACCATATGTTGACTGTTCCAATGAACTATACAGAACTTGGCGGTACGTACAAAATTTTAACAGGCGCAAAAGCAGGACAAATTGTTGCAGGACAAGACCCGCTTTGGCTTGCATGGATTACTGACTTAAACAACTTATTGGCTGCCGGTAAAACAGCAGCTTACAATGCATTGCTTGGCGATGTACATCCTGCCCGCTTTAAAGTAGGGCAAGTCATTGGCTCAACAGCCTCTCTTATCGGCGTTGCATTGGCTATGTATGTAAACGTTGACAAAGATAAACGCCATAAATATAAACCAATGTTCTTCTCTGCGGCTTTAGCGGTATTTTTAACTGGTGTTACAGAACCAATTGAATTCATGTTCATGTTTATCGCACCAGTTCTGTATGTCGTGTATGCCATCACAACAGGTTTGGCATTTGCGATGGCTGATATTATCAACTTGCGCATTCACGCATTTGGATTTATCGAGCTGCTAACTCGTACTCCAATGATTGTAAAGGCTGGGTTAACGAAAGATTTAATTTACTTCTTTATTACATCTGCGGCATTCTTCGCTGTGAACTTTACAGTATTTAATTTCTTAATCAAAAAAATGAACATCCCGACTCCGGGCCGCAACGGCAACTACATTGAAGCGGAAGAGGGCGCTAACTCCGCGCAAGGAATGCAAGCGGTTAACGGCGATTCTTTACCGGCAAAATTAATCGGCCTGCTTGGCGGCGCAAGCAACATTGAAGATGTAGATGCTTGTATGACACGCCTTCGTGTAACAGTAAAAGATGTAAGCAAGGTTGCCTCTGAAAAAGACTGGAAGGATCATGGAGCACTAGGATTAATTGTAAAAGATAAAGGTGTACAAGCGATTTACGGGCCAAAAGCGGATGTAATTAAATCTAACATCCAAGACCTTCTAGGAGCTTAATGCAATGAAATTACTAACTCTCAATTGTCATTCATGGCAAGAAGATGAGCAAATCGAAAAAATAAAATATATTGCCCAAACCATTCAGGAAAAAGGCTATGATGTGATTGCGCTGCAAGAAGCCAGCCAATCAATCCAAGCACCAGCAGTTTTTGGCAACAACAAAGCGGATAATTTCGCTTTGTTGTTGCTTCAAGAACTTGAAAAGCTTGGCGTAACCGGCTACCATCACGTATGGGATTTTGCGCATATCGGCTGGGATATATACGAAGAAGGATTGGCAATTCTTACAAAGCATCCGATTGTAGAAACAGAATCCTTCTTTATCTCTAAAAGCAACGATATAAGCTATTATAAAACGCGAAAAATAATCGGCGCGAAAATCCGATATAACAACCGGATTATTCCTTTTTATTCCTGCCACCTCGGCTGGTGGGCAGACGAGGATGAGCCGTTTTCCTACCAAGTTGATGTATTGATGGAGCATACAGCACATCATGAACTCTTTTTCCTTATGGGCGATTTTAACAACAATGCCTTCTTAAGAGGAGAAGGATACGACTATTTACTGTCTAAAGGATTGTATGATACGCATAGCCTTGCTAAAGAAAAAGATTCCGGCGTCACGGTAAAAGGAAAAATTGCCGGCTGGGATGAAAATAAGCATGATTTGCGGCTGGATCTAATTTTGGCAAATCAACCAGTAACTGTTCATACTTCCCGCGTTATTTTTAACGGAGAAAATAACGCGGTTGTTTCCGATCATTTTGGCGTTGAAGTGGAAATTGAAATAAAGGGCTGACCCAAAACGCTAACGCGTTTTGCGGCCAGCCCTTTTTTAGCTCTGTTAAACTTGATTGTTGATTTTCCACTACAGGCGGACGCTTTCCGCGGGCGGGGCCGAGCCGCTTCGTACTGTGGGGCCTTCCTACACCCTCAATATTACATAATATGTAAAAATGAAAAGAGAGCTGACCAAAAGTCCGCTTTTAGCGGACTTTTGGGTCAGCTCTTTATTTTTTTAGCTTTAATTTCGCAAGGGCGTCCGCCAATGCTGTATTAATCGGTTCATCATCTTGCTGCTTCATATATTTTGCAATATCGCGCTTGGAAGCATTGCTTTGTTTTGCTTTATTTTTTCTATCCATAAACACGGACAGCTTTTCCCGATGCCCGCAGCTGCACGCAAAAATTTGTCCTTCCCCTTCGCCGCGCAGCTCCATCTTCTTATGGCAGTTCGGGCACCTTGCGTTCGTCAATCGGGCAAGCATTTTGCGGTGGCCGCACTCCCGGTCCTGGCAGACGAGCATTCTTCCCTTTTTGCCGTTCACCTCAAGCATCAGCTTGCCGCATTCCGGGCATTTCGTACCGGTTATATTATCATGCTTGAATTTCTGGCTGCTGTTTTTAATTTCGTTAACAGCGGATTTAGTGTAACCTTTTATCTCCTTAAGAAATACTTGTTTTGGAAGCTTTCCTTTTGCAATCGCCTCCAGCTTTTGCTCCCACTCTGCCGTCAACGCCGGCGATTTCAGCTCCTCAGGAACCAATTCAAGCAGCTGCTTCCCTTTGGAAGTAATGTAAATATGCTTTCCTTTTTTCTCAATTAAAAAGCTGTTAAACAGCTTCTCAATAATATCGGCGCGGGTCGCTACCGTACCGAGGCCGCCTGTTTTGCCGATTGTTTGAATCAAATCCTTGCTTTCATTCGCCATATATTTTGCCGGGTTTTCCATCGCCGAAAGCAGCGTACCTTCATTGAACGGCTCCGGCGGCTTCGTTTGGCCTTTCGTTTGCGTTACATTTAAAATTTCGATTATGTCGCCTTGGTCCAGACTCGGCAGCAGCTGTTCCAATACCTCGTCTTTTTCTTCCTCTTCAAACTGGTTATCGTAAATCTCTTTCCAACCTTGCGCTAACACCGTTTTTCCTTTGGCAATAAACAGCTCGTTGCCGATTTTCGCCTTCACGGTAACCTGCTCGTACTCAAATGCCGGCGAAAGCACCGCCAAAAAGCGTTTTACGATTAAATCATAAATTTTTCGCTCCTTATCGCTTAGCGAACTGAGCGGTACTGATTCTTCAGTCGGAATGATAGCGTGGTGGTCCGACACCCTGCTGTTATCGACAAATGATTTATTCGCCTTAATCGGCTTTTGCAGCAGTTTGGAAGCGAATTTGGCATACGGCTTTACATTGCATGCCGCAATGCGGTCCTTTAATGTATCGACAATATCAGTTGAAAGATAGCGCGAATCTGTACGCGGGTATGTAACCACCTTATGATGCTCATACAGCTTCTGCATAATGGACAACGTCTCTTTTGCGGAAAAGCCGAAAATTCGGTTCGCTTCGCGCTGCAATTCTGTTAAATCATATAGCTGAGGCGCATAGCTTTTTTTATGGTTTTTAGAAACCTCCACTACTTCCGCTTTTTTTCCGCGGACGGACGTTAACACTTGCTTGCTTTTTTCCTCTGAAAACGTTTTGACATCCTTCGTTTTACTGTCCTGCCATACAAATTTTATAGTCTTCGCCACAGCAGTAATGCCATAAAATGTTTTGGGCTGAAAGTTTTTAATTTCTTCTTCGCGCTTAGCGATGATCGCCAGCGTCGGCGTTTGCACGCGGCCGCACGAAAGCTGGGCATTATGCTTGCACGTCAAGGCGCGGGTCGCATTAATGCCAACAAACCAGTCCGCCTCCGCCCGCGCTACCGCTGACGCATATAAATTTTCATATTCCTTGCCGTCGCGCAGTTTGCGAAAGCCCTCTTGAATCGCCTTATCTGTAACGGACGAAATCCATAAGCGCTTAATTGGCTTTTTCGCCTGCGCCTTTTCTAAAATCCATCTTGCGACAAGCTCGCCTTCGCGCCCGGCATCCGTCGCAATGATGATTTCTTTTACATCCTTGCGGTTGATTTGCGATTTTACCGCTTGAAACTGTTTTCCGGTTTGCTTAATAACAACCAGCTTTACAGGGGAAGGAAGCATCGGCAAGTCTTCCAATCTCCATGTTTTATACTTATCATCATACACCTCCGGGTCCGCCAATGTAACGAGGTGCCCCAGCGCCCATGTCACGATATATTTATCGCCCTCTAAAAAGCCGTTTCCTTTCTTGTTGCATCGAAGAACCCGCGCTATGTCCCGGGCTACCGACGGCTTTTCAGCCAATACTAATGCTTTGCTCATATAAACATCCTTTCTGCATCGTTTTTGCCCGAAAAAGAGAAAAGAACCTGCTTCGGTTCTTTCTCCTACAGCTTTTCGGCTACTAGGGTAAAAGTTTTCGGCAATCCGATATCATGCAGCTTATGGTTCGGCTCTTCCTCTAATATGCGAATCATCAAACCTTCTTGGGCTACGGCTGTAATCAGCTCGCCCATTGTCCATTTTCGCTGCACGACCTTTGTTAATTCTTCTTTTTCTTTATCAGGCATATGCTTGGCAAATGCAACTTCGCCCCTTTCAATAGCCGGGCTGAAGTAGTTTCCGGTTACTTTATGCTTTTTGCCAGAAGAAGTAATCAGCTTTGTTGAAATCGGGTGAAACTCATGCAGGATAAAGCGCCCGCCCTGGCATAGCAGCTGCTTCACGATTTGCAATAACGGCTTCAGATCAATAAAATAATGCAATACGCCAAGCTCCATCAACACAATATCATAACTCGCCGCTTCTGTCTTATCCAAAAGAGAAAGCACGTCTGAAATAATGTAATTAATAGAAACATCGGCATACCCTGCCACTTCTACCGCAAATGCCGCATTTTCCCGCGAGAAATCAGCAACTGTTACATCCGCTCCCAGTAAAGACAGGGCTACGGCTTTAATCCCGTTTGACCCCATTAAATGAATAACACGCTTTCCCGTCGCATCCTTCATATACTTTCCGAAAGGATGAAGCCGCCACCCCGGATTTTGCTTAATTTTTTCGGCAATGCCCTCGGGCTCCCCATAGCGATTCAGCAGCGCCGTATAATTACTTTGGTTCCACGCAAGCTCATTTTGCTTTGTTAGCTTTTGCTGCTCCGTAATGAGCGCTTGGTGAATCAGCTCTTGATATTGCTCTTCCCCAGGAAAATATAAGTACGCATATAAGGAACGGCACCAAAAGGCAGTTCCTTCATAGTTCACCATGATTCGATAAGGATCTGTTCTTACTGTCATATTAAAATAACAAGAAATTTGCACATCTATCTCGCCATTGTAAAACCTAAAACCCGCTTTTGTTGCATTTCTCTTTATACTAGATGGGGAATATGGCTGAAACAGCTCATACGCTTTCTCCAATACATCCCATTGTATATGAATTGACAGTATATTTACATCAATTTCTACTCCTTGCATCCGCAGCGAAGCCGCATCTACAAATTGATAGGGAATATTGGCTTCTTCAAGAAGAGAAGCTAGCTCCGCGGCCAATGCAATAAATTGTAACTCTTTCATTCGCAAACCCTCCTGCGGCAATTCCTTACGACTATTATTTTTCCCGTTCAGCCGCTTATTCTATATTATTAGTTTCAAGAAGAAATAGGAAGGGGGAGCAGAAGCTAACATTCTTTAGCTAAAGGGCTCTGTTAAACTGGAGCGTTGATTTTCCACTGCAGGCGGACGCTTTCCGCAGGAGGGGCCGAGCCGCTTTTCCCGTTGGAGCCGCCGCCCTTCGTTCCCAATTAACAAATAAATCAAAATCAACATGAGCCTTTAACAGAGCCTAACTAAAAAATATGCAGTTTGTTAGTGGATTGTAAAATAGGTTCAATTGTTTGCAAAACGGGTCGAATTATTTATTAAATCGGACGAATTCCTCCCTACATTGTATTCTTAGAGCACAAAAAAGCACAATTCTAAGGAATTGTACTTTAGTCCAGTAATTTTTACTTTGGCTCTGTTAAACTGGAGCGTTGATTTTCCACTACAGGCGGACGCTTTCCGCAGGAGGGGCCGCCTTTCGTTCCCAATCAACAAATGAATCAAAATCAACATGAGCCTTTACTTTAAGCTGCATTTTAAAATCAAGTCTTTTCTAGATACTTCTGAATGGGCAGCTTGTTCAATCTCCGCTACCTTTTCCAGCGTATTTGTAATGATGATTGGAGTAACAATTTCTTTATTGTTGCCCTCTAAAAATTGTATATTAAAATTCAACAAGGCATCGCCAACTTTTACAACTTGTCCTTCCCTGGCTAATACTTCAAAACCATCTCCGTTTAGGTCAACCGTGTCCAATCCAACATGAATCAAAATCTCCAAGCCGTTTTTTGACTTAATTCCTATCGCGTGCTTCGTAGGAAAAATTTGCATAACTTCCCCGGCAACAGGAGAAACGAGTTTTCCTTCCTTCGGTATAATCGCCACGCCATCTCCCATCATCTTTTGGGCAAATACAGGATCCGGAACTTCTGATAGAGGAATAACCTCGCCCACAAGCGGAGAATATATTTCTTCTATTTTTGTTTTGGCTTTTCTATACAATAAATTTTTTAGCATCTCATTTTCAACCCCCATCCATCATTTCACCATAACTGAATTTTGATTAAAAGAATGGAACATAGCACTGTTAGCAGAAATGCCGCTATATTCCCGAACAATCTTATCCGCGCCCCTTTATCCTTCAACTGCAATTCATATTGCTGCAATTGCTGTCTTTGTTCTTTCCACTGTTTATATAATCCTAACGAAAGCGCCAAGCTTCCAAAGACATTCCCGATCAACAGCTGCGAAACCGCCATCATTTTTAATATAAATCGAGAAAGCTTAATATGCTTTTGATTTTGCAAATCATTTACCGCTATGCCAGTTAACGCCCCGCAAAAAGGATAAACCATCGCGATTACAAACATAATTGTAATAATCGGGTCCTCAATAATGGCCGTAAAAAAAGATAGGCTAGCCCTAAGCGATAATAAATACAGGTAACTTATAAAAATGGCTGGCACGATATAAAAAAGATAGATTGCTATTTTAAAAAAGCGCATTCCCGAATGAGGTTGAACAGCGGCTTGTATATTACTATATGTTAACCCTTTTTTCGGCAGCATTATCACAACCTCCGTTTACACCTTTTCAGGCTGTATGTTATATTGGTAATCCACATATTTCCGAAACAGCATTTCCCCAATTATGAAAAAGGAAGCAAACGTATTCAGCTTCAATCCATCATGCAATTCCGTTTCTGAGCTATTGGCATATAAATTGTAAGGAGTCATTCTTGCCAATCTATTATTTTTCAAATTTGTAATAGAAATAAATGATATACCTTTTGCCACTAGCGATTGCACTGCCGGGAAGATAGCCGGTGTATCGCCCGAGAAGGAGATAATAATCACTATATCCTTATCCGTTAAACCTGGCAGCAGCATTTCGAACTCCCGTTGTGCCTGTATTACATGCAAATACTGCTTGACTGCGATGAACATTCGTTGTAATTCGTACGCACAATTTAGCTGTGCCGTCCCTGTTCCGTACACAAATATTCGCTCAGCCTGCACTATTAGCTCGCATATACCAGAAAAATCCTTTTCATTCGTATATTTTATCGTCTCTTGTATATCCGTATTTAAAACTTCAACTCCGCTTACCGGCTCATCCGTGATTCCTTGATCCTGCCATTTCAAGAATACGCGGAATTCACTATAGCCGCTAAATCCCAGCTTTTGCGCCAAACGCAAAATAGAGGAACGGGAAACATTGCACTTTTCCGCCAAGCTGTTAATCCCTAGTTCATAGCACGAGCTTTTATGATTTAAAATGTACTTTAAAATATGGAAATCGTTCTCATGCAGATGGTTATAATGCTTATTAATCAATTCTTCAAGTTTCATTATTTTAACCTCCTCCTAACTCTCTCATTGTATCAAATTATAAAATTTTCAAAAGATTAGGAGAAGATATGAAACAAAAAGTACAAAAAGCCATGAAAGTTTTTGTACCTTTTGCTTCATTAAATATGACTTTATGATTAAACGGTTACCAAAAGCTCTTCCGGCTTGCGAAGCTCCGGCCAATACGCTTTGTTTGCTTCGATAAGGTCATCTAAAATCTCCTTTGCCACCTTCGCGCTAGGAACTGTTTTAGATAAAGCCAGCGCCTGCCATAGTTTTTGGTAGGATTTTGTTGCCCACGCTTCGACAACAAGCTTTTCTACGGATACTTGCTGTTCCATTAAGCCTTTTTGGAATTGCGGAATCTCTCCGATGGACAATGGCTCTGGGCCGTTGCTGCCGACGATACATGGAATCTCTACCATCGCTGTCGGGTCAAAGTTGGAAATAGCGCCTTTATTTTCAACAATCAGCAACATTCTTTCATGCGTGTTGTACGCAATTGCGCGCGCTAAATCTACGATGTAAGAGGCATGTTCGTCAATATGCAGCTGGCAGCCTTCTGTAGATTGGTTTTCAATCACCTTTCTGCACTCTGTGAAGACAAATTTTTCACGGCCGTTCATTACTTCATTAGCGCGGGTATAATTTGGATCAGAATGCTCTACAACATAATCCGGGTATAGATAATATTTTAAATATGTATTTGGCAATGTTTCCGGATCTACAGCATACACATCGCGCGCTTTTAGGAATGTATCATTCCAGCTCGCTTCTACATGCTGATTGTCGCCGCCGCCTGTTACTACATATCCGTATTTTGCGACATGCTCTTTTAATTTTGGCATTAAATCATTGCCGTCTTTATCGCGAATGTCTGTCCACCAGCCAAAGTGATTTAATCCATAATATCTGATGGTCATATCTTTGCGTGATTCTAATCCTAAAATTTGCGCCATATGGGTTTCAATTCCGACCGGCATATCGCAAATATTCAACACTTTAGAATTCGGGCGCAACCGGCGCGTTGCTTCTGCCACAATTGCAGCTGGATTTGAATAGTTGAGCATCCAAGCGTCCGGCGAATACTTTTCCATATAATCAATCAGTTCAATTACACCGCCGATAGAACGCATGCCGTAAGCGATTCCGCCCGGTCCGCACGTTTCTTGGCCGACTACTCCGTGTTTCAAAGGAATTTTCTCGTCTAATTCGCGCATTGCGTATTTACCGACGCGGATATGGGCCATAACGAAGTCCACATCTGTGAACGCTTCTTCTGGATTTGTAGTTGCAACGAATTCGATCTCTGGAGCTTGCTCCCGTAAAATTACCTCGCATGCGCCTGCTACAATATCCTGGCGCTCTTTATCGTTATCGTAAAACTTTAATGCCCGAATCGGAAACTTATCTAAGTTATCTAATAACATCAATACAATACCTGGTGTAAAAGTACTTCCTCCGCCTGCAATCACAATTGAAAACTTCTTCATTTTTTCTCCTCCTCGTCACAACTGTTAACGCTTACAATACTTTTATATCACACCGAAAAAACAGCAACAATACAACGGAAGCATTCTGGTCGCAATCACAGCTTTTGTTCCTTTTCACATCATGCAGGAAATTTCCCAGCCATATCTTAAACTTATCGCGGGCGGGGCCTAGACGCTTTTCCAGCTGGAGTCGCCGCCTTTCGTTCCAAATCAACATTAGCCTTTAACAGAGCCAAGTTTATAAGTAATGGAACCATCCTGATCCTCCTCAATGAAAAGTGGGAGAGAAATACTGCTATAGAGATTACTTTCCTGCAATGCAAACAGGCTGGCGGCAACTGCCACCAGCCTTAACACCCTAAAGAAAAGGCTTACAAATATACTTATCCTACATTCTCTTGCTCTAGCATTTTTTCAAATTGTTCACGCACTTGCGGAACGGATAAACCGACAATCACTTGAATAGCTTTGCCGTTTCGCACGACACCATGAGCTCCGGCCGCCCGGAAGACGCCGTCTTTTGCCAGCTTCGTTTCATCGGCAACACTTACGCGCAAACGTGTCGCACAGTTTGTCACATCAACGATGTTAGCAGAACCGCCAAGCGCCTCTAAAAATTGGTACGCTTGATCGGCATAAGCGCTGCCCTTGCTTGCAACGACACTGTCATCGCCTTGCTTTTTCGCTTTATAATCCGCTTTTGTGTATAATTTTGTTTCTGTTTCATCATCTTGTTCACGGCCTGGTGTAGCCACATTCAGCTTCACAATCAAGTAGCGGAACACGAAGAAATAAATAACTGTAAATGCTAAACCAATTCCCCATTGCGCCAAATATGTGCCGCTATGATATTTAAATAATGGAATCCAGTTGGCTGTTGCGATCTCAAGAATACCGCCGCCCATGTTTCCTACAACGCCGAACGCATACATAGTTGCAGCCATAGTTGCAGCCAAGAAAGCATGCACAACGAATAATGCAGGAGCGACGAATAAGAAAGTAAACTCAATTGGTTCTGTAACACCTGCTATAATCGATGTTAAAGTTGCAGAAATTAATAACCCTGATATTACCTTTCTTTTCTCCGGTCTTGCAGTTACATACATAGCCGCAGCAATACCTGGAATCCCGAAAATTTTGGAGTTGCCATGCAGGGCAAAGCCGCCTTGCGGGAACATTTCTTTTAATGAATGCGCGGAAGTTGAGTAATCTGGCAAATGCTCTACCCAATACTTAATAATTCCGCCTTCTACAACAGCAGGACCAAAGACAAATGGGCCGTAAATAAAGTGGTGCAATCCTGTCGGAATAAGGATACGTTCTAGGAATGTGTATAGCCAAACCCCAAATACGCCAGATGTAGTCAAAAAGCCTTGTAAAGATGCGATGCCGTGCTGAACCATCGGCCAAACAACCGCTGTAAGAGCTGCAGTTGGAAGCATTACTAAAAAGGCAATAATAGCAACAAAGGATGAGCCTTGGAAAATACCGAGAAAATCAGGCAATTTTGTATCAAAATAACGATTATGCAATGCAACAACAATAGCAGAGATAAAAATAGCGCCGATAATGCTCGTATCTAATGTTTTAATACCGGCAATCATCGTTAATCCGCTGATGCCGCCGACTTCTGCATCAAAGTTTACTCCAAGCTTATCTCCCCAAAGGGTCAATATAGCATTAATAAAATAGTTAAATGTTAAATACGTAACAAGCGCTTCCATACAAGCTCTGGCATGCGCCTTTTTCGCCAATCCAATCGGTATCCCGATGACAAACAGCAACGGCATTTGCCTAAAAACGGTCCAACCGCCTTCTTCAATCAATTGCCAAAACTTATACCACATGCCGTCCGGATCAGCTAATGGGCCCATAATGTCGGGATTTTTGAATAAAATCGTCAACCCGACAACAATACCGGCAAATGGAAAAAGCAAAACAGGCACAAACATCGCGCCGCCAAAACGCTGAATCTTTTGCATCATACCTTATCACTCCATTTTCCAAAGATTGATAGCTTGTTGTGCAATAAAAGAATAGCAATTATAACGGGAAAAACATTTACAAGATGCATCTTATAAAGTAAATCTAATTACGATAGCGCTTTCATTACTTTTATAACACACTTATCATTTTGCAAACAACGCAACTATGGCAATCTGCTCGTAATCACTCAATTTGTGATTTTTCACGCGAGGCAAGAAATTTCCCAAGAGGATGCCCATAAGAAACTAACTCCTATTCATTTTCCCATAATAACTGGAAGTTCAGTATCCTTTCTTGCCCTATCTGCCAAACTAGGCTCGTTTGTTGCGTTGCGGCCAAGCTCTGGACCATGCCTCCATCAGCAAATAATCCCAATACTTTATCGCCTTTAGCTGCTTCCTCCGCTATTGCATATCCCGCCTTTTTCGCTTCTTCGATAAACAACCTTCTACTCCTTTTAGAAGCTTTATGCTATCTCAACCAAAAACTATGAAAAAGCGAGGCATTCTTTTGTTTTTCCAGCTATTCCGTCAACACAAAACCTCAATATACCTCTTGCAATGTCTATTAGTGGAAAATTTCGCTTGTCGTATCCATATAGAAGCAAAATAATATTTGTATAAATATCACGAAACTTGTCCAACTGCCCAGACGAGATCCCCCATGATACGGCATTTAGGGATATTAAACAAATATACTTGGCCTTTTCCCGAAACAAGCCAAATATATTCCCTGTTTCATTTCCCACGGAATAACAATATTGAAATAGAAACAGGGAACAAATCCAGTTTTCTATTCATAATAGTTGAACTGCAATCTCCCATCATAAAAATCAAAAACATATCGCCGGCTTACTTCCATCCTCTTCAAATCTACCAAATTTCAATTACCTAAAAACTCCTCCACCTGATTAAAAACCCGCACACATGGGAATCATAATAAACAAAGCGCATAATGCCTGTCTTTACTATCTATATATAAATGACTTATTATTTCAACATTTCCATAGGCTATGTCGAACAAAACGGCACTCATGTCCTTCCTTTGGTTTTCCATCACATGTGGCAAGAATGGGGTTTGACCGTCGGCGCAGCCAGATGCTCTATCCATTATAAAAAGTCGATTTTTTAATTCACTTATATATAATGGCTCTGTTAAAGGCTAATGTTGATTTGGAACGAAAGGCGGCGACTCCCGCCTGTAGTGGAAAATCAACAATCAAATTTAACAGAGACATCCATGCAAGAATATAACTCGCACCACGATAGATAAAAAATTTTTATTTTTTAGGGGAGCCGATGTTGATTTTGATATCACGTACGTCTGTACATCACGGCTATGCAGACATTGCAATCCACACTTATCTTCTCCCTCTGGTTTTCCTTTAGACGAGGCAGAACTAGGCCCTGACCGTTACGATATACGGCCGGGAGCACTCTCCCCCTCTAAAAATAAGGGGTTACATCAACACTAACGTTTAGCACAGATTATTTTTTAGGGTAGCCTATATATATCCAATTGATTATTTGGACATGTACATCGCGGCTAAGTAGAACAAACAGCAACTTGTACTTGCTTCCTCTCTCTGGTTTTCCGTCGCACGGGGCAGAAATAAGCTTTGACCGCTTCTATGCATAGCCGGATGCTCTCTCCCCCTTTCAAAAGAAAGGTTTTATGTTCTTTTTTTAACTTGTATTTATATATATAATAAAAAGAGACAGATTTCCTCTGCCTCCTTCCTTACTTAACAATCATATATGCTTGTTTAGGATGATTAATTTGGTCCGGATATTTCAACCTTATCTTTCCCTTGCTTAATAGTTTGGTTAAATAATTATTTCGCAATCCATCCGGAGTTCTCTCCAATAAATATGCAAGCTCCTTCAGCATGAGCGGACGCTTCTCACACAGCTCCAAAATAATTTGTTCCATTACACTTGGACTTAAACGTTTTTTCTTTCTAGCCAATTCTGCAATGCTCCATAGCTCATCTTCAATTTCTTTCGCTTCAATGCTCCCGGCAAAATTCTCAGAAGCCTCTACTTCTTCCTCATTGGAAGCAAGCTCTAAAGCCTCTTGATACAACTCAGCATCATTATTTACGGAGTCCAACCCGTTATTATAGGAGTTAACATCGTTATTTATGGAGTTGTATTCGTTATTATAGGGGTTTATATTGTTATTCATGGAGTTCAATTCGATATTTACGGAGTTGTATTCGTTATTATAGGAGTGTCCTGTGTTATTATAGGAGTTGGTGTCGTTATTTACGGAGTTTCCAGTATGCTCCATATCATACTCTAACTCCGTCTGAGGTATGCCAACATCCTCCTGTAACTCTCCCTCACTATCATACCCGCTAACAGCTGCTGGAATACGCAAAGCTAACATTGTACGCTCTATCTCCGCGTCTTGCAGAATCTCCAGTTCGGGCCAACTATGCTGTTTCCACGCTATATTAATATTCTTCAAGCTAGAACCCGCGCGCTTGCACAAATCGATTAAAATAAACATTTTAAAGAGATTCGGGTTGCGCAAGTTGCTGATGCCGCCCTCTAAAACTTGCTCGACAGAGGTCCGCAGTAAGCCAGGGTTTGAAAAACGCACAATTTCGTTTTCCTTTTCAACAACGATCCCGCCTTCGCCGTAATAATCAGCATGAACAATTGCATTCATTAAAGTTTCATGCAGGGTCAATTGGATAAGGCTGCTTTCCAGCCCGTTCATACCTGTTATATAACTGGCATGATCTATAAGGCTCGCCATCGTTTTAAAATAAAAATCATACACATTCCCAGACCACGTTCCATCTTGAGAAGTAAAGCGCTTCGACCATTGCTCACTTTCTATAGCCCCCGAACTTTCCCGGTACTCCAGAAAATATTGCGGCAAAACTTCCGTAATAATTCTTTCCTCGCTAAACATTAAAAGGCCGGCCAATGTTAATCCTTCCTTATTCGTGTCGCGCAGCTTTCCCCATGCACCAATCTTGTATAAAAATTCCTTTGTATCTAGGCCGTTCCACGGGTGGTCCGGTTTAACAGCTGTAAACCTTTGGCGATAGCTTTTGACGGTTTCCAAATTTAATTCATTTAAACCGTAGTGCTCTAAAATAAAATTATCTTGTGAAATTACTGAATAATCAATCTTACCACTTGAATATTTATTCAATTCTAATCTCCCTCTTATTTGAAGTATTAGCAAACATCCCACATGTAACTACTCCTATTTTACCATTTTTCCTCCTATAGCTCTTCTTGTTCTACCGAAATTGAATAAAAGCATGCTTCCCCCTTGGCCTCTATATTGAAATAGTTATGTAATACCAGACTGTTTCCATTTTAAAACTCCTTATATCTACCCCATTTATTATTTCAGCATATAAGCCCCTGTAAGATAAGAACCCCCAGCCTTAAAACTTTCTATTTCCAAATTCTCTTCCTTTCATACTGTTAGCAACTTCGTTATAATCTATTTAGAACTTCGCTTATGTTTTGGACATGACTTGAAATTTAACGATATTATTAGAAAAAGGTGTATACGCATGAGTATCTTAACGGTAAAAAATTTAAGCCACGGCTTTGGCGACCGTGCTATATTTAATAATGTTTCTTTCCGCCTTTTAAAAGGCGAGCATATTGGCTTAATCGGCGCGAACGGGGAAGGGAAATCCACGTTCATGAATATTATCACACGGCAACTTGAGCCGGATGAAGGCAAAGTTGAATGGTCAAAAAATGTGCGCGTTGGTTATTTGGACCAACACGCTGTACTGCAAAAAGGTATGACAATCCGCGATGTATTAAAGAGCGCGTTTCAATATTTATTTGACCTTGAAGCAAATATGAACAGTATGTATGAAAAGATGGGAGAAGCAACACCTGAGGAGCTTGAGCGGCTGCTTGAGGAAGTCGGAACCATCCAAGATACGCTGACGAATAACGATTTTTATGTAATTGACGCAAAAGTCGAAGAAATCGCGCGCGGCCTTGGACTTGATGATATCGGCCTTGACCGTGATGTACACGACTTGAGCGGCGGGCAGCGCACAAAGGTTCTGCTTGCGAAGCTATTATTGGAAAAGCCTGATATCCTTCTTTTAGACGAGCCGACAAACTATTTGGACGAAAAGCATATCGAATGGCTAAAACGTTACCTGCAAGAATACGAAAATGCCTTCGTGCTCATTTCACATGATATTCCCTTTTTAAATAGTGTGATTAACTTAATCTACCATATGGAAAATCAAGAATTGAACCGTTATGTTGGCGACTACGACAACTTCCTGCAAGTATATGAAGTGAAAAAACAGCAATTAGAAGCCGCATATAAAAAGCAGCAGCAGGAAATTGCCGATTTGAAGGATTTTGTGGCCCGCAATAAGGCGCGCGTTTCTACCCGCAATATGGCGATGTCGCGCCAAAAGAAGCTTGATAAAATGGAAGTAATCGAACTTGCGAAGGAAAAACCGAAGCCGGAATTCAACTTTAAAGAAGCGCGGACGGCAAGCAAACTCATTTTTGAAACGGCAGATTTAGTGATCGGTTACGATGAACCGCTATCGAAGCCGCTTAATTTACGCATGGAACGCGGCCAAAAAATCGCCCTTGTCGGCGCAAACGGAATCGGAAAAACGACATTGCTCAAAAGCATCCTCGGCATGATTAAGCCCGTTTCCGGCTCGGTGCAGCTTGGCGATTATTTACAAATCGGCTATTTTGAGCAAGAAGTGAAAACTGCCAATTATAAAACATGTATTGAAGAGGTATGGGATGAGTTTCCGTCCTTTACACAATATGAAGTGCGCGCCGCTTTGGCAAAATGCGGCCTTACAACAAAGCATATTGAAAGCAAGGTTGAAGTATTAAGCGGAGGCGAAAAGGCGAAGGTACGCCTATGTAAGCTAATTAATAAAGAAACGAACGTACTTGTGCTTGACGAGCCGACAAACCATCTGGATGTCGAGGCGAAGGATGAATTAAAGCGCGCCCTGCAAGCTTATAAAGGAACTGTGCTTTTAATCTCCCACGAACCTGAATTTTACCGGGATGTTGTAACAGATGTTTGGAACTGCGAGTCTTGGACGACTAAAGTGTTTTAGTTGGCCGGATTATAGTTCACAATAAATATAGGGGGCATGCCAAAAAAGCAGTACTATGCACTGCCTTTTGGCATGCCTCCTCCTTTTGTTTATGGCTCTGTTAAAGGCTAATGTTGATTTGGATTGATTTGTTGATTGGGAACGAAAGGCGGCCACTCCAACGGGAAAAGCGGCTCGGCCCCGCCCGCAAAAAGCGTCCGCCTGTAGTGGAACATCAACAATCAAGTTTAATAGAGCCTATACTTTAGGAAAGTATAAATTGGCAGCAAAGAAGAGAATTCGACGCAGCGGCCAATTTTAGGAACAAAGTATAAGTGCAACTACGTCTCTTTCTTCGCCTTTACAGGCTCGCCAATCGGCGAGTTTTCTTTATTGTCGAAGCCGGCTATTTTTATAGTATAATACGAACTATGTGAGGAGGGAATTGCTGTTCATGATAGATTGGAACGAACAACGGAGAAAGAAAAAACGAAGAAGGCGCATCGCAGCCGTTATTTTGACGATGCTTTTTATTGGCGTTTTTGGATACGCATACGTGGCTTCCGCTTTACAGCCCCTTGATAAAAGCAGCAAGAAAAAAGTGGAGGTTACGATTGAACCGGGTACTTCAACAGCAGGAATCGGAAATCTTCTGGAAGAAAAAGGAGTTATCAAAAGCGGAACTGTTTTTCAATATTATGTAAAAACAACTTATAAAAGGGGATTGCAGGCCGGCACATATTTACTCGGGCCATCTATGAGCATGAAACAGGTTGCCGACCAGCTAACAGAGGGCAAGGTGTATAATCCGGTCCGTTTTAAGGTGTCTATTCCGGAAGGCTCCCAGCTTGTTGAAATCACCAATATGATTGCTGCAGAATTTAATCTTAATAAAGATGACATACTGCGCCAGTTAAATGATCAAGCATTTATTGCAAGATTGCGTTCGCAGTATCCGCGGCTGCTTACCGATAAAATCTTAAATGAACAAGTTAAATATCCGCTAGAAGGTTATTTATATCCGGCAACGTATTCGTACCATGAAAAATCTTACACATTAGAAGAAATTATAAAGCCGATGCTTGAGAAAACAAATGAACATGTGCAAAAATATGAGGCGCTTATGAAACAGCGGCAGCTCGATGTTCACCAATTTATTACAATAGCTTCTTTAATTGAAGAAGAAGCGACAGGATATACAGACCGGCAAAAAATTGCCAGTGTCTTTTATAATCGGCTGAAGGCGGACATGCCGCTGCAAACTGACCCAACTGTGCTCTATGCGCTAGGCAAACACAAGGAACGTGTGCTATACGCAGATTTAAAAGTAGATTCTCCGTATAACACGTATAAAGTAAAAGGGCTGCCGGTCGGGCCGATTGCCAACGCGGGAGATCAGTCGATGAAAGCGGCAGTTGAGCCAGCGCAAACGGATTATTACTATTTTCTCGCCGCGCCGAGCGGGGAAGTCTTTTACGCGAGAACGCTTGAGGAGCATAATGCATTGAAAGCAAAATATATTATGAATCAGCCATAGTATGGGGAAAAGGAGATGCGAAACAAAAAAGTTCGCATCTCTTTCTGTTTTATGTTAAAATATATCGGGTTAAAAACTGGCATCATTTTTGCTTTTAATATAAAACGGGAACGTGCAAGCTAAAAATAGGGCGTGGCTTGTACACGATAGCGCTCTGCGGCCGTATCGGTGATATTTCCGGCTGTTTTCAGGCGCTCTTCTTTTATCTATAGCAGAGAGCGGCAGTCTCTCTTTAAGTACTCCTGCCAAAAAGGAGGTTCGGTTATGGAACACACTGCGATAGCGCAATATTTACTTTCTTTTCACCGGCAAGATGATCAGTTGCTTCTTGAGATGGAGCAATATGCAAGCGAGCATGAAGTACCGATTATGGATCGTTTAGGAATGGAATTTATGCTCCAAATGCTCCGGCTTGTTGAACCGAAGTCCATTTTGGAAATTGGCGCGGCGATTGGATACTCGGGCATCCGGATGGCAAAGGCTGTTCCAAATGCGCATATTGTCACGATTGAACGCGATGTAGAGCGTTATGAAAAAGCTGTTGCTTATATACAACAATCCGGTGTAGAAGAGCGGATTTCCCTTATTTTTGGGGATGCGCTGGAAGCAGCGGACGAAGTAAAAAAATACGGCACATTTGACATGATTTTCATTGATGCGGCAAAAGGGCAATATCAGCGCTTTTTTGAGCTGTATGAGCCGCTGTTGAACGAAAAGGGCGTCATTATTACAGACAATGTGTTATTCCGCGGGCTGGTAGCGGAAGAAACAATTGAAAATAAACGGATACGCAGTTTAGTTAAAAAGATAAAAACCTATAATGAATGGTTAATGGGACATTCCGGCTACGATACGGCGATTTTTCCGATTGGAGACGGAGTGGCGGTTAGTAAAAAGAAGGGGTGAACGGATTTGAAAAAACCTGAATTGTTAGTAACGCCGAAAACGGTAGAGGATATAGAAGCGCTTGCCAAAGCGGGAGCGGATGCCGTTATCATTGGAGAGCAAAAATTCGGCCTGCGCCTGGCAGGCGAATTTTCCCGCGATGACGTAAAAAGAGCGGTGGAAAGCGCCCATCGCCATAATATAAAAGTGTACGCGGCAATGAATGCACTGTTTCATAATGAAAAAGTAGATGAGCTAACAGATTATGTGAAGTTTTTAAAAGAGGCGGAAGTGGATGCCATCGTCTTTGGCGACCCGGCTGTTTTAATGACGGTACGCGAGGTAGCCCCTAATATGAAGCTGCATTGGAATACGGAAACAACGGCGACAAACTGGTTCACATGCAATTATTGGGGGCGCAAAGGAGCAAAGCGCGCTGTTTTGGCCCGTGAATTGAGCCTCGATGCCGTTTTAGAAATTAAAGAAAACGCAAAAGTGGAAATTGAGGTACAGGTTCACGGCATGACTGCGATGTTCCAGTCGAAGCGTTCTCTAATCGGCAATTATTTTGAATACCAAGGCCGTGTGATGGAAATTGAAAAGAAAAAATATGAGGAAAATATGTTCCTTTATGATAAAGAACGCAATAACAAATATCCTATATTTGAAGATGCCAATGGCACGCATATTATGAGCCCAAATGATATTTGCATGATAGATGAGCTTGAAGAATTAATTGACGGCGGAATCGATGCTTTTAAAATCGACGGCGTCCTAAAAAGCTCCGAATACATTATTGAAGTAACGAAAAAATACCGTAAAGCCATTGATTTATGCGCAGAAGACCGAGACACGTACTATGAAGTGAAGGATGAGCTTTATAAGGAAATCGAAGATATGCAACCGGTAAACCGTCCGTTGGATACCGGCTTCTTCTATAAAGAAACAGTATATTAAAAAGGAGGCTGAAATGATGGCTGTTAAAGAAATTTCACGTGTAATTAATGGAAAACGGGTAATCGTGAAAAAGCCGGAGCTGTTGGCGCCGGCAGGCAACCTGGAAAAATTGAAAATTGCAGTTCATTACGGAGCGGACGCTGTATTTATCGGCGGACAAGAGTTTGGGCTTCGTTCTAATGCCGATAACTTTACGCTTGAGGAAATGGCGGACGGCGTGCAATTTGCCAATAAGTATGGAGCAAAAATTTACGTGACGACAAACATTTTTGCACATAATGAAAATATGGACGGGCTGGAAGAATATTTGCAAGGCATTGAACGTGCCGGTGTAACAGGAATTATCGTAGCTGACCCGCTCATTATTGAAACATGCAAGAAGGCAGCTCCTTCCCTTGAAATTCATTTAAGCACGCAGCAGTCATTGTCAAACTGGAAAGCAGCTCAATATTGGAAAGAGGAAGGATTAGAACGCCTTGTTTTGGCGCGCGAGGTTAGCTATGAGGAAATGAAAGAAATTAAAGAGAAGGTTGATATTGAAATCGAAGCCTTCATTCACGGAGCGATGTGTATCGCTTATTCCGGAAGATGTACGCTCAGCAACCATATGACGGCGCGCGATTCCAACCGCGGCGGCTGCTGCCAATCGTGCCGCTGGGATTACGATTTAATTCAGACGACGTCACAAGATAAAAGTGCAGCTGAAGTGGCGTTGTTTGATGAAAGCGATGCGCCATTTGCGATGAGTCCGAAAGATTTAACGCTTATAGAATCGATTCCGAAAATGATTGAACTAGGCATCGACAGCCTAAAAATTGAAGGCCGCATGAAATCCATCCACTATATAGCAACGGTTGTAAGTGTATACCGCAAAGTAATTGATGCATATTGCGCTGACCCGGACAACTTTGTGTTCAAGCCGGAATGGATTGAAGAACTGGACAAATGCGCGAACCGCGATACAGCTCCTGCTTTCTTTGAAGGAGTTCCAGGGTATCAAGAGCAGATGTATGGAAATCATAGTAAAAAAACAACTTACGACTTTGTAGGCTTAGTTCTTGATTACAATCCGGAAACACAAATTGCGACAATTCAACAGCGCAACCATTTTAAACCGGGACAGCAGGTGGAATTTTTCGGGCCGGAAATCGAAAACTTTACCCAAACAGTAGAAGCGATTTGGGATGAAGACGGAAATAAATTGGAGGCGGCAAGACATCCTTTGCAAATTGTCAAAATAAAAGTTGAAAAGCCGGTATACCCTTACAACATGATGAGAAAAAGAATACTTCAATAAGAAAGCGTGGTAGTACTATGGGGAAGAAAAAGCCCGTTGTCATCGGGATTGCCGGGGGCTCTGGATCAGGCAAAACGAGTGTGACAAAAGCAATTTTCGACCATTTTCAAGGTCATTCTATTTTAATGCTGGAACAGGATTATTACTATAAGGACCAAAGCGACCTGCCGCTTGAAGAGCGCCTGAAAACAAATTATGACCATCCGCTGGCGTTTGACAATGATCTGTTAATTGAGCATATTAAAGAGCTTCTTCAGTATAGGCCGATTGAAAAACCGGTTTACGATTATAAGTTGCATACGCGCTCGCAGGAAGTCATTTTTGTTGAGCCAAAGGATGTTATTATTTTAGAGGGCATTCTTGTTTTGGAAGATAAGCGTCTGCGCGACTTGATGGATATTAAGCTGTTTGTGGATACGGACGCGGATATTCGCATTTTGCGCCGTATGCAGCGCGATATTCAAGAGCGCGGCCGCACGATGGAATCAGTAATTGAGCAGTACGTAAATGTTGTCCGTCCGATGCATAACCAATTTATTGAGCCATCCAAGCGTTATGCCGATATTATTATCCCGGAGGGCGGCCAAAACCATGTTGCTATCGATATAATGGTCACAAAAATTGGCACAATCCTTGAAGAAAAAGTGATTTTGTAATAGCATAGAAAAAGACGTCGATAGAGAAGGGATTTTTTCTCTTCCTAGCGAATACAATGGAACATGCAGCCTCACCTGGTGCCAGGTGAGGACATCTTTATATAGTAGGCTCCTCGTGGCGGGGGATTGGCAGACAGAAAAGGAGTGGAAAACATGGCAATAGAAAAAACATATCCAATGACTCAGGCGGGTAAAGAAAAGCTTGAGCAAGAACTAGAATATTTAAAAACGGTAAAGCGTAAAGAAGTTGTAGAGCGCATTAAAATTGCGCGCAGCTTCGGCGACCTTTCCGAGAACTCTGAGTACGATGCGGCAAAAGATGAACAAGCATTCGTAGAAGGGCGCATTACGCAAATTGAAAATATGATCCGCAATGCGGTTATCATTGAAGAAGATGCGGCAAACTCCACAACGGTAACATTAGGGAAAAAGGTTACGTTTGTCGAGCTGCCGGATGGAGATGAAGAAACTTACACAATTGTGGGAAGCGCGGAAGCAGATCCGTTTGAAGGGAAAATTTCAAACGACTCTCCAATCGCCAAAACGCTTCTTGGCAAACAAGTCGGAGATGAAGTTACTGTACAGACGCCGGGCGGGGATATGCGCGTAAGGATTGTTTCCGTAAGCTAAATGCATGGTTCCTTTTTGAGGAAAACAGGTAAACTTCATGTATAATATGATGTATGAAATATATAACACCTCGTCGAAACTGTAAGACGAGGTGTTTTTTGTATGAAATGGAGAAAACGTGCAATTGCTGTTCTTGTTTGCTTTGTGGGGATAATACTATTATTGATGGGCAGATTAATGCAGCTTCAATTAATCGCGACGGAGTCGTTTTCAGATCGGCATATTAATTTACTGGAAAAAAGCGTTGCACAGCGCACGCATACGGTTGTGCTCGATGACGGCAGAGGAAGATTTACGGATCGAAACGGAGAGGCGTTAACAGATGATTATCATCCAAGTTTGATTTTATTTCCGTTTCTTACCAATATGCAGTGGCCTCGGCAAAAGGTAGCGCACATATTGGATACAGATGTTTCAGAGTTTACAGAACAGATTCGGCGGGCGGATGCACCGTTTGTTTTTCAAAAGGAAGGCAAGGCGATGCGACTCACTGAAAAGCAAATGAAAGCAATTAATGAGCTTGGCATTCCCGGTGTAGTGGCGGCCAACGCCCGGGTAAAAGGAGAACAGGCGCTAGCGGAGCATTTAATTGGCTTGACCGGAGAAAATGCGATGGAGCTGGAAAAGCGGTACGGAGATAAGCTGAAGCAAGGAAAAATAACGAAAACGACCCCAATCGGCATTTCTGGATTACAGCGCACGTTTGATGAATTTTTGCTTACAGATGGGGAAGCGAAGCTGTTATATCATGTTGACCGGCAAGGTGAGCCTATTTTCGGCAAAAACGTAAAATATACAAAACCGGCCAATCCGTTTTATCCGGTTATCATTCAAACGACAATTGACAAAACGCTGCAAGCAAGAGCGGAGGAAATTGTGAAGCAGTCCGGGTTGGAAAAAGGAGGAATTGTGCTGCTTGATGTCAAAACAAATGAAATATTGGCCATGGTTAGCAATCCGTCCCTTAATACGTCAAGTATTGAAGCATATCGGCAGGGAGCCGTAAATTATATGCTGAGTCCGCAATTTCCCGGTTCTGTATTTAAAACGGTGATTGCGGCAGCAGCAATTGATCATGGGTTGAATGCGCCTGGGCGCACGTTTGATTGCAATAGCAACCCGTACGGCGAAGGAACGGCAGAACGGCCGATGGGAATGCTGACATTTGAAGAAAGCTTTGCCCGCAGCTGCAATCGCACATTTGCTGATTTAGGACAGGAGCTTGTGCAAAAAGATAAAAATATAATTGAAAAATATGCGAATATTCTTGGTGTAACAGGGACGGTCGGCTGGAAGGGGCATGTTTTTCATTTTCCGGAATTTCGTCAGCTGGAGGAAGAACAGAAAGGGACAATCTGGACAGATGAGCGTGATAAAAGTGTAAAAAAAGCAATCGCGCAAACTGCCATCGGCCAGAAGGATGTTCGCTTGTCGCCGCTTGCCGTAGCCAATATGATGGCG
The DNA here is from genome assembly GCA_048976805.1 of Ectobacillus sp. Classification (GTDB taxonomy): domain Bacteria; phylum Bacillota; class Bacilli; order Bacillales; family Bacillaceae_G; genus Ectobacillus. The sequence continues at coordinate 14,155 of JBHGUR010000074.1, read as the reverse complement.
ACAATCGCGCGCGGGGGCGAAAAGCTGGAGGTGAAGGCCGTGCGGGAAATCGAATATAAAAACGGCGCAAAGCTGTACCGTTTTCCAAACCATAAGCTGGCTGGAGAGCAATTGTCCCCTAAAACGGTTCACAAAGTGCAAGAACTGTTAAGAGGCGTTGTTTCTTCACCAAACGGAACAGGTGCAGCGTATGAAGGGTTGCCTTTATCGATAGCAGGAAAGTCCGGCACTGCACAAACGGGCAAGGAGCATAAAGTGAATCGCTGGTTTGCCGGTTATTTCCCGCATGATAACCCGCGCTATGCGTTAGTTTCGGTGGAACTGGAAACGGACAAGGCTGAGAATGCTTCTAAAACGGTTTTTGCAGAGACTGTAAAAGCCGTCGCGCGGTGGGAGCAGGAGACGAACAGAGATGTGGAACCGCGGTAGATATGACAAATATTTTTGTTTTGTAACAATGTATACTTCCTTCTTCAATGATTGGGAATTTGGTGCTACAATAAGGGGTATGTGAAAACATCATGGATGGAGGTTGGAAAATGACACAATTTCCGGACAGTTCGCGATTTGAAGCGAAAAAGCAAAAACGCCGCAAATGGATGCTTTTGAACCTTCTAATCGGGGCGGTTCTGCTTGTTGTCGCAGCAGTGGCTTACCAGGTGTTCTCCTCTCCAGAAGAACAGGCAGCTACAAAAGGGAACGAGAGCATAAAACAACAAACTGAAAGTACGAAATCTTCCGAGAAAGAAGAGTCAAAGAAGAAAGAAAAAACAGACAGGGAAACAGAAACAACGGCCAAAGAAAAGGCTGTAACAGTAACGCAGCCTGTGGAAGATAAAAAAGTAATTATACAAGACCAACAGGACCCGAAGGTTGCAGAGGCGTATACAAACCCTTCGTGGAAGCCAATTGGCACTTCTCAAAGTGAGCCACATTCAACGCAGTTTGATATGAATTCACAGGATTGGAAAGAAATGGTGGAATCTATTGCATATGCGTTAAACATTCCTTCGGATACGCTGACGATATTATTTCTTGGAAACAACGGGCCGAACAAGGCGATTGGAACGGTGCAGGAAAAGGGCACGAAGCAAGTATACAAGGTTTATATTGAATGGGTGGAAAATGAAGGCTGGCAGCCGACATTAGTTCAGCAGATGAAGTAAAGAAGAGCGCTTTTTAAAAAGCGCTCTTCTTTTTTAAAAGGTAGGCTACCCTAAAAAATAATCTGTGTTAAACGTTAGTGTTGATGTAAACCCTTCTTTTTAGAAGGGGAGAGTGCTCCCGGCCGTATATCGTAACGGTCAGGGCCTAGTTCTGCCTCGTCCAAAGGAAAACCAGAGGGAGAAGATAAGTGCGGGTTGCAATGTCTGCATAGCGGCGATGTACAGACGTACGTGATATAAAAATCAACATCGGCTTACCCTAAAAAATAAAAATTTTTTATCTATCGTGGTGCGAGTTATATTCTTGCATGGATGTCTCTGTTAAAGGCTCATGTTGATTTGGATTCATTTGTTGATTTAGAATGAAAGGCGGCCCCGCCCGCGGAAAGCGTCCGCCTGTAGTGGAAAACCAACACTCAAGTTTAACAGAGCCAAAAGGTAAGAAAGTATAGAATCTCAATTCAGATAAGTGTCTAGCTTTGGGCGCCCTGCGCTTTTCTTACACGCCAAGTTTAGGAATGAAATATACAGACAGATTACCAATCAGCGGAGTTTCTTCAATTTAAAATGGACAACCGCGCTATAGTAGGGGCGCTTGCTGTCGTTGTCGACATGCATCTGGTGGGACACGCTGTTTACTTCAAGCAGCAGCGCGCGGTTATGCTCGATTTGCTCGTTAATTTTCTTTTCTAATGTTGGTAAATCTGCCGCCTCAAAAAATTCAACCTTATCTTCAATCATCTCAAATGATAATGACATATAGATCCCTTCCCTTACAGTATTCTGTTTATAAGTGTAGCAAAGAAGCCCAGAAATTGCCATGTTTCACAATTGTATTGACTTTCTGGGAGATCCGGCATATTATACTGATAAAATCGATAAGAAAAAGGGGAATTTAATTATGGGTACTGAATTTAACGAGCTGTTTGATGAATGGGCACATACGTACGACTCCTTTGTTGCGGGAGAAGACGATGAATATAAAGAAGTATTTGCGAATTATGAAGCTATTTTGGAAGGGGTTGTTGAAAAGTCAATTGGCACAGTTCTTGAGTTTGGAGTTGGCACAGGAAACTTGACGCGGAAATTTCTTGATGCCGGCTATACCATTTACGGCATTGAGCCGTCTCGGGAAATGCGAAGCATCGCCAAGCAAAAACTTCCAAATACTATAAAAATTATAGAAGGAGATTTTTTAAATTTTGAGATCCCAGATCGTATTAATACGATTGTAAGCACATATGCGTTTCATCACCTTACAGACGCGGAAAAACGAAAAGCGATAGAGAAATATAGTCAATTCTTAAATAAAGGTGGTAAAATAGTGTTTGCTGACACTATATTTACAGACCGAGAGGCATATGATAAGACTGTGCAAACGGCAATTGAGCAAGGTTTTTGCAAGTTGGCAAACGATTTGCAAAGCGAATATTATACGCTCATTCCGATTATGCAGATTATCTTTGAAGATAACGGCTTCCACGTGACGTTCTCTCGCTATAATCACTTTGTGTGGATTATGGAGGCCACTAAGAATTAAGAAAGAGGGATCTTATTTTGAAAATCGCTGTAATTGGAGCAATGGAAGAAGAGGTGCGCATTTTGCGCGATAAACTAGAAAATGCGGAAACGGAAACGGTAGCAGGCTGCGAGTTCACAAAAGGAACATTATTAGGCCATGAAGTTATATTGTTGAAATCTGGCATCGGCAAAGTAAACGCGGCGATGTCGACAACGATTTTGCTTGAGCGCTACCAGCCTGAGAAGGTTATCAACACAGGCTCTGCGGGCGGCTTCCACCATTCGTTGAATGTCGGGGATGTTGTCATTTCAACAGATGTTCGCCATCACGATGTGGATGTAACAGCATTTGATTATGAGTATGGCCAAGTGCCGGGCATGCCGGCGGCGTTTGAAGCGGATAAAGAGCTTGTCGCATTGGCAGAGGAATGCATGAAAACAATGGAAGGCGTGCAGGTTGTAAAAGGAACGATTGCAACCGGAGATTCATTTATGAACGACCCAGAGCGCGTGGAATTTGTCCGCGGCAAATTTGAGGATTTACATGCAGTAGAAATGGAAGCAGCTGCGGTCGCGCAAGTATGCCATCAATATAATGTGCCGTTTGTTATCATCCGCGCGCTTTCCGATATTGCCGGCAAAGAATCCGATGTATCATTTGACCAGTTTTTAGATAAAGCGGCGCTTCACTCTACAAACTTCATCATTAAGATGCTGCAAGAGATGAAATAAGCGGCTGAAAAGACAACTGTTTTATAAAGGCTTGCATAGCAGTTGTCTTTTTCTTTGTCGATAAATATATAAGTGAATAAAAAATCGCCTTTTTTATAGCAGGGCAAGAGCATCCGGCGGCGTTTGAAGCGGCTCGTGCTCTATGCAGCGAAAAACCGTTGCTGGGAAGCAAGGGCCCGTCTCGCTTCCTTTAATATAGCAAACGGTTGAATGGCAAGTTAGCATACAGGAAATACAGCTGCAATATAATGGAAGTTTTGGGATAGGGAGGCAATTAATCATGAAGGTGTACCGCGGAGTTCATGAGCTAATCGGCAATACGCCGCTTGTGGAAATTACGCGTTTTTCGCTTCCGGAAGGAGTCCGCTTATTTGCAAAGCTGGAATTTTATAATCCGGGCGGAAGTGTAAAGGATAGGCTAGGGAAGCATCTAATTGAAGATGCTTTAAAGAAAGGGCTTATCAAGCCAGGAGGCACAATTATCGAGCCGACGGCAGGAAATACAGGAATCGGCCTTGCGCTGGCGGCGCTGCAATATGATTTGCGCGTTATCGTATGCGTACCGCAAAAGTTTAGCATTGAAAAACAAGAATTAATGAGGGCGCTTGGTGCAACGGTTATCAACACTCCGACTGAGGATGGAATGACAGGAGCAATTGAAAAGGCGAAAGAACTGCTGCAGGAGATTCCAAATACGTATTGTCCGCAGCAATTTGCCAATGATGCCAATCCGGCGACTTATTACGAAACAATGGGACCGGAGCTTTGGAATCAACTTGACGGACAAATTGATGTTTTCGTTGCCGGCGCTGGCACAGGCGGCACATTTATGGGAACGGCCAAATATTTAAAGGAGCAAAAGCCTGAAATCAAAACAGTGATTGTCGAACCGGAAGGCTCCATTTTAAATGGAGGAGAGCCGGGCGCGCATGAAACAGAAGGAATCGGCATGGAGTTTTTGCCATCCTTTATGGATCCTAGTTATTTTGATGCCATCCATACCGTATCGGACCAAGACGCGTTTCGCTGCGTAAAGGAGCTTGCGCAAAAAGAAGGCTTGCTTGTCGGAAGTTCTTCCGGCGCCGCGTTTTACGCGAGTTTGTTAGAAGCGCAGCGAGCCAAAAGCGGAACGAATATTGTGACGGTTTTTCCGGACAGCAGTGAACGTTATTTAAGCAAACATATATACAAAGGATGGGAGTAATTCAAAATGAGAGCTAAAACGAAATTAATTCATGGTATTCATATTGGAGATGAACTAACAGGGGCGGTTACCGTTCCGATTTACCAAACGAGCACATATCGTCAGGAAGCGATTGGCAAGCATAAAGGCTATGAATATTCCCGTACAGGCAATCCGACACGCTCTGCCTTGGAAGAGATGATGGCCGTGCTAGAAAACGGCCATGCCGGCTTTGCATTCAGCTCCGGCATGGCGGCGATTACAGCCGTTATGATGGTGTTTTCAAGCGGCGATCATATCGTATTAACAGACGATGTGTACGGCGGTACGTATCGTGTCATGTCGAAAGTATTAAACCGTTTCGGCTTGGAGCACACATTTGTTGATACAACGAACTTGGCAGAAGTAGAAGCAGCCATCCGCCCGAATACAAAAGCGATTTATATTGAAACACCGACCAATCCGCTGTTAAAAGTAACAGACATCGCAAAAACAGCGGCGCTTGCGAAGCGGTACAATCTGCTTACAATCGTCGATAATACATTTATGACATCTTACTGGCAAGAACCGATTACATTAGGTACAGATATTGTGCTGCATAGCGCGACGAAATATTTGGGCGGACATAGCGACGTTGTCGCCGGAGTTGTCGTTGTCAACAGCGAACAATTGGCGCAGGATTTGCACTTTGTCCAAAACTCTACAGGCGGCGTGCTTGGGCCGCAGGACAGCTTTTTGCTGCTGCGCGGCTTGAAAACGCTTGGCGTGCGCATGCAGGAGCACGAAGCGAACGCCCGTATGATTGTAGAGTTTTTGCGGAAGCACCCGAAAGTAACGAAGGTATATTATCCGGGCTTGGCAACGCATCCGAATCACGAAACGGCGAAAGCGCAGGCAAAAGGCTTCGGGGCAATCGTTTCCTTTGATGTTGATAGCGAAGAAACGTTAAATCGCTTAATGAGCAAGCTTAAATATTTTACGCTTGCGGAAAGCCTCGGCGCAGTCGAAAGCTTAATCTCTGTCCCGTCTAAAATGACCCACGCTTCTATTCCGGCAGAGCGCCGCGCCGCGCTTGGCATTACGGACACATTAGTGCGCATTTCAATTGGAATTGAAGACGGCGAAGATTTAATTGAAGACTTGGCGCAAGCTTTGTCTTAAAATATAATGAAGCTAATGCTTGAATAAAGCGGCTTTATTTTGTAGTATGGAAGTAACAAGAAATGGAAGGGTGAACTATAGGACAATGATCTTCTAATCCTATTTGCGCGAAGGCGTTCGTTATAAAAGCGAAAGTATATTCTGGATAGGGTTAGTCTATATATAGAAAACATGATCATTGCGGCTATAGTATGTGATGTACTATATGTTCCTATGGTTTAGGCAGCCCCCTATCCTGTTTGCTGGATAGGGGGCTTTTTTATGCTGCCCGCATGCTCCCCTCTAACTTGTTTGTAATTTACATTTATAAAAACAGCGGTTTTTGCTAGGATAACCAAAAGCAATTAGCTTGTAAACCGCATAATCAAGAAAGGAGAACAAACATGGCGCAAAATGCAGCTTCATTGCTCAAAAATCGTTTTGTGCAAGCTATTTTCATATCAGGATTATTTCTCCAAGTAGGCATTTGGGTACGGAATTTTGCCGTACTGTTATTCGTTATGGAAAAGACGGACGGCGACCCGTTTGCTGTTTCCATGATTTCGGTTGCCGAGTTTGCGCCGATTTTTATTTTCTCCTTTATAGGAGGTACGTTCGCCGACCGGTGGAGGCCGAAAAAGACGATGGTATGGTGCGATATTTTAAGCGCTGTATCTGTATTTGCCGTTTTAGTTACACTCATGTTCAGCACTTGGAAGGTCGTGTTTTTTGCAACGCTGGTTTCTTCTATTTTGTCGCAATTCTCACAGCCGTCCGGCATGAAGTTGTTTAAAATGCACTTGCCTGAAGAATTGCTGCAGCCAGCGATGTCGATTTACCAAACGATATTTGCTGTATTTATGATTTTAGGGCCGGTATTAGGAACGATGGCATTTCAAACGTTTGGCATTGACGTATCGATTGCAATCACCGGCGTGGCGTTTTTGCTTTCAGCTGCTGCGCTGACATTCATACCGAAAGACCATATGACAACGAAAGAAAAGCCGAAAACGACATTGTGGGAGGAAATGAAGAGCGGCATTCGCTATGTGTGGGCGAAGAAGGAATTGCGGCTGCTTGGCATGTGCTTTATGGCGGCCGGCTTAGCGTTAGGGTTAATTCAGCCGCTTAATATCTTTTTAGTTACAGAGCGCTTAGGGCTGCAAAAAGAAAATTTACAGTGGCTGCTGATGGTAAACGGAATCGGGATGATTGTAGGCGGCGCCGTTTCCATGGTTCTGTCAAAATCGCTCCCGCCGCAAAGGCTGCTCATTCTTGGAATGCTCGTAAATGCAATTGGCATTAGTGTCATCGGTTTTTCCAAGGTTTTATGGATTACCTTAGCGGCGGAATTTGTCAGCGGCCTTTTCATGCCGTGTATTCATATTGGCATTAATACGCTTATTTTGCAAAATACAACCGGGGATTTCATCGGCAGGGTTAACGGTATCTTGAGCCCGCTTTTTACAGGGGCGATGGTGCTAACGATGAGCCTCGCCGGTCCGTTAAAGCAACTATTTTCCATTGTTGTAATGTTTGAAGCGGCTTCCGTTTTGTTCATCCTTGGTTTGCTGTCAATTATGCCGCTAGTAAATTTGCAAACGCCAAAAGAAGTAAAAGCAAACGAAGCCTAGCAGGCAATTGCTTGCAGAATGGGGGCAAAAACTTGGGCCCCTATTCTACATATATCCAATTTATTGTTTGGACATATACATCGCGGCTAAGTAGAACAAATAGCATGGTTTTCCGCCGCATGGGGCAGGAATAGGTTTTGACCGCTTCTATGCATAGCTGGATGCTTTCTCCCCTTTCAAAAGAAAGGTTTTATGTTCTTTTTTAGCTTGTATTTATATATTTCATTGAGATCCGGCCGGCTCCCAAACTTGTTCCAATACCGTTTTCCAAATCTTTTCCATGCTGGCAAAAACTTAATATATTCATAGAGTGTGATAATGTGTTATAGTATGCCGTGGAGAGTGATGAATATGAAGCAGATGCGCCAAAAAATGGCTGACTATACACGCTTTGGCCAAGTACTATTGGCTATAAGCACTATTTTAATGATTGGGCTTATCTTGCCAAACGGCGGCAAGGAAATGACGCAAATCTATACAATGATGGGAACGATAGTTGCATTTCTTGGAGGAGCGTTTTTCTTCTTTTTTCGTGTTAAAAAAATTCGCGAACAGATAGAGGAATTAGAGCATGAAGAAGCACATGAATAATTGATGCCCGGTAAAGCGAGGGATGATAGCTTTACCGGGTATTTGTTTTTTCATTTCATCTAAAATCAGCATTGCCATTCAATATGGTTTTTCCCTGAATCTTTCATAATTAAAATCACGAGATGAATCGGCTATTTCATAAACAACTGAACATCGTCCCGCAGCTGTTGGCATATTAGTCGGCTTTATTAACAGAGCGGATATTGCGAATGCCTTTCCAGAATAGTATAATCAACGGCACAATGCCTGCGAGGAAAACCGTATCTGGAATCATGCGCAGCCATAACAATAGATGGACGCTGTCCTGCTGGTAAAACTCGAGCGCGCGTGCAGACCAGAAGCCGTTCGTGTACGCTTCTTTAAATTGCATAAATCCGACTGGAAGCAAGGTGATAAGAAGCATGCCTGCTAACCCGGCATTTAACAAAATGCAAGACCATTTTGTCAGCTTTTCATTCCAAGCAGTCGGCTGAATTAAATTGCGCAGCGCGTACAGTGCAATAGCAATCGAGAACATGCCGTATACACCAAACATCGCGCCATGGCCGTGCGCAGGCGTTAAATAGGAACCGTGCTCAAAGTAGCTGACCGCAGGCGTGTTAATTAAGAATCCAAGCACGCCGGCGCCGACAGCGTTCCATACTGCTGTGGAAATTAAGAAGTAGAAAGCGCCTTTGTACGGGAACTCTTGCCCGCCTTCTTTCATCATCCGGTATTGGTCATACGCTTCAGCAATCAATAGTGTTAATGGGATAACCTCAATTGCAGAGAACACGGAACCAAGGCCGAGCCATGCTTCGTTAGAGCCAATCCAATAATAATGGTGCCCGATACCGATTACGCCGCTTCCAAGCAGCAGTGTAAGCTGGAAGTACAGCGCACGTACCGTTGATTTTTTCGTTACAAGCCCCATGGAAACCATTAAGAAACCGATAACGACAACCGCGAATACTTCGAAAATGCCTTCAACCCAAAGGTGGATAATCCACCATCTCCAATAATCGGCGTAGGTGATGTGAGAGTCCGGCTGAATGAAAAACGCGAAGAAATAAAACGCCGGCACTGCAATAGAGCTGTAGAACAATAGATGCACCAGGCCGCCTTTTTCTTGCGCTCTTCTTTCTTTGCGCAGCCCGTTCCAAAGCCCGCGTGTTACAATATACAGCCAAATAAGCATTCCGATTACTAAGACGATTTGCCAAATCTTTCCGAGTTCGATATATTCCCAGCCATAGTGGCCGAACAGCCACCAGAAGTCGCCTAAATAGCCTTTTACCCCGAACCATTCGCCAATCATGCTGCCGCCGACAAGCACGATTAATGCCCAGAATAAAATATCAACGAGCAAGCCTTGATATTTCGGTTCCTTGCCGCCGACCATCGGCGCCACGTAAATCCCCATCGCCAGCCAGGCAGTTGCAATCCAGAAAATGGCGAGTTGCAGGTGCCAGCCTTTTGCGATATTAAATGGAAGCCATTCTACAAGCTTAATGCCGAAGAACGCATTTCCTTCTACATAATAGTGGGCCAAAAATCCGCCAAGCAACGATTGAATCATAAACAGAAGCATAACGACAAAGAAATATTTTACGGTTTTTCGCTGGCTTGGTGTTACGAAATAGTTTTCGACATTTAGCTTTGGAAATTTGCCTGGTTCATAGGCGTCTTCCATATGAAACTTATAACGGTTGTAGTAGTATAAAATAATACCAACACCGAGTACAAGGCCGGCGACACTCACCCCTGTCCAAAGCATGGACGCGTAAGACATTTCGTTGCCGACGTCCGGATCATACGGCCAGTTGTTCGTATACGTATAATCCTCTCCAGGACGCTCTGTTGAGGATAGCCACGCGGACCAGAAGAAGAAGCTTGCCATTTGGTCGATTTGATTGCCTTTGGCTACATAGCCGCGTGCAGAGGAAGACATATGCTCCTCAGAAATCATATTTTCCGAAAGGCCGACTTGCTTTGGATTATTCTTAAACTCTTTTTGATAGTAGGCCTTTACTTTATTGAAACCTGCGACTTGCGCATCTGTTAATGTTAATGTATCTGTTTCTTTATCATAGCGGTTTTTTCGCGCTTCGCGAATAACCTTTTCTTTAATAACGGATTGCTGTTCTTGCTTTAAATCTTTAAATGATTGTTTATAATCTTTTTTCGCATAATATTTCTGCATTTCCTGCGCGTACACATGCAGCGCCTCCGCCGTATAATCGGGACCGAGGTAAGAGCCGTGCCCAAGCAGGGAACCGTAGTCCATTAATCCGTATTTTTCATAGACGGCTTGTCCGCCTTTAATTGTTTTATATGTTGCCAGAACGTTGCCGTTTGTATCAACGATTTTGCCAGGTTGCGGCGCAGAGGCTTTAAAAATGGACAATCCTCCTAATATTAAAACGGAAAATGATAACACGATTGTAACGAGAAGTACTATCTGCAGCCGTTTAAAATTGCTTTTTCCCTTTCCCATTGTAATTCTCCTTTTATATGTTTTAAATCTTGGTAGCTACCCTGTATTCACATTGTATAGCGGACGTTTCAAAAGGTACATAAAAAATGCACCTTTTTCACAAAAAGTTCAAAAAGGTACATAAAAAATGCACCTTTTGTGCGAAAGCGCACATTTCAGTAGTATAATAAAGAAAAAAGAAAGGATTTTTTCACGATGCGTCTAACAAGCTATACAGATCACGCACTGCGGGTGTTAATGTACTTAGGTGTTCATCATTATAAATTAAGCTCGATTGAACAAATTTCAAAGACATATGATATTTCAAAAAATAATCTAAAGAAAATCGTCAACCATCTTTCCAAAATCGGCATGGTCGAAACGATTCAAGGAAGAAATGGCGGCATCCGTCTTGCCAAAAAGCCGGAAGACATTTGCATTGGAACGGTCGTGCAGGAGATGGAGGAAGACTTCAGCCTCGTCGAATGCTTCCGGCCCGAACATAACACATGCAACATCGCGGGCTCGTGCCGGCTTAAAGGCATATTAAACGGGGCGCTGCAGGCGTATTTTGATGAATTAAAGAAATATTCGCTTGCCGATTTGATTGGTGGTGTCGTGTTTTCGGTAATGGGCGAACAGCAGAAATAGAATAAGCTGGTATCGTCGTATGTTTATTTTTAAGTTTGAATAACTAAAAAATGTGTAAATGGTATTGCAATTGGCCGAAAAATAGCGTAAGCATTCTTTTTTTTGATTTAGGCTCTGTTAAAGGCTAATATTGATTTGGAACGAAAGGCTGCGACTCCAGCGGGAAAAGCGGCTCGGCCCCACCCGCGGAAAGCGTCCGCCTGTAGTGGAAAATCAACAATCAAGTTTAACAGATCCTTGATTTAAAATCCTCCCTAAAAATTAGCATAAAATTCCTCTCATCTGCAAAAGCTATACCGGGAGTGTGAAAATCATGAAAAAACCATGTCTATTATGGCTCATGTCATTGTTGCTGTTTGTCCCTGTCGTTCATGCCGAAAGTGAAGGGCGGTCACACATATGCAGGCAGCAAATTGAGAAGCGGGATCGAGAGTATGCCCAAAAGGTGCTCAAGGATGTTTTACATAGTTTTGATATGCAGGTGAAACTGGACGAACCGGATACGGTGCTGATTGGGGCGGAGGATTTTAAGAAGGCGTTGTTCTTGTTTGGCAAATCAAATCCGTTGTATGAGAGCTTAAATGAAATGTTTCATACCGGTACGGCCTACCGCGGTATGAAGGTGCTGCTGTTTGCTGACGGAAATCCGGCGCAGGCGTATTTGCTGTATAAAGAGCAGGACGGAACGAATGTGATGGTCATTTTAAAGCGGACGGAGAAGAAATGGAAGGCCATCGAGAAGCGAACGCAAAAAGGGAAGCATATTCCGTATATTTTAGTTCCGTGTGAAGAGGCGGGAAACAATTAACAAGGACGAGAGGATTTCTCCCGTCCTTGTTTTTCAAGCATGAAAGTATTGGACGTGCAGCTATATCCGTATTTTTATATTTAAGGAAGCTCCAACCGAAAATCGCCGGATTGTGTTTGCACTTTTAACTGCGGGCCGCCAGCATTGATAGAGCCGCGGATGCTTTTTTCAGTTCGTTTGTCATATTTCCAGTTTCTGCCATTTATATCACCTGCACCTGAACTTGTGCTGAAATCAAGCGTTAGTGCGGGCGGTTCATTAATGCTGTATAAACGGATATCGCCGCTTGCTGTTTCTGCCGTTATGTCATGCTGGATGTCTTTGTTTTTAATACTGATGTCACCCGACTGCGCTGTCACCGCAGATTTCCCTTGCAGCGTACGCAGCATGATATCGCCGGAGGAAGAGGATAGATGGGATTCATCTGCCGTAATCGTATCGGATGTGATATCGCCGGATTGGGCCTCCATTTCAATCTTTTTGGCAGCGGTGTTGGATGTGTGGATATCGCCGCTGCTTGTATGTATAATTAAAGTTTCGCCCTTTATATGCTTGAGCCGGATATCGCCGGAGCTTGCCTTTGCCTGAATATGCTTTGCTTCGAGGCTGCTTCCGACTATATCGCCTGAAGAGGAAAGAAGCCGAATTGCTTCGTAAGGAGCATTCGGAATGCGAATATCGAGATTCATATCCCCTTTTTCAAGACCAAAGGAAAAGCGGCGTTCAGCTGTTACCTTTACTTGAAGAGTGTCTCCCTTTGTTGTTATGTTAAGCTTATATTTGTCTTTATATTGCTGTGAGGCGTCCCCGCTCAATCGTACGGAAATTTTCCCATTATCATTATGGGGAAAAAGGTTTACATCCATCGAAGATGTGTTAATTTCAATATTTTTAATAGACTGGGCATCCACCTCTTTTACTTGTTCTACAGATGACATGACTGCTGTTGCTTGCGTATATACTGTAGAGTACAGAAGCCAGCCGGCCGCTCCGATTAAAACAAATCCTAAAAGCATTCTGGTAAGCGTTTTCATGACAGCATCCTTTCTTTTCAAATTTTGCATAGCTGGTGAATATTTCATGTTGTGGAATATAAGAGTGAAGAGACTGAAGCAATATCCCCTGTTGTATAAATTTTACAACGATTTATTCATCTGTGTAAATGTAGATTTTTCTGAATATTTAACTAACAAAAATAAGTATTTTAAATATGAAGGTGATTGAAAGGAAGTGAAAAAGGCAAAAAGCCCCCTTTAATTAAAAAAAGGGAGCTTTTTGCTGAAATCGGTATTTTTGCTAGGCTGCAATGATGTAGTAAGTAAGCTTGTAAGGGTAAAGCTTACTTGTTTTGTATCATATCATAAGTGGTTGAAATAACCAAATTCATGGCCGGTTTTCCGCTATATTATTTAATAATTGGAATATTTGGTTTATAAAACCAAACGCATACTCATATGTTGTTTGAAAGCTCTAAGATTAGGATATTTCGAAACTGAAAAAGGTTGGGATGTAGTGTAGAATAGAGAAAATAGGATAGAAATGGAGATGATTAATCTATGCAACAATATCATTTTAAAATAACGGGGACATGGGCAGGGGGCCGACTCGGAGAAGGAATCATTGAGACGGAAGGAACAAAAACAGCTGTCGCTGTTCCGAAGGATATGGGCGGGCCGGGAACGGGAACGAATCCGGAGGAACTGTTGATGAGCGCGGCGGCAAATTGCTATATGATTACGTTGGCGGCAATTTTGGAAAAGAGACAAACCGGGATTGAGCGTTTTGAGCTGAAAACAGAAGGCACGGTTACCCAGGATGGAGGCAAGTTGAAATTTGAAAAAATCATCCATAAACCGCATATCGTCCTAAAGGAGGCGAGCGAGGAGCAGATAAAGCAGATTGAAGCATTTGCCCACCGCGCTGAACAAGTATGTTTTATTTCACAAACGCTAAGGGGAAGTGTGGAAATTTCAGTGGAACCGCTTGTGGAGGCAGCCGGGCAGTAAATGCTGCATATGCAGTGGCAAATTAGGCCTTACACCTGCATAAATGGTTTCATATAGGCTGTGTTAAACGTTAGTGTTGATGTAACCTCTTCTTTTTAGAGGGGGAGAGTGCTCCTGGCCGTATATCGTAACGGTCAGGGCCTAGTTCTGCCTCGTCCAAAGGAAAACCAGAGGGAGAAGATAAGTGCGGGTTGCAATGTCTGCATAGCGGCGATGTACAGACGTACGTGATATAAAAATCAACATCGGCCTACTCTAAAAAATAAAA
>JBHGUR010000073.1:0-63013 GCA_048976805.1 Ectobacillus sp. | reverse complement strand
TGGATTCGAGGTATTCATACAAACCAGCCACATATTCGTTATACACTTTTCTTTCACAACCAAAGGCTCGTTCTAGCTTTTGTTGTTGTTCCTCGGTTGGAACAATAGCGAACTGAAATCCGGCTGTGGTCCAACCTTCTGGTAATTCTTTTTTGGTTCGAGTCATACACTTAGTATACCAAACGCATGTTCTGTTTTTGGCAAAAAAGATAAATCTGCCATACAAAAAGTAGACTTATGCCTACCGGAAATTCATCCCCCACCTACTCGTTGGGCTACGCCCTTCTCACTCCTTGAGGTAGGGGACTTCTTTCCGGAAAATCTGTTAAAATCAACAGCGCTTTCTGTTTGCCTGCACTTCCAAGCAGAACCCGTTTGAATAAAATTTGGCGCCCCTTTTTGCTTAAGCTTCATTTAGCCAATGTTTCGGCATGCTTACAGAAGGCGGCAATTTCGTATGAATATCGCCGTTGGCCGAATTGACTTGGGCTTGGGTAAGAAAAATGCTTCCCATTAAATTGGCGCCTCTAAGGTTGGCGTCCCTTAAGTCTGCGCCAATCAAGTCGGCCGCCCTTAAATCAGCTCCCTGAAGGTTGGCGGCAATAAGCAAAGCGCCCCGCAAATTGGCGCCTCTAAGGTTAGCGTCTCTTAAATTAGCGCCGATGAGATCGCTTCTTCTATTCATCTTATACGGTTTTCTTGGATGTTTCTCCCTTTTTGCTTTTGCCCGTACTAATTCGCTTGTTTGCAAAAGCAGGTCATTAACTTTTGCCCGATGGCTTGGTACATCAAGCTGCAAAATCGCCTCGGGGCTTAAGTCTGTTAGCCGCGCAGTTTCTTTCACCGCATTCTCTAAATCTTGATGGATAGGCCGTGTTTCCGCTAGGCTAAGCGCTTCTTTTAAGTAACGGAGCATTTCGTAAATCTGCTGCATAATCGGGAATACATCAAACATTTCCTTCGCTGACTCCGGATGTTCCCGCCAGTCCTTTCCTTTGTACGTAACTTGGGAAACTTTCTGGCCGGCACCGAAGCACTCATAGACAGTGCAGCCGCGAAAGCCTTTCGTTCGTAAATCCTTATGAATGCTGCAGCGATAATCTCCTTGCAGATGTTTGCAAGGAATTCCGCCCGCTTTATCAAAAGCAAAATCGGCGGACTTTGCATAAGGCAAAGCGACACAGCATAAGCCAAAGCACTGTTCACAGTCGGCGCTTAATTGGTTTAAAATATCGTTACACAATAGCTACACTTCCCTTTAAATCCAAGTATCAACGTAAATATAATAGTACCATATTGAGATCATAGAAGGTAAACGATTTTGGTTTTTCGGTTTAAGGGCAAGCAATAAGCGGTATAAAGCGTTTCTGTTGAAGAATAACAAAAAAGGGATGCTATATTCGAAATACAACATCCCTTTTTATATAATGAACTTGCTATTTCGGCATATTCATGGGCTATGTTAAGCAAAATGGCAGTGGCATTCCTGCCTTCTCTCTAAAGAATCCTTACGATAAAATACGCTTTTCGCCTTCCAATTCTTTAATCGGGCTGATATTTTGCGTAAACTCAAGCGTTCCGACATATTCGCCGTTTGCGTCGCGCACCGCGAAATAGCGGATATATACATACTTATCGCGGAATTTAATCCAGAAATCTTCAGAATCCTTTTTCCCGGATTTAAAGTCAGCCAGCAATTCTTCTACAACATGGACGCTGCGCGGCGGGTGGCAGTTTTGAACCGTTCTGCCGATGACCGCTTTTGTGCGGGCGAAAATGCGCTCCTTGCCGTGCGAGAAATAGCGGACAACATCATCTTTGTCGATGAAGGTAATGTCCACTGGAAGATGGTTCAACATCAATTCTAGTTGCTGTAAGGATAAAATTCCTGTTTCCATGCGGATAAATCCTTCTGACATCGCGTTCTCTGGCACATCCGCGCGTTTTGGTTTCCATGCGCCGGCAGGGGATGTTAGGCAGAAGCCGATTTCGTCGCTCTCATGGGCGATTTTTACCCATTCATCCTCCGTCAATGTTTGCAGCGCCATCGGGAACAAAATATTTTCTTCTTTAAAAATCATTTCCGTTGCTTCGCGGATGACAAAGCGCAGCACATCGATGGCCGGTTGCTTATGGCCGCTATAGTTCATTAATTGCTGCTTTGCATCTTTGATCGCATCGCGGATATAATCGTCGATTCCCCACATCACTTGGGTTGGGCCGAAAATGCCGTATTTTTCTAAATAAGGGAACAGCAGATTTTCCTTGCGGCTGTAATGCTTGTCAACGTCAAGCAAAAGATTTAAATCTTCGATAAGCTTATAAACGTTTTCCGGGCTGTCGTCTTTTTCAAAACGTTCAAGGTGCAATTGGAGTTTAAAGTTTACAAGCATATCAATTTCCTTGTTTTCCAGCTTGAATGTATGAATCGGGTGCCCCGGCTGGTCCTCCGGCTTATCGGAGCGGTGGATTTCTTCGATGGAGCCTTTGAAAATAGCGGTATGCACAGAGCATAAACGCTGCACTTCTTCGACCGGAATCCCTTCCTCCTCCATAAGAGCCTGCTCTAATTGGGAAATTTCCGCAACGGTAATATTGCCGACCGCTTCTTCAAAAGCAGCTTTTACTTCCTCAACGCTTTTTCCGTTATGCAAATCTTTAATGATTTGCTTTAAGATCGCTTGTCGCTCAGAATCGTTCATCTGTTGTTGTTCGCGGTTATTAATCATTTCGCTCATAATCATTCTCCTTTTTATTCTTGAATGGAAAAGCCGTAGCTTTCGAGAGTTTGTTTCGCTGTATCTAATGAAATGTTTTTCATCCGGCAGCCGTTGGGCAAGGTCATAACGCGGCCAGCCGTTTGCAGCATGCCTGGTTTTGTTATATTGTCAAAGCCGAGTTCTTTCATAATCGGAATGAGTTCAGGATATTGTGTGCACAACTGATAGACAGTTTGCTTGAGGTCAATAACCTTGGCCATAATTCTCACCTCAAAGTGATGATAATGTTTCTCAAATAGAAATGTAACATAACGACAGTTGCAATACGGTGATTATAATCACAGCGCCGCTTCTTGTAACAAAGTTGTCATGAATCCGAGCTTAAATAATTTTTAGAAAATTCTTAAAAACTATTGCTTATTTTGGAAGAAATAGTTAAAATGTAATTAATCAAGTGGTTGGGTCTCTCAACCTTGAAACCGAAAAGGAGGGAATGAGATTATGACGCAACAACAAGCAGGATTGGCAACGGAAGAAAAAGGTGCAAAAGCAGTCGCGAAACATAAATTTTTAATTCACCATAAAGGTGATCACGTTGGGGTAGCCACAAGCCCGATTTTTGCCGGCGAAAAGGTGATCGGCGTTTACATGGATGATGATTCGGAGGTACAGGTCGTTTCCAGTCATGATGTGCCGCTTGGGCATAAAATCGCGTTAGTGGAGCTGGAAGAAGGAGAGCCGGTGTTAAAGTACGGCATTCCAATTGGAGTTACAACGCAAAAATGGGAAATTGGCGATTATGTGCATACGCACAACATTAAAACGGCGAGGTGGTAAAAATGGAACCAAAATTATACGGATACCGCAGAGAAAACGGAAAAGTAGGCATTCGCAATCATGTGATTATTTTACCAGTTGATGATATTTCCAACGCTGCTTGTGAAGCGGTTGCAAACCATGTAAAAGGAACACTTGCCCTGCCGCACGCATACGGCCGTTTGCAGTACGGACCGGATTTGGATTTGCATTTTAGAACGATGATCGGCACGGGCTCTAACCCGAACGTAGCTGCTGTTATTGTCATCGGCATTGAAGAAAACTGGGCAAAGAAAATTGCAGAAGGCATTGCCAAAACGGGCAAGCCGGTTACATATTTCTCCATTGAAGGAAACGGTGATTTTGAGACAATCAAACGCGCTTCCCAAAAGGCGAAGGAATATGTGCAATGGGCATCTGAACTGCAAAGGGAGCCGATTGAACTGAAGGATTTAACAATTAGCATTAAGTGCGGGGAATCCGACACGACAACGGGATTAGGCTCTTGCCCGACTGTTTCCCAAGCGGTTGATAGATTAATAGACGCAGGCGCCACGGTTTTCTTCGGCGAAACGTCGGAGCTTACAGGCGGCGAGCATTTAATCCGCGACCGGATGGCGACGCCCGAATTAAAAGAGCGTTTTATGGAAGTGTATAATGACTATGTCGGGGAAATTAAGTCCAAGGGCGTTGATTTGCTGGGTTCCCAGCCGACGCAAGGGAATATTGCGGGCGGGTTGTCCACGATTGAAGAAAAAGCGCTTGGCAATATTGCCAAAACGGGAACAAAGCAAGTCATTGGTGTATTAGATCCGGCCCAAGCGCCTGCAAACGGAAACGGTTTATATTTTATGGACACATCATCGGCGGCGGCAGAATGTATTACGTTGATGGCGGCAGCCGGAGCGGTTCTGCATTTATTCCCGACAGGACAAGGAAATATTATCGGAAATCCGATTGAGCCGGTTGTGAAAATTACGGCAAACCCGCATACGGCGGAAACGATGAGCGAGCATATTGATGTGGATGTAAAAGGGCTTTTGTCCCGTGAAATCACCTTAACAGAAGCAGGCGATTTGTTGATGGATTATATTTGCCGCACTGTTAACGGCCGCTTGACAAGCGCCGAGGCGCTCGGCCACCGCGAGTTTGTTATGACAAAGCTATACCGCAGCGCGTAATGCCATATTATCTCCCTGCAGATTTTGTAGGGAGATAACGCTGTATAAACGGGGTAAATTCAAATAGCGAGGGGAATAGGCATGAACGTACTTATTAGCGAAGTCATTTGGGAAGAGGGTATTAAAGAATTGGAAGATAATGGAGCTTTGGTGTGTTATGAAGAGCACCTGTGGAAGGACCGGGAGACGCTGCTGCAAAAGGTAAAGCAGTTTGATGCGCTCATCGTCCGCAACCAAACGAGGGTCGATGGCGAGCTGTTGGATGCCAATCCAAATTTAAAGGTAATTGGCAGGCTCGGTGTCGGCCTTGATAACATTGACTTGAAAGCAGCGAAAGAAAGGGGTGTGCAGGTTGTATATGCCCGAAACGCAAACGCAACATCAGTAGCGGAATACGTAATGAACGCCATTTTAACGGCAAACCGTCCGCTGCTAAGGGCTGGCGAGGATGTCCGCAGCGGAAATTGGAACCGGAAAGCTTTTACTGGCGGTGAATTGTTTACAAAAACAATCGGGTTAATCGGGCTCGGCGAAATCTCGCATCGGGTTGCGAGACGGGCGAAGGCGTTTGGAATGCGCGTCATCGGGTATGATCCGTATGTGGCGGAGTATGACCATATCATTTCAGAAACGCATGTGGAGAAAGTTGAACTGTTAGAGGAACTGCTGCAGGCGGCGGATTTTGTTTCTTTGCACGTGCCGCTCACGCCAGCGACGAAGCATTTGATTTCAGGGCGCGAGCTTAGCATGATGAAGCAAAACGCTTATGTGATCAATACGTCCAGGGGCGGCATTGTAGATGAACGTGCGCTTAGCGACGCTTTAGGGGCAAACCGGATTGCCGGCGCATTTTTAGATGTACTGGAAGAAGAGCCGATCAATCCGCAAAACCCGCTCTTGCAGCATGACAATGTTATCATTACACCGCACATCGCGGGGCTGACAGAAGAGTCGCAGGTTCGCACGTCCGTCCTTGTGGCCAAGGAAGTGCGCAAGCTGCTTAAGGGCGAGCCGTCATTATGCTTAGTATAAAAAGTAGATAGGAGATATGCAAAATGTCACTAACATTTGACCGCAAAGGAATTTCAGAACAAGTGGCCGACTATATCAAAAAAATGATTAGAGAAGGAAAATATGCGGTAGGGGAAAAAATTCCCGGCGAACGCGATATGGCGCTGACGCTGCAGGTGAGCCGCAATACGGTGCGGGAAGCGTATAAAATTTTGGAGGCTTACGGCTATTTGGTCGCTAGGCACGGAACAGGCGTATTTGTTGCTTCAGAGGATGAGCAAATCAGGAAAATGGCAGAAGCGTTTTTTGTAACAACCGATCAAATCAAGGATTTATTTGCCGTTAGAAAAATATTAGAAACGAATTCGATGGAATGGGTCATTCAGCACGCGAGCGCCGAACAAATTGAAGAGCTGGTGGAGATTGTAGCAAGGGCTAAGGAGCTTTCCGAAGAAGCGGACAGCTCGGAGCAGCTTTCCGAGCTCGACCACAGATTTCATTTATTGTTGGCGACTATGTCCGAGAACTCGGTATTGATCCGCATTATGCATAACTTGATTGATTTGCTGGCGCAAGCAAGAACACAGTCAATTCAAATTCCGGGAAGGGCGGCGCAGTCGATTGAGGAGCATGAAAATATTGTCGCGGCGATACAAGCAAGGGATGCCGCGCTGGCGAAGCAATATATGAGCGAGCATCTTGAAAGTGTGGAGCGCTCCATTATGAGAAACTTGGAGGAGAAAGGGTGATACATGAGTGCATGTATTTGAAGCGGGGAAATTGCGGGAATTTTGCAAGGATGTGCTGACGCGGCTGGACGTTCCGGAAGAGGATGCCGCTGTAGTGGCAGAAGCGCTTGTAAAAGCGGATTTAGAAGGAGTGGCGAGCCACGGCATTAGCCGGCTCGGTATTTATTCACAGCGTTTAATGGATGGCCGGATTAACCGCCGCCCTAACATCACGATAGAACAAAGGGGGCACTCTGTTTTGGTCGCAGACGGCGATAACGGCCTGGGGCAGGTCGTGAGCTACCATGCGGTCGTGCGGGGTATCGAGCTGGCGAAGCAAGCCGGCGTGGCGGCGATTGCGGTTAAAAACAGCAATCATTTTGGAACCGCCGCGTATTTTTGCCAAATGATATGCGAGCGCAATATGGCTTCCATCGGCTTTACAAATTCTCCGCCAGGCATTGCCCCTTGGGGAGGGCGGGCGGCATTTTTCGGCACAAATCCGATTGCGTTCGGCTTCCCGACCGAAAACGGAGTGCCCGTTATTATCGATTTATCGACAAGCGTCGTTGCGCGCGGGAAAATCATTTTAGCGAACAAACAAGGCTTGCCAATACCGGATCATTGGGCGCTCGACCAAGACGGGAATATGACCAATGATGCGGGTGAAGCGTTAAAGGGTTCGGTATTGCCTCTTGGCGGCGCGAAGGGTTCGGCTTTGGCGCTGGCGGTTGAAATTTTGACGGGCGTTTTATCGGGAGCCGCGTTTGGCCCTCACGTCAATAACATTTACAGTGATGAGTCCAGCAAGCCTGCCAATGTCGGCCATTTCTTTATACTGTTTGACATTGAAAAATTTATGCCAATTGCCGCATTTAAAGAGTATTTAGCGCAGCTTCTCCAGGAAATGAAGGAAGTTCCGAAAGTGCCCGGCACAACGGAAATCCGCTACCCGGGCGAACGGAGGCATAACGAATCCAGGAAGCGCGCAAGCAAAGGGGTAGCGCTGTCTGACAGCGTCCAGCAGGAATTGAAGCAAATCGGCGCCAAGGTGAAGGCGGTGTTCCCGGAGCCGCTTTGCGTAAAGGAAGGGACGCTGTAGGCGGGATTTCATAATGTTGGGAAGTGTTTTATGCAAACTGAAAAAATAAAAACGAAAGCAGAGCCGATTTCTTATGTAAAGCTAAAGCGGTTTTCTGTCAGCAATGGGCATGTCCAAGGCATTGCGTTAACGGCAGTAATCGCTTTTTTGGCGGTGCAAGTAGCAAAGCTTCCTGTTTTTTCAATTATGGGCGCGATGATTTTAGCGATTTTAATCGGCATGATATGGCGCATCGTAATGGGCTTTGAGAAACAGGCGGCAAAGGGCATTGCATTCAGCAGCAAAATTTTGCTGCGGGCCGGGATTATTTTGATGGGTGTCAGGTTGCAGCTCATGCAAATTTATGAGGCGGGCCTTGGCATGATAATGATTGATATTGTCGTTGTGGCAAGCACGATCATCGTGATGATGTCCATCGGCCGGCTGCTGAAGCTAAACCGCCATGTAGCAACGCTCGTATCGGTCGGGACGGCTGTCTGCGGAGCGGCTGCGATTATGGCTGTTGCCCCGCTCATTAAAAGCAAGCCGGAGCAAAACGCTTTATCGGTAGCGTATATTGCCTTATTTGGAACGATTGGCTCATTATTGTATATTTTCTCGTACCAATTTTTATCCATTGATCCATATGTATATGGGCTGCTAACCGGCGCTACGCTCCATGAATTGGCGCACGTAATTGCGGCAAGCGCTCCGGGCGGCGATGCTGCCAGTGAGACGGCGATGATGGTAAAGCTCGGCCGGGTCGCACTGCTTGTGCCGGTCGCGATGTGTTTAGGCTATCTATTTTCTAAAGCATCCCCGCAGCAAAATAGAACCGAAAAACGAAGCTTCCGCGATCTTCCGATTCCGTGGTTTATTTTCGGCTTTTTGTTTATGAGCGTCTTGAACACATTTCATGTTATTCCGCAAACGATGATTGGGCCGCTTATATATATCAGCACATTTTTCATGGCAATGGCGATGGCCGGACTTGGCCTGAATACGGATTTTTGCGAGTTTAAGAGAGCCGGTTGGCGCTTGAGCGTGTTGAGTTTGCTCGGGTGTTTGTTTATTGCGGCGCTTGGAATCGTGCTGGTACTCGTGGCAGGATGATAGATTAAAAGAAGGAGTGGGACGATGGCAACGAGAAGGATGTATATTAACGGAGAATGGACGGAAGCGCTGTCTGGAAAAACGTATGAAGTAATCAATCCGGCTACAGGCAAAGTGGCGGCTATTGTCGCTTACGGAGATGAACGGGATGCCGATTTGGCGATTCAGGCGAGCGCTAATGCGTTTGCGCATTGGTCTTCTTTGACGGCAAAAGAGCGTTCAAGCTATTTATATGCGTTATACGAACTGATGCGTTCAGAAAAGGAAAGATTGGCCGAGCTTATTACGCTAGAGATGGGAAAGCCGATTCGCGAAGCGCGGGGAGAAGTGGAGCTGGCGGCAGAATATGTGCTCTGGTACGCAGAGGAAGCGAAGCGGGTATACGGCGAAAATATTCCCGCGTCTTCTCCCTCCAAACGGATTCAGGTGATCAAACAGCCAGTCGGCCCGGTTGCGGCAATTACGCCGTGGAATTTTCCGGTTTCTATGGTGACAAGAAAGCTAGCGCCTGCTTTAGCGGCGGGGTGCACAGTTATTTTAAAACCGGCGAGCCAAACGCCAAGCAGCGCGGTGCGGTTGTTTGAGCTGATTGAACAGGCCGGATTTCCAAAGGGAGTCGCAAATTTGGTCATCGGCAACTCCGGTAAAATCGGGGAAGCATTTTTGCGCCGCCGCGCTGTAAAAAAGATTACCTTTACCGGCTCGACAAACATTGGCAAGCAATTGCTCGCGGGCGCAGCGCAAGGGGTAAAACGCACTTCTATGGAGCTTGGCGGCCACGCGCCGTTTATCGTATTTGAAGATGCGGATTTGGAAAAAGCGGCCGAAGGGGCAATCATCAGCAAATTCCGCAATACGGGGCAAACATGCATTTGTTTAAACCGCCTGTATGTGCACCGCTCCGTCCAACAGCAATTTGAAGCGATTTTAACGGAAAAAGTAAAAGCGCTTCGAGTCGACAACGGCATGGAGGAAACGTCGGAAATCGGGCCGCTCGTTGATAAGGGCGCGCTTGAAAAGGTCGAGGCACAGGTGCAGGATGCTGTTGAAAAAGGCGCTGTCGTATTAACAGGGGGAAATCGGGTGCAGCAAGACGGCTTATTTTATTACCCGACGCTGCTGTCTGGCGTGACGAACGATATGGACATTATGCGCGAGGAGACATTCGGCCCGGTCGCCCCGATTTGCGCGTTTGATACGGAAGAAGAGGTGATAGAAGCCGCAAATAATACCGATTATGGATTGGCCGCTTATTTTTACACAAATAACTTAAGCCGTGCGATTCGGGTCGGCGAACAGCTCGAATACGGCATCATTGGCATTAACGATGCAGTTCCGACGACAGTGCAGGCGCCGTTTGGCGGCTTGAAGGAAAGCGGGCTCGGCAGGGAAGGCGGACACCACGGCATGGAGGAGTATTTGGAAACGAAATTTTTATCCATTCAAATGTAAAAGGGGGAAACGGAGATGAAACTCGGGTTTATCGGTTTAGGAAAAATGGGAGGCGGACTGGCGCGCAATTTAATCCGCGCCGGTTTTGATGTAACGGTATACGATTTGAGCGAGAGCGCGGTGCAGCGCGTATTGGAAGTGGGCGGAACGGCTGCGGCGCCGAATGCTATTGCCAAGCGGGCTGATGTTTTATTTACGAGCCTGCCGTTGCCTGAGCATCTGCTTCAGCTATTGGTAACAGGAGACGCGTTGTTTTCCCATATGAAGCGACAGGCAATTTGTATCGATGTAAGTACGATTGACCCGGTTACAGCCCGGATGCTTGCTGATGAAGCCGCTCGGCATGAAGTCGATTTTCTTGCTTGTCCTCTCGGCAAAGGCCCGGCACAGGCTGAAGAAGGAACAGAACCGATTTTTGCGGGCGGGAAATATGAGGTATTTCAGAAAGTAGAGGATATTCTAAAGCGAATCGGCTCCCCGGTTACATATTTGGGCGATGTGGAACAATCGACCGCTTTTAAGCTGATTAGCAACATGGCCGGTATGGCGAATTTGGCCGTATTAAGCGAAGCCTTTCTGTTAGCGGAGAAGGTGGGAATTGACCTTGGGCTGCTTAAGGAGCTTCTTCATTCAACAGGCGCCGATTCGGCCCAGCTGCGGCTGCGTGGTCCGCTCATGATTAATAACGATTATGAACCGATGTTTTCTGTCCACTTGGCTGAAAAGGATGTCCGCTTTGGCGCGGAAATGGCAAAGCAACTTTCTGAACCGGCCCCGTTTAGCAGCCTTGCTCTTTCGTATTTGCAAGCTGCCCAGAAGCAAGGATATGGCCATGAAGATTGTGCTGCGCTATATAAAGTTTTTGGAGTTGGCTGTGTGAAACGTTAGTGTTGATGTATCAATCTTTTTTGGAAGGAGAGTGCTTCCGGCCGTGCATAGTAACGGTCAGGGCCTAGTTTTGCACTTTAAGAAAATATAAATTGTCAGCGAAGAAGATGATGCGGCGTAGTAGCCAATTTTAGGAATAAAGTATAAGGGCAACTACGCCTCTGTCTTCGCCTTTACAGGCCCGCCAGTCGGCGAGTTTTCTTTACCTCGGCTAAAGGAAAACCAGATGCGGGTTGCTGATGGTTCTGCCTGGCCGTGATGTGCATGGAACGCTCTTTTGGTATAAAAACCAACAACAGTCTTACAGCCTTGGAGTTAAAAATGTAAACGTTTAAAAATGTGTAAAATTGTTTTTTAGATGGAAAAGACAATCTAGCCGTGGATAGAAGCAATCCGTGCCTGTTTTTGCCCCATGCGATGGAAAACCGCTTAGGGTGAGAGCGGCCGGCCGCGGGCTGTTCTGTCTGACAGGAATGCGACAAATTGAACATATAAAGGGAGGCTGTTTATGAAAAAATCCTTCGCTTTTAGCAAAGAGTCAAAAAAGGCGCTGTTTGGGAGTTTAATCGGAAGCTCAATTGAATGGTATGATTTCTTCCTGTACGGCACTGTAGCATCCCTTGTATTTAATAAGCTGTTTTTCCCGTCTTTGGATCCTTTGACGGGGATGCTGCTCACATATGCCTCGTTTGGGATCCCGTTTTTCTTTCGGCCGATTGGCGGCATCATTTTCAGCCATATCGGCGATAAAATTGGCCGAAAAAAGACGCTCGTGCTAACGCTGTCCTTAATGGGAATTGCCACCGTTTTAATCGGCTTGTTGCCCGACTATAATACAATCGGCATTTGGGCCCCGATTCTATTAATTTTACTGAGAATTATTCAAGGCATTGGTTTGGGCGGAGAATGGGGAGGCGCGCTGCTGCTCGCGGTAGAATACGCTCCGAAAGAGCACCGTGGCTTTTTCGGAAGCATTCCGCAAGCCGGCAGTCCTGTAGGTATGCTGCTTGGCACTATTGCAATCAGTTTGTTCAATTTTCTGCCTGAACAACAATTTCTCGCATGGGGATGGCGCATCCCGTTTTTGCTTAGTATCGTTTTAGTGGCTGTCGGGTTATGGATCCGCAAAGGAATCGAGGAAACGCCTGATTTCAAGAAGGCGCAGGAAGAAGGCGACACGCCGAAATTCCCGCTTCTTGACATCTTGAAAAACCACCGTAAAACAACGTTAATCTCAATCGGGGTAAAGTTAGTAGAGTCGGCGCCGTTCTTCATTTTCACGACTTTCATTATTTCCTACGCTACCGATGTGCTTAACTTTTCCAGACAAATCGTGTTAAATACCGTTACTATTGCCACATTCGCTACCATTATTACAATTCCTCTCTACGGCATGCTATCTGACAAAATCGGCCGCAAGAAAATGTACGTTTTGCATACGGTCGCCATTATGCTATATGTTGTCCCTTACTTCTACATGCTGTCATTGCAATCCACATTCTGGCTTATGTTCGCTACTATCTTCGGCCTTAGCATCGTATGGTCTGCTACAACAGCAGTCATCGGCACGCTATATTCCGAAATTTTCAGCACTAATGTCCGTTATACTGGCATTACGGTTGGCTATCAAATCGGCGCAGCGCTAGGAGGCGGGTTGGCCCCGCTTATCGCAACCTACTTGCTGTCGAAATTTAATAACTCTTGGGTGCCAGTTGCCGCTTATATGATTGCTGTTTGTATTATCTCGCTTTTCTCCATTAAGTATATTCGCACGCAAGATGAAGAAATCGTAGCTGCCCCAATCGCCGAGGAGACGTATATTCAGAAGTAAACATAAAAAGAACCTGATGGAGACTCATCAGGTTCTTTTTTATATACATTCCTCATATGTCTTGCGCTTTTACAATTTGGAAATTTGTTTTTAGTATGGAGCGTTTTCGTTTGCTGTACATTATAAATGGCTTACGAAAGCCTATTTAAAAAAAAGGATGTGATAACATGTTTAATGTAATTGGACTTGGAAGAAGACGCTCCAATATCGGTACGTGGTCAACAGTAGCAGCTGTCGGCGTTGGATTGGGAATTGCTTCTTATGCACTTAGACGCAATCAGGGAGGGCGATTTAAAAATATGCTCCCTATTCCCGGAAATAATCCAGGTACACAAGGCTGACACAGAAAGAGACGGGAAATCCCCGTCTCTTTCTACTCCAATGACTTCACATAAGATGCAATGGCTTGAATTTCTTCCTTCGACAAGCTATATCTTTCTTCGTATTGGTGTTTTTCAATCGCTTCTTCAAGTGTTTTGGCGCTGCCGTCATGCAGATAGGGAGCGGTTGCCCATGCACATCTAAGCGTTGGCGGATCAAATTTCAAACGGCTTCTCGGATTGCTAAATGCGGCGCGCGCATCTCCTGTGGAATCTTGATCGGCCATGTTGGCGGTACCGATATCATATAAAAATTGCGTATTCGCTGTTGTCAGCTGTCCGGATGCGTCAATGGCATTCACGCTTGCGGTAAAATACTCACCGCCGTGGCAGCTTAAACAGTTGCCTTTTCCGTTAAATAGCGCTTCACCGCGCTCTGCTGTTTTTGTAAGCTTTCCGTTTTCCCGATATGGGCTTTTTGGAACCGGAAAAGAAGATGGGGCGTCTAAATAGGCGAACAAAGCGTCATACATATGCTGCACATCAGCAGGAAGCGGTTGTCCGGGATCAAGGTTCATCATGCCGCCCATCTCTCCTTGTACAGTATGGATATAATCTGTAAAATCATCACGCGATCCGTCCCACATGAACAAGCCTGTTTTCGTCGTGAGGACGTTGCTCGGCACATTTCTCGGCCCCTTTGGGGTAGTAAGGGTAAGCGAATTGATGTCGCCATCGCTATGGCAAGAGGCGCAACTCATCCAATTGTTTCCTGTAATCGGAGCTGCGTACTCATCTGAATTGCCGCTGTAGAAAATTTTCTTCCCTTCCCGTACAAGCGCGGGAAGCGGGTCGTTTTCAATTAACTTTGCCTTTTGGTCTGTCAGCTTTACTTTTGCATAAGAACCTTCTCTAGGAACTTGAAGTACTGCCAAATCATGGCTCATCGCATTATGGACAAGCAGCTCGTTTTTTTTCTTAAAGAAAACAATTCCTCTTGGGTTATCTCCCGGAATGCGGCGCACAACCTGCGAAGCGTTTCCGCCGCGCGTCAGGTCAAATACAACAAGATCTTCGCTTCCGGACATAATCACAAATGCTTTTGTTCCTTTTGCATCAAACGCTACATCATATGGATTAGACATAATAATTGTAGCGTTTTTGCTGTCCTTTACATTCATTTCTTCAAACAGTTCTTTACGCTGCTCTGTTATTTCCTCATCTTTTTCCAGGTCAATTACTGAGATGGCTGGAAAAATGGTTTCTTCAAAATGGATAGGTGTATCTATGTTTGTCAGCAAATGCGGCACCCACGCGGTTTTGCCGTCAGGCGCAATGACGAATTGTTCCAGCGTATTAGGGATTCCTTGGCTTTTCTTGCGGTCTTCTTTGTTGGGCGAAGCAGCAAAGGAAATCGTCTTTTGCACTTTATTCTGTTCGGTATCCACAACGCTGATAGTCCCGCCCAAATAATGCGGAACATACAGCTTTTGGCCGTCTGCCGTCATGGCAAGCGTACGCGGGCGGTCCCCGATTTTAATGCTCTTTATTTCTTTTTCCTTTTCTATATCAATAACAGACACGGTGCCGGAGCGAAAATTAGAAACATATAACCATTTGCCGTCCGGGCTTGTTAAAACGCCAAATGGTTCAATCCCCGTTTTCAGCTTTTTGACAACCTTTTGTTTCTTTAAATCGATCACATCAATCCGGCCGCTTTGCATGCAGGATACGTAGAGGTAAGTTTCATCAGGGCTCAGCGCAAGCTGTCTTGGCTCTTTCCCGACCTTAATCTCTTTCTTAACTTTTTTCGTGTTCGCTTGTAAAATTGTAACTGTATTGGCATCCATATTTGCTGTATAGATATATTCTTCGTCTTTGCTTAGCAGGATATTATTGCTGTGTATTGCGGTTTTCCGCACCTCTTGTTTGCCTGAGGTTTGTACGCTGCAACCTGCAAACGCTCCTGCAAGCAGGAGCGTCCACAAGAGAAGAGAAAGTTTTTTCATAGTCAACCCTTCTTTTATTCTTTATTTTTCACTTCAACATTCACGAGAACCGGCGCAATGCCGTATTTGCCGTGTCCGGCCTGCACTTGCGGCACGGTGTCTTTATCCGTATTTCCGGTTTTATCCCCTTTTTTATAGAAATCGCCTGTATCCCAAAACTCGCTGGCCTGCATTCCTTCTTTTAAGGACGGGCCTTCTATGACTCTAGTATAGAAATCAACGTAGCGTGATACTACTGTGTCTTTATCCAATGACGGATATTGCTCTTTGTCGGCTTCTGTGTTTCCTAGGTTCAAAAGGGCGAGACGGAACGCAGCGGATACGCTTCCTGCCGTAAACGGTGTGTATTTCATGTTATTTTCCGAAGTTTTATAGACTTTTAGTTTTTTGTCCCACATTTTTGTATCAACAGCATGATATAGGCTTCGTGCTGCATCGCGGTACTTTTCTTCCTTAGTCGCAAGGTATGCAGCGGTCAAGCCGCGGATTGCGCCAAGTTGCGCTTCCAGCGTTCCAGTCTTTTCGTCCTGTCCCTTGCCGACTGTAAAGCCGTTTGCAATTAGGCCATCTTTTGTTATCATGTTTTCAATCATGAAATCGGCTTGCCGTTTCATCATATCCAATGCTTGCTGGCCTTCTGCTGTTTGCAAGCCTTGCGCATCTTCGCCGCTGGCATATCCTACCGGCAAACCGTCGATGGCGCGCTGGAAGATGCGAAGCGCTTCTAGTGTATAGCCAGCCTCAAACGCATCTACATAATCGCCTTGCTTTTGGCCGTCATGCATGCTGATGAACGCCCCGATTTCTTTATTAAAATGCATTGCTTCTAGATTTTTGAATATTTGCAGCAATACATCACGGTTTACGGAGTATGGATCATCCGCCTTACTATCGTTTCCAGCCGTGCTGTCTGTATTTTCCTGCGGTGCGGCAGAGAACGGTTCACCGTCAAAGGAAGCACGGAATGCCGGATTTGCATTTTTGCTGTCTGGCCGTTGGTCTGTCATGCCGTAAAACTCGGAAGCAGGCCATAGCATCATCCACTGGTCGCGCAATAAGCTGCGGGAGTCGGACACTTCCAATTTCGCAGCTTTTGCCGCATCTTTTCCTTCTTCTGTTACCTTGATTTCATGCGGCAGATAAACGAGGCCGTTTGCCGGATTGTATTGGCTGCCTGTTCCGCTTGTCAGCTGCTTTGTATTCGCATCATAAAACAAGCCATTGCGGATATACGCAAGCTTATTCCAAATTTCTTCCGTTAAAATCACACCCTGGAAACCGTCGGCGGAGCTTACGCCAAGCCGAATGTTTGGATCCTTATCTTGATCAGGGGCCGTTGCTTCCAATTCTTCATCTTTATCGACAGTATGGAAGCCCCCCAAGAAATCGCCGGCCCAAAGCGCTTGTTTTAAGAAGGCGCCGCCGTACGCGGCAGGCGTCAGCGTTTTGCTCATTTTATCGCGGTCCCAGCGCAATGTTTTAAAATCGACTTGATATACAGGAGTGTATGTTTTATCATCGTTTTCCGCATAGACGGACGTATCTACCTTTTGTATGTAATGCGGGTCGCCGCTGCTATATTCCATAAATGTCGGATACATGTTCCTAAAGATTTCATCCTTTGGATAACCGACGCTTTCAGCCAGCTTGTAAAAACGTTCCTCCAGTACTTGCGGCGCATCTTTTCCGCCTTCCTTGGCAAGCTTTTCAACAATCGGCCCGTGAATTAAATGCAGGCCAAGGCCAGATTTTTCAACAAGCTCATACATAGCTTCTTCTGAGTATTCATACGATTCTACACCTGCTGTATAGTCAAATACTGTAGGTTTATTCAGCTTTTGGGGATCAAGCAAATCTAAGTCCAGCCCTAACGCTTCTGCAAGAGGTTCGCCTGAAAGTTCAAATTCCGCATAGGCAAACATATTGCCTGCCGTGTCAAAGGTATAATCCGTTACGGACACGGAATAATCGATTTTTTGTTTTTCTTCGCTAGCTGCTTGTTTTTGTGTACATCCTGCAGCCACTAAAAGGGATGTGACAACCGCAAGCGTAGACATTGCTTTCCAAGGTTTCTGTTTCATATATAACGCCCCTTATTGAAACTGATAATTATTATCAGTGAATTTCTAGTTTATTATAATATGACCTTACTTGCCTGTAAATGGATTTTTATTAAATATTTCCATTATAAGTATAAAGAAAATACGTTGATAATTTCTGAACGGGTAAAAAAGAAGCGCCGTACATGCGGCGCTTCTTGCAAGTTTCCTTCCATGGTCTGGGAGATTAACGCGGATTTACAATGAATTCAAACACAATTACAGTTAATTCAACCAATTTGGGCAATGGTTCGTCCGAAAGCAACAAAACCCCGCCTCATAGCTTCGTCAGAAACATTGAAATAAAGGGGATATATGTAATCAGCAGCAAGTTGAAAATCAGTACTAAAATGAACGGCATAATCGCTTTAACAAGCCGGTCGAATGAAATTTGCGCAATTCCTTGAATGATAAACAAGTCGAGCCCTACAGGCGGCGTAATCAAGCCGATTGACAGGTTCACGACCATGACGAGCCCCAGGAAAACCGGGTCGATTCCGACGCTAAGGGCGATCGGCAAAATTAATGGCGTGAAAATCGTGATTGCCGCTGACGCGTTTAGGAAACAGCCTGCAATGAACAGCATGATGTTGATAAAAAACAAAATCATATATTTATTGTTTGTAACACCAACAATAAATGAAGATAGCTGGTGCGGAATTTGCTCTGCTGTAATGAGCCAGCCGAACAGGTTTGCCGCAGCAATGATAAAAATAATCATCGCTGTCATATTGGCTGCTCGCAAAAAGGAGCGGGGCAAGTCGTTCCATTTTAAATCCTTGTAAATAAATTTGCTGACAACAAAGGCGTACGCAGCTGCCGCAGCGCCTGCTTCTGTTGGCGTAAAAATGCCGCCTCTAATGCCGACGATAATAATGACAGGTAAAAACAAAGCTAAAACCCCGTCTTTTAAAGCTTTTTTGAAAACCGGAAACTCAAATTTTCCTTTCTCGTCGCTGTACTTGCGCTTTCGCACAATCCAATAGTTTAAAAACATGATAGAAATGCCAATCAAAATACCCGGTACGATTCCCGCTGTAAATAAGTCGCCGATTGATACGCCGGCTGTTACTCCGTATACAATCATCGGAATGCTTGGCGGAATGACGATTGCGATTGTGCCGGCTGTGGCAATTGTCGCTGCGGCAAAGCCCTTGTCATAGCCTTTTTGCTCCATCAGCGGAATCATCATTTTTCCGACAGCCGCTGTATCAGCTGCCGCAGATCCTGAAATTCCCGCAAAAAATATGCTCGTCAAGGTTGAAACCTGTGCCAAGCCGGCCCGGATCCAGCCGACGCACGCAAAGGCAAACCCGGCAATGCGGCGCGCCATGCTTCCGGCCATCATAAATTCGCCGGCAAGCATAAAAAACGGAATGGCGAGAAGCGGAAATGAATCCACCGCGGTAAAGAGGCGCTGCGGCACAACCTCCAGCGGGATAAAATACACGCTCGAAATAATCCCGGCAACCGCCGACCAGCATAGGGCAATAGCAATGGGCACGCCGATTATCATAAATATAAACAGCACAGAAAAAGTCACTAAAGCCATGTTACCGCTCCTCTCATATATGGGGTGTCACGTTTTGATCTGAAACGGGGGCGTCCGTCCGTTTTGCTGTTGCCATGTTTGTTAAATGGGCAAAGGAGTGAATAAAACAACTTCCGGCACTGACCAACACAGAAATATAGACAAACGTCATATTCAATTTAAGGGAAGGCGAGATTTGCAAGCTTGTAAACTGTAAAATATTTATCCCTAAATAGATTAATAGGGCGAAAAAAATTATATTCGCAATTTCAATGAAAAATAAAAGGCGATGTTTCCACTTCGGAGCCAAGTAGTTTAAAACGAATTCGACGTGGGCGTGTCCTTTTGCGCGATAAACTGATCCGATGCCGAGAAATACAATCCATACGAACAAATAGCGGATTGCTTCTTCAATCCAGGTTAAGTTAAACACACTGAAATCAAAATGGGGAAATGTTTCGGCAAGAAAGGCGCTTTGCAAAACGTAGCGCGAAAAAATTTGATACACGGTAGCCAAAAACGCAAACATAAAGAAAATTGTTATTACAATGCGTGAAATACGATCCACTGCTGCGCTTAACGATTCAATCCATTTCGCCATGCTCTTCCTCCCTTTACTTGGACTGTTTAATCTCTTCAATTAAATCTGCCCCAACTTGCGGCGCAAATTCTTTATACACAGGCTGTACAGCTTTTTGAAAGGACGGTATATCTGGATGTTCTTCAATGTGCATTCCGGATTTGCGCAGCTCCTCTAGAAATTTTTGTTCTTCTTTCTGTGAAAGCTCTCGTTCATATTTAATTTCTAAATAAAATGCAAGATAAAATATACAAATAAAATGAACCACGTTAACGAAATATAATTGAAAAGCCCGGGAAAATGCCATAGACGTGAAAAAGAAAATCGGCTTTAAAGCGAATAGAAAGGGGGGCTGGGATAATGTGGATTGGATATGCGGCAAGTGCCGTCATCATACTTTATTTTTTTTATAAAAAATGGGAAAAGCGCGATGTGTATGCTGTTCAGCATGTCAATGACGGAGTGCTGCTGGCAACGGTAAGTCCCGATATGGAACTGGAAGCGTATAAAAAGGTAAATAAAGTTATATGCGAAAAGCTGGGGTATAGGGAAGAACAGATTTTGCACATGCCGCCGCTTCATATTGTGCATCCCGACGATCGAAAAAATCTGCGTGAAGCTATTCGAAATACTGCTGTAGAGAAGGTGAATTTTTGTTATTGTACATATATTTCCAAAGGGGGAACGAGGCTCGCGGCCGAAGTGACTCTGCGTTTGGTAAAGCAGGGACGCAGAAATGAAGTGTTATTTATCGTCCGGGATTTAAATCCGGTCATCACGGCTAAAAAGCAAATGGAAAAAGCGCAGCTATGGTATGACTCGCTATTTCAGTATAACCTTGATACTGTGTTTTCGCTCGATGAACAAGGACGGTTTACAAGCATAAATCCAGCCGGCGTCAAAATAATAGGATATACAGAAGAAGAAATTTTGCAAATGCTATTTATGCCGTTAATCGTGCCAGAGGATATAGAACGGACGTTATATCATTTTGGCAAGGCGCTGGAGGGGGAGCCGCAAAATTTGGAGCTAACGATTATTAATAAATACGGAACGCGCATCGAGCTGCAGGTGACGACAGTGCCGACCAGCACGGACAATAATGTAACGGGGCTGATTGGAATTGCCAAGGATATTACCGAACGAAAGAGGATAGAACGGCGCCTGCGCGAGAGCGAACAACGGTACAGGTCTTTGTTTCAATACAATTTGAATGCAATCGTTTCAACTGATTTAGAAGGAAATTTTACGAGCTTGAATCCGGCAAGCGAGAAGCTATCCGGCTATTCTATTGCAGAGTTATCCGGCATGAACTTTCTTTCCCTTGTGATAGAGGAAGAGAGGGAAGCTGCTGCGGCCTATTTTCAGAAGGCGCTGCGCGGGAAACCGCAAAATTATCATGTAACGGCGCGGCATAAAAACGATGGATATATTTACTTGGAAGTAAGTTCCATTCCGATTTGGGTAGACGAGCAGGTGGTGGGCGCATACGGGATTATCCGGGATATTACAAAACAAAGGAAAGCGGAAGAAAAAATTCAATTTATGGCTTTTCACGATCCGCTGACAAAGCTGCCAAACCGCAGATTACTCCGGAAAAGGTTGCATGAAGCGCTAGCAAAAGCGAAAAATGAAAATAGCCTAGTTGCAATTATGTATTTAGACTTAGACCGTTTTAAATTAGTAAACGATACGCTCGGGCACAGCATTGGCGATCTATTGTTGAAGGAAGCCGCAAAGCGTTTAAAAGGATGCTTGTGCAGTTCGGACACGATTTCCCGCCAGGGCGGCGACGAGTTTATTATTTTGTTGCAGCAGGTAACAGAACATGAGACGAAGGAAATAGCAAGCAGAATCATCCGCATGTTTAAAGCATCATTCTATATTGAGGGCCGGGAGATTTTTGTTACGCCAAGCATCGGCATTTCCTTTTACCCGTTTCATGGCAGGCAAGCGGATACATTGCTGAAGAAAGCGGATATTGCCATGCATTATGTGAAGGAACAGGGAAAAAACAACTACCACATATACAGCCCGGAGTTGGATGAGAAATCGCATGAAAAATTCAGCATTCAAACAGCGCTTCATAAAGCGTTGGAAAGACAGGAATTTGTTTTATATTATCAGCCGAAGATAGATACCAAGAATAACGTAATTATTGGGGCGGAAGCGTTGCTTCGCTGGAAGCACCCTGTCATGGGAGTAGTTTCGCCGCAAAAATTCATTCCGATTGCGGAGGAAACGGGCCTGATTATACCAATTGGCGAGTGGGTGCTGCGCGAAGCTTGTCTGCAAAATAAAAGATGGCAGCAAGCCGGCTTTCCGCCAATCATCATTTGTGTCAATTTATCGATGCGGCAGTTTTACCAGCCTGATTTCGTTGCGAAAATTGTCGGTATATTGGAAGAGACTGGGCTTGCGCCGGAATATTTAGAGGTAGAAATTACAGAAAGCATAGCGATGGAAGTTGAAAAGGCATGTCATATTTTGCAGGGTTTAAAAAGCATTGGTGTGAAAATTGCCATAGATGATTTTGGGACAGGCTATAGTTCATTGAACCGCTTGAAGAACTTTCAAATGGACCATTTGAAAATCGACCAGTCCT
The DNA here is from genome assembly GCA_048976805.1 of Ectobacillus sp. GTDB lineage: Bacteria > Bacillota > Bacilli > Bacillales > Bacillaceae_G > Ectobacillus. Next base: position 41,048 of record JBHGUR010000073.1, on the reverse strand, counting down.
TTGTACGCAGCATTACAAACAGCAAAAGCGGCCGCGGCATCATTAAGGCGATTATCTCCATGGCGCACAACTTGGGCTTGTCGGTTGTTGCTGAAGGAGTGGAAACAGAGGAGGAATTGGCCTTTTTAAAAGAGCAAAATTGCTATGAGGCGCAAGGCTATTTATTTAGCCCGCCTGTTCCCTCTTCGCAGTTTGAGGCTATGCTTGGCGTCGAAAAAAACGAAGCGACTTAGGCACACCGCCCGAGCCGCTTTGTTTTATATATGCGGCGGCTAATTCTTTATTTATTTTTCTATTTTTTCACTATTTGGAAATGGTTTTGTCATTTATGTCTAAAAATTGAAAAATATAAAGAAAGCCAGAAATGTATGGCGCAAAAACGGTACTAAATCCTACATTTTTCGATAAGGTACGCAAAAATGTCGAAAATATTTTATGTGGAAAAATAGAAAATTTAGGTATTTCGAGAATTTGGGAGGTAATGCAAGGAAAGGTGTTCTTTATAGAGAATTTTGGTTATAAAACACCAGAAAATATTCTTAATTAAGAACAAATGACACAAAATGAAACTTTCAATATATTCAAAAAAATATATAATAGATGTCAGGGAAAGCGATTTCCAAATAAAGGGTTGGAGGTATAGGTCATGAAAAATGTACTGAACATGAAGAAAATTGTAAGTACAGCAGTAGCAGCCGGTGTGTTTGCATCTATGGCAACTGGAGCGTTAGGAGCAAGCTCTAACGTAAAACAAACGCAAAATACAAAATCTAAACAATTGACTTCCCAAGTCGCTGCGGGGCTTCTAGTTTCCCAAGGCCAACAGGCGGGCGATAATACAGGAGTATTTCAAAGAGTTGTTAACGGAAAAAATTTAAGCCAAAACCAAACCTCCAAGAATAAAACAGCGCAAGGCCAAGCAGCTTTAGGATTAGGTATCGGCCAGGGCCAAGCGGCTGGATACAGCTCACAATTGTTCCAATTCGGAACGGGCAAAAACAACGACCAAAATCAAGTTTCTAAAAATAAAACGGCTCAAGGACAATTAGCGTTAGGAGCTCTTATCAGCCAGCTTCAAGTAACTGGAAACAGCGCGGTGCAAGCGCAAGGTACAGCTGGAAAAGCTAACGCACAAGACCAAAAGGCGAAAAACAATACACTTCAAGGCCAGGCGGCGCTCGGTCTTTTCGTTGAGCAATTACAAGGCTCAGGAAACTCGGCTGTCCAAACACAAGATGCCCACGGAAAATACAACTGGCAAGACCAAAAAGTTAAAAACAACGCCCTTCAAGGCCAAGCAGCTTTAGGTGTTGCAGTTGGCCAAGCGCAAGGAAATGAAAATGTGAGTGTACAAGATCAAAGCGCGCATGGAAAAGGCAATGGCCAATGGCAAACTTCCAAGAACAATGCAGCGCAAGGCCAATTGGCGCTAGGCGCTTTAATCGGCCAAGGCCAAGATAACGGAAGCTTAACTGTACAGGAGCAAAGTGCTCACGGAAAATACAACTGGCAAGACCAAAAAACTAAAAACAATACCCTTCAAGGCCAAGCGGCAGTTGGCATCGGTGTTGTTCAAGAGCAAGGTGTTGGAAACGGCACATTGCAAGCAACGGATGCTAACGGAGATTGCAACACTCAAGGGCAAGCTGTTAACAATGGTACGTTGCAAGGCCAGCTGGGCGGAAGCGGCGCTGACCAAGTACAAGGCGCAGTGAATACCGCAGCGCAAGGCGCTATCGTAAGTGGCAATATGAACTATCAAGACCAAACAGCTGTAAATCAAACAGCCCAAGGTCAAGCAGGTAGCAATGCAGTCCAAACACAAGCTGCCGGCAATGATACATTGCAAGGAGCAGGTGCAGCAGGCGATAATAACGCTCAAGTACAAGTTTCCGGCAACGCTACAGTACAAGGCCAAGAAGGCAGTGAAGCAGTTCAAACACAAGGTTCTGGAAATGCAACATTGCAAGGAACAGGTGCAGTTGGTGCCGGCAACGAGCAAGTACAAGCTGCTGTAAACGGCACTGAGCAAGCGCAAGTAGGCGAGAACGGCGCAGTTCAAGAGCAAGCATCCAGCAACGCGACAAGCCAAGATGCTTTAGCGGTTGGCGCTGACAATGCCCAAGCACAAGTTTCCGCTAACGTTACAACGCAAGCGCAAGGCGGCAGCGGAGATGTTGAACAAGCACAAGCTGCCAGCACTACAACAGAACAAGGCGCTGTGTCAGTGGGAGCAGACAACACACAAGTACAGGGTGCTGCTAATGCTACAACTCAAGTTCAAGCAGGCACTGGCAGAGGCACTGTCCAAAATCAAAACGCTACAAACTCTACAAGACAAAGCTCTGTTGCATTCGGATTTGGCATTACACAAGGCCAATCTTCTAGCTCTACTGTAACGCAAGGCCAAAGCGTAGAGTAATTGTAAAGGCTTAAGACTATTTCAGCTCCATCTGGTGTTTTGCTGGATGGAGCTTTATATGTAAAAATACGCCATATGTGAAAGGAGCGGGAAAATGTTTAAAAAAGTAGCGACTACTCTTTTGGTAACATCGCTTTTGAGTGTAAGCGGGACGGCTTTGGCAGCTACAACACAGGAACAGCAGGGCGATTCATCTGCAACGCAGCTACAGAAAGTAGAGGCGGCGCAGCCTGCCAAGGTTACCCAATTTCAAAATGTTAACAGAGGCTCTTTCCAAGATCAAATCGCTATTCAAAATAGCGCAGGCCAGGCACAGAACAGAAGCGTAACTGGAGTGCAGGTGCAAAGCGCAAATACTTCAGGACCGGCAACGTTGGCGCAATCCGGTGCTATTGGATTGAACATGAGAGATGCGCAGTCTGGCACAAGAACGAAAAAACAGCTATTGACAACAGGCATTGAACATTCTTCAGCACAATCGACTGCTACTCGGGGAGCAGCTATCAGCGTGCAGGCTCAATTGAATCAAGCTAGAGGAACCCATTTTCAAGTAGCAATGCCATCAGGATTATCTATTCAACATCAAAGCGCCGGTGTTACATCAATGCAATTTCAAGTTACTGTAGAGAAGCCGAGCTTTATGAAATAACCGGCTTCTAATAAAGAACAGTGGAAATGCTGCAACTATTGTTAGATCCGCAAGTATTTTGTAAGGGGAATACTTGCGGATTGGGAGTTTTCGCCCGTAAGCTGCTAATAAGGCTATGTATCTTATATGTTTCTCCATTGCTTCTTGGATAGGCATATATGGGAGATTCATGATATTACTAACATTAATAGTTTATTTTACGTAAATTTAATAATTTTGCAGGAATGTTCTTTATTGTGAACGAATTATTCTTTTGGATGAACGTTGCGGCAGCTTGATGTAACATCCAGTTTAATTAGAGAAGGTGAGTATATGCTAAAAAAGGTAGTTGTACTCGGTATGGCAGCGAGCCTAACCGTGACAGGTGCAGGGGTGGCATCAGCCCAGTCCATGACATCTAATTATGACAACGGATCAGAAGCGGTTCTGGTTCAACCGAGCCAAACGGAAAATATAAGCGGACAAGATGAAAGTTTTGTTCAAAATCAAACGGTTGAACGCAAGGAAGATCAAAACCAGCTAGTTGAAAAGAGCAACAAGGCGTCCCAGCAGCAAACTGCCAATACGCAAAACGAACAGCAGCAGCAAAAGGAGACAGCAACTGCAACGCTGGATCAGTTGCAAGAGGCTGAAACCGAAACAAACCAGGCGCAAACCGGAACAGGGACAATCGGACTTTCGCAAAATCAGTGGACAGACACTTATTCCGATGCTTTGCAGGCTGTTAATGTAAGCAAGAAACAAGCAGAACAAGATCAACAATTAAAGCTGCAAGTTGGGCAAATTCAATCTGCTGCTTCTCTTTCTAAAGCCAGTTTGGAACAAGCCCAAGATGCAGTAGCCCATTTATTGCAGTTCCAGCATTTCGCTTCAGGGCAGTCCGAAGCTAAGCAAAATCAAAATGCAAACATTTCTGCAGAGCAAGCACAATACGTGAGTGCAGAAGAACAAGCGCTGCTCGGACAGAGCCAAGAGACAAAGATTGATACGAGCCAAAATTCAGCTATGGCTGAAAAATTACAAGAAAATCAACAAACAGAAGTAACGGGCCTTCAATTGCAAGGCGTTCAAACTGCAGGCCCAGCTGTATTAGCACAAGTGCAACAAGTAGAGGTAGAAGGCGCTAATACAGAAGCAGCTGACAAAGTAAAGGTAGAATCAAAAAATGCGTTAAATATATTTAAACGTGCTATGAAGATATTTGTTGGCTTTATTCAAGAAATTACTGTAAATGACAAAGTGGAGAAAGTCGAAGGGGAATATGAGGTAGGCAAGGAGGGTGTTCAGCAAGAGCAGCTCTTTATAAAAGAATATAACTGGGGCACATTAGCAGTAGGAAATTACGTATCCGTAGAGAAGCTTCTGAACACTGACGATATGTTAGCGAAAATGGCAAGCTATATCTCCATTGCATTCCAGCCGAAAAAAGGTAACCCGTGTGATAGAAATCCAGAGTGCCCAGGAGAAAATCCAGGAGAAAATCCAGGTGAAAATCCGGGAGAAAACCCAGGCGAAAACCCAGGAGAAAATCCAGGTGAAAATCCGGGAGAAAACCCAGGCGAAAACCCAGGAGAAAATCCGGGAGAAAATCCAGGTGAAAATCCGGGAGAAAACCCAGGTGAAAATCCGGGAGAAAACCCAGGTGAAAATCCAGGCGAAAACCAAGAGGAAACACCAGAGCAGCCTAAGGAAGAACCGACAGAGGCAAGCGCTCCAACAGAACCTAAAACTGTAGAAGCAGACGTAACACCAATCAATACAAACCTTGTTGTTGCTACTAATGATGCAGAAAAGGCGCAAAAAGAGAATACCTTGCCGGATACAGCAACAAACAGCTTTAATTACTTACTGGCAGGATTGCTTCTTATGGGAGCGGGCGGATATTTTTACGCTGTGCGACGCAGAAGCTAGTATTAGAAAAATAAAAGAGGGCTGACCTTAACAGATATCTCTGTTGAGGCAGCCTTTTTTCATAGTTAAAGAGAGTATAGGATCTCCATTCAGACGAGTATCCAGCTTTGGGCGCCCTGCGCCTTTTTTATATGTCCCAAAATTATAAATTGGCGCTGCAGATGAGGATATTAAGGATGAAAAATTAGTGCAAGTACACTTTTATAGACGCGCCGACTAACAACCTTTCTTTAGTTTATAGAGTAAATTTTTTTGTTTGTTCCATTAGATTGCAAATATCTTGCTCAATCTCATTGACTTCATTGACGAATTCATTTGTTTGGCGAATTGCTTTTTCAATTGTGCCACTTACTTCTTCTGTAGCTGCGGCAGTTTCTTCTGTGGCTGCTGTTACACTGGCGATTTCGCTTTGAATGACAGCTTGCTTTTGTCGCATGGAATCCATTCGCTTTGTTACTGTATCAAGAGAGGCATTCAACTCACGCGTGATGTAATCGAGAGCCTTCATTTGCTCCGCCACTAGGGCAATTTGTTCAGATTGTGTTCCGTATTGTTCTAGAGCTTGCATCAATTTTTTACTGGCATCATCCGCCTCTTGGTGAATACGGTGAATAAGCGCTTGAATTTGCTTTGTTTGTTCGGATGTCCGTTCTGCCAGTTTTTTTACCTCATCCGCTACGACTGCAAATCCGCGTCCGGACTCTCCTGCTCTTGCAGCTTCAATAGAAGCGTTAAGCGACAATAGATTTGTTTGGGAGGCAATTTCCTCAATTGTATGAACAATGGCATTTGTTTGAGTTACGTGTTCCAGCAATATATCCATGGTCCGTTTAAAGGTGCGGAAGCTAGCTTTTGTTTGTTCTCCTTGCTGTAAAGAGTTTTGCAGCGCTTGGCTGCCTTCCTGTCCCGCTTTAGAAACTGTTTCTGAAATATACCCCATGTCTTCTATCGCTTGCGCCACGCCGTGCATTTCCGTTTCAAAGGACGAAATGAGTTCCGCTGTGTTTTCCATTGAACGTACCGTTTGGTTATTGCCGGCAGCAATTTCTCCGCTCGCCATAATAACGTTTTCGTTTTGCATTTTCATCATATCCGTTTTAGATAACAGCATATGAGAGGCGGTTTCAACCGTCTGAGCAGTATGCTGAACGCCTTCAAGGAGAGTGCGGAGGCTTTTGACCATATTTTGAACCGCAATCATTGTTTGGCCAATTTCATCCTTCTTGTTATAAGCAAATGTTATGTCGTGCAGCTTGCCATCGGCAATTCGTTCGGCAGCTTCTTTAATAGATTGAAGCGGTTTAAGAGCCTTGGCAATCATAAAACTAATAACGATTGCAAAAAGAACAAGCGTTGCGCCACTTACTGTGAGGAACAACGGCAATCGATCATTCATTACATCATCAGTTATTTCTTTTACGTTGTTTGCAGAGACATCCATCCCCATGATGCCGATTATCTTGCCGTTGCGGTCAACGATAGGCGCTAATACGGTTAAGTAATCACCATATTTTTTATCGTGGATAATGGATGTGTCGATAATTTCGCCCTTAAGAACAGCATTAGCATTTTCATAGGTGCTGCTCGTTGCAGCGCCGATGTCAGAGGCAATACCTGAACCTTTTGGCTGCCCGTCAATCATGATGTATGTTTTGCCATTCTCGACTTTCATCGTGTAAAGGTATAAGCTCCCCGTTTCTTCCCGTTTTTCATTGAGTTTTCTACGAATATCCCAATATAGCTGATTTTTGGTTGGGTTTTTTATCCATCGGGCGTATTCATCGCCGTCGAACTCCTTGACAATCCGGTTAATTGTTTGTTTGCTGTATTTTCCAATTGAGCTTTCCACTCCTTTGGATACAGAATAAAATGTCATAAATCCATAAATGGATAATGACAAAATGAGTGCAATTACGATAAGCAGCAAGAACTTGTTGCGAATACTCATGAGGTTTCCTCCTATTTTTTTAAAAAATGAGTAGTTTTTTTTATTTTACTTTGAATATATGAATGTTTCTATATCTTTTTCGGCATATAACGACAATAAAAATATAGGGGAAGGAAAAATAAAAAAACAAGTGGCTAAGGGCAAGGATTTAAGAGAGGTAATAGGAAGACTTAGTCACAAAATCTTAAAAAACTTGCAGTAAATTTGGAAACGGTATCATGTTTTTGTTGACTTATGTCGAAAACTCGGATATATTTTTCTTGTCGGAAGTCATACATCTTACCTTCCGAACTTCTAGAATGCAAATCTATTATATATAAATCTAATATATCGGAGGCGGAAGTGATGGATATCCAATTGCTCATTAACCATGCGTTAGAGGCTCGCAAGCAAGCGTATGCTCCATATTCAGGATTTCAAGTAGGGGCTGCTATTCTGACAAAAAGCGGAAAAGTATATTTTGGGTGCAATGTTGAAAACGCTTCCTACGGCTTGACAAATTGCGCGGAACGAACCGCTATATTTAAAGCGGTTTCGGAAGGCGACATGGATATTGCCGCAATTGCTGTGGTCGGGGATACGGACGGGCCGATTTCTCCTTGTGGAGCATGCCGCCAAGTAATAGCAGAATTTTGCGATACAGATGCTCCGGTCATTTTGGCCAATATAAAAGGCGACTTTAAAGTAACATCTATAGGTGAATTGCTGCCAGGAGGCTTTTCATCTAAAGATATGAAATAAATACAATATTGCGGAGATGATAGGGGGAAGAGAGCACCTGTTATATTGAAGCAGAAAATAGAGTAATAGATAGTTTAAGGATAATGTTGATTTTCAGCGCCAAAATTGTGCTGTATCATCAATAAAAATAAATATTATTTATATGGAGGGAATTATGAAATACTTAATCTCAATTGTGGGATTGCTTGTAGTTTTAGCTTTAGCTTGGTTAGTAAGTTCAGATCGTCGAAAAATTAAATACAAGCCAATCGGAATTATGATTGTCGTTCAGCTTTTGCTATCATACGTATTGTTAAATACTAAATTCGGCTTGATTTTAATTAAAGGCATTGCCGATGTATTCGGAAAATTGCTTGAATATGCAAATGAAGGTGTAAACTTCGTTTTCGGCGGAATGCTGAATAAAGGAGAAATGTCATTTTTCCTAAGTGTTTTGCTTCCAATCGTATTCATTTCTGTATTAATCGGGATTTTACAGCATTTCAAAATTTTGCCGTTCATTATGAAATGGATCGGTTTGGCTCTTAGCAAAATCAATGGCATGGGTAAATTGGAGTCTTACAACGCAGTCGCTTCAGCGATGGTTGGTCAATCGGAAGTATTCATTACAGTGAAAAAGCAATTGGACAAGCTGCCGGCTCATCGTTTGTATACATTGTGCGCGTCCGCGATGTCTACTGTTTCTATGTCAATCGTTGGCGCATATATGACGATGATTGAACCGAAATATGTTGTAACAGCGATTGTCATCAACCTATTTGGAGGATTTATTATCGCTTCGATTATCAATCCTTATGAAGTAGAGGATCATGAAGATATTTTAGAGGTTCAGCATGGCGGGAAGCAGTCTTTCTTCGAAATGATTGGAGAATATATTCTTGACGGATTTAAAGTAGCTGTCATTGTCGGCGCGATGCTTATCGGTTTCGTTGCGTTAATGGCTGCAATTAATAGCGTATTTGATATGATATTTGGCATTTCGTTCCAAGAGATTTTAGGATATATCTTTGCGCCATTCGCATTCATCATGGGCGTTCCAGCTTCTGAAGTTGTAGCGGCGGGCGGCATTATGGCGACAAAGCTTGTTACAAACGAATTCGTGGCGATGATGGATTTAGCGAAGGTTGCTGACGAAATGAGCGCACGTACACTTGGCATTATTTCCGTGTTCCTCGTATCTTTCGCGAACTTCTCATCTATCGGAATTATCGCCGGCGCTGTAAAAGGATTAAGCGAAAAGCAAGGAAATACAGTAGCCCGCTTCGGTTTAAGATTGTTATACGGCGCTACTTTAGTCAGCGTATTATCCGGCGTAATTGTAAGCTTCATTTTATAAAAGCAAGAGAGGGTGCCCGAAAAGGCACCCTCTTTTTTATATGATAACTCGGCCGGCTAGGTTCCTAGCATCGGAGTTGGTGTCGGTTTGGCGTATCCTTCTTTATATGTCTCATCAATTAACGCAATGTTTTAATATCTCGGATGATTTGCTCGTATGGCGTATCTTTTATAGCGGAATAGTTTTTCACTACAATTCCATTTTGATCAACAATATACAGGCTTGTCCCGTGGATTACCTGTGTCGAAGAAGCTGGCTTATTTACTGCTGTTTTGAAATTTTTGGAGGCAAACGCATTGATTTCCCCTTGGCTGTAGCCGGTGAGAAAATGCCACTTCGCAGCATCCATATCATATTTGTCCATAAATTCCTTTAGTTTTGCAGGGGTATCAACTGTGGGATCGACGCTGAAGGATACAAATTCTACGTCCGTAATGCCCTCTTCTTTTAGTTTTTGCTGCAATTTCGTCATATTGGCGGTCATAGGCGGGCAAACTGTTTCACAGCTTGTAAAAACGAAATCGGCGACCCATACTTTTCCTTTTAAGTCATTCAGGCCGAAAGTGTCCCCGTTTTGGTCCGTATAAGAGAAGGATTGCAATTTCCAGTTCAACGGATTTTCGATTTTGTTGCCGCACGCTGCCAATAGCAAGACGGCTGCAATAACGATAAAGCGTGTAAGATGACGTTTCATATGGCTCTCCTCTCTGGTTATGCTTTCTACAATATTGTAACAAAAAATTCTGAAAACTAATATAAAGATTGATTGACACATATGAATAGCCGCGCATATAATGAAACCAACAAAAAACATTTGAATGATTGTTCATATGTTCAAGAAATGAGAGGGAAAAGAAATGGCGCGAGAAAAGGCGGAAATTTGCAGCGAAACGTGCAGCCAAACTGTTATTCATCAAGATGTAATACAACGTGTACAACAAACGATTCCAAACGATGAAACATTAACAGATGTTTCGGAGCTGTTTAAAGTATTAGGAGACCGGACGAGAACGCGCATTTTGCACGCGTTATTTGAAGCTGAGATGTGCGTCTGCGATTTGGCGTATGTGCTCGGGATGACGCAATCGTCCATCTCCCATCAGCTTCGTGTATTAAAGCAGGCGAAGCTGGTGAAAAATCGTAAGGAAGGCAAGGTCGTGTACTATTCCTTGGCCGATCATCATGTGAAACAAATATTCGATCAAGCGTTTCAGCATGTAAACGAAGATCGGAACTAACATAAGGGAGAGAAGCGATATGGGAGAGACGGCGGTGAAACGGGAATTTGTGCTAGAGGGGCTTGATTGCGCGAATTGTGCAATGAAAATTGAGGACGGCGTAAAAGATTTAGAAGGCGTGTCAGCTTGCTCTGTCAACTTTGTAACGAAGACGCTGACGGTGCAAACGGCGCAGGGAGCGGAGGAAAAGGTTGCCGAGGAGACAAAAGCGCTTGTGAAAAAGCTAGAGCCGCATGTAGAGGTAAGAGAGAAAATAGCTAAAGCGCGCACGTCGCATAAACAGGTGTTGCTGCTAGAGGGACTCGATTGCGCAAATTGCGCCGCTAAAATTGAAGCGCAAACCGCGGCCTTGCCGGGTGTCGCGAGCTGCACGCTTGATTTTGTCTCGAAAAAGCTCATTATTGAAGCGGCCGATTCCAACGAGATTCTAACTATTACCGAGCAGGCAACACAAATTGTAAAGCGTTTAGAGCCGGATGTAGAGGTTGTGAAACAAGAGAACATGGCGAAGGGGGAGAAGCAAACGGAAGACGCCATGGCACAGATGTGGCCGGAGGTTGCGCGTTTAGCTTCCGGTGCTGTGCTAACAGCGATTGCTGTGTTTGTGCCGTTGACCTTTCCATTTGAGTTAGTTTTATTTGTTATAGCTTATATCCTAATTGGCGGGGAAATCGTCGCCCGCGCTGTTAAAAATATTATAAGAGGGCAAGTGTTTGATGAAAATTTCTTAATGACAATTGCTACCCTCGGTGCATTTGCTATCGGCGAGTATCCGGAAGCTGTCGCTGTTATGCTGTTTTACAAAATCGGAGAATTCTTCCAAAGCTTGGCGGTTAACCGTTCCCGCAAGTCCATCTCCGCCCTGATGGATATTCGCCCCGATTATGCGAATTTGCGGATCGGAACTGAAGCAAAGCAAGTTTCTCCAGAGGATGTGCAAGTTGGCGATATTATCATCGTAAAGCCGGGGGAAAAAGTGCCGCTCGATGGAAAAGTCATAGAAGGAAGCTCAATGGTTGATACATCTGCTTTAACAGGCGAATCGCTGCCGCGCGCGGTGGCGGTGGGCAGCGAGGTTTTGAGCGGCTTTATGAATACAAGCGGCGTGTTGGCTGTTGAGGTTACAAAAGAATACGGCGAGTCTACCGTATCAAAAATTTTGGATCTCGTCCAAAATGCGAGCAGCCGCAAAGCACCGACGGAAAATTTTATCACAAAATTTGCGCGCTATTATACGCCTTTTGTAGTAATTACAGCATCCGCATTGGCGTTTTTGCCTCCCTTATTCATCAGCGGGGCGGCATTTTCAGATTGGATTTACCGCGCATTAGTATTTTTGGTGATTTCTTGTCCGTGCGCGCTCGTTGTTTCCATCCCGCTCGGGTTTTTCGGCGGCATTGGCGGCGCTTCAAAACGTGGAATTTTAGTAAAAGGAAGCAATTATTTAGAGGCGTTAAACGATGTGAAATATGTTGTATTTGATAAAACGGGCACGCTGACAAAAGGCGTGTTCGAGGTAACAGCTATTCATCCGCAAGGAGATGTAACAAAAGAACAACTATTAGGGTATGCGGCGTTAGCGGAGGTGCATTCGAACCATCCGATTGCCCTTTCAATCCGAAAGGCTTACGGCAAAGCTATTGATGAAACATGCATTGCCGATTATGAAGAGATTTCCGGGTATGGCATTCGTGTAACTGCAGACGGGAAAGAAATTTTAGCCGGCAATGCGAAACTCATGGATAAAAACGGGATAGTATTTGCGTTGCCGCATGAGACAGGCACGATTGCCCATGTTGCTGTTGCCGGGCAGTATGCCGGATATATTGTCATTTCTGATGAAATAAAAGAAGATGCTGCAACAGCAATCCGTTCTTTAAAGGAACTGGGCGTAAAACGCACTGTTATGCTGACCGGCGATAGAAAAGCGGTTGGGGAAGCAGTAGGCAAACAGCTTGGCCTTGACGAAGTGCGTGCGGAATTGCTGCCGCACGAAAAGGTGGCGGAAGTTGAGCAGCTTGAAGCAAGCAAGGCGAAGAAGGAAAAGCTTATATTTGTCGGCGATGGCATTAATGATACGCCGGTATTGGCGCGTGCCGATATCGGCATCGCGATGGGCGGGCTTGGCTCGGATGCGGCGATTGAGGCGGCCGATATCGTTATTATGACAGATGAACCGTCCAAAATCGCAACAGCTATTCAGATTGCCAAGCGCACCCGGACAATTGTATATCAAAATATCATTTTCGCACTAGGAGTGAAAGCAATCTTCTTATTGCTCGGCGCATTTGGAATTGCGACGATGTGGGAAGCGGTCTTCTCAGATGTCGGAGTCACGCTGCTTGCCGTATTAAACGCCATGCGGGTTATGCGCGTCGAGCATATGTAACGTTGCAAAAGCCAACCATGAAGAGCGAAGCATGGTTGGCTTTTGTACATTAAGGGGAAGTATACATGAAAAACAGAACAAATGAAACGAAGTACCGTGTTCTTTCTTTTATATATGATACATTTATGGGCAACAGATGGTTTTTGCAGGCGAGAAAACGGGCCTTTTCCCTTGTCGATTTTCAAAAAGGGCAGCGTGTTTTGCTCGTTGGCATCAGAACGGGGTAGGATTTGCCGTTTTTGCCCGTTTACCTTCATATTACCGGAATAGACTTGTCAAAAGAGATGCTTGTGCAAGCAAAGAAACGGGCGCAGCACCGGGATGTTGCATTGCTGCAAATGAATGCAGAAGAGCTGCAATTTCCGGATGGAGTATACGATGTTGTGATCTTGAATCTGATTTTAAGTGTTGTCGAGCGTCCGGCCGCTGCGTTGTCAGAGGCGCTGCGGGAAAAATAATGTTTTTTAAGAATGCTTGCTGGAATTTTGAAGTTTCTTCAGGAGTTCCATAATCCATTTTGCCATAACAGCCAATAAAATAAAGCCGAGAAAGGACATCGTATGGGTAAAGTTATCTTTGCTATACATTTCCATATTTTCAAACAGCGGCTCAAATATATAAGCAAATAAGGCGGAGGAAGGCACTGCATATAGCAAATATTTCTTCCAAGTCGCCCCGTACTGGTAAATTAAACTATATAAAACTGGAAATACCGTAATATCAGCTGGCAGCAGCGGCGGAATGGTAGCCAACAGCTTATCCGGATAGCCCCATAGATTATGGTCTACTCCCCAGACATCAAGCACGGTCGCTATCGTTCCAAATGTAAGCCCATAGCTAAAAATTTCAAATATCCGTTGCTTGTTCACGTACTTAAACCAAATGACCCACGGTAAAATTGCAGCGCCAAGCAACAACCACCAATTGAAGCTCCATAGGTCATCGTGAATCCAATGTTCATATGACATGCGATATAGCTGGGCTCTCACTCGTTGGATATCCTCATAAGATGGGTAACTCATATCATTCGTGTCCTTTCTAGTTAATTTTAAATACATTATATTTAAAATTAAAGATCTTGATGCAGCTACGTTGTTGGCAGCGCAAGACAGAAAGAGGAACATGCAGCAAGTTCCATAAAATCAAGATAGAGACAGCGGAGCGCGGCCATGCTAATGGGGGTTACATGATGAATGCACAGAACGGTGAACAGAATATAATTCTAGCTATGATAGTGATTGCTGCCGTGTACCGACAAAGTAATCCATTCGTTTGCTGTATTTATTTTATCTTTTGTTGTATTGGCATTTTTTATCGAAAGGCTACCCTAAAAAATACAAATTTTTATCTATCATGGTGCAAGTTATATTCTTGCATGGATGTCTGTGCGAAATGTTATTGTTGATAACCCTTCTTCTTTTTGGAGGTGGAGAGTGTTCCCAGCCGTAACGCTTAGGGCCTAACTTTGCCTCGTCCAAAGGAAAAAATCGCATCACATGAAAATTTGCAAAAAATAATAATTTTTAAAAATTTACAAATGCTTAATGCTCTATCCATATTCTCCGTTTATGATTATGTAGGAAATATAAGGAGAAGGAGAATGTATATGAAAAAGGTTCTAAGTATACTAGCTGCCGCTGCGGTAGCGTTGCCAAGTTTCTTGCCCAGCGCCCAAGCGGAAGAAGCTTTGGCAACGGCGGAAGATTTGTTTATTTCCGAATATGTGGAGGGCAGTTCCTATAATAAGGCAATCGAGATATTCAACGGTACCGGCCAAACGGTAGATTTATCGCAGTATACTTTGGAACTGTATAGCAACGGAGCGGCTGCCCCGTCTAGCAAAGTGGACTTAACAGGCAGCCTTGCAAACGGCAATGTCTTTGTGCTGGCGCATACAAGCGCTAATGATGCGATAAAAGCGGCGGCAGATTTGCTTAACGGATCGGTGACTAATTTTAACGGCGACGATGCAATCGTTTTAAAGAAAAACGGCATAGCCATCGATGTTTTTGGACAAGTGGGCAGTGACCCTGGCACAAGTTGGGGAACGGGCGATTATGCGACTGCCGACCATACGTTAATCCGAAAAGAAACGGTACGCGCTGGGGATAAAATTGCCGATGACAGCTTTGATCCTTCTGTAGAATGGATTTCAAGCGCGAAGGACTCCGCAGCGGATTTAGGAAAGCATACATTTAAAGGAATGGCGCAAGAAACAGACCCGGAGATAGGCGCGTTAAGCATTGCCGAGGCGAAAGCAAAGCAAGGGCAAACGGTAACAATTGAAGGGGTTGTAACCGCTGATAATAGCGCGGTTGGCGGCGGCAAGCTGTCGACTTATATACAAGACGAAACCGCTGGCATCAACGTATTTGAGATGGATCCGGCAGCATTTCCGGAGCTAAAGGAAGGACAGGCAGTAAAGGTTACAGGTTCCATCACTTCCTATAAAGGATTAACCGAAATCAAGCCAGCTGCCGGCGGAATTGAAGTGCTGGCCGAAAACACTGCGCTTCCTGAGCCGAAACCGATGGCGATAGCCGATTTGCAGGATGCGATGAAAGCGGAACAAAATGAAGGGCAGCTTGTAAAGGTAACAGGATTTATTGAAAATATTCCGGCAAGCCCAGCCGGTGGCGGCTACAATATCAATTTTATAGATGAAAATTTCCAGTCCACTACTTTGCGCGTGATGGAAGGGGCGTTAGATGTTAGTGGGCTTCAAGCAGGAAAATGGTATGAAGTAACGGCAATTTTAAGCCAGTATAACGGGTACCAGCTTCTTCCGCGCAAAGCGGCAGACGTAAAACTGGCAAATCCGCAGCCGGAAGCCCCGAAGTCAGCGGGAGAATTTTCATCGACGATTGCTGCTGTAGTTGACGGGGATACCGTCCATTTAAGCACGCCTGTTCTTGGGGCAACAAAGGTCCGGTTTGTTAATATTGACACGCCTGAAACGTACCATAAGGTTGTTACAGAAGCCGATGCAAACCAAAAAGAGCACGGCGAAGCGGCAAAAGCGTATTTAAATACGCTGTTACAAGCAGGCGATGAAGTGAAGGTAATTGTGGGAGCCGAAGCAAAGGACAGCTATGGCCGGTTGTTGGCGCAAATTGTCCGCAAATCCGATAATTTGAACACAAATTTAGAAATGGTGCGCCAAGGCTATGCTTCCACATACTTTATTTGGCCTATCGGCGACCCAGCTGTGTATGAAACATTCCAAGCGGCTGTAAAAGAAGCGAAGGACAACGGCCGCGGCATTTGGAACCCTGCCAATCCGTTGTTAGAGCTCCCGTTTGCGTTCCGCGCGCGCGAACAAGGAAAAGGATTTACCCGTTATGTTGCCGATTATAAAACAAAAACATATGTTGAACCAGAAAAATGGGCCGAAGTGCCGGTAGAAAACCGCATTTTCTTTGCAAGCGAACAAGAAGCAGAGCAGAACGGATATGTAAAAGCAGCAGAACTTCCTAAAGATACGCAAGCTCCTGAAGCACAAGCTATGCTGTCGAAAGCGGATTTTCGGGATGGGTCGTATTTGCATGAAGCAGTGTTTACAATCGGTGCAACGGATGAGGAAAGCGGCGTATCCTATATTGAATATAGCGTAGATAGCGGAGCGGCTTGGACGCGCTATGAAGGGCAGGTTACAGTGCAGGGAGACGGCGCGCATACAGTTTCCTACCGCGCCGTCGACAATGCTGGAAATGTTTCGGAAGCAAAGAGCGTTTCAGTAACAATTAAGGCTGCTACGATTGAAAATACAATCGAGATGGTCAAGGCAGCAAAGGCAACAAAAGGAATGAAACAGTCAATTATTGTTCAATTGGAAGCTGCTAAGCGCAGTTTTGAAAAAGAAAGAAAAGAGCAGGCAGCCTACGATTCCCTAGAAAGATTGCAGGAACGGGTAAAACGATACCCAAATCAACTCATTAGCAAAGATGATAAGAAAGAAATTGCAAATATGCTTCATTACATTGTAACGCATCAAACAGAATCAAAGTAAAGCGGAACAAGAGAACAACCCGGCGAGGCGGAGGGACCGCCTCGCCGGGTTTAGTGCTTGCTTATTTTGCAACAACCAACACGGTTATCCCTCACTCGTTACAGGACGCAAACACTGAGCTTTAGTGGCCTTATCCGTAATAATGCGAATTGTATCTACATAGAGACGTTTTTCTTGCTATTTTTCTTTCTTCTGTTATAGATCAGTTTGGATAGATAAAACAAAATGATAAAAATAGCCAAGACGCCCCCGATTATATACTCATTTACATGCGCCGACAATAATCCGGCCGGAATGAGCGCAAGTGCGAAGAAATACACGAAATTTCCTACAATCGTTCCCAATAGAAAATGCTTGAAGTGAATGGAGCTTAGTCCGGCAACGATATTCACAAGGCTTGTCGGAATAAACGGAAAAATTCGCCCTTCGACTACATAACGCAAGCCGTTTTGTTCCGCTTTTGCTATTAAATCAGAATCTATTCTTTTTAACACCCAATCTTGAAAGAAATAACGGACGCCTGCAAAAACAATAGCGGCCGCAATGACGCTTGTAGCCCAGCTCCACAGAAATCTGTAGAAAAAACCAAAAAGCAAGATGTTCAATGTAATGACTAAAAGAAGCGGGATAATGGTAAACGTGTTTTGGATGATCATTGTCACTAACGTAATGACAAGGGCGTACCACATATTTGCGGCAAGAAAGGCTTGAATCGAATCTATGTCCCCAGCGGCAATAGACTGAAACACCCCGCCATTAAAGGTGATAAAAAGTATCGTTGCTGCGGCGGCTATCAGCGAGAAAATCTTTGCCACGATATTGATGCTGCATCACACCTTTTTTATTTTTGTATGTATCTATCATAACAGGATTGTTAAGAAAAAATTAAGGATAAGTCTGTAAAATTTCCTCTAGATTGTAATACAGAGGAGTTGGCAGAGTTGAAAAGAAAGACGTATGTAAAATTTGGATTGGACATACTGATGGCGATTACGTTTGTACTATTGTTTAATAAACGTGTACTGGGCGGACTAACCTTCCATGAAATTGCCGGATTGGCGCTGGCGGTTGCCTTTTTGACACATATTTTATTAAACATAAACTGGGTAAAGCAGGTGACGCTTCGGCTGTTTGACCGCAAGCTGCCGGGGAAAACGCGCTTTTGCTATTTATTAAACTTGCTGCTGCTGATTGCGATGGCAATTATTATGGTAAGCGGCATCGTTGTTTCGCGTGTTGTGTTCCCGAATCTTAATATAGGAAGTGAGCGGTGGTTTGAGACTGTTCACATTTCGTTATCATTCATTGTGCTGGGCCTAGTCGGCATTCATGTTGGGCTGCATTGGCAGTGGGCTGTTAAAGTCTGGAGCAATATATGGAAACGAAAGCCGCAAAAATGGTCCGGTTTTGCGGCCAAAGGCGCGGCGGTTGCCATCTTGCTGTTTGGCGCATATGAAATGTATGCAACACATTTCATTTCTAGAATCGCAGGTTCGGGCGTGATTTTCGGCATCCAGCCCCAGCTAGCACAAGGAAAGGGATTTGGGGCAAGGCCGGAGTTGGCGGAGGGAGAAGCGCCGCCGGAAAATTTCCGCCATGGTTTTGCAAAAGAAAGCAATGGCGAAATGCCAGACGGTTTCCGCGGCGGCATGAAAGGCAGCGGTGAAGGCGGATTTGGCCAAAGTGCGAATGTACTTGGAGTGATTGCCACGTATTCAGGCATTATGGCGGTATTTGTGATTATAACGTATTATTTCGGCAAGCTGCGGTTTAGAAGGAAAAAGAAAGCTGTCGCGTAATAGCAACAAAAAGGCAGGCATGATGTATGCCGGCCTTTTTTACTAACGGCGATGCTCAATAAGGTCAATTACTCCTAACACAACGTGGGCTAAGCCGAATCCAAATACTGTGTTTGCCAGCATTTTATTTGAACCGCGTTTTTGCTTCAACGCATAACCTGCAGCTGTCACAGCTGTACCTAACGCTGCGGGAATTAAGCCTTCACGAGTATTCATAGCAATTTCCCTCCACAACGAAGTTAGTGTGCATTGCTAAAATGGCCCCAAATCATAATGGTGCCACTGTTATCATAACCGCTGCTTTCAATATTATGCAGCGGTGTCCGATATGCATTTTGCGAAAGCTTGTTTTATAATAAAAATATATTCAAGAGCTTACATAGAAAGGCTGGTGTCTTATGGCACATCCAGTAAAACTGACTTCACTATCTTCAAAAGGAGGGTGCGGCTGCAAGATTGGCCCTGCCGATTTGGCGGAGGTAATCCGCACTCTTCCTCCTGCCGTATCAAATCCAGATTTGCTTGTCGGCTTAGATACGAGCGATGATGCGGGGGTATACCGCCTTAACGATGAGCTTGCGCTGGTGCAAACGGTTGATTTCTTTACACCGATTGTCGATGATCCGTATTCCTTCGGCCAAGTGGCGGCAGCCAACGCAATTAGCGATATTTACGCGATGGGCGGCAAGCCGCTTACAGCGCTTAATATCGTTGCGTTTCCCATCTCGACATTGGACAAGCAAATTTTGGCCGATATTTTGCGCGGCGCGGGCGATAAGCTGAAAGAAGCGGGAGCAACGCTTGTCGGCGGCCACTCAATTGATGATAAAGAACCGAAATTCGGGCTTGCCGTAACAGGGCTTGTCCATCCGGATAAGGTGCGCACAAATGCCGGGGCAAAGCCGGGCGATAAGCTGATTTTAACAAAGCCGATCGGCGTTGGGATTTTAACATCGTCCTTAAAACGCGATTTATTGGGCGAAGAAGAAATTGCCCGCGTGACGAAGGTGATGACGACGCTTAATAAAACAGCGGCGGAAACGATGGAAGCGTACGACGTACACGCTTGCACAGATGTGACCGGGTTCGGTTTGCTTGGGCACGCATCGGAAATGGCAAAGGGCAGCAATGTTGGCCTTCGCATTGTAAAGGAACAGGTGCCGATTTTGCCGCGCGTTAGAGAACTGGCAGAACAAGGCGTCATTCCGGGCGGCACGAAAAATAATTTCGCCCATTTAGAAGGCTCTGTTACGTTTCCTGAGGAGATGGACCAAATTGGCCGGTGGATTTTGTGCGACGCGGTTACATCCGGCGGCTTGTTAATATCTGTAGCGGGAGAGCAGGCAAACGAACTGCTTGCCAAGTTGCAGAAGGCTGGCGTGGAAGCGAGCTTAATCGGCGAAGTAACAGAAGAGTATCCGGGGCATATCGTTGTTTTATAAGAAAGGCGGAAAAAGGAGTGTTTCAAGATATCACGGTAGATAAACTATTAGCGTTGCATGAAAACAAGGAAGTTGTGCTAGTGGATGTCCGCTCGCCGTCTGAATATCGTGATGCCACCATTCCCGGCAGCATCAATATTTCACTTTTTAACGATGAGGAACGGGCGGAAATTGGCACAATTTATAAACAAGTCAGCGTTGAGGCCGCCAAGGAGCGCGGGCTTGAAATTGTTTCGGCTAAACTGCCGGCGTTCATCAAAGAATTTCAGAAAACCGCTGGACAAAAAGTTGTATTTTGCTGGCGCGGCGGCATGCGCAGCAAAACAGCGGCGACCGTTCTCGATTTGATGGGCATAAAAGCATATCGTTTGCACGGCGGCTTCCGCGCATACCGCAACTGGGTTGTCGACACGCTAAAGCAGCTGAAATTTGGGCAAGAAGCTTACATTTTTAACGGATATACAGGAACGGGCAAAACGCTCCTGCTGCGGCGGCTGCAGGAAGAAGGCTATCCCGTCCTTGATTTGGAGAAAATGGCCAGCCATAGAGGTTCCATTTTCGGGCAAATCGGGCTTACGCCAAACAACCAAAAAACGTTTGAAGCGCTGCTTGTCCACGAAACGCTCCGCTTAGAGCAAGCACCGTACATACTGTTTGAAGCGGAAAGCAAGCGGATTGGAAAAGCGGTGCTGCCTGAGTTTATTCTAGAAAAAAAAGAACATGGCATTCAGTTGTTTATTAATATGCCGATAGAAGAACGGGTTCGGCATATTTTAGAGGATTATGAGCCTGAAAAGCACCAGCAGGAATATATCGAGGCATTTCGGAAAATTAAGCGGCGCATCCACACGCCGGTTGCTGCAAGAATTGATGCGGATTTGCAGGCGGGGAATTTTGAAGAGGCAGTACGGTTATTGCTGGAGCACTACTACGATCCGCGTTATGAACATACGGCGAGCAAGTATGCCGAGGAACGCAAGATTATGATTGACGTAAAAAATATGGATGAAGCGCTGCAGGCCATCCGGAAGATGCTCCCGGTTCCAACGCGGCAGCTGTAAAACGAAAAAGCAAGGCGGATGTTCCTAAAAGCGGCGGCTGTTTGGGAACATCCCTTTGTATTTTGCTGGAATGAATCCATAAAGGAGCCTATATTATGCAGTCATTCATCATTGGCAATCTCAAAATATTTGGGGAAGATACTATATATGAGAACGGATATATCAAGATAAGCGGCGGGAAAATTGCTGCGCTTGGGGATGTTAGCGAGCTAACAGCGGAGGAAGAAAGAAAAATGCTAGCGCTTTCCCCCTCCTTTTCCTTGCTCCCTGGCATGATTGATATCCACATCCACGGCGTTGCCGGCGCGGATACGATGGATGCCACCCTAGAAGCGCTGCAGACGATGGCATCCGCCCTTCCGAAAGAAGGAACGACAAGCTTTCTCGCTGCGACAATCACCCAGGGGAAAGAACAGATTGAACAGGCGCTAACGAACGCGGCGCGGTTTATTGATGAAAAACAACCAGCGGGACAAGCCGAGCTATTTGGAATTCATCTAGAAGGGCCGTTTATTTCCTCGAAGCATGCCGGCGCACAGCCGGCCGGGCATATTGTTGCGCCTGATATTCCCTTATTTAAGAAATGGCAGGAGTTGGCGCGGGGGCATATTAAAATTGTGACATTAGCGCCTGAAGAACAAAACGGCCTCGCGTTCATAGCTTACTTAAAAGAAACAGGCGTTATTGCCTCCATCGGCCATTCCGATGCAACATACGAAGAAGTCGAGAAGGCAATCCAAGCCGGCGCTTCGCAGATTACCCATCTGTTTAACGCCATGCGCAGCTTGCATCACCGCGAACCGGGCGTTGCTGGAGCTGCGCTGTTGTGCGACGAATTATTTGCAGAAATCATTGCTGACGGCATTCACGTGAGACCGGAAATGGTGCAGCTTGCATATCGCCAAAAAACAAGCAAGCGCATGATCGTAATTACCGATGCGATGCGGGCGAAATGCTTGCCAAGCGGTACGTATGATTTAGGCGGGCAAGCGGTACGTATGATTTAGGCGGGCAAGCGGTGCGTATGATTTAGGCGGGCAAGCGGTGCGGGTGGACGGCGCAAAAGCAACGCTGGCAGACGGAACGCTCGCGGGGAGCATGTTAAAAATGAATGATGCGCTCAAAAATATGATGGCCTATACAGGCTGTGGATTACAGAATATTATTGAAATGACAGCTGTTAATCCGGCAAAGCAGCTGCATATATTCGACCGAAAAGGGAGCATTTCGGTTGGAAAGGACGCGGATTTTATCATTATGGATGAACAATTGGAAATTGCGATGACATTTTGCCGCGGAAAGCTTGCGTATCAAAAGGGGGATGGACGGTGAAAATCATCAAAGTGAAGGATTATGAGGAGATGAGCCAGCGGGCTGCCGAGATTGTTATTCAAAAAGTAAAAGGAAGCGCTCATTTTAATCTTGGATTGGCAACCGGCGGCACTCCAAAGGGCTTATATGAAAAGATGATTGCAGACCACCAACAAAACGGTACGTCTTATCAGCATGTGACTACCTTTAATCTAGATGAATATGCCGGCTTGGGAAAGGATGATCCGAATAGTTATCACTATTATATGGATACGGCGTTATTTGGGCATATTGATATTCCAAAATCGCAAACACATCTTCCGGACGGAATGGCTGTGGATTACATGAAGGAATGCGAGCGTTATGAGCAGCTAATGGAAGCTGTGGGCGGCATTGATTTGCAAATATTGGGGATTGGGCGAAACGGGCATATCGGCTTTAATGAACCGGGCACATCGTTTCAATCTTCCACCCATGTTGTGGGTTTGCAGGAATCGACCCGCATAGCGAATGCCCGTTATTTTCAGGCGATGGATGATGTGCCGACACATGCGATCACAATGGGAATCGCAACAATTATGAAAAGCAAGGAAATTGTATTGTTAGTGTCGGGAGAAGAAAAAGCGGCTGCGCTGCAAAGGCTGTTGTATGGGGAAGTAAGCGAAGACTTTCCGGCATCGGTGTTAAAGCGGCACCAGCATGTGATAATTATAGCGGATGAGAAGGCGTTGCGGTGAGGCGCACTTTGGGACAGTGACAGCTGTCTTTTTTTAAGATAGGCTCTGTTAAAGGCTAATGTTGATTTTGATTTCTTTGTTGAGTTGGAACGAAAGGCGGCGACTCCAGAGGGAAAAGCGGACCGGCCCCGCCTGCGGAAAGCGTCCGCCTGTAGTGGAAAATCAACAATCAAGTTTAATAGAGCCAAAAGATAAGGGAGCATTCCTGTTTCGACCATGTCACAATGCGTTAGTCTGTGGTAGGGTTTTCTTATAGTTGAAGAAAGCATAGGATGAGTGTCTAACTCTGAGCACCATCGGCTCGGGGGCGTAAGCGAATCGTCTCAGAAGGCAAAAAGCGCCTTCTGTCAGCGCTTCTCTTACGCTTGTTACCGATAGGCGGGGTCCTGCGCTCTTCTTATTTTAACGTATAAAAAATTTTGCAATTTTGTTATATAACATTTATTGACAGTTTTAAACTGTTATAATACAATGATTTTAATAATAAAAATAAAATACGATTGTACGGGGAGGAGAATGCGGGCATGGAAACTTATACAGAGGCTTATAAAAAATATATGGAGAAGTGCCAAAGATTTGGAATTGACGGAATTGAGTTTATTGATTTTATTCAAAGCTTGACGCTGGAGCAAGTGCAAATGATGCTAAGTGATCTGAACTGAGGTGAAAAATATGAATAGCGATGTCGCGGCCGTAAAAAACTGAAGCCATCTGTTATCTTCGTTGCAGGGTAATGGATGGTTTTTTTGTTTGCTTATATTTAAATCAGCTCATTACTGATGTAGCGCCTAGCTGTACAAGAGGTGCACGCATTACTATTACAATAGCAAATGATCCGCCTCATACAGGCATTCGGGTAGACGGTGTTTCTCTAAGTTCTTTTTTAAAGTACAAAGTATTTCATAAGTTATTAGAGGAGTGTTCGATTTTTGAACACCTTTTTTGGCGTGGTATACTTTGGAAGCAAGGCGAACGAACGGAAACAGAGAAGAGGCAGGATAGGATTTTCTTAACTTTTATTGAAGTTGCAGCCTGTATGGGAATCTGTATAACAATGTTTCGGGTCTAGTCTGCTATTTTTATAGGAGGGAATACCAATTGGTTTGTGCAACATACAACCCGCTTGGTTGGAACAGAAGTAACGCATGACACGAAGATTCACTATAAAGGAAATCTAAAGGCTGCCTTCTATAACAAAAAGACACGCAATTGTCATATGTTTACTGCCATATATTGGAGGAGCTTCAGTGATAATGTTGAATACCAAGGTATGACAATAAGGAATTTACAAACAGAAGATTTTGTCAATGTATAACATAAGTAAGGATTCATATGCTTAGCTGAAATAATTTTGTACAAATGAGGAGTGACGGTTATGCAGTTTGATTCCACTATTACATTAGTTGCCAATGCCTTGCGTGATATGAATCTTAGTTCGCTACTTGATGACAAAGTGCTTCTTCCTGCTGAGCGGATAAGATTTGTAGAAGCAATAAGGGAGTATGATAATCCAGCACGGTACACAGAATTGGAAAACGCAGGTATAGAAATACAGAGGAAGCGACGACAAGCCCTTGAGAGAATGGATGCAGCACAGAAGCGTATCGCAGATTTAAAACCGCATATCGATATATTGAATGAGATAGCACACCAGCGTAAGAAACGTTTAATTAATCAGCCAGAGTGGTTTGAAACTCGGGAGTTAATTCTGCAGAAAGCAGTTAAAGGTAATTTAAATCCGGATAACGTTAATACATTTCTTCAACGGGTTGGCAATACAACTTTAAATACAATGCTCTCTAGTTTAGGTGACACGGTGGGTCTTATGAATCTTCGGTTAAATAGGTATCGAATAGACCTTCTTGCGTCGTTAATAGGTGCAACGATTGCTCAAGTTATTGGAGAGAGTGGATCGTCGTCTGCCTTTCCTTTAGATGGTCAAGCAGAAGAGGCTGAACAGGCTGCAAGCAAGGTCATAAAAGAGTGTTGGGATCATGAACAGCGCCTTGCCTTTGCTCTTGCTGATGAGGAACCGGCCCTCGCACGCCAAGCTGCGTTGGATTTGTCCGGTGTTTTTGAGCTTTACAAAGAAATGCTGCTCGCGCATGCTTTTGCTTTACATAATGTGCAGCAATCTGAAAGAAACCAATCGCACATGGATGCGTTAATCCGATTAGGGGAGGCAATAGCCAATATTCTTCGGGCATTGACCTTGGGATCTTTTGTTGCATCGTTCTCTTTAGGTGGTAAAGATAATCCAATCTTCACCCGATGGTCAAAGTATGCAAAAAAACTCAATATCTTACAACCGGAACATTCGATAGGCTCCCTTCCTACTGAACTTTTGCACAATCAAAGACCAGGGGAGCTTATTTCTGTTCGCGGGGTCGTTAGAAAACAGGCGAATTTTCAATGGGAATTGGCGTCAGGGCGTATCAAGACTATGCAGTTTCTTACAGTTGCGGATGAATGCGGAGGCGAAATAAGTGTCGCGGTCCCGTATTTGAATTTGTTTGCTGTTGGCGGGGAATTGGACATGCCTATTCGTGTAACTGGCATCTGGTCAGATGATGTGATTAGGGCACATATGCGTCGTTCCAATCCTGATGAACTTAAGGAGCTAGAAGCATTTCCAAGAGCAGGCATTGATATTGACCGTATCAACCTGAAGGAGGAGGCAAAAACAAGCTGGTGGTACTGGGCCACAAGCGAGATAAGAAAGATTTATGACACGCTTCCTAATAGTTTAAATGTCAGTTGGGGCTGGGAACCTAAGGGGGCGGTAAATCTGCTCCGATATGGCCTTTGGTGTAAGCGGGGCTAGAATTCAACTAGGGGGGATTAATATGGCATGTGAAGAGGAAAAAGAAAAGTATGAGTCTGCTATGGATAGTTTCATTTCCGACTGGGATGATTTCAACGATGCAGATAATAATCTTGAAAATGCTGCGTATGATTTCTGGCTTGCTACAGCGGTAACGTGGGCCGCTGCTTTTAGTACAATTGAAGGACCTATCGGAGAGTTGATTGGATTGGCACAAATGATTGCCAGTGAAGAGAAATTTAATGATGCCAAGGAGGTATATGAGCGCGAATGGAAAGATCTTTTAGAAGGGTTTGATGAGTTTCAAGAGGCTTCCGAAGACTTCTGTCGATGTTATGATAGAGAGCTATAATAAAATGATGTAAGCCGAAGAGAGGAATGGCGCAAATGCATATCTCTTTTGTTGTCAATCTAAAAGTAGATACTGCCGATTCAAAGTTTATCGAATTTCTAAAACCTTGTGGTTGGCTTACAGCACCGGATAATGCAAGCAAAAAGATTCGTGAGAGACTTTCAGAAATACGATCTGAGGATCGTTCGCTATATACGGATAATGGGAATTTCAAGCTCATAGGCGATGTTGCAGAGGAGTTAGAAATTATGTCCGAAAAAGCAAGAGAGAGTATTTCCACTTTTGAAAACATGCTAGGCAGGACAGCGAAAAAAACGGAATTGCCTGAAGAAATTAAGATACACGCGATTGAAGTCGCACAACAGGCAGTTAACTTAGCAGAGAAGAAACAGGAAACAAAAGCAGCTGAGAATCCTTTAGCCCTGCAAATGGCTCTAAACCCTTCACATATCATTGGTGTAGAGGATATTGTTCCAGCCGTACTACTAAGGCTTGGTCTCAGATATGAATGGTTGCCGTATGACCGTTCCGATTATAAGAGGCGCAATCAAATTATTGCCAAAAAAGGAGCCCAAGTCTTGGCGAACCTAAATCCTAACATTTGTTATTATCCTGTAGCATCTGCCATGGATTACAATACTGCATATGATGCAGGCAAAGTTTTTGCTGCCGCAGGACATAAGTATATCGCAATAGGTATGGGAGCATACATGGCAGATAACTGCTATGTTGATGGCTATAGATTTGGGCGCCGTTGGATAAAGTTAGGCAAGTCTCTTCCGAATCGTTATTTAAGTACAGCATTAATTACTCGCGGCTTTTTTGATGGCTACTATAACGAGATAGGTTTGCCTCCGGAAGGATTTCATTTTCTCGGTTTAGGTGCACCAATTATGTTGCCCATTGTTACACGGGCAGCATGGGGGACAAGCCGAGTTTCATTTGATGCGACATCCCCAATCCTAGATGCTGTTGAACGTACTATTTACGTGAATTCCCCGGCTTATTTAAAGGTTCGAACCTGGAAAGTGGCACAACGCCTGGCTAATAGCCCTCATGAACAATGGAACTGTCCTTGCCCGTTTTGTCAGAATTTTATGAAGGAATATCCATTCGATTATGATTTATTAAGAAACTCTATATCTAGTTTGAATAAACCTATTGACCCAGATGACTTGCGTGAAGGAGGTTTTTATTATCATGCCGCTCCTTTATTGTCAGAACCCAAAAGCGGAAGCCTGAGGAAAGCTGTGACATGGGCAAGAATGGGGCATAATCATTGGGTGCTTTACGGTATCTGTGAACAGTTGAACCAAGCAGCACAAAATCAACTAGAAATGGACCGCTATCTTGATTGTGTAGTTGAGGAATATTCAGCAAATGCAGGTGGCAAGAGGTTTGCGGAGGTTATAAAATTGGCAATGGAAATTTGCAGGAGTGAATGAAATACGTTACTGTTGGATAAATAGCTCCAGAGGAATTAAAGTTTTACTATTATATCTTGAATATAAAACATTTAAGCACGGCGGCATATATTTCAGGGATGACAGCATTCCGATTCATTTATTTTCCTGAATTAGAAAAAATTACTCCATTTGATTTTTTTGCCTCTATGTTATTTCTCATTTTATGAAGTAGCCATTATCGGGAATTTGTGGACGTACGGAATTATGGCCGGCTTCTATAGCAGGCGCAACAACTTTAGATGGTCTTTGCTGGCGGCAGCCATTCTCTGTTTTCTTGTGCCTCTATCTTTTTTGTTTCGGGATGCGGTCGCATACATATCTGTCGTCCTGCAGTTTCTTGCGTTTTACGGAATCGGCTTTATTTTTTGGATTCTTGTCTCTTCTAAGAAAGAGATGCAGCAGAAAAATCAAATTATTGAGGAGCAATACAAGGTGCTCGAGCAATACAAGGTGCTCGAGCAATATGCCAAGCAGGTCGAGCAAAATACCGTGCTAAAGGAACGGAACCGGATTTCTGCCGAACTTCATGATTCCATCGGCCACACATTTACAAACCTTACTTTAGGGATGGAGGCGCTAAAGTCCCATATTGGCACGGCAGAAGGAGAGCGGCGGCTTGAAGAGATTATAATGGTTGCACGAAAAGGGCTTGATGAGGTGCGCAAGGCGGTGCATGAAATGGAGCCACTGGAGCTCCATCTTTGAGCTGAGGGTGGAGGATGACGGAATCGGCACGGAGGAGCTTCGGCTTGGTTTCGGCCTTAAGGCAATGAAGGAGCGACTTGCCGCGCTGCAAGGGGAATTGGCACTGTCTTCTTTTTTAAATAAAGGAATGATTGTGACGTGCCGGCTTCCTATTTTACAGGAAACCCAGAAGAAAATAAAGATTGCGGTGATAGACGATGATGTTCTCGTCCGCGATACCTTATCGGCGTTTTTGTCTATGCAGGAGGATATGGAAATGGCCGGCACAGCGTCCGATGGAAAGGGTGCCCTTCATCTATGCGAAGTTCATCAGCCTGATGTCGTACTTATGGATGTGCAAATGGAAGGCATGGGCGGTTTGGAGGCGGCCGGCATAATAAAAGAGCGCTGTCCTGATATTCGCGTGATTATGATGACAACATTTGACGATATCGATTCTGTCATGGAAGCGATTCGCCAAGGGGCGGCGGCCTATGTCTTGAAATCAATTCCATCACAGGAACTCCTTGCAAAAATTCGCCTCGTCAATGAAGGAGAGACTTTTATTTCAAGTGATACCGCTAAACAGCTCATCGACCAGCTCCAGCAAACCGGCCAGCCAAAGGAAAAGGTAAATAAATATGGCTTGACGGAGCGGGAATTGGATGTACTGCAATGCTTGGCGGAGAGGCTTAAGTATAAAGAAATTGCAGGCCGGCTGTTTTTAGCGGAAGGGACAGTGCGCAACTACACCTCTAATATTTATGCAAAGCTCGCGGTGGAAAATCGTGCGGAGGCGGCCAAGAAGGCGTTGAATGAGGGGATTATTTAAGAGGGAGGGCATAAATGGATATTGATAAAGACCTCGAACAAGATATCGAACGTGCTAAAAAGCGGGCAAAATGGGGTTGCCTTTCGTTTGCCATACTATTATTAGGGCCGATTATTTTGTTCGCCATTATCTTCTCATATGAGATGTATGTTAAGGAAAGCCCCCTTGTCGTCAGCCATTCCCCAGGGAATATAAATACGATTACAGTTGTGGAAAAAGGGCAAGCAGCCTGGCTTGGCCCGTCTTCAGTTAGAATCAAATATGGCTGGAAACATATAGACCGAAGCATTTCCAACGACGGCGGAATTCTTAAACCGTCAAATGTTGCAGTCAGCTGGAAAAATGGCTACGAAGCAACAATTACATTATATGGAGATGAGCAAATTCCGGAAATAGTGAAATTCCATGCGGAAGATTCCGTGCCGTTTAAAACAGGCCAATTTGACCTTGGTTCTTTTACATTTAAGACAAGTGAATCGCCAAATCTTATACATATCATTGAATTCAGGGAAGTAAACAAATCTAAAGGGCCTGCTCCTTATTCAACGGTAAAAATATATTATGGAAAAAGGAGCAGCGTTTTAAAAAAGTTTAAGGAATACGAGCCAACGGATATCTATACTCCTGACAATTTCAATGTGAGTTGGAAAAACGATGGGCACGCTGCAATAGAAGTCGTAAGGAAAAATGAAACCGGAGAAACCTATATAGAAGATGCCATTGAGATTGAGTTATCAAAATAAATTAATGGGAGATACTGCTTGCCTAGTGGCCGAGCATGAATGGGACAGGTCAAAAACATTCCCCCTTTCAAATAAGGCGTGTTAAAATACAAAATAAACCATTTGGGGGGCTGGAAATGTTTGTACACAAAATTCATGCGGATTTATCTTTAAAACTCATCGAATTAAAGGATGCGGAAAGAATATTTGAATTAACAAATCAGTCAAGGAAATATTTAAGAGAATGGCTTCCTTGGCTGGACAATACTGTAAAACTTGAAGATACGCTCGAGTTTATAAAGCTATGTTTAAAAGGTTTTGCGGAAAATAGAAGTCTAACTACGGTTATTGTATTTCAAGGAAAGATTGTTGGCGTTGCCGGATTCAATAGTATCAATTGGTCAAACAAAACAGCACAAATAGGCTACTGGCTCGGACAAGAATTTCAAGGCAACGGGATTATGACAAAGGTAGCCAAGGCGTTGACGGAGTACGCTTTTGCCGAGTTAAACCTCAACAAAGTTGAAATTAGGGCTGCTTCGGGGAATAAGAAAAGCAGGGGGATTCCCGAAAGATTGGGGTTTGTAAAGGAAGGCTGCATTAGGCAAGCGGAATGGTTGTACGACCATTATGTCGACCACATTGTGTACGGGATTTTGGCGGAGGAATGGAAAAATGAAGTGTTACAAATGGATAATATTACCTATTATATAAATAAAAAAGTAACCGCCGAGGAGGTGGCGGGGGTGTTTAGAAAATCCGGTCTAAACCGCCCGACAGGCGATTTAAACAGAATTCAACGGATGATTGATCATGCCGACTTTAACATAACTGCTTGGAAAGATGGTCAATTAATCGGAATCGCCCGTGCGATAACCGACTATAGTTTTTGTTGTTATGTATCGGATTTGGCCGTGGATAAGGATTTTCAAGGCAGGGGAATAGGCAAGAGTTTGGTACGGATATTGAAAGAGCAAATAGGAGAAGAAGTATCTTTAATATTGTTAGCTTCCCCTGTTGCGATGGAATATTACCCGCATATCGGTTTTGAAAAGTTAGAGAATTGTTTTGCGATTAGAAAAACGAGATAGGCCTCTTCAGTGTTTTATCTGTAAGTGTTAAATGCCCCTTCCTGATTTGGATGGGGTTTTTGTTTCACCATTTATTTCCTGTAACGAGTAAAGAAGTTACTATGGTATCAATAAGAGAGTATATGTCATAAAATGTTTGAAAATTTATAATATTCATAATATATTTCGACAAATAAAAGAGAGGACAGGAATTAAAATGTTATTAGGCACGAAAAATTTCAAATACATAAGGGAGAGATGGAAATGAAGAAATTGGCAGTCCTATCAGTATGTACCGCATTAAGCTTTTCATTGCTAGCGGGAGTAAAGGCAAACGAAACAAAAGCATCGGCAGGGCCAAACCATTATATTGTTGCTTACAAAGGGAAGCTGCCGGCTAATTTTTCTGAAACTATTGCCAAAGCTGGCGGGAAAGTAGAACGTATCGTTGAGGAAATTGGCATTGTAGAGGTTGCGTCATCGAACCCATCCTTTTTATCAAATATAAAACAGGACACGAATGTTCATTCCGCAGATAAAGAACTTGAAGCATATCTTGAAGTTGATCCCCAAGACTTTCGACCGGGCATACCAAATGGACAAAAGGTTACACTTGATGCATCTGCAAACAGTTATTGGGACAAGCAGTGGGATATGAAGCGCCTGACCAATAATGGAGAATCATATAAATTAAATAGCGGGAATGAGGAAACTGTTGTTGCTGTTATTGACACAGGGATTGACTTTAGCCATCCTGATTTAAAAGATAATGTCGACGAAGCTGGTTCGAAAACTTTCGTGCCAGGAACAAAGGATGCTTGGGATCAAAATGGCCATGGCACACATGTGGCAGGATCGATTGCCGCAAACGGGAAAGTAAAGGGGGGTGGGCCGGAACTGACTGTCCGCGCTTATCGGGTGTTCGGGGCAACTGGGGGAGCACAGCAATCATGGATTACAGATGCGATAGTTGCGGCTGCAGATGATGGTGTTGAAGTAATTAACATGTCAATCGGCGGATGGCGCTGGATGGCTCATAATCTTGACGAAAAAGGCGACTCCGCTTCCATGGTTGCTTACCACCGAGCCGTACAATACGCGATTCAAAAAGGAGTTACAGTTGTCGTATCGGCAGGAAATGACTCAAGAAACTTAAATGATTTACACGACATGCAAACTTATTGGATGGAAAGATACGGAATAGCGATCAAAGGTCCTTCTAGGGTTGCACCGGCTCAAATACCAGGAGTGATTACGGTTTCCTCTTCGAATCAATGGTCTACAGACGGAATTGCTTTCTATTCCAATTATGGAAATGCAATTGATGTAGCAGGCCCAGGGGGAGATAATGGCCCATTATATGACCAGTTGTATCGCCAGGATCCAAAAGGCGATTATTTGAATAAACGTGATTTTACATATCGTACATTATCCACATACCCTACTTATCCTGTAGCAGGAGGGAACGCGACGACACAATTCTCTGATGAAAAATGGCATGGTTATTCATATTTGCACGGAACTTCGATGGCTGCACCGAAAGTTGCCGGGGTGGCCGGAGTCATTAAAGCTGCCCATCCTGAATACACGCCTGCCCAAGTAGCTGCGGCCATCAGACAAAGTGCCATTGATTTTGGCAAAGTTGGGACTGACCCATTATATGGGGCAGGCGAAGCGAATATTTATAATTTCCTAACTGAAAAATAATAAATTGGAAAAGGATGCTGATTGAAAAAGCTGATTTATTTTTTAGTTTTCTGTTTCCTATATTAACATTTTGATTCTCTTTTTCTATCTATAATGGATTGTCGTATTTAATTTTCTTTAAAAAAGTTAAAAGCATGCTAAAACGGAGTGCCTGTATGGATTGGCACTCCGCGTTTACTGTTTAAGGTTTTGAAGTCAATTAATTATGCCCTGTCTACTTGATTGAGAATCAAATGCTTCTATAATTATGCTGGTGGTGGCTATTTGCATAATAGACTGTCTGCTTAGACACAAAACTTATGCATTTGTTGGAGGAATTTGAAGACATAATTCCTCCATTTTAGCGAACCAATCTCTTAACTCATCATAAACTTCCATTTCTTTTAAGTGGGTAACGCTCATTTTTGACACCACGGCGTTATTAAGCCACCCTTTAATAGTATCCTCATTCGGGGGAGCAGCATTGCCTATTTCCGCTATAGCTGGCACATGAGTCGTAACAAGTACCTGATAATTTTGTTGTTCAGATAGTGTCATAAGGGTTTCTACGAGCTTACGTTGATTATTTGGATGTTGAGCAGTTTCCGGTTCTTCTACAGCCAAAATGATATTACGCTTTTGGGATGCGCGTTCGGCTTGAGCGCGGAAGAAATTCAGCAGTATTAGCCTTCTCACGCCACTGCCTCGCTTATTAATCGGAATGTCATTGTCCCCATCCAGCGTGAAATTGAAAATTTTGTGCCACTCAGGTTCTTTCTTAGGTTGCGGACCCAGTTCTTGTGCAAGAGCTGGGTCCATTTCGGCAAGCTTTTGTAAAGTATGGTTAGCAACCTCCATGACCTCATTCTGCACTGCGTTTTTAATGGTTTCTAGCTGTTCATTCACTTGGTCAATAGCATTCTTAATAGCTAGCTTGAGTAGGTTTTGTACTTCGTTATCATCGGCCTTGCTAGGTCTATCAGCTTGAAATAAGGCACAATGGGGCAGGGACTTCTGAATTTTTGTGTATATTTCCTTTAAATTCTTGTTCGTGCCACCAATTTCTAGGAGGAAATCGGTACTTACAGTATTAGGATGTGCATCTCTGAGGCGTGTTCGAATGGCATCTCTTAAAGAAACATTAGATGCCTTATTGTATAGCTGTTCGACAATGGCTAGCTCCTTGGCCATTGTCTTTAAAGCATTGTTATTTAGAGTAACTAACTCTGTGAAATGAGGAATGTCAGGAGCAAAGGTATTTAGAAACACACTGCTCTTAACAGAAGAAGCTGAGCAGGTGTACACTTTCTTAATTTCCAGCTTACCTTGCTGATTGAGTAAATACTCTGCACCAAATGTTGTAGAGACAGAATCATCAATAACAATATGGGATGGGAGATTATCAAAAACGCAAGTGATTGCAAAAGTCTTCTCTCCAGAAAACTTGCAAACATCATCAACGTCGGGCTTCACAATTTCAGAGTTAAAGAAGATTTCTAGGGCCTCAAGGATTGTGGATTTACCAGCATCATTTTTTTCGATGAGCGTTGTGAAGTCTGATAGGTCAATTGTTGCTTTACCTAAATAAGAACGAAAATTTTCTACTTTCACAGCAGTTAATTTCAACTAGCAGTCCCCTTCCGCAACCCACTTGGATAACATAACCCCGCTCTGGAATAGGACCAAAACTTTAATCATAATCAATTCCCAAATAGAATGCCAATAATAGTAGCTGCTTTCCAGTTATCGGTTCATATTTCTGAATATTTAATGAATTTTCTGGCTGGGGCAGTGTCCTTGTAACAACTTTGTATTAAGATTTTCATAAGGATGTAATTTAATCCGATTCTATGAAACATGTAGACGGGGAATATTTCAAATGAAAGAAGGGGGTACTAGAATGAAACTAAAATCGGCTTTATTGACGCTTGCTGCTATCGTTATAACAGTACTTGCCGGATGTGAGCCGCTTTTGGTCCTGGATCCGAAAGGACCTCAAGCCCAAAGGCAGGCCAATGATATTATGATATCCATTGGCATCATGTCATTTATTGTGGTTGTTGTTTTCGCTATATTGATATATGTGTTAATTAAGTACCGGGCCTCAAAGCAAAGCCTGGACTATGAACCGCCACACATTGAAGGAAATAAGTGGGTCGAGGCGATTTGCATAGGAATTCCTATCATCATTGTGACTTACTTTTCCTTTGTATCCGTCCAAAGCAACTATATTGTAGAAGCGAAACCAAAAGGATATGGGGATAAAGAACCTTTAGTCATCTATGCGGCATCATCAAACTGGAAATGGCATTTTAGCTATCCAGAGGAGAATATTGAAACAGTTAACTATTTGTATATTCCGACAGATCGCCCGCTTGAATTTAAGCTGTATTCCTATGGGCCTATTACAAGCTTTTGGGTTCCGCAGCTTGGCGGGCAAAAATACGCAATGGCTGATATGGTGACGACATTGCACTTAGCTGCTGACGAAGCGGGCGACATGATGGGCCGCAACGCGAACTTCAGCGGCAAAGGGTTTGCTGAAAATATGTTTACCGTCACAGCTGTGCCTGAGAAAGATTTTGATAAGTGGGTAGAAGACGTTAAGAGAACTGCCCAACCTCTAACAGAAGAAAAATTTAACGAGCTGTTAAAGCCGGGACATCTTGGACAAATGACATTCACAGGCACCCATTTAGAGTTTAATCCTCCTCCAGAACATAATCATAGTGAACCTGTTGACCCTGAAGAATGCAATCCAGAAAGTTTAACAAAATAAACGCCAAAACATGAGTAAATATTGAACGTTTAATAAAATGATCGGCTGATAAAACATGAATACATTTCCCAAAAGGAGTCGATAAAGGATGGAATTCTTGGAACGCTTTGCCGTACCGCATCCAAGTATAGCAATCTATGCTTCAATGGTTGCGATTGGCCTTACCGTGATCGCCATTATTGCAGGCTTAACCTATTTTAAAAAGTGGGGATATTTATGGCGGGAATGGTTAACAACGGTTGACCATAAACGTATTGGCATTATGTATTTAATCTCTGCCTTACTTATGTTATTTAGGGGCGGAGTGGATGCGATTATGATGCGTGCACAGCTTGCTGTGCCTGATAATAAGCTGCTTGATTCCCAGCATTATAATGAAGTTTTCACAACACACGGGGTTGTCATGATAATGTTTATGGCGATGCCATTCATCTTTGCTTTTATGAACTATGTTGTTCCGCTGCAAATCGGAGCCCGTGATGTGGCTTTTCCAAGGTTAAACGCATTAAGCTTTTGGTTATTCTTTTTCGGGGCGATGCTATTTAATATCTCATTTGTCGTTGGGGGATCGCCGGATGCAGGATGGACTTCTTATTTTCCGCTTGCAGGAAATGACTTTAGTTCATCAGTCGGAACGAACTACTATATGATTGCCATTCAAATATCCGGTCTCGGCTCACTCATGACCGGCATTAACATGATTACAACCATTATTAAAATGAGAGCGCCTGGCATGACGTTAATGAAAATGCCGATGTTTACATGGGCTGTTTTAGTTACGAACCTTATCGTTGTAACAGTTTTCCCAGTATTAACAGTCGCGCTTGCCATGGGAACAATGGACAGACTCTTTGGCACAAATTTCTTTACAACGACAAATGGCGGGATGGATATGCTTTGGGCTAACCTGTTCTGGGTTTGGGGACATCCTGAGGTTTATATCTTAATACTGCCTGCCTTTGGGATATATAGCGAGATTATTTCAACCTTCTCTAGCCGCAACTTGTATGGCTATAAATCAATGGTTGCTTCTATGGTCATTATTTCCGCTTTATCCTGCATGGTTTGGGCCCACCACTTCTTTACAATGGGCCAAGGACCTTTATCAAACAGTTTCTTCTCAATAACAACGATGGCCATCTCGGTTCCTACAGGGGTTAAGATTTTCAACTGGTTATTTACATTATGGAAAGGGAAGATTCGCTTTACTGTTCCCATGCTGTATTCGATTGGTTTTATTCCGCTCTTTGTAATTGGCGGTGTTACAGGGGTTATGCTTGCGATGTCGGCGGCCGACTATCAATACCATAACACAATGTTCTTAGTCGCCCACTTTCATAATACGATTATCCCTGGCGTTGTATTTGCGATGCTTGCCGGACTTACATACTACTGGCCGAAAATGTTTGGCTTTATGTTAAATGAAAGAATTGGCAAATGGACATTCTGGCTTCTATCCATCGGATTTTGCTTAGCGTTCTTCCCGATGTACATTACCGGTTTAGATGGACAAGCGCGCCGCATGTACACATACTCTGAGGCAACTGGCTTTGGCCCGTTAAATATGGTCTCCTTTGTCGGTGCGGGCATTATGACAATCGCTTTTGTTTTAATCGTATACAACGTTTACCATAGTGTTCGTTATGCGCCTAGAAATATCGGCGCTGATCCATGGGATGCGCGCTCGCTTGAATGGGCTACGCATACTCCGGTACCGGAGTATAACTTTGCGATTACGCCGCATGTTGCTTCAGATCAACCTTTCTGGGATGCGAAGAAAAAAGGACATGAGTTGTTCCCGGGCAAATGGGAAAAAATCCATATGCCAAATAACAGCGGCGTTCCATTTATAATGAGCGCGATATTCTTTGTATGGGGATTTTCACTTATCTTCTCATTGTGGATTCCGGCGATTATTTCAACAATCGCAATACTGGCATGTATGGCGCACCGCTCATTTGAAAGAGATCATGGCCGCCATATTTCTGTTAAAGAAATTGAGGAAACTGAAACCAAATTGCGGGGTGTTAATTGATGAAAAGCAATCACTCGCTTCCGTTAGAATATAGTACAAAGCAAAATGAATTGAATATTTTTGGGTTTTGGGTATTTCTTGCAGCTGAAATTATGCTTTTTGCAACACTGTTTACGTCCTATTTTACGCTAGAGAATCGAATCGGAAATGGTCCAAGCGGCGGCCAGATTTTTGAAATGACGCCGGTTTTAATTGAAACGTTAATATTATTGACAAGCAGCTTTACGATTGGGCTTGGCGTTCACGCTATGCGCATTGGGCGTAAAAAAGCGATGGTGGCATTCTTTGTGATTACGCTTCTGCTTGGCGTAGGCTTCCTCGGTTTTGAAATCGATGAATTTGTTACGTATATCCATGAAGGGGCAACATTG
Source organism: Ectobacillus sp. (assembly GCA_048976805.1). Lineage (GTDB taxonomy): Bacteria > Bacillota > Bacilli > Bacillales > Bacillaceae_G > Ectobacillus. The sequence continues at coordinate 3,234 of JBHGUR010000073.1, read as the reverse complement.
CAAACGAGCGCGTTCACAGCCATTTTAATGACGACATTAGGAACGCACGGCGCACACGTTACATTCGGATTATTCTGGGGAACAGCCATTTTGATGCAAATCAAAAAAGAAGGCTTGACTCCAGAAATAGCGAATAAGTCCTTTATTTTCTCTCTTTATTGGCATTTCTTAGATGTAGTTTGGATTTTTATCTTCAGCTTCATCTATCTGAAAGGAATGATGTGATGTGAGCGAATTATTTCCGCGAAAACAAATAATGGGCTTTGTCTTTTCCCTAGTTCTAACGGCAGCCGCCCTTGCCGTTTACTTTTTAGATTTGTCTTTTGCCGCAGGCATGGCAGTGCTTCTTATTACTGCATTTGCCCAGGCGCTCCTTCAGCTCGTTGTATTTATGCACGTCGGTGAAACAGAAGATAAATGGATTATTTACGGAAAAATATATTTTATGATTGGCATCGCCTTAATCACGATTTTTGGCACATTGCTAATCTTTCTGTGGGATATGTAAGAAGAGAGGGAGCGTTTTGACGCTCTCTTTTCATTTGGCTCTGTTAAACGATATTGCTAAAACCTTCTTTTGAAGGAAGCGTCCAGCTATAATTTATCGTTATTTTTTTACGACATATAATCCATTCCTTGATCTCTTAGGCGGAATTTCAATTCCCTTAAAAGTGTTTTCTACCATTTCCTCTGTTGCAATAAAAAACATTCCCATAAAGAAGAAAAGAACCGCTCCTGCAATGGCACCAATGCCAATGCCGATAACCGGACTGGCGCCGCTTACTATTCCGTACAAAAAGATCATCGCCCCCGCGATTAACGTAATACCGCCGGCCCATTTTGTTGCGTTCAATACTTTTAAACGTGAATGCATCATAACGACCTCCTTTGTTTTTTGTTGGAAATAGCATTTCTGTTAATTTCTGTATAATACTATTATCGCTTTTGTTCACAAAATTGTCAAAACTTTCTTTGGGAAATTGTTGAAAATTAATTTAGTTAAGTTGCAGGTGTTTGTTGTAAGGGAAATACAGAAAAATTATTTATTATGGAAGCCCTTTCTCAACTCCAACACATTAGGAATAATTGACGCAAACGTGAAGTATTGTTACAATTATCGTGGAATAATTGTGAATGATTTCACAATCTTTGTGTTCCGATGTGAAAATATTCACAATACATAACTATCATCCAAAACATATTTTCAAAAGGAGCTGTACATTATGAAAAGAATTATAACACTAACCACTCGTAAATTGATGGATACTGCTACACACGGTGGCTGCGGCGCATGCCAGACGTCTTGCCAGTCCGCTTGCAAAACTTCTTGCGGAATTGCCAATCAGAAATGCGAAAACACAACAAAATAAAGATTCTATTAGTGTTTTTTTCATCCTTATTGATGAAAGAAAAGCGCTTATCTCCCACCTATCGGCGACAAGCGTAAGAGAAGCGCTGATAGAAGGTGCTCCTCTTTGCCTTTTTAGGGAGGAGCCTCTCTGACGAACGGAGTTTGACATGCATTTAAGTTTGAGATCTTATACTTTTTTTAACTAGAATAAAGCGGACACATATAGGAAGTTATCCCCACTTATCTTCTGTTTTCCTCCTCTTGAGTTGGGGGTAATCCGCCCGTTAGTGCCGGATAAACAGATAAAAAAACAGGACGTGAACCGCCCAAACTTTTTCAGATGGGCAGCAATTTTTATGGATAAAAGGAGCTTGATTAACAAGTATGATTCATCAATATAAACTAAGCGGATACAACATTGTGCTTGATACCTACAGCGGATCGGTGCATGTTGTCGACGACCTTGCCTATGAAATAATCGCTCTTTATGAGAATACTCCTACAGAAAACATCGTAACAATGATGTTAGAAAAGTACGCGCATGATACCGCTATCTCCGAAGAAGATATTCGTGAAACAATCGCAGCTATCGAGGAACTAAAAAATAATGGACAGCTCTTTACAAAGGATGAATATAAAAGTCTCTCTATTGATGTAAAAAGTCGTCAAACGTATGTAAAAGCCCTCTGCCTCAATGTTGCACATACATGCAACCTATCATGCGAATACTGCTTCGCCAGCCAAGGGAAGTATAACGGAAAACGAGCGATTATGAGCTACGAAGTTGGAAAACGTGCTATTGATTACTTATTGGAAAACTCCGGCCATTACCGCAATCTCGATATCGACTTTTTCGGTGGAGAACCGCTTATGGCCTGGGAAACCGTTAAGCAGATTGTCGCTTATGCAAGAAGCAAAGAAACAGAGTACAAAAAGAAATTTCGTTTTACTTTTACGACAAACGGGATGCTGTTAAACGATGAAGTTACTGATTTTCTCAATCAAGAAATGTACAATGTCGTATTGAGCCTAGATGGAAGAAAAGAAGTCCATGATCGGCTCCGCAAAACGGCTGCGCAAAAAGGCAGCTACGATTATGTCGTTCCAAAATTTCAACAATTCATTAAAAAGCGTGAAGACAAAGAGTATTATATACGCGGCACCTACACCCGTAATAATGTCGACTTCACCAATGACATTTTTCATATCGTAGATCTCGGTTTCGATAAACTCTCAATGGAACCGGTTATCTGCAGCCCGCGGGAACCGTATGCGCTCACTGCAGAAGAACTTCCGGAGATCTATAACCAATATGAAGTTCTCGCTAAAGAAATGGTAAAACGCGAAGAACATGGCAATGGCTTTACCTTCTATCATTATATGCTTGACCTTTCAGAAGGCCCTTGTATTCAAAAAAGAATTTTCGGCTGCGGCGCGGGAACCGAATATCTCGCTGTCACCCCATGGGGCGAGCTCTTTCCTTGTCACCAATTCGTCGGAGATGAAGAATACAGCGTTGGGGATATTTGGGTTGGAATCACAAAACCTGAGATACAGCGCCAATTTAAAGAGTGCAGCTGTTATTCAAAACCGGAATGCCAAGACTGCTGGGCAAAACTCTACTGCAGCGGCGGCTGCCCTGCCAACGCACTGCACACCACTGGCTCTCTCAAAGGAACATACAAGTTTAGCTGTGATATCTTCCGTAAGAGAATCGAATGTGCCATGATAGTTAAAGTAGCCCAATCGATCAGATCTATAGACAAAAACATTAAAGATTAGCAGGGCTTTAAGGAAAAGTGAACTACCCACCACTTAGCGACTGACGCCGCTTGAAGTGGGGGCTTCCAAAGACCGAAAGATCGTCTTCTTCTTTTATTGCT
>JBHGUR010000072.1:0-4029 GCA_048976805.1 Ectobacillus sp. | reverse complement strand
GGCGTGTGAGTCCAACGTACACATTTGCAATTTTCAGGGCGGGAACCGTCCGTAGAGCCTGCTAACATAACTAAGCGATAGCTTGGTGTTCGCAGGAAGAATCCCCCACTTCAAGCGAAGCTAAGTGGTGGGTAGTTCAATTGCTTAAAGCCATTACAATCTAAAATTGATATACTTAGCTGTTCATTTCTCCTATTTGCTGATGATAAGAGTTTAGGGAGAATCTCCTCAACCAAACGTCGATTATAAAGCCCTGTTAAATAGTCTTTTTCAGAAAAAAACTTGGCTTTATCATACTGCTTGCCCAACCACCATAATGTAACGGTGGTTATAATCAAGACGGATGTATCTATCATTGCCCTGCCTAAGCTTTGGAGAGTCTTATAGTTATAAAAAACATAAGGTATTCCAACAATTATGCTAATTAATGTTGTTATGATTCTGCCTGTGTACTTCAATACTGCACTTCCCTCTGAATAGATATGCCTATATTTTATTATGCATATTTTATGCCTTTTTGAAATTGAAAGTTATTCCATATTTTTGTTTACTGATAGTTACAATCCGCATTCTATCGTGTTTCATATGAAGATTTTAGCAAACCTCCCCCTGAATTTATAGTATTTTTTATATTGTCAATAGATTTGCTTTATTTGCATGAAAATGTGCGATTTACATGATATGTTTTGCTATAAGGTTAATCGAAAATCCCAACATTCCATAAATTTTCTTCAATTACTTTTTTAAACAAAAGCTGTGTTAAATGTTAGTGTTGGTAACCCCCTTCTTTTTGGAGGTGGAGAGTGCTCCCAGCCGTGTGTAGTAACGGCCAGGGCCTAACTTTGTACTTTAAGAACATATAAATTGGCAGCGAAGAAGATGATGCGACGTAGTAGCCAATTTTAAGAATAAAGTATAAGTGCAACTACGCCTCTGTCTTTGCTCCGTCTGCCAGCCGGCGAGTTTTCTTTACCTCGTCCAAAGGAAAACCAGAGGGAGAAAGTGAGTGCAGGTTGCAGTTCCTGCATAGACGTGATGTACAGACGTACGTGATATCAAAATCACCATTGGCCTTTAACAGAGCCTAAACAAATGAATTTTGGGCATACAAAAGCCTCCTGTTTTATGCGTGTCGACCCGCATAAAACAGGAGGCTTATAATGAATTAACCAATGTACTGCAAACTTCAGCAGTATGTTTGCCTTACATTACTTCTTTAAGTTGTAGAAAGATTTCAAACCGTCATAAATAGCTAACTCGCCAAGCTCGTCTTCGATGCGAAGAAGTTGGTTGTACTTCGCGATACGGTCTGTACGGCTCATAGAACCAGTTTTGATTTGGCCTGCGTTTGTTGCAACCGCGATGTCAGCGATTGTTGCATCTTCCGTTTCACCAGAGCGGTGGGATACTACTGCAGTGTAGCCAGCGCGTTTTGCCATTTCGATTGCTTCGAAAGTTTCTGTTAATGTACCGATTTGGTTAACTTTGATTAGGATGGAGTTGCCAACACCCTTCTCGATACCTTCAGCAAGCTTCTTCGTGTTTGTTACGAAGAGGTCATCGCCTACTAATTGTACACGTTTGCCAAGGCGATCCGTTAATAATTTGTGTCCTTCCCAGTCGTTTTCATCTAAGCCGTCTTCAATAGAGATGATTGGGAATTCGTTTACTAGCTCTTCATAGAAATCAACCATGTCTGCAGATGTTAAGCCAGTGCGGCCTTCACCTGCAAGGTCGTATTTGCCAGTTTCTTTGTTGTAGAACTCAGAAGATGCAACGTCCATTCCTAAGAATACGTCTTTTCCTGGCTCGTATCCAGCTTTTTTGATCGCTTCCATGATTACTTCTAACGCTTCGCGGTTAGAACCAAGGTTTGGAGCGAATCCGCCTTCGTCGCCTACAGCTGTGTTTAAGCCTTTGCTGTGAAGAACTGCTTTTAATGCATGGAATACTTCAGCACCCATACGGATTGCTTCTTTGAAAGTTGGAGCGCCAACTGGCAAGATCATGAATTCTTGGAAGTCAACGTTATTGTCAGCATGGGAGCCGCCGTTGATGATATTCATCATTGGAGTTGGCAATTGCTTCGCGTTGAATCCGCCAAGGTAACGGTATAAAGGAAGACCAACTAAGTCAGCTGCTGCGTGAGCGACTGCCATAGATACGCCAAGGATTGCATTTGCGCCTAATTTTCCTTTATTTTCTGTGCCGTCAAGCTCAATCATAAGGCGATCGATGCCAACTTGATCTGTTACGTCTAAGCCTTCGATTGCAGGCGCGATAATTTCATTTACGTTTCTTACCGCTTCTAATACACCTTTTCCAAGGTAGCGGGATTTGTCGCCGTCGCGAAGCTCTACTGCTTCATATTCGCCAGTGGAAGCGCCGCTTGGCACCAATGCGCGGCCGAATGCGCCGGATTCTGTATATACTTCTACCTCAACAGTTGGGTTACCGCGGGAGTCTAATACTTCACGTGCGTAAACATCAGTAATGAATGGCATGTAAATCTCTCCTTTATTGTACGATTAATGTTTTTCCTGTCATTTCTTTAGGCTGTTCTACTCCAAGTACAGTCAGCATCGTCGGAGCGATATCTCCAAGAATTCCGCCTTCGCGCAGCTGTACATCTTCTTTTGTGATGATGAAAGGAACCGGGTTTGTCGTGTGGGCTGTCATTGGCTGGCCATCTGGCGTTAATTCTTCGTCCGCGTTGCCGTGGTCTGCCGTGATAAGAGCCGTACCGCCTTTGGCAAGAATGGCGTCCACTACTTTTCCTAAACATTCATCAGTCGCTTCAACCGCTTTAATGGTAGGCTCCATTTTGCCGGAGTGGCCAACCATATCGCAGTTTGCAAAGTTTAAGATGATAACATCATGCTTATCGGCTTCAATTTCTTTTACTAATGCATCTGTTACTTCGTAAATGCTCATCTCCGGCTTTAGGTCATACGTTGCAACCTTCGGAGAATTGATTAAAATGCGCTCTTCGCCTGGAAACTCCTGTTCGCGCCCGCCGCTAAAGAAGAAGGTTACGTGCGGATACTTTTCCGTTTCTGCAATGCGAAGCTGCTTTAATCCTGCTTGCGATACGACTTCACCTAATGTGTTATCTAAGTTTGTCGGTTTAAATGCTACGTAGCCGCCAACTGTTTCGCTGAATTGTGTCATACATACAAATTCAGGCGTGCGCGGCACTTTGTCGCCGCGGTCAAATTCACGGAAGTCTTCATTTGTGAAGACGCGGGAAATTTGAATCGCGCGGTCAGGGCGGAAGTTATAGAAGATGATGGCGTCATCATCGTTAATGGTTGCCACCGGCGTTCCGTCTTCTTTCACCATTACGGATGGAAGCACGAATTCATCGAAGATGCCGTTTTCGTATGAATCGTTTACACATTCGTATGGATCTTTGTAAGTCGGGCCTTCGCCGTATACCATGGCACGGTAACATTTTTCAACGCGATCCCAACGCTTGTCGCGGTCCATGGAATAATAGCGGCCGGAAACAGTCGCAAACTGCCCTACCCCTGTTTCTTTTATCACTTCATATGCTGCATCGATATATTGTTTTGCCGTTTGCGGGCCTACATCACGGCCATCTAGGAACGCATGGATATATACTTTTTCCACGCCCTCTTTTGCCGCAAGACGAAGCAACGCAAACATATGGTTGATGTGGCTATGGACGCCGCCATCAGATAGCAAGCCGAATAAATGCAAGCTTGTCCCTTTTTCTTTTACATGATTAATAACCTTCACGAACGTTTCGTTTCGGTCAAACTCGCCTTCGCGAATCGCTATGTTTACGCGCGTTAAGCTTTGGTATACAATGCGGCCGGCGCCGATGTTCAAATGGCCGACTTCCGAGTTGCCCATTTGTCCTTCTGGAAGCCCGACCGCCTCGCCGCATGCAGTTAATGTAGCGTGCGGATATTCATTCCAATAACGGTCAAAGTTCGGCTTTTTTGCTTGTGCGATCGCATTGCCATATGTTTCTTCGCGAAGCGCAAATCCGTCTAAAATAAT
>JBHGUR010000071.1:0-2634 GCA_048976805.1 Ectobacillus sp. | reverse complement strand
GTAATGCTGCAAACCCGTATTGCTTCAAATTACAAGCGGCATTATAATCTCTATCGGTTTTTGCACCACATTCGGTACAGTGATACGTCCTTTCGGACAAAAGCAGTGTTTCTTTTTTATGTCCGCAACAGCTACAAATTTTACTGGATGCAAAGAATGTAGGAGCTACTATATAATGCTTTCCTTTTTTCTTGCACTTGTATTGTAACATCGTGCGAAACATGCCAAACCCATTGTCATGAAGTCGCTTCCCTAACTTCAAACACTGAGCCAATTTCCGCAAATCAATATCTTCTACTACAATTGCATCATAATCATTGGTTATCTGATTACTCAGTTTGTGTAGCATATCTTTGCGCTGATTTTTTACGGAAGCCATCAATTTTTGAAGGAGGACAAGTTGCTTTTTGTAGTTACGACTATACATAATTTGCCCGTTTTCATCTACGGAAGCAGCATTCTTTTTTCGAGCGAGAGATTTGTTCATACGACGTTGGCGTTTTTCAATGATGCGATAACGCTGTGAGAACTTCGCAACGTTTCCATTGCTATCTACAAACAACTCCTTTTGACTATAATCTAAACCAATTACGTTCTTCTCTTCTACATAACTTACCAAGGGAGGGGCTTGAAATGGATAGTCTACGGAAAGGGAGACGAGATACTTTGTTCCCTCTCTCCGGACAGTCGCCTTTTTAATGATTCCGTCTTTTGGTAGAGGTCGGTGCATGATAAGAGGAATTCCTTCTGGAAACTTTGGAATACGCAATAAAAAAGATCCGTTCTGTTCGAGTACCCGAATATTATTGTTTGTTTGGTTGGTTGTATAACTAAACTTCCCTTGCTTCTTAGCATGAAACTTCGGAAGTCCCTTTATATCCCGAAATGTAGGTTGATAGGACATCGTTTTCATCTTTTTGCGGACAGACTTCTTATACTGTTTGGGTTGCTTGCCAAATTCTTCATTGTATTTTTTTAAAGCAGATTGAAAACGAATTTTGGCATCGTTGTAGACAAAGGAATCGTTACGTTTATCTAAAAAATCGTACTTCTTTGTAATCTCTGTATAGTTAGGAATCTCATATGTAATCATTCCCCCATCAAACCCTGTGGATTCGAGGTATTCATACAAACCAGCCACATATTCGTTATACACTTTTCTTTCACAACCAAAGGCTCGTTCTAGCTTTTGTTGTTCCTTGGTTGGAACAATAGCGAACTGAAATCCGGCTGTGGTCCAACCTTCTGGTAATTCTTTTTTGGTTCCCTTGATGTATGTTCCATCTTTTTGGTTTGCCATGGTTTCACCTCCTTTGTTTTTTGATGGAGTCATACACTTATGTATACCAAACGCAAGTTCTGTTTTCAGCAAAAAAGATAAATCTGCCATACAAAAAGTAGGCTTATGCCTAACGGAAATTCATCCCCCACCTACTCGTTGGGCTACGCCCTTCTCACTCCTTGAGGTAGGGGACTTCCTTCCGGAAAATCTGTTAAAAAAGCATGGCCTAAACCATGCTCTTTACTGCAATCCTAGATGCCCGCGCAGCTTTTGCGACAGCGCCTGCCTTGTCGGCTCGGATATAAAATAATACCAAACGCCGTTTTGCATGCCGCCCTTTCCTTCGATTTGCAGCTCCTCCGTATTGTTTAAACACTCCTTATAGTGCTGCTGCATTTCGATCATTTCAGATTGCGTTAAATTCGTTTTCACATTTTTTTGCACAGCGCCTAAAAGCTCATTGTGATTTGCAAGGTTTGAGATGTTTGCCCCCTTGCGGATAACAGCTTGAATCACCTGGCGCTGCCTCATCTGCCGGCCGAAATCGCCGCGCGGATCTTCCTTTCTCATCCGGGCGTACGCAAGCGCTTCGCTTCCATTTAAATGAATCGGCCCTTTAGCAAAATGATGCCCCTCATACGAAAACGCCAGATCATTGTTCACATCCACGCCGCCGACTGCATCGACTACATCCCGAAATCCTTCCATATTTACTTCCAAATAATAATCGACCGGAACATTTAAAAATTTCTCCACCGTGGCCACTGTCATATCAATGCCGCCAAAAGCATAGGCATGATTAATTTTATCCTTCTTCCCTTTGCCAACAATTTCTATATACGTATCGCGCGGAATGCTCACAATTTTCATGGATTGCGTCTCTGCATTTAACGTCAGCAGCATTAACGAATCGGAACGCCCCCGCTCGCCGCCGCGCGGGTCGGCGCCGATAACAAGAATAGACACCGGCTTTTTCTGTTCAGGCTGCACCGCTTCTTCCCGCATCGGCGACTTCTCCCGCTTCAGCGGCTTATGCACCTTTTCTATTGTTTGCGATACATCAGAGTATACATTGTATGCGTAAATCCCCGCGCCGAGCAACAAGGCGCCAAGTATTCCAAATACCCAAACCCATACTTTCTTCATACGCTAACAGCCTTTCTTAAAAAGATTGTACTGTTAGCTTGCCCAAAACGACATGAAACTTTAACTGAATCGAGTAGGAGAGGGTGACTAACCCTCGACCTCTCACACCACCGTACGTACCGTTCGGTATACGGCGGTTCAACTAAGTATGACGCAATTCGTTATATCTTTGATACAGACTTCTCAGCCCTTGGCGACTCCAGTAG
>JBHGUR010000070.1:0-11127 GCA_048976805.1 Ectobacillus sp. | reverse complement strand
TGAGAAAGACATAGAATATATATACGAATTGTTAAAGCAATAAAGGGGCTGACCTAAAACGCTAACGCGTTTTGCGGTCAACCCCTTTGTTTTAGCTCTGTTAAACTTGATTGTTGATTTTCCACTACAGGCGGACGCTTTTAGCGGACTTTTAGGTCAGCTCCTTTGTTCGAGCAAATATAAAAATACAGCTAAATACAGGACAGCCGCGTCTTCAAAATTACGCGGATCGAACCCTGTCATTTCTCTAATTTTATTTAATCTGTATTGAACGGTATTTTTATGTATTTGCAGCCGCTGCGCCACTTCGTTAATGGAATGATTGCATTGAAATAAACAGTGCAATGTTTCAATTACTTGCTCCGGGTCCGGCAGCTTGTCCAGTTTAAGAATCCCGCTTATATAATCCCAGCGGCTGGCGGCTGGCAAGTCATAAATTAAACGCTCCAAACGCAAATCTTCATAAAAGATAACAGAAGACATTTCTTTTCCTTTCGAAAAATAGGCTGCTTTTTCCCCTTCTATGTAGGAACTCTTCACTCCATCTACACCTTGGTATAAACTGCCAATTCCAACTGCAATGCGGTATGTAAAATGTTCTTCAAGCCAACTCTTTAAATCGCAAACCGCAGCGAAAATATATTCCTTCGCCTGTTCTCGCGTTATCTCTTTAGGCAGCGTATACAAAATAACAAACCTTGAACTGCCTACAGGTGCCGCTACATCGTATTCTGGGTTGGGAAGCAGATAGTTTATGCCTTTTAGCATTTGATTTTGGATTTTTCGCATAGTTAATTCTTCATTTTCCTCTTCCCCCACAGGGCTGCCTTCCTTTTTTTGAAATTCAAATATACCGACCATGCGGGGCAAAGTTACATCAATGCCCAATAAATAACCGCGGGAAGCAAAAACATGTTCATCATCCTGACGATGCAAAAGCCATTCTTGCACAAAGGACTGCCTTGCGATATACTCCAGTTCAGCTTGCCTTTCCATATGAATTTCTTTTACAAGCATTTCCGCTACCCGTTTGACAAGCTCGCCTACTTTTCCTACCTCTTCCTCTTTCCCCGTAATGCCAATCACGCCAATGACTTTTTTATTCAAAAAAATAGGATAAATAATCCCTTCCTTTGCCCCTTTGTATTGATTGTTCCTTCGGATAATAACCGTTTTTTGCGTGTGCAGCGCCTCTAGCGCACCTTCATGAAAATCGCCAATCCGGCTTTTGTCCATACTGGCAATAATAATTCCTTCTTTATCTGTGAAGATTAGGTTGTAACTTGCAAGGTGATACATATCCTCCACAAGCTTTTGCGCATGATGAGGACTTAAAAACATCTTTATATCTCCCTCCTTTCATCTAAATATAAGACTGCCATGCTTGGCAGAAACGTGATTGTTGATACAACGGGATTTTGGCGCATTAAACAATTCATTTCGTACGCCAAAATCAATACTGCCCTTACAATCGCCTATTTTTTATTCAGCGCTTTGCCGGCTATTTTCTCAAACAAGCTTGGAAATAGCGAAAATATAATAGGGCCGATGCTCATCCAACCCGGCAAGTTCACTTCTCTTTTATTTGTGCCGATAACCTGAATTATGCGGGAAGCGACATACTCTGGTTTTAACATGTAACGTCCTACGCTTTTTACATATGTTCCGGACTTATCAGCAATATGAAAGAAATTAGTCTGGATAGGGCCTGGGTTCACTGCCGTTACACGGATATTCGTTTCACCCAGCTCCATGCGCAGGCTATTTGTAAAACCGAGTACAGCATGCTTCGTCGCCGAGTACGCGCTTGATTTAGGCGTTGCGATTTTCCCCGCAAGAGAAGCGATATTAATGATATGCCCACTATTTCGCTCTATCATTGCAGGAAGAACGGCTTTCGTACAGGCGACAAGCCCAAATACATTTACATTGAACATCTCTTTCACATCATGAAGAGATGCGTCCGCAAAAGTATCAAAAATCCCAAAGCCGGCATTATTAATAAGAACATCTATATGTCCCGCTTCCTCCAGCACGCGTGCAAACGTGTCTTTCACCATCGCTTCATCGCTAACATCTAATACATAATAATGGCAAGGAACCGAAAAGCGGGATATGATTTGATCCTTTAACTGCCTTAACTTTTCTTCGCTTCGCGCCATCAAAACAGGCGCCGCGCCAAGCGAGGCGGCTTGCAATGCTATTTGCTCGCCGATTCCGCTTGAAGCGCCTGTAATAACAATTACTTTTCCATGCAGCTTCAAAATTCCCACCTACTTCGCATAATACATCCACTGTTTAGATGATTTGTCAATTATTATTTTTTCATTATACTCTAACAAATCCAATTGCCCTATCGTTTGTGAAAGCGTTAATCCCAGTTCTTTATCATAAACCGCAGGAAAAAGCTTCACACATAGTTCAAAAGCAGTCATTGGTTGTTGTTTTATCATTTCCAACACTTTAAATGCTCTCGCTTCTTGCTTGTTCAGCCGTTCTTCCACTAGCGCTTTTACATCTATTACATCTTCTCCATGGCCTGTTAAAATGCGGGAAATCGGCATATCAGCCAGCATTTTTAATGTTTCATTATATTGCAAAAGCGGTTTTGCGCGCTCTGTTTGGCCGTAATAGGGCGGTTCCAGCAAAGGATTGGATGCAATATGGTTCAGCAGTACATCTCCTCCAATCAGCAGCCCGTCCTGCTCCCGGTATAAAGCGATATGTGTAGAAGCATGGCCCGGCGTTTCAATTACTGTAAATTCGGGTAAAGTGTGAATATAATCTCCTTCTCTTACTTCGTGGGTTAAAGAACGTTTACAAGAGTAAACTAAAGTACGTGTCATAGAAGGGCCCTTTTTTAAAAATACGTCCGGAAGGCCAAGCTGCGGGGCTAATTCTTCGAAAAAATGCCGGTAACGCTTCAAAAAATCGGGGCTTTGTGTAATCCACGGCTCATTCCACGGATGGCCCACCACCTCAACATGCTCAGGAAAATAATCCAATAATCCGCAGTGGTCAGCATGATGATGTGTAAGAATGACCGTTTCAATATCGGAGGGGCGATAGCCAAGCTCCCTTAATTGGCGCAATAAAGCCATCCATGCTTGCTCTGTTTTCGTTCCGGTATCAACTAATGTTAATTTATCCCCTTTTATTAGAAATACGTTTACTGTTCCAACTGCAAACGGAACTGGTATTTCCATGCGATGTATTTGTTTCACTCTCATTCCTCCTTGTTATTAGCAGCTTCCGAAAAATGAATCTCCCTTCAGTTTACACATTGTTAAAAAATTTGTCATTTTTTTCAGACAAATGAAGGATTTCTCTATAATGAAACCGAATTTATGTAAATTTATAAAAATACAACCAATGCAACATATAATCTTATCTTATGGCTCTGTTAAAGGCTAATGTTGATTTGGATTGATGTGTTGATTTGGAACGAAAGGCGGCGGCTCCAGCGGAAAAAGCGGCTCGGCCCCGCCCGCGGAAAACGTCCGCCTGTAGTGGAAAATCAACAATCAAGTTTAACAGAGCCTATCTTATAAAAACTCAGGAGGGCTATTATGCATATTCATAAAATTGCGTTCATAGGGGCCGGCTCCATCGCTGAAGCTGTTATTGCCGGGCTCGTTCAAACAAACTTTGTAAAAGGGGAGCAAATTACGGTGAGTAACCGCTCCAATACAGAGCGCCTTTTATATTTGCAAAACACATACGGCATTATCGGTACCCATAATAAAAAAGAACTGTTACAAGATGCCGATATTATCTTTTTTGCGATGAAGCCTAAGGATGTCGTAAGTGCTGTAATGCCCGTAAAGGATTATATAAAGAAAGAGCAGCTTATCATCTCTTTGCTTGCCGGCATCTCAACAGCGGCTCTCGCAAACTTGTTAAAGCAAAGCAATCCGATTATTCGCGCAATGCCGAACACATCTGCAGCCATTTTAAAATCTGCTACCGCTATTTCTCCGTCTATACATGCAACAGAACAGCATATAGCCTTTGCCAAGGAGCTATTTGAAACAATTGGCGTTGTTTCTATAGTAGAGGAAGAACAAATGCATGCTGTGACTGCCCTTTCCGGAAGCGGGCCTGCGTATATTTACTATGTCGTAGAAGCATTCGAGCAGGCGGCTCGTGAAATCGGATTAACAGAGGATATATCCAAGCCGCTTATTTTGCAAACGATGATTGGTGCTGCAGAAATGCTAAAAGCAACGCCAAAGCATCCCTCTGTACTTCGCAAGGAAATCACCTCGCCAGGCGGAACAACGGAGGCAGGAATTGAAGTCCTAAAAAGCCATGCATTTCAAACTGCCCTAGTCGAATGTATTGTCCGGGCGACTAAACGGTCTGAAGAGCTCGGTGCCTCCTTAATGAATACAATAGAACAGTAAGGATTGTTTCATTGAATTATCCTATTTTTGTTCGGTTTATGCTTTCGTAACATATAAAAACGTTACCGTGCGAAATAGCGGCCGAATTCTTCAAGATAAAAAGGCGATAATAAATCGCCTTTTTATCTTGAAACGGTAAAACGTTTTAGATCTTCGGCAATATCTGTATTAGCAAACGTTCGCCTCGCTTCATCCAATAGCTTATTGCATTCTTCACCTTGATAACGGGAGCTAATATGCGTCAAAATCAGGCGTTTTGCCCCCGCCAGCTTTGCCACTTGAGCTGCTTGCTCAGTTGTAGAATGATAATATTCATGCGCTTGCTCCGCTTCTTCTGCTGCTAAAGTAGCTTCATGTACAAGCACGTCTGCATTCTTGGCAAGGCGAATGCTTGCTTCACAATATCGGGTGTCTCCTAAAATTGACAAAATCCGACCTTTTTGCGGCGGGCCGATAAATTCGGCGCCATTTAAAATAGTGCCATCCTCAAGGGTTACCGTCCTCCCTTCCTTTAATTGCTTAAACATAGGGCCCGGCTTCACTCCAAGAGCGAGCAGCTTATCAACAAGAAGCGGGCCCGGAATATCTTTTTCAACGACACGATATCCGAAGCATTCAATCCCGTGGGACAAACGGGCCGCTTCTACAAAAAACTGTCCATCCTCAAATATCCGGCCCTCTTCTGTAATTTCAACAATATGCAGCGGATATTTAACATGTGTTGCGCTGATAGATAAGGTCACTTCAATAAATTGGCGTATCCCTTTCGGCCCGTATACAGTAAGCGGCGTATCCCCGCCTTGGAAAGAACGGCTTCCCAATAACCCGGGCAAACCGTAAATATGGTCGCCGTGCAAATGGGTAATAAAAATCTTTTCAATGCGCCGCGGCCGGACAGATGTATATAAAATTTGATGCTGCGTTGCTTCTCCGCAATCAAACAACCATGCCGCCCCCCGCTCTTCCAACAGCTGCAGGGCAATGGCAGACACATTCCTCCCCTTAGAAGGAATGCCCGCACCTGTTCCCAAAAACACAAACTCCATTTCCTCTAACCTCTTTCATAGTTTCTACCGTTAATCTTACGGAATCTGATGAAAATTGGCAAATAAATCTCCATCGTTGTTACAAGCAATATGAATCTATGTATATTTTTGCTTTAGCATATAGCTGATTGACGGCTTTTCAATATGCTTATTTCCCCTCTGAATAATATGGCTTCCATACTTTTCTTGCAGTTCCTCAATCATCTGCAGCAACGGTTCTTCCTGTGCATCTTGCTCAAACGAAAACAAATCCAGCTGCTTTATTGCTAGCGATTTTTCGGCTAAATCACAGGCTGTAATTCCAAGAAGCCGAATCGGGTCGCCCTCCCAATGCTGCCTCCACAATCTAGAGGCCGCTGCAAAAATATCATGCTTATTTTCTATAGGGTTATCCAATCTTCTGCTTCGTGTAGCCATTTTGCGATTATAATACTTAATCGTAATTTGCACGTTATGCGTGACCATACCGCGTTTCTTTAAACGGCTCGCCACCATTTCAGCAAGCTGCTCAAACATTTGAAAAACCACCGTTTCCTCTGCTGTATCTTCTGCAAAGGTTCGTGAATTTCCGATTGTTTTAAGTTCCAGCATCCGCTGCGGGTCAACCGGCCGATTGTCTATACCGTTTGCCCGCTGCTTTAGCAACGGCCCGTTTACACCTAACAATTCATAAAGAACACCAGCTTCCGCCTTCGCTAACTCGCCGATGGAAAAAATGCCGATGCCTTGCAATTTTTCAGCAGTTTTCTTGCCGACCCCGTGCATCATTTCCGTTTTTTCGTGCCACAGCACCTTTGGTACATCACGCTTTCTTAGCACAGTAATGCCGAGCGGCTTTTTCATATCGGATGCCATTTTCGCCAAAAACTTGTTCGGGGCAATGCCAATGCTGCATGGCAAATGCAGCTGCTGCAGCGCCTCGTGCTGAATGGTTTGCGCAATTTCCAACGGCGTTCCCAGCTCATAGCAATTTGTAATATCCAAGTAGCCTTCATCAATAGAAACAGGTTCAATCACATCAGTAAATTGTGCTAGCAACTGAAATAGCTCAAATGAGGCATTGCGGTACAGTTCAAAATTTGGGCGCTTTACAATCAAATTCGGACATAGTCTTTTTGCTTCCCAAAGCGGCATTGTTGTACGAACTCCCATTGCGCGCGCTTCATAGCTGCACGTAATGATAATTCCTTTTCTCTCCTTTTCGTTTCCAGCAATGGCAAGGGGCTTCCCCCGCAAGCTTGCATCATGCGCTGCCTCTACCGATGCATAAAAGCTATTCATATCGACATGCAAAATAACACGGCCATTTTTCGGGTACATATCTTTTGTACGCACCTTCTCACCTCATCGAACATATATTCTTATCTCATATTATATTCCCCACTTTAGCAGCAATCAATAATAAATCTTTCTTGCTGCTCCATAAAAAAAAGAAGCAAATTCTTATTCTTCCACATAAAAAGGCCTATGCGTCTCCGCCGCATAGGCCTCCCTTTTATCCTTGCTGTTATTTCGCTACCTCTTCAATAATTGCCACTACAAGCTCTGCCGTTTTCACAAGCTCTGCAATCGGCATTTTTTCATTCGTTGTATGAATTTCCTCATAGCCTACCGCCAAATTCACCGTCGGAATGCCATGGCCGGCAATTACGTTCGCATCGCTTCCACCGCCGCTTTGGTGTAAGGCAGGCGTACGCCCAATATTTGCTATCGCACGCTTTGCCACTTCCACAACATGGTCGCCGTCTGCAAACTTAAAGCCCGGATACATCACTTGCACGTCCACTTCTGCTTGTCCGCCCATTTCTTTCGCTGTCGTTTCAAAGGCTTCCTTCATTTTACGCACTTGTTCTTGCATCTTCTCGTCCACTAAAGAGCGAGCTTCTGCCAAGATTTCTACATAGTCACATACGATATTCGTTTGTGTGCCGCCTTCAAAGCGCCCGATGTTTGCTGTTGTTTCTTCGTCGATACGTCCCAATGGCATTTTGGCAATTGCTTTTGCAGCGATTGTAATGGCAGATATACCCTTTTCCGGCGCTACACCGGCATGTGCTGTTTTGCCGCGGATAATCGCTTTTACTTTCGCTTGCGTTGGAGCCGCTACGATAATGTCGCCTACTTTGCCATCACTGTCCAGCGCGTATCCGTATGAAGCTGTAATAAGAGAGCGGTCTAACGCCTTGGCTCCCACAAGGCCGGATTCCTCCCCAACCGTAATGATAAATTCCACTTTGCCGTGTTGGATATTATTTTCTTTTAACACACGAATCGCTTCAAACATAGCCGCAAGGCCCGCTTTATCATCCGCTCCTAAAATCGTCGTGCCGTCTGTTACAATATAGCCGTCCTTTATAGAGGGCTTAATGCCTTTTCCGGGAACAACCGTATCCATATGGGAAGTAAAATAAATTGTGTCGGCTTCCTTTGTAGCCGGCAACGTACAAATTAAATTCCCCGCCCCGTGGCCTGTTACACTCGTTGTATCATCTTCAAACACCTCTACACCAAGCGCAGTAAATTTCTCCTTTAATACTTTGCAAATTTCTGCTTCATACTTTGTTTCGGAGTCGACTTGCACAAGCTCCAAAAATTCGTTTACTAAACGCTCTTGATTAACCATGAAAAATCCTCCTAAAGTATATGTACCTGTAAACGCCGGGTCGTTACAGCAACCGCCGCTGGGATGGGAAATCCCTGCCAGCAGAAGTCCTACTTTATTATAGCAAAATTATTTAACAGTTTCGAAACATAAGAAAAAGCGAAGGGCGCCCTGCTTAGCGACGCCTGGACTGGAGCACATCGACTGAGATAAAGGAAACATGAAGAGCACGAGCGTCGATGTTGACTTATCGTAGGGAGATGGGCGAAGTACACTAGTCGCTGGGCGCTGGAGCTAGACACTGTTCTAGCTCCAAAAAGTTATACTTTCTTATCTTTCAAGAAAGAGGTGTCTAAAAAGTCCATTTTAGAGTAAAATGTACCGAAATTAAAAACCCAAGAATGCTGATTTAACAGCATTCTTGGGTTTTGTTTTTTCTAGTTTTGGGCCGAAATACCGCTTTTCGGACAGCCCCTTGTTTTTACAATGGGATATTTCCGTGCTTTTTCTTCGGACGCTCTTCCTTCTTTGTACGAAGCATTTCAAGCGATTGAATAATCTTAATGCGCGTGTCGCGCGGATCAATTACATCGTCGACAATTCCATTTTTAGCAGCTACGTAAGGGTTTGCAAATTTTTCGCGATACTCTTCAATCAATTGGGCGCGTGTAGCCTCCGGATTATCACTGTTTTCAATCTCTTTTGCAAAAATGATATTTACCGCACCTTGAGGACCCATAACCGCGATTTCGGCATTCGGCCAAGAGAAAACAATATCTGCGCCAATCGCTTTACTATTCAGCGCTACATAGGCCCCGCCATATGCCTTGCGCAAAATTACTGTAATTTTCGGCACTGTCGCTTCGGAGTATGCATATAAAATTTTTGCGCCGTGACGGATAATCCCGCCGTGCTCTTGCTTAACGCCAGGGAAAAATCCTGTTACATCTTCAAAGGTGATAATCGGGATATTGAACGAGTCGCAAAAACGGATGAACCGCGCAGCTTTATCAGAAGAATCAATATCGAGGCTCCCCGCCATGACCTTCGGCTGATTGCATACAAGCCCGACAACTTCGCCCTTTACGCGCGCAAAGCCGATTACAATATTTTTCGCGAAGTTCTTTTGAATTTCAAAGAAAGACCCTTCATCCACCACTTGCTCCACTACATGACGCACATCATACGGACGTACTGCATCAAATGGAATGACATCGGTTAAATCTGGACGATAATCATCTTCATCCGGCGTTCCGTATAACAGCGGCTTCTCTTCACAATTTTGCGGCAAATAGCTCAGCAGCATCCGTACAATCTCAAGCGCATTTTCTTCATCCTTTGCGGAAAAATGCGCATTTCCGTTAATAGTGTTATGCACTTTTGCACCGCCTAAGTCTTCTGCAGAAATGCTTTCTCCTGTTACCGCTTCAATAACCTTCGGGCCTGTAATAAACATTTGGCTCGTCTTCTCGACCATAATTACGAAGTCTGTAATAGCAGGAGAATACACGGCCCCGCCGGCGCAAGGCCCCATGATAACCGAAATTTGCGGTACAACGCCGGAATAAATGGCATTTCGGTAAAAGATATGGCCATAACCATCGAGCGATAGTACACCTTCTTGAATGCGTGCGCCGCCTGAGTCATTCAAACCGATGATTGGCGCGCCGTTTCGAGCGGCCAAATCCATCACGTTGGCAATTTTCTTGGCATGCATTTCCCCAAGCGCTCCGCCAAACACAGTGAAATCTTGCGAAAATATATAAACAGGCCGGCCGTTTACTTTTCCGTATCCGGTCACCACTCCATCTCCAGGGCCATCTTTATCGGCTAACCCAAAATCAGTGCAGCGGTGCTCCATGAATGGATTTAATTCTACAAATGTTCCTTCGTCAAGCAGTAAATCAATCCGCTCACGGGCTGTCAATTTGCCGCGTTGATGCTGCTTTTCAATTTTGTCATCGCCACCGCCAAGCTGAACTTCACGGCGTCTGTCATATAAATCATTAATTTTCTCATAAATATCCACCATGGTTTACACCTCCACACCAATTTTTTTCTCGCAAAGCTCATATAATACACCATGTGCGGATTTCGGATGCATAAACGCAATATGTGCATTTGCAGCCCCTAGGCGCGGCGTTTCGTCAATCATGTGCACGCCCTTTTGCTTCAGTTCTTGTATACGTTCCTCAATAGAACTTACCCCTAAAGCTACATGGTGAATTCCCTCGCCGCGTTTTGCGATGAATTGCGCAATCGGGCTCTCTGCTGATAGCGGCTCCAGCAATTCTAATTTGCTTTCCCCAAGCTTTAAAAAAGCCACTTTTACTTGTTGCGATGCTACCTCTTCTACCCCTAGAAGCTCCAACTGTAAAACATCCGTATAAAATGGAAGAGTTTCTTCCAACGAGCGAACTGCGATCCCAATGTGATCGATTTTCTTCATCAAAGCTCTCACCCCTTGTTGAACGTGTAATCCTAAAAGCATATACCTTATATTCACAGTTTATTTTAAATTTTCGTTTTATTCAATAAATATTATCCCGAAATTTGTCTATTTTCGCCTCTTGCCCATTTGACACATTCTCGTTACAATAAAGTGAACACTTCAGCAGCAGGAGTTTTTCCAATCCTGCCAGCAACTGCACTCTATAGCAAGGCTAGATTATACAGCAATTGCCTTGTTCCCTTGCCGAATAATTCTTTATAATCCATCTTATAATATCGCGTAAGAATAGCATCGTTTTATTTGCCATTTATAGAAGAGGAGGGGAGTCCTGATACAATATGAGTAAAAAAATGCAAAAAATTGTTGTGTATATCATGCTGCTCTCCATGCTAATCACAACAATTCTAACTGGCATTAGCATGTTTGGATAATGACAAAAACCCTTAAGGACAAGCTTTTTTCAGCTTATAGCTTACCCCTAATCGAGTAGGAGAGGGTGACTAACCCTCGACCTCTCACACCACCGTACGTACCGTTCGGTATACGGCGGTTCAACTAAGTATGACGCAATTCGTTATATCTTTGATACAGACTTCTCAGCCCTTGGCGACTCCAGTAGGA
>JBHGUR010000069.1:0-18921 GCA_048976805.1 Ectobacillus sp. | reverse complement strand
TAGGAACACCGCGAATGTAAGGCTCTGGACATGAACTCTTACGTTTGTGAGCGAAGGAGCAATAAAAGAAGAAGACGATCTTTCGGTCTTTGGAAGCCCCCACTTCAAGCGGTGTCAGCCGCTAAGTGGTGGGTAGTTCACAAAGGATAAGCATTAGCTTGTCATTTTTTTCGTTACTATCTATAATGATGAAAGATTGAGTCTATGGGAGTGAAAATATAATGGGATTAACAGCTGGTATCGTAGGTTTGCCGAATGTAGGGAAATCAACGCTGTTTAACGCAATTACGCAAGCAGGCGCAGAATCTGCAAACTATCCGTTTTGTACAATTGACCCGAATGTAGGGATTGTTGAAGTTCCAGATGAGCGTTTGAATAAATTGACAGAGCTTGTGCAGCCGAAGAAAACTGTTCCAACAGTATTTGAGTTTACGGATATTGCCGGAATTGTAAAAGGTGCAAGTAAAGGTGAAGGATTAGGAAATAAATTTCTTTCCCATATTCGCCAAGTAGATGCGATTTGCCAAGTTGTCCGCTGCTTTGAAGATGAAAATATTACACACGTTGCGGGGAAAGTAGACCCGATTGCGGATATTGAAACAATTAATTTAGAATTGATTCTTGCGGACTTGGAATCCGTCGATAAGCGGATTGAGCGTGTGGCGAAGCTTGCAAAGCAAAAAGATAAAGAAGCAGCATTTGAGCACGCTATTTTAGTTCGCCTAAAAGAGGCTTTTGAAAATGATAAGCCGGCTCGGACAGTAGAGTTTACAGAAGAGGAAATGAAGATTGTAAAAGGGCTCCATTTGCTTACAACGAAGCCAATGCTATATGTAGCAAACGTAGGAGAAGATGATATTATCGATCCTTCCGGAAATGAATATGTACAGCAAGTCCGCGAATTTGCTGCAAAAGACAATGCGGAAGTAATTGTAGTTTGCGCAAAAATCGAGGCTGAAATTTCAGAACTTGATGAAGAGGAAAAGAAAGCATTTTTAGAGGAGCTTGGAATTGCGGAATCCGGTTTAGACCAGTTGATTCGCGCCGCATACAACCTGCTTGGTTTGGCTACATACTTTACCGCAGGAGTACAAGAAGTGCGCGCATGGACATTCCGTAAAGGCATGAAGGCTCCGCAATGTGCAGGAATCATTCACTCCGACTTTGAAAGAGGATTTATTCGCGCTGAAACGGTATCTTATGAAGACCTTGAAAAGTACGGATCTATGAATGCTGCACGTGAAGCCGGGCGCGTCCGTTTGGAAGGAAAGGATTATGTGGTACAAGACGGGGATGTAATGCACTTCCGTTTCAACGTATAAGGATAAAACATCAGTCAGCGGGTTATTTTCCCCGCTGACTTTTCACTTAGAGATATGCTAACTTTGTTAGTTAGATATAAAAATTGCCGCTACGGTAAACAAACAGCCTTCTTATACCCACTTTCTCTCTGTTTTTCCATTGCCTGGGCGAGAGGAAAGCCTTGACCGTTTCTCTGTCTGAAAAGCCGTTCTCTCCCATTTAATAAAGAATATTTTTAATTTTCAGGCTCTGTTAAAGGCTAATGTTGATTTGGAACGAAAGGCGGCGACTCCAGCGGGAAAAGCGGCTCGGCACCGCCCGCGGAAAGCGTCCGCCTGTAGCGACAAACCAACAATCAAGTGTAACAGAACCAATTTTTATGTAAATAATAAAAAACTGCTTAGTATATACCTTTTTACATCTACCAAGTTTTTTCTTTTTCAATAAGTTGATAACCTTAACTTACTATGATATAATTTAAACTCGTGAGTAATTACAAAAATTGCTCCTTGCCCATATCGGGCCGTTTAGTCCAAAAGGAGGTGACATAGTGATGAGAAAGTACGAAATCATGTACATCATCCGTCCAAACATGGAAGAGGAAGCGCAAAAAGCCTTAGTTGAGCGTTTCTCCAATGTTTTAACTGAAAACGGTGCGGAAATTACAAATGTTAAAGAGTGGGGTAAGCGTCGCTTAGCTTATGAAATTAACGATTTCCGTGATGGTATCTACATGCTGGTAAACGTAGTTTCTAACCCTGAAGCGGTTCAAGAATTTGATCGTTTAGCGAAAATCAGCGAAGATATTATCCGTCATATCATCGTAAAAGAAGAAGAATAAGATATATAGGGAGAGTGGTTCGGTTGATGAATCGCGTTTTACTCGTTGGACGTTTAACTAGAGATCCGGAGTTGCGTTATACGCCAAATGGCATCGCAGTGGCTACTTTCACGTTGGCAGTAAACCGCACATTTTCAAATCAGCAGGGCGAACGCGAAGCTGATTTCATTAACTGTGTAGTGTGGAGAAAACAAGCAGAGAATGTAGCGAACTATTTGAAAAAAGGAAGCCTGGCAGGTGTTGATGGCCGTCTGCAAACCCGCAACTATGAGGGACAAGACGGTAAACGCATATATGTAACAGAGGTTGTTGCAGAAAGCGTGCAATTTTTGGAAACAAGGTCAGGCGGCGAGCAACGCGGTTCATTTAACCCGCAGCCACAAGCATTTGGTTATGGTGACCAAGGCCCGAAAAACAACCCGTTCGGATCCTCCGGTAGCTCCGGCTTTACCAAAAATGATGATCCGTTCGCAAATACAGGTCAACCGATTGATATTTCGGACGACGACTTACCGTTTTAATGAATAGATCGGATATCTCAACAAAGAATGGAGGGAATTACAAATGGCAGGACGTAAAGGCGGACGTGCAAAACGTCGTAAAGTATGTTTCTTTACTTCTAATGGTATCACTCATATCGACTACAAAGATGTGGATCTTCTTAAACGCTTCGTTTCTGAGCGCGGCAAGATTTTACCTCGCCGTGTAACAGGTACTAGCGCAAGATACCAACGCAAGCTTACAATTGCAATTAAACGTGCTCGTCAAATGGCACTTTTACCATATGTTGCAGAATAATATTTTTAAAATGCACAGTAGGGGGATTCTCTACTGTGCATTTTGCTATTTCCTTCCTTTTTAATGTATCTGATACAGAGAAAAATGGGATACAATAAGAAGGAAATGAAAGTCCAAGAAGTGAGGAAGGTAAATGAAGAATACAAGATTAATTACAGAGGGCGCCGTTTTGTTGGCTGTTTTCATTATTTTGCTTCTTGCTACGCTTTACATACCTGTTTTGAACATTGTGCTTCCTTTAACACTTCCTTTGCCATTTATTATTTTTTCTATGCGTTATGATTTGAAGCATACATGGCTCTTATTGGCTGCCGCTTCACTTATAACCATTATCGTAAGTTCGCCTTTTAATGTGGCAACTGCCATTATGTTCGGGACAACAGGCATTGTGTTAGGAAGCATGTATAAAAAACAAAAAGGCCCGGTTGAACTTTTATTAGTGGGCACCCTTACTTATATGTTAAACATGGTTGTATTATATATCATAAGTGTGAGGTTTTTTGAGTATAACTTTATTCAAGAGTTCCAGACGGTTTTTGGGCAGTCGATAAAGCAAGCTGAACAATTTATCAAGGCGACCGGAGCTCAAGTAAATGAAAAGCAGCTTCAGCAGCTAAAAGAGTTCCCGAAATTGTTAGGCTACATAATTCCAAGTGTGTTTGTTTTGGGGGCAGCTATGATGTCTTGGCTTACCCTCCTTCTTGCTGCACCTATTTTGAGACGTTTGCGTTTTGTGATAAAGCCGTGGCCGTTTTTTTATGAAATTCAACTTCCCAGAAGCATTTTGCTATATTACGCTGCTTTTTTGCTTATTGTTACATTTTCAAGGCCGGAAGCAGGTTCTTATTTATATATCGCATTGCTGAACTTAAACCTTATATTTCCGCTTTTAATGGCTATTCAGGGTTTTTCGTTTATAGCCTTTTTTTCACACAGCAAAGGATATTCAAAGGCGATTCCGATTATGCTGTTTATTGTTTCGTTCTTTATGCCAATTTTATTTTCTCTTGTAAGTTTCTTAGGTATAATTGATTTAGGTTTTTCATTGCGCCGAAAGTTAAAACCGCATAAATAAAAAACTGTCATGTTGGTCAAGTTTTCTTTATAGGAGTTGAACGTATGCCCGAATTTTACAAGAAACAAAAGTTTCTGTACCCTATTTATTCCTTGGCGTTCTTGACTCTTGTTACGATTATCGCTCTCGCGTATTACCAATGGATAATTGGAATTTCTGCATTCATCATTTTCTGTATTGTTTTATACTTTTTTGTGAAGCTGGAAATTTCCTTTCGAAAAAGCTTGGAACAGTACACATCTAATATGATTGGGAGAATCAAGAAGGTAAGTGATGAAGCATTAAATCAAATGCCAATCGGGATTTTGCTTTACAATAAGGATTACGGAATCGATTGGGCAAATCCGTACTTGGCCTCCTGTCTAGGGTACCCTTCCCTTGCCGGATGGAATTTGTATGATTTGTCAGAAAAGCTGCTGCTGTTAGTAAAGCAGGAAACAAATGGCGATGTAATTAACTTAAATAAACGCAAGTTTCGTGTGTTCGTTCGCCGAGAGGAAAAGCTGATTTATTTTTTTGACGTAACAGAGCAAACGCAAATTGAGAAAATGTATGAAGACCAACGGACGGTGTTGGCTGTTATATACTTGGATAATTATGATGAAGTGACACAGGGATTAGATGACCAGCCGCGCACAACCCTTACAAGCTTAGTAACGTCCATTTTAAATGATTGGGCATTAAAAAATGGAATTTATTTAAAACGTGCTTCTTCAGAGCGTTTTTTTGCTGTTTTGAATGAAAGCATTCTTGCCCAATTGGAGAAAGGTAAATTCGACATTCTTGACCAAGTTAGGGAAGAAACATCGAAACAAAACATTCCTCTCACATTGAGCATCGGGGTGGGGTCCGGGGCACTTTCCCTTCCGGAGCTTGGCGCAATGGCACAATCCGGCCTGGATTTAGCGCTTGGCCGCGGCGGCGACCAAGTAGCCATTAAGCAGGCAACCGGAAAGGTAAGGTTTTACGGAGGGAAAACGAATCCTGTTGAAAAACGAACGAGAGTGCGCGCGAGGGTTATTTCTCACGCATTAAAAGATTTAGTCTTAGAGAGCAATAATGTGATTATTATGGGGCATAAGTCGCCTGATATGGATGCGATTGGCGCCGCTATCGGCATATTAAAGGTAGCTGAATTGAATAATCGGGAAGGCTATATCGTTTTAAATGAAGATGATTTAGATAAAGGAGTAAAGCGATTAATTGCTGAAATTAAGCAGCATCAAAATCTTTGGGCGCGTTTCATTAGTTCAGAGCAAGCGCTCGAGTTTGCAACGGATGAATCCCTGTTGGTTGTAGTTGATACCCATAAGCCATCTATGGTTATTGAGGAAAGGCTATTAAATAAAATCGAGAATGTGGTAGTAATTGACCATCATCGCCGCGGTGAAGATTTTATTGAAGACCCAATCCTTGTATATATGGAGCCTTATGCTTCTTCGACTTCGGAGCTTGTAACAGAGCTGTTAGAATATCAACCGAAGCGTTTAAAAATGAGCATGCTGGAAGCTACGGCTTTATTGGCCGGCATTATAGTGGATACAAAAAGCTTTACATTTCGCACAGGGGCCCGCACTTTTGACGCGGCTTCCCAGCTTCGTTCCTACGGAGCCGACACGGTTCTTGTTCAAAAGTTATTGAAAGAAGATATGGAGCATTATTTGCGTATTGCTAAGATTATTCAAAACGCTTACATTTATAAAAATGGCATTGCTATTGCCAAAACAAATGAAAACGAATTTTATGATCAAGTGTTAATTGCCCAAGCTGCGGATACATTGTTAACGATGACAGGCGTTGTTGCTTCATTTGTAATTGCGAGGCGTAATGAGAATACAATTGGTATGAGTGGACGCTCTCTTGGAGAAATCAATGTTCAAGTCATTATGGAAAGTTTAGGGGGCGGCGGGCACTTAACAAACGCGGCTACTCAAATACAAAATATAGGATTTGCAGAAGCAGAAGCGCAGCTTCAGGCAGTGCTTGATGATTATTTAGAGGGAGGGGCAAAATCATGAAAGTGATTTTCCTTAAGGATGTAAAAGGAAAAGGAAAAAAAGGCGAAGTGAAAAATGTAGCTGATGGCTACGCGCATAACTTTTTAATAAAGCAAGGGCTAGCGATTGAAGCTACAAGCGCAAACATTAAATCATTAGAAGCCCAAAAACGCAAAGAGGAAAAAGATGCACAGGCAGAGCTTGAAAATGCTAAAAAGTTAAAAGAAACTTTGGAAGCTTTAACTGTAGAATTAAAGGCGAAAGCTGGTGAAGGCGGGCGCTTATTCGGTTCTATTACAAGCAAGCAGATTGCGGATGAATTGCAAAAAGCGCATGGCCTTAAAATTGATAAGCGCAAATTCGATATGGCAGATGCGATTCGCGCGCTAGGCTACACCAACGTAGTGGTTAAGCTTCACCCGCAAGTAACAGCAGCATTGAAAGTACATGTAATCGAGCAGTAAAATAAAATTTTTAACAGTGGGATTTTGATGGATTTCCCACTATACTTTACTTGAACAAGTTGGATTTTTTACGGGCAGTTACCCCCGCTTGCACTTCTTCAAATGAAGTAGGATTTTGAAGCGGGTGGTTTACTGCTTTTTCATTAAGGCTCTGTTAAACTTGATTGTTGATTTTCCACTACAGGCGGACGCTTTCCGCGGGCGGGGCCGAGCCGCTTTTCCCGCTGGAGTCGCCCTCCTTTCGTTCCAAATCAACATTAGCCTTTGACAGAGCCTTCATTAAAAGCGTTTTTTGAAGAGGAGGAAAAGGATATGAATGATATATTCGCAGACCGAACCCCTCCGCAAAATATAGAAGCTGAACAAGCCGTTTTAGGGGCTATATTTTTAGAGCAAGAAGCATTGACGGTAAGCTCTGAAATTTTAATACCGGAGGATTTTTATCGGACTGCTCACCAAAAAATCTTCCAGGCGATGCTTTCCTTATCCGATAAAGGGGAGCCTGTGGATTTGGTTACAGTAACAGCAGAGCTCGCTGACCAAAATTTGCTGGAAGAGGTTGGCGGTGTTTCTTATTTAGCCGAGTTGGCAAACTCGGTTCCTACAGCGGCTAACGTAGAGTATTATGCTAGAATTATTGAAGAAAAGTCAGTCCTTCGCCGCCTCATACGTACGGCTACGACAATTGCTTCAGACAGCTATGCGCGGGAAGATGACGTGCAAGGGTTGCTGAGTGAGGCCGAAAAGAAGATTTTAGAGGTATCACAGCAAAAAAATACAAAGGCCTTTCAAAATATTAAAGATGTCCTTGTTGTAACTTATGATAAAATCGAGACGCTTCATAATCGCAAAGGCGACATTACAGGGATTCCTACCGGCTTTACAGAGCTGGATAAGATGACCGCCGGATTTCAGCGCAATGATTTAATTATCGTCGCAGCCCGCCCTTCTGTGGGGAAAACCGCATTTGCCTTAAACATCGCCCAAAATGTGGCTACTAAGACAGATGAAAATGTAGCGATTTTCAGTCTGGAGATGGGGGCTGACCAGCTAGTAATGCGTATGCTTTGTGCAGAAGGAAATATTGATGCGCAACGGCTTCGTACAGGCTCTTTAACGGATGAAGATTGGGGCAAGCTGACTATGGCGATGGGAAGTTTATCTAACGCTGGAATTTACATTGATGATACGCCTGGCATTCGCGTAGGGGAAATTCGTGCGAAGTGCCGCCGCCTAAAGCAGGAAAGCGGTTTAGGGATGATTTTGATTGATTATCTCCAGCTTATCCAAGGAAATGGAAACAAGGGAGAAAACCGCCAGCAGGAAGTATCGGAAATCTCCCGTTCTCTTAAGGCGCTTGCCCGTGAACTTCAAGTGCCAGTTATTGCTCTTTCTCAGCTTTCACGCGGAGTGGAATCGCGTCAGGATAAGCGTCCGATGATGTCTGATATTCGCGAATCCGGAAGTATTGAACAGGATGCGGATATTGTAGCATTTTTATATCGCGACGATTATTATGACCGGGAGACAGAAAATAAAAATATCATTGAAATCATTATTGCAAAGCAACGTAATGGTCCTGTGGGCACAGTGGAGCTTGCCTTTGTAAAAGAATATAATAAATTTGTGAATCTAGAACGCCGCTATGACGAAGCGAGAGGTTAGGAAAGAACACATCAAATGAAGATGTGTTCTTTTTTTATGGCCGGTGCCTCTATGCAGGAAAACATTCACTCTCCCCTTTTCTTTGTTAGTAAAAAACAAATAAAATAGTTTTGTTTATGAAAAAACGCTTTTTTATGAGAAACTATTATTTCTCACGAACAAATTCTATGAAACAAAAATAAAATGTTCGTTTTTTTGAATTGACTTCTACCATCAATTTGGTAAAATAAATATTGTTTGAGTTCGTTTGAAATTTGTGGAGGTGCTTCAAAATGTCTTCAGTAGTAGTAGTAGGAACGCAATGGGGAGACGAAGGAAAAGGGAAAATCACCGACTTTCTTTCAAAACATGCGGAAGTAGTAGCAAGATATCAAGGTGGAAATAACGCTGGCCACACCATCGTCTTTAATGAAAAGCGCTATAAGCTTCACCTTATTCCATCCGGCATTTTTTATAAAGATAAAATTTGTGTCATCGGAAACGGAATGGTAGTAGACCCAAAAGCGTTGGTAGAAGAGTTAAAATATTTACATGATCATGGGGTAAGCACAGATAACTTGCGCATTAGCAATCGCGCCCATATTATTTTGCCATATCACTTAAAGCAGGATGAGCTGGAAGAAGAAAGCAAAGGCGCCAATAAAATTGGAACAACGAAAAAAGGAATTGGCCCTGCTTATATGGATAAAGCGGCACGTGTCGGCATTCGTATTGCAGATTTGTTAGACCGCGAAGAATTTTATGCAAAGTTAGAGCGCAACTTGGCTGAGAAAAACCGCCTGTTCGAGAAAATGTATGACGCAGAAGGCTTCCGAATTGAAGATATTTTTGAAGAATATTACGAGTACGGCCAACAAATTAAACAATATGTATGCGATACATCCGTTGTCCTCAATGATGCCTTGGATGAAGGCCGCCGCGTTTTATTTGAGGGAGCGCAAGGTGTCATGCTTGATATCGATCAAGGCACATATCCTTTCGTTACTTCCTCCAACCCAGCTGCGGGAGGAGTTACAATTGGCTCTGGCGTTGGCCCGTCTAAAATTAATCGTGTAGTGGGCGTATGTAAAGCTTACACAAGCCGTGTCGGGGACGGACCATTTCCAACGGAGCTTCATGACGAGATTGGCAATCAAATTCGCGAGGTGGGCCGCGAGTACGGTACAACAACAGGGCGCCCGCGCCGTGTCGGCTGGTTTGACAGCGTAGTAGTAAGACATGCGCGCCGTGTCAGCGGAATTACCGACTTATCTTTAAATTCCATTGACGTACTGACAGGCATTCCAACTTTAAAAATCTGTGTTGCGTATAAGTATAGGGGCGAAATTCTGCAAGAGTTCCCTGCGAGCTTAAGAATCCTTTCCGAATGTGAACCGGTGTATGAGGAGCTTCCAGGCTGGACTGAAGATATTACAGGCGTAAAAACGTTGGATGAACTTCCTGAAAATGCAAGACATTATGTCGAGCGCATTTCCCAGTTAACAGGAATTACATTATCTGTGTTCTCTGTAGGGCCGGATCGCAATCAAACAAATATCATTCGCAACGTGTACGGTATTTAAAAAGAATAGTGTTTCTGCTGAAAATAGTGTATAATGTGTAAAGGAAAGGCCCATTTTGGTGGGTCTTTTTTCTTGAAAGATAAGAAAGTATAAGTTTTTGGGAGTATTTCTAGCTCTCAAAGCCCAAAGCAGCACACCCTTACGCTGCTGCAAAAGGCGGGCTTTGTCCGCTTTTCTTACGATACGGATATTTTCGGAACGTATAGAAGAACTTCTAAAATATAAAAAAAGGTATTGCATTATCCTGTTCTCATATGATAATATAAACATTGTCGTCACGAAATGGTATTACAAAAAACGACAAATTTCTTGTTTTATATAGCCATATGAAAGATGAGCCATTAGCTCAGTCGGTAGAGCATCTGACTTTTAATCAGAGGGTCGAAGGTTCGAGTCCTTCATGGCTCACCATCTTTATTGTGGCCCGTTGGTCAAGTGGTTAAGACACCGCCCTTTCACGGCGGTAACACGGGTTCGAATCCCGTACGGGTCACTTTTTTGCGGTTCCGTGGTGTAGTGGTTAACATGCCTGCCTGTCACGCAGGAGATCGCGGGTTCGATCCCCGTCGGGACCGCCATTTTGTTTCACCACGCAAGTGGTTTTACATAGATATTTTGGCTCGGTAGCTCAGTCGGTAGAGCAGAGGACTGAAAATCCTCGTGTCGGCGGTTCGATTCCGTCCCGAGCCACTTCAAGGACATTAAGTGGGCCCACTTAGTGTCCTTTTTCTTTTTACAGTCCTTTTGTGTAATTCTGTCTATTCTTTTGAGGCGCTTTTTAAGCTGCGCGTAAGTGGAAAGTTATTCGTTAACAATAATGATGTTTAACAGGGCTTCTTATAAGGCTGCTGTTATACTACTGCTATTTTACAAATATCAGGAGTTCTTTTAAAATAGATTAAGTAAGGTTACCTCTAGCAACAGCTAGGGGTTTTTCTGTAATAGAGAGATTGATATGGGAGGAATGAGGCAAATGATTGGTAAGAAGATTTTAGTAGTAGATGATGAGAAGCCGATTGCTGATATTCTTAAGTTTAACCTTGAAAAAGAGGGATTTGAAATTGTCGTAGCGCATGACGGGGAGGAAGCGATAGAAAAAGTAGAAGCGGAGCAACCTGACATGATTTTATTAGATATTATGCTTCCCGGAAAAGATGGTTTGGAAGTATGCCGTGAAGTAAGAAAAACATATGAAATGCCTATTATTATGCTAACAGCGAAGGATTCGGAAATCGACAAGGTGCTTGGGCTGGAATTGGGCGCAGATGACTACGTAACAAAGCCATTCAGTACACGGGAACTTCTTGCGCGCGTAAAAGCTAACCTGCGCCGCCATCAACAAGGAACAGGCAATGAAAAAGAAGAGAACGCAGAGATTGTTGTAGGCCCGATTATTATTAATCCGAACGCATACAGTGTAACAAAGCGCGATGAAAATATTGAATTAACTCACCGCGAGTTCGAATTGCTTCATTATTTGGCGAAGCATCTTGGACAAGTTATGACGCGGGAGCATTTACTGCAAACGGTATGGGGCTATGATTACTTTGGTGATGTCCGCACAGTAGATGTAACGGTGCGCCGCTTGCGCGAGAAAATTGAGGACAATCCGAGCCACCCAACATTAATCGTTACAAGAAGAGGCGTTGGTTACTACCTTCGCGATCCGGAGCAGGAATAAAAATGAAAAAGGTTGGATTTTTTCAATCCATTCATTTAAAGTTTGTTTTAATTTACATGCTTCTTATTTTGCTTGCCATGCAAATTATTGGCGTCTATTTTGTGCAAAAGCTGGAAACAAGGCTTGTTACAAATTTTAGGGAATCTTTAACACAGCGGACTAACCTGCTGACATACAATCTGAAGCAAGAGTTCACAAAAGAGAGGCAAGAAGCGGATACGATGGAGCAGGATATTAATAACTTGCTTCAAGATTTTGCAAAAGACGATATTCGCGAAGTACGCGTAATTGATGCCAATAGCCGCGTTATTGCTACATCTGACGAATATGGCAAAGAAATCGTCGGAAAAAAAACGACGGATTTTCTTGTGAAAAGGGCTCTTGTTTCGGGAGTGCCGGCCAAAACAGTCGAGATTCAGCCTTCAAGCGGAAACCGCATGCAAATCACGGCGGTTCCGATTGTAGTCGATGCAAAAGCTATCGGTGTTGTATATACGATGGCATCGATGGAAGAAGTTTATAATCAAATGAAGCAAATTAATCAAATTTTTGCGACTGGTACTGTTATCGCGCTAATTGTTACAGCTATTCTTGGCATTTTGCTTGCGCAAACCATCACCCGCCCGATTTCCGATATGCGCAGGCAAGCCTTGGAAATGGCAAAAGGAAATTACTCGCGTAAAGTAAAGGTTTATGGCCATGATGAAATCGGGCAGCTTGCTCTTGCTTTTAATAACTTGTCCAAAAAGCTGCAGCAAGCCCGGGCATCGACAGAAAGTGAACGCCGCAAGCTTACCTCTGTCCTCTCGCATATGACAGATGGCGTGCTTGCGACGGACCGTAAAGGAAGAATTATCTTATTGAATGATCCGGCGGAAAAAATGCTGAATGTTTCACGTGAAACAGCGTTGGATTTACCAATCATGGAGGTTCTCGGCATTCAAGAAGAATACACATTAGATAATTTGTTTGAAGAACCGGATTCTGTATTGCTTGATTTTAGCACGCGTGAAGAACCGTATATTTTGCGCGCCAGCTTTTCGGTTATTCAAAAAGAGACGGGAAAGGCGAATGGTTTAATCGCTGTTTTATATGATGTAACAGAGCAGGAACGCATTGATAGGGAACGCCGTGAATTTGTGGCGAATGTGTCACATGAACTGCGAACCCCCCTTACTACGATGCGAAGCTACTTAGAAGCTTTATCCGAAGGAGCATGGCAAGATCCTAATGTTGCCCCAAGATTTTTAAGCGTTACACAAGAGGAAACGGAACGCATGATTCGCCTAGTAAATGATTTGCTTCAGCTTTCAAAGCTTGATAGTACAGAATATAGGCTTATGAAGGACTGGGTGGACTTTACAGAGTTTTTCAATCGAATTATTGACCGCTTTGAAATGTCCAAAAAGCAAAATGTTTCGTTTAGGAGAGCATTTTCCAAGAAGGAAAGGTTTATTAAAATTGATGAGGATAAAATCACCCAAGTATTATATAACATTATTTCAAATGCTTTGAAATATTCTCCTGAAGGAGGGACGATTACATATCGTCTTCGGGAAAAAGGAGAGATGTTGGAAGTAAGTATTAGCGACCAAGGGATGGGGATTCCGAAAGAAAATGTTAATAAGATTTTTGACCGTTTCTATCGCGTTGATAAAGCAAGGTCGCGCCAAATGGGCGGTACAGGTTTAGGGCTTGCGATAGCTAAGGAAATGGTACAAGCGCACGGCGGGAAAATTTGGGCAAAGAGTGAAGAAACGAAAGGAACAACAATTTACTTTACGTTGCCGCTTGAAAAGGAACAAGAGGATGATTGGGGATGAACTTTGAAAATTTTAAAACAGTTTTATTAATTAATCTGGTAACTATTAGTCTGTTTTTAACATATAATCTGTGGACGTATCAACCCGATTCTAGCTCATCACAAAAGCAAAAATATATTCAAGATACACCAGAAAATCAAAAAAAAGACATTCCTAATCTGCTCTTCCCTTCTCGCATTATTGTTCACACGGAAGGAAAGCATTTGGCAAGCGAACAAAGTATGCAGGCTAATTCTATCTATCGGGCGCTTGTGAATGGGGAATTTCATAGTTTTCGGGATATCTCGTACAAATATAGATTGGCAAAGAATGAATTTCTTTCTTTTGTGCATGGCAGGGGAAAAATCGAGATTTTGTTTCCTTCAAAAATTCCCTTTAGTGCGGCTAAAAACATCTTTTCAATTGAAGATAAGGGATTGGAAAACTATAAATTCGATCGTATTATCCTCAATGCGGAAGGAAATCAGGAAGGAGATGTTCGCGCCTATTTTATTTCCTATGGCGAACGGAAAGTATATGAGATGGCCTTAAGGGGAGTAGAGCTTAAAGAGCTGCATGCTTTACGGGACCAATTTGTCGAAAAAGAAGCTAAAGAATATTTCATGTACAGACTGACAGATACTTATGCAATCTTCCTGCCTCAAAACAGCCTCCCATTGGCCAAAATGCTATATGTAATAGATGATATAGAAGAAGATTCTTTTAAAAATACATTATTTACGGATATGCGCTATGTGAAAAAAGATGTAACAGATTCAGAAGAAGTATATACAGATGGAACACGTTTGCTCCGTATCCATAAAGCTACACAGCTATTGGATTATATAAACTCCTCGGTTGCAACCCGCCAGCATGTTGAAGATGAGCTATTATTGCAGCAGGGCATTGATTTTATCAATAGCCATGGCGGTTGGACTGATTCTTATCGCTTTTATTCCATGAATTCCGAAAACGGCGAGCTTATTTTCCGCCTTTTTATCGACAGCAATTATCCTGTTTTTAGCGGCAGCGGGCTGGCAACCTTAAGGCAAACGTGGGGAGTCGAAGAATTAAGCACTTATAAACGTCCCCTGTTTAAGTTGACTATAAAGGAAGTTGATGATAAAAAAGTTGAGCTCCCTTCTGGAAAGATAGTCGCCAATCTGCTTGATAGCATGCCTGATGCCGCTAAAAGAGATATTAAAGATATTGCAATCGGGTATGAAATGAATCCGGAAGTGAATGTGAATACGGGGACAATTACCGCGGTAAAGATAGAACCGATATGGTATATTTCATATGAAAAGTCACATAGAAAAATTGAGTGGGACAGCCTGAAGGGAGGAGAATTCGTTGGATTGGAGTAAGATTAAGACGATTTTTATTATTACCTTCCTAATCCTGGATTTCTTCCTCGCTTTTCAATTCATTCAAAAAAAGAATAATAGCCGTTTGGAAATTATGACCGAAACAACTATCGAGGAACAGTTAGAGGCTGAAAAAATTACTTATGTAGAATTGCCGAAGGAGCCTGCAAGAGAAGCATATATTACAGGAAGAAGCAAAGAGTTTAAAGAAGAGGAGCTGCGCTTTTTGCGAAACCAAGTCCCTGTTTTAAAAGATGTTAATACTATTTTCAGCAAGCTCAAGGAGCCATTATTAATTCCAAAATCTGATAAGGGCTACTTTTTTGAGGAATTTTTGAAAAGCTATGTGTTGGAAGGCCCAAAATATAAGTATTGGAAAACGGACCAGAAGGCGAAAAAGATTTATTTTTTTCAGCAATATAAGACAAAGAGCATTTTTTATAATAAGTATGCCGCACTTGTGCTGGACATAAATGATAAAAATGAGATTATATCTTATACACAAACAATGTTGACAGATGTATCTGAAATGGGCGGCGATAATAAGAAACAGGATATTATTACAGCTGCACAGGCTTTAGAAACTTTATACTTAAAGAATGAACTTAAGCCTGAAAGCCGTGTAACAAAGGCCGAAATTGGTTATTACACAATTGTCATCCCTTCATCAGGAGTGCAGGTTATAGCGCCGACATGGCACTTTATTGTAGATGGAGAAGAAGATCTTTTTGTAAATGCAATGGAAGGGCAAATTATTAAGATCGGCAAGGATAATATGCAATGGAGTGAAGTGAAATGAGTTTGCATTTCAGTGTACTTGCCAGCGGAAGTACAGGAAATATGCTGTATGTAGGTACAGATAAACATAAGCTATTAGTAGATGCCGGGCTTAGCGGGAAAGCCGCTGAAGCCCTTTTTCAACAAGTTGCTATTAATGCAAAAGAGCTATCGGGCATTTTAGTTACACATGAGCATAGCGACCATATTAAAGGGCTGGGTGTTTTGGCGCGAAAATACGGTCTTCCCATTTATGCGAATGAAAAAACATGGAAAGCGATGGAACCCCTTATCGGAAATATCCCAAATGAACAAAAGTTTATCTTTCCCACGGGCACTGTTAAGACGTTTGGCGATATAGATGTTGAGTCTTTCGGGGTATCCCATGATGCGGCCGAGCCTATGTTTTATGTGTTTCATCATCATGATAAAAAAATCGCGGTTATTACAGATACAGGATATGTAAGCGACCGCATGAAAGGCGTAATTAAAGGCGCCGACGCGTTTGTATTTGAAAGCAACCATGATGTGGAAATGCTGCGGATGGGCAGATATCCGTGGAGTGTTAAACGCAGAATTTTAAGCGATGTTGGCCATGTATCTAATGAAGATGCCGCGCTGGCCATGATAGATGTTATTACAGACCGGACAAAGCATATTTATCTGGCCCATCTTAGCCAGGACAATAACATGAAGGAGTTGGCGCAACTTTCCGTTTCGCAAGTGCTGGAGGGAAAAGGCCTTCCGGTTGGGCAAGCGTTCCAGCTTCATGATACAGATCCAAAAATACCGACAAAAGTTTTATATGTATAATCTATCCTTTTTGTAAACACTATTGGAGAATGGATGATTCTCTCTAAAAGGATAGGTGAATCGATATGGGGCTTTATGAAGATTATAGCCGGGAAAACAGCAAAAAGGGGAAAGAGCGGCGCGTAAATAAGAAGGTTGTGATCTCAGGTGTGGCGGGAGCTCTTGTTGGCGCGTCTTTATTTGCTTTTGCGGTTCCGACCTTCTCAAGGCTCGGTTGGACACAAGAAGAAGGACAAACAGAAGCGAGTGAAGTGCGAAGCC
This sequence comes from Ectobacillus sp., assembly GCA_048976805.1. GTDB lineage: Bacteria > Bacillota > Bacilli > Bacillales > Bacillaceae_G > Ectobacillus. The sequence goes on along the minus strand of JBHGUR010000069.1, from coordinate 2,516 downwards.
TCGGAGCTGCTAAACAGGAAATTATCAATATTGATGTACGCAGCGGCTTTGTCGATGCGGTAGATAAGGCATCCGAAGCTGTGGTAGGTGTAATTAACATACAGCATGACAGTTTTTCTGAGGAAGATGCTGAGGCAGGAACGGGTTCAGGCGTTATTTACAAAAAAGAGAACGGAAAAGCGTATATTGTTACGAATCACCACGTAATCGAAGGAGCGAACCGTGTAGAAGTGAGCTTAAGCGATGGAAAAAAAGTGCCTGCGCAGATTTTGGGCGGAGATGTTGTAACTGATTTAGCTGTGCTGCAAATGGATGAAAAATTTGCAAAAAAGGTAATCGAAATCGGTGACAGCAATAGAGTGCGCCGCGGCGAGCCGGCAATTGCTATCGGAAATCCGCTTGGCTTAGAGTTTTCTGGAACGGTTACACAAGGAATTATCTCCGCTAACGAACGGATTGTCCCGGTAGACTTGGATCGGGACGGGCATTACGATTGGCAGGTTGAAGTTTTACAAACAGATGCGGCTATCAATCCGGGAAACAGCGGCGGGGCATTAGTTAATGTAGACGGCCAGCTGATCGGCATCAATTCCATGAAAATTTCCAGCAAGGAGGTCGAAGGAATTGGCCTTGCCATCCCAATCACACGGGCGCTTCCGGTTATTAATGAGCTTGAGAAGAACGGAAAAGTGCGCCGGCCTTATTTAGGTGTCGAGCTCCGTTCCCTCAATGAAATCCCGAATTATTATTGGGAAAAGTCGCTGCAGCTGCCGCAAAATGTAACAGAGGGCGTTTGCATCCTCGACGTCCGCAATCCTTCACCGGCAGCTCAAGCCGGCATGAGGGAATATGATGTTATCGTGGAAGTAGACGGCAAGCCAGTACGGGATATTATCGATTTTCGGACATTCCTGTACAAAAAGAAAATTAATGATAAAATAAAGATTGGATTTTATCGCGGAATGAAAAAGCAAACAGTGACGGTAACGCTCGGAAGTGAAAATTACTGACAAACAGGAGAGAGCCTCTCTCCTGTTTTCTTGCGTATTAAATGCATATAGAAGGATAAATGCAGCTTCGGGCTTGGCGTTTTTTCCCGTTAAAAGCAGTAAAAATTGTTTAAACTAAAAATAAAGATGTGGATAAGCGAGGTGAAATGATGGATATTTCCTGCTGTCAAGAGCATGTGGAGTTGGCGTTGGACATTATTGTGGATGAATTTGAAACAGCTCCAGTTATCCACAATATTAACAATACAGATGAACAAGAAAAAACATGTGAATACTGTCAAAATAGAGCGATATATGTTGTATCGAACGAAAATTCTCCTACAACATGTGGATGAAAAATGTGGATATGTTGATAACTTTTGTGGATAAAGTGTTTGTAAGGTGGGGAATAGCTGTGAATATCTCGATTGTAACAATTGGCAAACTAAAGGAAAAGTATTTAAAGCAAGGAATTGATGAATATTTAAAACGATTATCCACATATGCAAAGGTGGAAATTATTGAATTGCCGGATGAAAAAGCGCCGGAAAATTTAAGTGAAGCGGAAATGGAAATGGTGAAGGAAAAGGAAGGAATCCGGATTTTGGAGAAGGTTTCGGATGACACGCATGTGATTGCATTGGCAATCGAGGGAAAAATGAAGTCGTCAGAAGAGTTGGCCAAAGATTTGGATCGGCTTGCTACATACGGAAAAAGCAAGATAGCCTTTATTATCGGCGGTTCGTTAGGGTTAAGCAGCCAGGTGATGAAGCGGGCCAACGACATGCTTTCGTTTTCTAAGATGACATTCCCCCACCAGCTGATGCGGTTGATTTTGCTGGAGCAAGTGTACCGGGCGTTTCGGATTAATCGGGGTGAACCTTACCATAAGTAACGGTAAACCATCACGAAATTTGAATTAGAGAAGATATAAGTATAATCCCCCTTCATGTATTGGTTATGTCATTTATAAAAAGATAAGTGAATACCATGTATCAAGGGGGGATTAATCATGAGGGTTAAATTTAAAGCGGTTGATCCATTTGATAAAAAATCCTATTATATTTCAAAAATCGATTTTAATAATAAAAAGATAACAATCCTTTTTAGAGGAACTTTAGAAAACTACTATGACTTTGATGATTTAAAGATTATTCAAACAACAGAAATGTTCGATATTAATAAAAATGAAGTTTTTGAAGCTGATTTAATAACTGATGGTTTAACAACATATCTTGTTTTTTACGACAAAAGCAAAGGCGGTTATTACGGGAAAAGTAAAGTTAAAGAGGATCAAATAGAACCATTATATGTTTTGTTAGAAAAAGGGTTCCTTGTTCAAGGAAGTTCTTATTTACAATAAAGATGTGAGGCATTAGAGTAGCCTCACATCTTTATTATCTAAAATACTCAAAATGAGCATTTTTCGTTGAAAATATTACCAGTAAAATAGAAATGACAGGTACCCTATGCCACCAGAAACTCTTTTTTAATCTGGTCTAATGACACTCCGTTGGCAGCTTCTCG
>JBHGUR010000068.1:0-22200 GCA_048976805.1 Ectobacillus sp. | reverse complement strand
GATATATAACCCTTTTTTTAGAGGGGGAGAGTGCTCCCAGTCGTGTGCAGTAACGGTCAGGGCCTAGTTTGGCCTCGTCCAAAGGAAAACCAGAGAGAGAACATGAGTGCTGGCTGCGATTGGTTCTGCATAGCCGTAATGCACAGACGTACGTGATATAAAAATCAACATTGCTCTTTAATAGAGCCATAGTTAAAAAAAGTATAGGATTTCAATCCAGATGAGTGTCTAGCTCTGGGCGCCATCGGCTCGAGGTCGTAAGCGGATCGCCTCAGAAGGCAAAAAGCGCCTTCTGTTAGCGCTTGTCTTACGCTTGTCGCCGATAGGCGGGCGCCCAGAGCTTTTCTTATATGTGCACGAATATGCATTGCTTCACATATAGTATTGGTGTTCGCTCTTACATGCTAATGTGGTTGGTGATTGATTGTGAAGGTGTTATATATTTCTTCTGGCTATGGAGACGTGTACCGTTATTTCGATCAAAGCATTACGAAAGCGCTGGGCAACAACAAGTATGAATGGAGGTATTTTCACCCTTCTGAGAGTATAGAAAAATTAAAATCTATTGTAGATACGTTTCAACCGCAGCTAGCTTTAACTTTGCTAGGAACATATTTTTCTGTACAAGCGGTTCAATATTTAAAAGAGAAAGGAGTTAAGCTGGTCTGCTGGATGACGGAGGATCCGTTTTATATGGATAAAACTATTGAGATGGTTGGCAGATTTGATTATATTTTTACGATTGACCGCGGAGCGTTAAAGCATTATGAAGCTGTTCACCCGAAGGTGCGCCATTTACCGCTAGGGACAGACCCCGCCTATTTTTATCCCTACCCTGTAGACGAAGTGTATCGAAGCGAGCTGCTTCTTATCGGCTATCCGTATCCAACAAGAGTAAGCCTTATTCAGTTTCTGTTAGAACACACCGATTATAAAATCACATTGGTTGGACGCGGCTGGAAAACAGCCTTGCGGCGAAGCTGGCGAAAGAGCTCAAAAGTCAAGATTCATAATAAGTGGATTGAGCCGCCGGAAGTGGCCCGTTATTATAACGGCGCCGGCATCGTGCTGAACCCGCACCGTACTCATGATTTTTCCTATAATAAAAATACGCTTGGGGTTATCGGCGAAAGCATTAATAATCGAACGTTTGATATTGCCGCCTGCGGAGCTTTTCAATTAATCGAGGCGAAGCCGGATTTATATTCCTTCTTTGCAGAAGAGGAAATGGTAGCTTACAAGAGTTATGAGGATTGTGTCCATAAGGTGATTGTTTATATGAATGATGAAAAACAGCGGCGGGCGATTGCTGAAAGGGCCCGGAAAGCGGCAGCAGAAAAGCATACATTTGCTCATAGAGTAAAGGAAATAGTAGAAACCATAAAAAGCGATATAGGTTGACGCGGAGCAGCCCAAAGGAAAACTAGAGTGAGGAATCAGGTTATATATAGGTTTTTTCAACATAATGTAATAGTAAAGCGCCGGTATATAAATCATCGTTAGGGGGGTTCGCCCTATGACGCAAGAATCAGGGATTATATGTGTAATGAACCCGATAGGCGGGGGAACGGCGTATTATCAACAGACATATATCGAGCAAAATAAACATGCCTATCGTATATATAAAATGACATATGCTTCTGGAGTTTTTCGAATAGAAAGCTGGGACCGCCAGCAATACACATGCAATATGCAAAGCCTTCAAGCGTTGCTAAAGTCTCTAAATATTGACCTCATTTACATTAATCATTTCCTTCAGTTTCCGGTATGGGAGCTGATGGAGGCTATTCAATCTTCTGGCATCAAGTATATGTACGTGATTCATGACTTTTTTTGTATATGCCCCCGTATTCATTTGATTACGGGCAAGGGCTCATATTGCCATAACGAAACAGATGCGGCCGTATGCCAAAGCTGTTTGAGGGGATTGGGCGGCGTGGGGGTTCAAGTGTGGAGAGAGCGGTTTGCCGCCTTTTTATCAGGCGCCGAGCAGGTGATTGCCCCGAGCAACAGTGCAAAGGAAATCGTACAAAAGCATTTTCCGCATATTCTGATAACGGTGAAGGAGCATGCAGTGTCCCAAAATATCCATCATACGTATAACCCTGCATTTGCAAGGGGGCAAAGCTTGCATGCGGCCTTTATAGGGAATATTCACAAGCATAAGGGGGCGGACATTGTATATGAGTTGAAAAGGGCTATCAAGAAAGAAAAGCTGCCCGTTCGCCTAACGGTGTTAGGTACAACGGGCAGGCATCGCAGCTTTACAAGCCGAAGGGGGAATTTTATAGTGACGGGGCCATATGATTCTATGAAAATTTCCGGCCTTTTAGCGCAGCATAAAATCGCGCTTGTCATCATTCCTTCTATCTGTCCGGAGACATTTTCGTATACAACGAGCGAAGCGCTGCATTCTGGATACCCTGTGATAGCCTTTGATAGGGGAGCGCCGGCTGAACGAATTAAAAAGTACGATGGGGGCTGGGTTTTACAAGACGCAAGCAGCGGCAGCGTGCTGCAGCTATTGAAAAGGCTTTTGCAAGACCGCGGCGAGATTTTGCAAAAGGCGAAGCATTTGGCAGCTGTTTTTCAAAATAAAGATATTTAATCATCTGTTTTTTTCATATGCTTCATCAGCAGCTCCGCTACCTCGGGACGGGTAAACTCAGGAGGCGGCGCTTGCCCGTTTCTTAGCATCTCCCGCACTTGCGTCCCGCTTAACATGATGTGTTGCTCCTTAGAGTGCGGGCATGTTTTGACAGAAGCCATGCTCATGCACACCTTGCAATAAAAGCTATGTTCGAAAAATAAAGGGGTAATGCCGATTGCATCAGGGTCAAACCGGCTGAAAATCTTTTGGGCGTCATAAGTGCCGTAATAGCTTCCGACCCCCGCATGGTCGCGCCCGACAATAAAGTGGGTGCAGCCGTAGTTTTTCCGGACAAGGGCGTGCATCACTGCTTCGCGCGGGCCGGCGTAGCGCATCGCTGCTGGATAAATGGCGAGGCGGACACGGTCAGTCGGATAATAGTTTGCAAGAAGAATTTGATAGCTTTTCATACGAACATCGGCTGGAATATCATCCGCCTTCGTTTCGCCGACGAGCGGATTTAATAATAGTCCGTCTACCATTTCAAGCGCCGTTTTTTGCAAATATTCATGGGCGCGGTGCACGGGATTGCGCGTTTGAAAGCCGACGATTGTGTTCCAGCCTAATTGACGGAACATAGCTCTCGTTTCTGCCGGGCTCATATGAAAGGCAGCGAATGCTTCATGGCGGGGGCGGTTTATCATCCAAATCGGCCCGGATATATAGACGTCACCTTGTTCGTACAGCTTTTTTACGCCTGGATGTGCAATGTCCGTTGTACCGAATACATAGTGCGCTTCTTTCTGTTTGTCATAATGAAATATCTCTTCAATTTGAATGATGGCATAGAGCGTTTGGTCTTCTCCATAAAGCGCAGCTTCAGCGCCAATTTTCAAACGCTGCGCTTCATCTGTCGTAATTGACAAGGTGATGGGGATAGTCCAGGGCAATCCGTTTGCTAAGTGCATCGTCGTTACAACGCTTTCGTAATCCTCTTTTCCCATGAAGCCTGTAAGAGGGCTGAATCCTCCGTCTGCGATAAGTTCTATATCAGAAATGCTCCATGCGGAAACGGTAAGAGACGGAAGTGAGCTTGTTTTATCGATGTATGCTTTACGCACGGCGCCTTGAAGTTCGCGGTTTATTAATACACCGCCGTGAGGAAGGATATTGTCTTTTATCACTTCTATCATCATCCTTTATAAATATTGTTTCGCTTTTAGAAAATCGATGACTTGCAAAGCGCACTCTTGTACGGAAAATTGGTTCGAGTCCAAAATGATTTCGGGGTTTTCAGGCTTTTCATACGGGGAAGAAATGCCGGTAAAATCTTTAATTTCGCCGCTTCTCGCTTTTTTATATAACCCTTTCGGATCGCGTTTTTCACAGGTTTCGAGAGTGCAATCTACATAGATTTCAATAAACTCCCCCTCGTTCATACTGTTTCTAATGGTCTCGCGGTCGCTTTTGTACGGCGAAATAAATGTTGCCAGTACAACTACACCGGCATCTACAAACAATTTTGCGACCTCGCCGATGCGGCGGATATTTTCTTTTCGGTCGGCAGGGGAAAAGCCGAGGTCCCCATTTAAACCGGTACGGAGGTTATCGCCATCAAGGGTGTACGTAGAAATATTTAGCTTATATAATTCATTTTCAACCGCGTTGGCAATCGTTGATTTCCCGGAGCCCGATAGGCCGGTAAACCAAAGAATATAGCTTTTATGTCCGTGCAGTCGTTGCCTGTCTTGTTTTGTAATGGCAAATTGATATTGAAAGACGTGGTTTTGTTTATCCAAAAAAATTCTCCTTCCAAGTTGTGAACTTACCGCTTTTTATGATTTCGCACTGCAAACGTAATAGCAGCGCACCCCCCGATTATGATGCCAGCATAAATAGGCGGGCTCCAGTTTGTCGGAACGTTCCAAGCCTCCAGGAGTGTTCGCGTATTCGTTAATATAATGAAGGTACCGACTGCAGTTCCGAGTAAATAAGACGGCATTTTTTTTACGAGCCATGCGGCAATTGGGGCAGCGATGACACCTCCTAGCATGAGCACGATTACCCAATGCCAATTTACATTTTCCCATCCTAACGAAAGGAAGAAGCCGAGGCTGGCGGAGACGGCAATGGCAAACTCGCTCGTATCGACTGTACCGACAACCTTTCGGGCTGAGTTACCTTGCCTGGATAATAAAATCGGCGTCGTAATCGGCCCCCAGCCGCCGCCCCCGGTTGCATCGGCAAAGCCGGCAGTAAATCCTAATAGAACGGATTGTTGTTTAGATAAATCAATTGTTTTTTTCTCCTTGCCAGGATGGAACCAAAAGAGAAAGCGGAGAAGAACATACACCCCAAGCAATAGCAAAAATAGCGAAATATATGGTTTTACCATATCGCCAGGGAGATTGCTTAAAAAGCATGCACCGATAAATGCTCCGATAGAGCCGGGAATAATCAATTTCAATAAAGTATGGCGGTCGACATTTCCAAATTTGAGGTGTGAAATTCCAGAGGCGGCTGTCGTTACAACTTCCGCTAAATGTACGGATGCCGAAGCGGCGGCAGGGGCGATGCCAAACGTCAGCAGCAATGTTGTCGAGGTGACGCCGTAAGCCATCCCTAAAGCCCCGTCAATGAGCTGTGCCAAAAAACCGATAAAAGCAAAGATAATGAGCTTCCTCATTACGAACCTCCTGCAGATATAGTTTTTTTGTTGTCTTGCGAAGACAAGATTTAAATAACCAATAAGCCGTAAATTTCTTGGGCTGGTATATGAATGAAGGATGAAAGCTTCGTATGGATATCATGAACATAAACTCCGCAGTCGAACAGCAAATTAGTGTGCTCCTGCAATAAACGCTCGATATGTCTGCTTTCGCTTTGTCCAATAAACATCGTACCGTTTTTTAGGGCTAAGCCGCGCGTATAGCCAAGGGCATTAAAAATGACTTCACTATTCCGTTTCACCTGCAGCTTTGCAGAAACACAATAATACAAATCATCTTTATGCAGTTGTACACTATGAGGCTGAAACAATTTATCGTGGCAAATATGGATTATTTTTTTAGTTTTTAAACAATATTTGATAATGGCGCCTTGCTCTGGCGCCTTATCGGGAGATGGCTTCACAAAGGGGAGGAAATGTTTTCGCGGGGGGGCCGAAAACATCGATATATATAATGTGTCATGCAAGAGAAATATGTCATTTATATGGTAAGTATCATTATTTTCAGCTGGGAACTCGATTGTATCAATTTTTTCTATATTGTTTTGCAAATCATATATGCCGATAGAGTTTGTCCCTGTTTCAACGATATAGGCTTTATTGTGATCTATTGCGATGCCGTGCAAATCCAAATCTTCGTTTTGTTTTTTTTGTTTCATAATGTTTAAAGATTCATCCAGAATAAAAATCCCTTCTTTATTTGAAACCGCTACAAAATGGTTCCGGTATTTTGCAATGCCTCTGCATTCCGCGTGTAATACCTTTTTAAGCTCGTACTGCCGATTTTGAAAATTGATTAAGTAAAGCCCGCCGTTTTGATTGCAGCACGAAACTAATAGCTGGCAGTTAATTATAGGAATCATATCGTGTTTTATTCCCCTCCTAGTTTGAAATATCTTCCGACTGTATGTTCGGCTCTACATTAATTAGGATATGCTGCGAGCTGTATAAATGGCATGGGCATGAATTTGGATTTGCCCTAAATTATTATCATGGTATAGATGTCTTGGACCTAATTTTGTTATAGAGCATATACATATATAGTTAAGGAAAACTTTTTTTCTTGGCTCTGTTAAACTCGGTTGTTGATTTTCTATTACAGGCGGACGCTTTCCGCGGGCGGGGCCGAGCCGCTTCCCTCGCTGTGCTCAGTCCAGGGTCTCGGCTGTCCCGCTTTTCCCGCTGGAGTCGCCGCCTTTCGTTCCAAATCAACAAATCAATCAAAATCAAGATTAGTCTTTAACAGAGCCTTTTTCTTAGAGAGAAGAGGGCAGCAGTCTATTAAGAGAGACGCTGAAAGTGCGCCGTGAAAAAGCGGGGGTTCGTGTCAACCATATATTCCATTTGTTATTTTCACGCCTTTTTCCCTTTCTTTCTGTTTGAACCTTGAGGCAGGAGAAAAGGTTTGGCGGCTTTTATGCTGGCTGGATGTCCAGCACTATAGAAATTTCTAAAATGGCATTATAGAGTTATAAGCTAATTGTGTACCAGGAGGGGGAAAATGAACGTATTATTTGTTTACTATATTCCAAGCGGCGGCGTTGAAACATTAAACCGCCAAAGGGCGGCCGCGCTTAAACAGAGGAATATGAACTGCCACTTTCTGTATTATGTGAAAAAGAGAGAAATGGTAAATGCTCATGATGGACCGGTATTCATTACAAATAATGATCATGAAATAAAACAAATACTGCACGAAGGCAATTACAGTGCGATTATTATCACTTCAGATTACAAGGGGCTCGCCAGATTTAGGTCGTTAGGCTATCAAGGCAAATTAATTTTTGAAATTCAGGGGTTTGGGCCGCAGCATATAGCGAGAGCGGAGTTAATGGAGGCAATTCCGTATGTGGCAGTGCATGGGGACGGTATATTAACGTCTGAAACTCCTCATATTATACAAATCTTGCAGGAGTTATATCCTTCTTTTCCTAAGTTTATCTTCCATAATTGTTTTGATACGGGCGCATTTTCCTATAAGGCGTTGCCGAAAAGCAACAAACCGATTATCGCTTGGATTGGCAGAATTGAAGAAAACAAAAATTGGCAGGAATTTCTAGAAATCGGACATCAACTCATTAGTGAACATAATCCTAACATACAATTGTATATGTTTGAAGATGCCACCTTATCGGCACCGGAAGAAAGAAAAAAGTTTCAGAAAATGATTAAGCGATTAAACCTGGAACAAAATCTTATAGTTCATTCCAACGTTCCCCATGACCAAATGGCTGAATATTTTTCGATTATTGGGGATTCAGGGGGTTTTTTATGTTCAACTTCAAAAGTGGAAAGCTTTGGCTATGCAATCGTGGAAGCAATGAGCTGCCGTTGTCCGGTAGTGACTACGGACTCTGACGGCGTGCGAAGCTCGGTTATTCATAATCGAACGGGCAAGTATTATACTTTAGGAAATATAGATCAAGCGGTTCGTGAGGCAAAAGAGTTAATGACAAATGATGCGCTGCGGAAGCGAATATGTTCAACCGCGTTTCGGCATGTAAAAACGAATTTTAGCCCAGAACGGTACGCAAAGAACTTTAGCAAAATGCTTAAAAATCTTGGAGTGCAATAATCTGTAAATGAACGGAATTATGATGTAATAACTGGAAAGGGGCGCTGTGATGGGAAGCGAAGGCACTTTGCCGAAAATACTTATTAACTCTGTACCAAAAAGCGGTACGCATTTGCTGTTGCAAATTATTTTAGGAATTCCAGGAATGAAGTTTAGAAAAGCGACAGCAAATTCGTTTGTGTTTTATGCTGAGCATTATAAAGAGGTTCAAACGGTTGCAAATGGGGAAGTGGCGCTTGGCCATTTGCCGTACAATGAAGGTTTAATTTCAGATATGGCCCAGCAAGGGATTCGGCATATTTTTATTAGTCGCGACTTGCGCGATGTTACTGTTTCGTATATGCATTTTATCATTAATCAGTGTCCGGAGCATATGATTTTCCGCTATTTTACCGAGCATTTAACAACAAATGAGCAACGGCTGCATGCACTTATTAACGGTATTGAACTAGATGGAGATAATGCAAAGAAGTATGGCTTTTCCTCTTTTCCAAACATTCGCCAACTATTTGGAGCCATCTATAATTGGCGAGGACATGAGAGTCTTTGCGAACTAACGTACGAAAATCTCATAAAAAGCAAGGATTCACAAAAACAGGAAATATTGAAAATTATTGATTTTTTATGGGATGATCTTCAAGCCTTACATGTAGCGAAAGAGGAACTGCTAGAGTTAATGGTGGAAAATATTAATCCGCAAGCATCGTGGTCATTCCGTAAAGGAGCGATTGGCGGCTGGCGGGAAGCCTTCACAAAAGAGCATAAAAAGTCTTTTAAAGAGCAGGCCGGGCGGTTTCTGATAGATTTTGGATATGAGAAAGATTACGATTGGTAAAATATGCGAAACGGAAATCGGTGTTTGTGCAAAGTCTAGTTTCTATATATTCAATTTGTTATTGGCGCATCTACAAATAAATGATTGAAGGTGGAAACAGTGGCGGATACAGATTATAATCTAAATTTTATGAAGAAAAGGATTCCGTTATACAATCAGCAATTTCCTGTTATTTTTTTTTGAACTGCACCCCAATTGTTAGACACAATCTAACAATTGGAGGCGCAGTTTTATTTATGACCAAATATACAAGTGATATAAAATTAAATATTATTCAAGGCTATAAGGAATTTGAAAGTGTAGAGCATTTTAAACAAGAACTAAAAAATATATGGAATGTTATAATACGAAACGAATGAAGGCAAAATTAAAAATGAGTCCGGCACAATACCAAACTCATTTTGAGCAAGCTGCTTTTTATTTTTGGCTCTGTTAAACTTGATTGTTGACTTTCCACTACAGGCGGACATTTTCTGCGGGCGGGGCCGAGCCGCTTCCCTCGCTATGCTTAGTCCAGGGTCTCGGTTATCCCGCTTTTCCCGCTGGAGTCGCTTTTCGTTCCAAATCAACAAATGAATCCAAATCAACATGAGCCTTTAACAGAGACACCCATGCAAGAATATAACTCGCACCACGATAGATAAAAAATGTTTATTTTTTAGGGTAGGCCGATGTTGATTTTTATATCACGTACGTCTGTACATCACGGCTATGCAGACATTGCAACCCGCACTTATCTTCTCCCTCTGGTTTTCCTTTGGACGAGGCAGAACTAGGCCTTGACCGTTACTATATACGGCCGGGAGCACTCTCCCCCTCTAAAAAGAAGGGTTTACATCAACACTAACGTTTAACACAGATTATTTTTTAGGGTAGCCTTATTTTTTGCCTTTTTCCTTTACTATTAACTCATTTAAACTTCTTCGATATTTTTTTTGCGCCTGTCTTACTTCTTTGTTTATTTTATCCATAAACTTTTTCGTTCCCATGTTGTCATGAATACGGTATAAAACGAGCGGTTCGTTTAGGTAATGGAATTCGTATTTGTGCGCCACCCTAAGCCATAGATCATAATCATGCGTATAGGGGAGAGCTTCATCGAACATGCCTATTTCTGAAAATATCTCCATGCTTGCCATGACTGTACAGCCGTTTATCGTACATCCTTTGCTTAAACCTTTTAAAAATTGCAGCCTGTTCGGATATTCAACGCCGATTGGGTCGCTGATTTTGTTGCTGTTAGAGTCGATATAAATGGCAGGGGTATAGGAGATAACGGCATTTTTGGATTTCATGAAGCGGATTTGTGTTTCGATTTTGTTGGAAACAAACATATCATCCGAGCTTAGCCAAGCAAAATAGCGGCCGGTTGCACGTTGTATCCCTGCATTTAAGGCGCTGGCCGTGCCGCCATTTTCTTTTTTGATATATGTTATTTTATCCAAATATGGGGTTATCTTTTCTTCATATAAAGTTGAACCATCGTTGATGACAATGACTTCAATGTTTTGGTACGTTTGCGCTAAAGCACTTTCGATGGCTTGATCAACGTACGGGCAGTTATAAAATGGAATAACAATAGAGACTTTTTCAGGCTGCAGTTCTTGCAGCGGGGGCTTAAAGTTTTCTCCCATGGCAATAATTCGATTTAAGATGTGCGCGTATTTTGCTCTTAACATATTTGCTTCAGCCAATAATTCAGCGTTGTGCCTGATTGAACCCATGTCATGATGAATGCGGCAGTTTACGAGAGTTACGTTTAAATAATGAAATTCATAAAAGGGGGTTAAACGCAGCCAAAATTCATAATCATGTGTATAACGATACTTCTCCTTAAAAAGCCCGACGTGTTTAAATACATCCATTTTCATCATGACAGTGCAGCCGCTTATAGGGCAGCTCCTCATGAATTCCTTATAAAAATCCGTTTTTACCGCAAATAAGGGAGCGATATTTGCATGCTTTATATGATTATTGGAATCTATCGTGTTAAAATTTGTGAAGCTTACGGCTGCATGATTTTCGAGCATATATTGCAGTTGCAGCGCTATCTTGTTGGAATCGTATAAATCATCCGAGCTTAACCAGCAGAAATAATCGCCGGTTGCATGCTGTATCCCCGTATTTAAGGCAGTGGCCGTACCGCCGTTTTCTTTTTGGATATAGCGAATGCGGCTCATATAAGGTGCGATTAATTCGGTATATTGTGCAGCGCCGTCATTTACAACAATCACTTCCACGTTAGGATACGTTTGGTTTAGCGCGCTTTCAATGGCTTGATTTACGTATTTACAGTTATAAAACGGAATAATAATGGATACTTTAGGGCCTGCTGTATTTCTCATTTCATATTGCACCTCCTATGCTTATAAGTTCGCTAACAAATGAAATGCCTTAACTAGATGCCCGTATTTTCCGCTTTGCTCAAGAAGCAGCTTTTCCTTATTTACCCGGACTTTGTTTCTTATGTGCCTGTAATGGTTGCGGGCGTTTGGAGGGGCGCCCAATTTTTCAAGCATGGCTTTGAATGCGTTTTTAAATACGGTAAAGCTGTTCGGGTAATCATGGCATAATTGCCGATAATCGCTTAATATATGATTAATGTCTTGAAAAACGAGCCCTTTTCCAAGTTCTAATAGGGCTAATAAATATACATCGATAACCGGGTGCTTCATTCGGAATAATTGGTAATTTTTTTGCGCCTGCTCTATATTTCCCACCGATACTGGGTGTTCTTGATGATAGGAGTGGATGTTTCGTTGATGAAAAAAGCTTGCTCCCGCCAGATGCAAACGATAGCCAAGCTCCGCATCCTCCCAGCCGTACCCTTCAAAGCTTTCTTCAAAGTACCCGGATTTTTGCAGCATGTCTTTTCGCAATGACACATTGCCGCTTAGAAATGCCAACCATGGGAAGTGGAAACCAGAAAAATCATCTCCATAAATTTTTAATAGAAGATTTTCGTAAAATGGTTCTAGCGGTTTAGAAAAAGAAAGAGCTTGAAATTTGTTTGTTATAATATCTTCCTTTGTAAAAAGGACAGTATTGTTGTGTGTTTGCTGAAATAATTGCCATTTTGAAAAATACTCGGGATTGCTTTGCAGTAATTCATAAACATGGTGCAGCTGCTTTTGGCCAAAGTCTGGGAAAATGATAGAGTATACGCCTTTCATCTGCATTACGGCGCTTACAACTAAGTTTGGCTGGTCCTTGTGCGAAAGGAAATGCTGTTCGATAAAGTCGTTTTCCACTAAAATTTCAGCATCTAAAAAAATAATGATATTTCCAGATGCCGCCCGTATCCCTAAGTTTCGCGCCCGCGATCTCCCTGCATTTTTTTCGCATTTTATATACTTTAGCAGATAGGGGGAAGGGCGCCCCATTACACTTGAGGCTGTCATGTCCGTAGAAGCATCGTCAATAAAAATAACTTCGACTTTTGATAAATCGAATGTTTGCTTTTCTAATGAATAGAGAGTGAGTAAATTTTGCGGATATTTATTATGGGAAGGAATGATCACGGTTATTTCAATATCTTTTTTTTCATCTAAATGTGTTATGGCGTTCTCGCATTGATTCCAACAACAAAATAATCCGCTTTCCTCTTTGGATAAGTTTTGGTTCATAGCTTTTTTTATTTCGTTTTCCGTTAAAGGTCGTTTCCATATTCTCATATTTTTTAAGGAGCCTTCAAAAAAGCCGTAAGGAGCGCAACCGCCAAAGCTGCTAGATGGAAAAATAAAATCCATGGCGCTAGTGAGCCCTTTTTTTATAAATTGCCCATTGATGTAAAGAAACGGCGTTTTATCTCTATACACAATAGCGATATGTGTCCAGTCCGTAATCCTAGATTTATATACTAATAAGGCAGGCAAATAGTCAATGCTATGTTCATAAACCGATACGCCGTTTGTCCCGACTGAAACCCCCATTCCTGCCGCGTTTTTATTCCCGCCAAAGCACGGGCTGATTGCATACTTTTTTCCGGAAATGCCGGCTTCACCGGATGTGGATTCATTATCTATCTCATGGGCAGCGGTTGGTTTCGCCCAAAATTCATAAGTGAAGTTATTAAACAGCTCTTTGTGAACGGAGTGGATAAATATAGTTTCGTTTCCGGAAAACATTAATTCGTTCGCCATAACCTTCACCTCCTTCTAACAATTGAAAAATTCCTTATATAGTAAGCAGTGTTGTGCTTTATTCGCGCTTTGTTTTCATGCTGCGATAAAAATTTAAAATGTCGGTTAAAGATGCTGATAACGGAATGGCCGGTTTCCAGCCTAAACACATCAGTTTTAAAGGCCTCATGTTAACCGACTGCTCTACCTGGCCGTTCTTTTCGGATTTGATTTGAAAGTCAACCGTTGCTATTTTCTTAAATTCGCAGGCGATTTCCGCCAAAGAGCGGCTCTTTCCTGAAGCAATTTCATACGTTTCGCCTGACTTCCCTTTTGTTAAAAGAATTTCATAAGCATGTACGGCGTCTCTTACATCTATAAAATCGCGCTGGGCATTTACATTATGAACTTCAAGAATCTTTTCCGTTTTGTGTTCTTCCATGTCTGTAATCTTTTGGGCGAAAATCGCGCAAACGCCGTTTGAAAACCCGGGGCCAATCAAATTGGAGGGGATGGCGATTACAATATGCATATTATATAAAGCTGCCCATGCTTGTGCGATTAACACTTGGACGGTTTTGCTTAAACTGTAAGGATGTTCCAGTGTAGAAATATCGTTGGGATTGAATTGAAGCGCTGAACCGGCGACAACAATTTTACAGGACGGATTTTCATGGCGGAGCGCTTCCAGTAAATATAAGGTAGATAGGGAATTTGCTTCAAATGAAGAAACGGGGTCAAGCCGTGATTGTCCGACGTGGTTTTGGCCTGCCAGGTGAAGAAGATAGTTGGGCTTTGCCTTTTGCACTAGCTGTTTTACCGCATTGTAATTTGTCAGGTTACAATATTCTACTTGAACTTGATCATTCGTGTATGCGGTTTTTCGAGCGGCTGCTGTTACGGCAAAGCCGGCGCGCGCAAAGTGGACGCAGGCGTGCTGGCCGGTAAAACCGCTCGCTCCCGTTATTAACAATCGATTACACTGCTTCATTGCTGTTTCATCCAATTTTTTAGCTCCAATAGCATATCCCGGTAGCTTGGAACCGTATATTGAAAATCTGTTCTTGTACTTTTAATTGTGCGATCCAGAACTATAGCGGAGTCCGGTATAATGTCAACGTCCGTTTTTTCATAAATTTCCTGCAGAAGCTTCAATAGGGTAAGCTTTGATATTTTTGTCCTTGAGCCTAAATGGTACAGTCCGGCAACGTTATGCTGTATCATAGCTTCGAGTGCCTTTGCTAACTCAAGCGTCGTGACGCCGTTCCATAGCACTTTTTCATAGCCTTTAATTTTCCCTGTTTGTTTCATGAACCATAAAAATAGGCCGATTCCATTTTCTTTTAGCTCGGGGCCGATAATCGATGTGCGAACTGTTAAATGCTTATCGTTCATAATTTCTCCTAGCTGCTTCGATTGGGCGTAGACGGAAGTGCCATCAGGCAGGTCATCTTCTGTATAGTCGCCCTTTTCTCCTGAAAACACACAATCGGTACTAATGTGAATCAGCTTTCCTTGATATCTTTCCGCTAATTTGGCTAATTGATGGGGCAATAAGCTGTTGATTTGAAATGCCAATTTTGGATTGCGGGTGGCAAAATCATTTAATATTCCTACACAGTTGATTATGATATCCGGCTTTAGTGTATCAATAAGCTCTTCCAGCTTTTTTGAATTCGTAACGTCCAAATAAATGCCATCAGGGTCATTTGCTTCTCTGGATGTATAAAATACATGATATTCGGGCTTTTTTTGAAAGTATGCTGTTATCATATGTCCGGCCATTCCACGGCCGCCAAGGATTAATACTTTCATTTAAATGAACCCGCCTTTCTGCAGCATCTGCTTAATTTCGTCTTTCGACATCAATCCTTGGCTGGAATTATAGTTCACTAGGTTTACGGGCTTATGTTGGGAATAATGCTCCTTTAATCCTTTAATGTGAATGGAAGGCAGGATGACAAAATATTCATCATCATATGAAATGGTGTGCAGTGATTCATACTCGGACAGAAGCAGTTCATGAATTTTCTCTCCAGGCCGGATGCCCAGTACTTCAATTTCTACATTTTCTTTATTGGAAGCTTCGATTAATACGCGGGCCAAATCGACAATCCTGCATGCCGGCATTTTCATCACAAATATTTCCCCGCCTGTGCTTTCAAATGTTGCTTTAAATACAAGCTTAATCGCTTCTTCAATTGTTAAAAAGAAGCGCGTCATATTCAAATCGGTAATGCCGATTTTGCCTTTTTCCTCAATTTGTTTCTTAAAAACGTGGATTACGCTCCCGTTTGTCCCTAAAACATTGCCGCCGCGTATGCAGACGAACTTCGTTTCGGTATTCAATGTGTTGGCGTGGATGATAAGCCGCTCTCCCATTGTTTTTGTTAGCCCGTAAAAGTTGGAAGGGTTCGAAGCTTTATCAGTGGAAATGTAAACGACTTTGCGGGCGCTGCACTGTATAGCCGCATCTATGACATTTTGCGTGCCGAGCACGTTTGTTTTTAAAGCTTCAATCGGCTGGTCTTCACATACTGGAACGTGCTTTAAAGCCGCTAGGTGAAAAATATACTGGACATCGGCGCATGCTTCTATTAAAGCCTCCTTTTCTTTAATGTCCCCAATAATAAACTGCAGCTTCGGATGGTTATCGAACTTTTGCTTCATTAAAAATTGATTGGATTCATTTCTTGAAAAAATCCGGATTTCTTTCGGATTGTATTTTAATAGCTGCCTAACTAATTCATGGCCCCACGAACCTGTACCGCCTGTTACCAAAATGGTTTGATTGCTAAACAATTTTTAGACCTCCCAATAATATTTTGATTACTTTATCTGAAACGTCTTTATGGCCGTATCCGGCGGGATAGGACCACGTTTTTGGCTGGCCTGCCATAACGCGAACGCAATTTACGATTTGCTGGGCATCAATTCCTGACAACATATTGCTTCCGCACTCGATTGTTTCAGGCCTTTCCGTTGTTTTGCGGATCGTTACAGTCGGAACGTGAAACAAGCAGCATTCCTCCTGGACCGTTCCGCTGTCTGTTAATACGCAAAAGGCGTTTTTTTCGAGCTTGACAAAATCAAAAAAGCCAAACGGTTCATGAAATTCAACCAAGGGATGGACATCTAATGCGGAAATCGTTTCGAGACGGGATTTCGTACGGGGGTGAATGCTGCATATCACTCTCTTTTGATAGGTTTTAGCAACCATATTAATGCCTTTTATAATTTCCAATAACCGTTCTTCATGGTCCACATTTTCGGCGCGGTGGGCTGTCACTAAAAAATAGTCTTCTTTTTTCAATTCGAGCTGGGCTAGAATGTTGCTTTGTTCAATCTCGCTTTTATAGTGCTCTAAAACTTCATAGATTGGATTTCCGGATACGATGATTCGATTGCTCGGAATGCCTTCCCGCAGCAAATTTTCTTTACTTTGCGGTGTATAGGGCAAATTGAAACTGGAAATCGCGTCGATGACACGGCGGTTTTTTTCCTCAGGCACTTCCAAATCAAAGCATCGATTGCCGGCTTCCATATGGATAACGGGGATTCCCATCCGTTCAGCTAAAATAGCGCTTAGTCCGCTGTTTGTGTCCCCCAATACCAACACCTTATCGGGCTTTTCTTTTAAAAAAACGGTCTCTAGGTTTTTATACATTGCCGATAATTGCTCCCCAAGCGACTGCTGCCGGTCCAACAACACATAATCGGGAGTTCTTACCTGCAGCTGTTCGAAAAATATGTCGCTTAACGATGTAGTGAAGTTCTGTCCCGTATGCACTAATATATGTTGTTTCGCATATTCATCTAATTTTTTAATAATAATGCTTAACCGGATAATTTCAGGCCTGGTTCCTAAAATGGTCATTATTTTCATCATGTACACCTCTCGTTTACACATAGTCTGTTATCAACCGTGCTCCTGCTGCTAATAGCGCTTGCTTGCCGCAAAATAAAAATGTGGAGAAGGTTATATAGATTATCGCACAAACAAGCGTTCTCTCTACTTATTACAGTATGCTTTTCCTTTTGGATTGCTATAGGCTGGTCTATTAAATTTCTCCCGCGGAATCGGCCGGGGAAACTTTTGCGCAAAGATAAAGAATATAGATAAGCCGGCGGGAATTGTATGAATAGTGTGAAGGGATTTTGCGGGGAAGTGATATAAGGAAAGGGAGGCGGCTTGTGAAAGGGATTATTTTGGCCGGGGGTACAGGATCACGGTTGTATCCGATGACAAAGGTAACGAATAAGCATTTGCTGCCCGTCGGGCGCTACCCGATGATTTACCACGCGGTCTATAAGCTGAAGGAATGCGGCATTGCTGACATAATGGTTGTGACCGGAAAAGAGCATATGGGGGATGTTGTGAATTTTTTAGGCAGCGGGGCGGATTTTGATGTTTCTTTTACGTACCGTGTGCAGGAAAAGGCAGGAGGAATCGCAGAGGCTCTAGGATTGTGCGAGCAATTTGTCGGCAATGACAGGATGGTTGTGATTTTGGGGGATAACGTGTTTTCCGATTCGCTGGTCCACTATGTGAAGCAATATGAAAAGCAAGAAAAAGGGGCAAAGCTTTTGCTAAAGGAAGTGGATGATCCGGCGAGATTTGGCGTTCCAGAGCTGAAGGATGATGCAATCGTCAAAATAGAGGAGAAGCCAAAAAAGCCGAAAAGCCGCTATGCGGTAACAGGCATTTACATGTATGACGGAGATGTATTTGAAATGGTAAAAAAGCTCAAACCTTCCCATCGCGGCGAGCTGGAAATAAGCGATTTAAACAACGAATATATTAAAAGAGGCGCGTTAACGTATGATATATTGCAAGGGTGGTGGACGGATGCCGGAACGCACGCTTCTTTGTACAGGGCGAATACGCTCGCACAGGATGTGTATTTTGGGAACGGATTTGATAAGGAATCGGGGGAAACGATATGAAACTGATTGGTACATTTTTTGATAAAGCGATGCTCATCGAAAATACAGTTTATAAGGATGATAGAGGCTTTTTTGCGGAAAGCTATAATGAACGAAGATGGGCGGAGCGGCTGCTGCCGAAATATCGCTTTGTACAGGATAATCTATCAAAATCGCTGGCGGCCGGGACGATTCGCGGGCTTCATTTTCAACTGCATCCAAAGGCGCAAACGAAGCTTGTGCAAGTGGTGCAGGGCGCGGTATATGACGTCATCATCGATTTGCGAAAAGGTTCTGCAACATATAAACAGTGGCAGAGCTTTCTGTTAAGTGAGCATAACCATCGGCAGCTCCTCGTTCCAAAAGGCTTCGCGCATGGCTTTTGTACATTGGTTCCTGATACAGTTGTCATATATAAGGTCGATGAACATTATCATCCGGAATATGACAGCGGCATACGGTGGGATGACGGGGAGCTAGCGATTGCGTGGCCGGTGGGGGATCCTATTTTGTCGGAGAAGGACCGGTCGCTGCCGCCGTTGCGGGAAAGCAACCATAATTTTGTGTTTGGGGAGAATACAGGATGAACGTGTTAGTAACAGGAGGGGCAGGCTTTATCGGCAGCAATTTTATTAGGTACATGATCGACAAGTACCCTCATTACTTAATCATCAACTATGATGTGCTTACATACAGCGGCAATTTGCGCAGTTTAGAGGATGTAAGCAATCATCAGCATTATAAGTTTATCAAGGGAGATATCAATAATAGCGGGCTGCTTGATTATGTACTGCAAGAATATGCTATCGAAGCAATTGTCAACTTTGCGGCCGAATCGCATGTGGACCGGAGCATCGCAAATCCGGCAGTGTTTTATACGACAAATGTACTAGGGACGACAGCGCTGCTTGAAGCGGCGAAAAAGCATCGTGTGAAAAAGTTCATCCAAATTTCAACGGATGAAGTGTACGGGTCGCTCGGGGAAACGGGACAGTTTACTGAGGAAACGCCTTTAAGCCCAAGCAGCCCATACTCAGCAAGCAAGGCAAGCGCTGATTTGATTGTCATGGCGTATTATAAAACGTTTGGGCTGGATGTGAATATTACGCGCTGTTCCAACAATTACGGCCCTTATCAATATCCGGAAAAATTGATTCCGCTCGCGATTACAAACGCGTTGGAAAACAAGCCGATACCGGTATACGGGACAGGAAGGAATACGCGTGATTGGCTGCATGTGCATGACCATTGCACTGCCCTTGATTTAGTGCTGCATAAAGGGTGGCAAGGAAGCATTTATAATATTGGCGGGAATAACGAAAGGCGCAATATTGAGATTGTCGGGCAGATTTTAAAGGAGCTTGGCAAACCGAAAGAATTGATTGCTTTTGTGCAAGACCGAAAAGGGCATGATTGGCGCTATACGATTGACTCTACAAAATTGCAGAGGGAACTGGGATGGAAACCAGCATATAGCTTTGAAAAGGGTTTAGCTGAAACGCTACAATGGTATGTGCATCATAAAGCGTGGTGGGGGCCGCTAAAGCATAATACTACATCATAAAAGGTGGGCGTATGAAAAAGATAGCGATTACCGGTGCAGGCGGGCAGCTCGGCAAGCAGTTTGCGGCGCAGCTTGCCGGAGGCGGATATGAGGTGTATGCGCTTAATAGAAAGGGTATGGACGTTGCGAACCGTAAACAGGTGCGCGCCGTCTTAGAGAAGCTCGTTCCGGATATTGTCATTCACTGCGCGGCGTACACGAAGGTGGACTTGGCAGAAAGAAACAGGGACGAAGCGTTTTTAATAAATGCAATCGGCGCGCGGAATGTGGCGGCGGCGGCAGAAACCGTGAAGGCGAAGCTTGTGTATATGAGCACTGATTATGTGTTTGACGGCAAGAAGGGCGCGCCCTACGATGAGTTTGATGTGGCAAATCCTATCAATGTATACGGTGCATCCAAATATGCCGGCGAGGAGATGGTGCGCGCATTTCATAGCCGCTATTTTATTGTGCGTACGTCCTGGCTGTATGGGAAATATGGAAATCATTTTGTCGGGACGATGCTGCGCCTGGCGCGCGAGGCACCGGAGATAAAGGTGGTGCATGATCAAGCCGGCGCGCCGACGTATGCGAAGGATTTGGCGGCATGTGTGGCAAGGGTGATGGAAACGGATGCGTATGGCGTGTACCATGTTTCGAATGCGGGTACATGTACTTGGTATGAGTTCGCGCGGGAGATTTTTCGGCTGCATGGTGTAAAAGTGAAACTTGTTCCGGTTTCGACGGGCGAGTTCGGGGCAGCGGCGCCTCGGCCGCCACTTTCGGCTTTGGAGCAGTTTGCTTTGCGGCTGAACGGCTTTTCTCCGATGCGTCCGTGGCAGGAGGCGCTGCGGGAATACTGTATGAAATAAAGAAAAGCAGATGCCCAATGAGGGTATCTGCTTTTTAAGTCCTTCATTGCTAGTGTTTTAGTATTTAGAAAGCTAAGCCGCTAGGAGTAGGAGGGTTAAGAATTCCGCGAAGGAGATTGTCAATATTCTCTAATGTTTCTTCAAAGAATGCTCCTAAAGCTGTAAGCCCAGCTTGAGGGTTTAGGCGCATTGCAGGCATAAGCTCTCTCACTAATCTGCTGAGATTGGCTACGGAGCTTTGCAGGAGGTCAATGGCAGCTTCGAGTTCTGGCAGTAAAGCTAAGTCAATTGTTGGAGAAATAGTTCGCAAGTAAGAGACAAGGTCTGCGATTAAAGAGCGGTATAGAGAGAGCAACGCATCTACTGCTCTGCGCAAATTAATAGGCGGCACTCCGAGGATAGTTTTCTGTAACTCAAGGGCAGTTGCTAATGTTTCCTCAATGTAGATAATACCATTTTGATGCATATTTTTACCTCACTTTCTTAGTGAACTATATAAAATGGCTGATAAGTTTGTTATATGGCTGTAAGGGTAACGGGCATATTAGCTATCTTGAGATGAGATTTAATAAAATATATATGGAAGTAGTTTACCAGCCGTATATATGTTCTATTAGATGCAGCAAGGAAGAAAATTGAAACGGACAAGTAACTAGTAGATAGCTTGAATACGCCCTTTTTTATCTTTACAGATGCAAGTAAAATGAAAAAACAAGCACAGGCACTCGTCCTATACTTGTTTTTATTTATACTTTAGGAAAGTATAAATTGGCGAAGAAGAAGAGAGTTCGACATAGGGGCAATTTTAGGAATAATAATGAAAGTGCAATTACACCTCTGTCTTCGCCTTTACAGGTTCTCCAACCGGCGGGGGTTCTTTAAATCCACTTTCATTTTTTCGCTAGCTCTGAATCTTAGTATGGGATAGGAAATATGAAGGTAGAAGTGAGAAATGAAAGTAGGGATAAAGCTACTTGCTATTTAGCAGCAGTGTTTATGCTTTTTTTTGCAAGGGCAGCCGCAACGGTCGCAAGGATCATCGCAGCAACAGCTTGTTTGTGTGGCGATTAGCTCAACATCGAGTAAATCGCCTGCATCAAGGATAATGTCTGTGCCGCCTACTTCGAGTTGAAGGCGATCGCCGAATTGAAAACAGTCCTCTGTAGAAAAAGTTTGCGATCCGGTAGTCAACACTTGAACAGAGCCAAGCGTTGTGCGGCCGCGGCAGCCAAGCTTTATAAGATTGATGGATGATCCGGCGTCTAAATTGGCGCTTGTAACTTTTAAGGAAATTGCGAAAGTGCCGCAGTTTTTGAAGAAAAGTGAATTTCCTTCTGTACGGAAACCGTTGGTGCGAATTGAACTCAATGGGATTGTAGTGCCTACGGTAAAAGTATTCGGGGCAGTAAAAGTATTTCCAACACGAGTGAATGCTTTGTCGCATTTTTGTTCATGCTTGTCCTTGCAGCAGGAATGATGCTCTTTTTCTTTTGTGTGAACTTTCGCAATCGGGAAGCGGTGTGGGTGTGGAAATGAACATAACATGTTAGTTTCACCTCCTAATGTGTATCTAGTATAGTAAATGCAGGAGGGGACAAGCTGGAAATAGGGTAAAAGCACAATTTTAAAAGAAATTAACTTTATGTCCGGCAAGACCTCTGCTTAAAGGGATTTGATAGAATATGTTAATGTATATAGAGGGTTTATATGTAAGCGAAATATTAGAGTAAAAGCGGCTGAATATAGGAGAAAGAAAAAAAGACCGGCTTACAGAAGATTACGGAGCCATAATCTTTTGAGCCAGTCGTGTGTGGAGGAATATTTTTAACATATTCCGAAAGAAGTCTCCCCTCTTCAATCGTGTGAAGGGCGTAGCCCAACGATAAGGGGGAGATGAATTTCGGTAGGCGACAGCCTACCCATTGTCTCATATCCCATATCTTGGTATAATGAACATATGTTCTTTGACAACCTAAGATATGAGGTTGCTGCTAGGAATTTCGTTAGCAG